>CALSPD010000016.1 GCA_943788145.1 uncultured Flavobacteriales bacterium
CGGATGCTTTCACCAATTTGAGGAGCAGCCAAGCCCACACCGTTGGCGTTATACATCGTATCGAACATATTGCTAATAAGCGTTTTTAGCTCAGGATAATCCTTCTCAATTTCAACTGCTTCTTTCTTTAAAATCGGATCTCCGTATGCTACTATCGGTAAAATCATGCCTTTAGCCTTTGTTTAAATATTCCTGCAAAAGTAATGTTGCGCTTATTTTATCAATGTTTCCTTTGTCTCTTCGGTCGCTGCGCTTTGAACCGGCAGATATCATCGTTTGCATCGCAATTTTACTCGTGAAGCGCTCGTCCAGGCGATCTACTAACACCGATGGGAATACTTTTTTAAAACTTTCAATAAAAAGCAAAATGTTTTGCTCGACAGCCGAGTCTTCACCGCTCATGCGTTTTGGATGACCAATTACCACTCGCTCAAAGGGCTTTTTCTGATTTAAAAGACGCAATCCATCCATTAACTTATCTGTAGCCAACGTTTCTAACCCATTGGCTATCATACCTAAAGGGTCAGAAATGGCTAACCCCGTGCGTTTCATTCCAAAGTCTATAGCAAGTGTTCTCGGCATGTTGCGAAGGTAAAGCTTCGCCAACGGTTGATGGCAATAGACAAACTGTACTTTTGCCGCGGACTGAAAACTCTATTCTATGGCATATTCACTCGAGGAAATGGAAGGCTTGATTCATTCGGCATGGGAAGACCGATCGCTTCTAAACGACAACACCACCAAACATTGTATCGAACAAATCATTGATCAAATTGACAATGGCCTACTTCGTTGCGCTGAGCCAACTCAAGATGGTTGGAAGGTGAACGACTGGGTTAAGAAGGCCGTAATCCTCTATTTCCCGATTCGCAAGATGGAAACCATCGAAGTTGGACCCCTTGAGTTTTACGATAAAATGGCCCTGAAAAGCAATTATGCCGATAAGGGTATTCGAGTTGTTCCGCATGCTATCGCTCGCTATGGCGCCTATATCTCAAGAGGTGTCGTTATGATGCCTTCCTACGTAAACATTGGTGCTTATGTAGATGAAGGTACAATGGTGGACACATGGGCTACCGTTGGAAGTTGTGCGCAAATTGGTAAAAATGTGCATTTGAGTGGTGGAGTTGGAATAGGAGGAGTTTTAGAACCCGTTCAAGCTGCGCCAGTAATCATTGAAGACAATTGTTTTATTGGTTCTCGATGCATTGTTGTGGAAGGCGTTCACATTGAAAGGGAAGCTGTTTTAGGAGCTAATGTGGTTTTAACCATGAGTACAAAAATCATTGATGTTACAGGTGCTGAACCCATCGAAACAAAAGGTCGGGTTCCAGCCGGCTCTGTCGTGATTCCGGGCTCAATCCCAAAAACATTTGCGGCTGGAACCTACCAAGTTCCCTGTGCCCTTATAATCGGCAAGCGAAAGGAAAGCACGGATAAGAAAACTTCGTTAAACGATGTGCTTCGCGATTTTCAGGTGGCTGTTTGATTGAATCGAAAAAAATACTGGTCATTCAGACAAGCTTCCTTGGTGATGCGATTTTAGCGACATCCATACTCGAAAGCCTGCATAAGTCGAATCCGAACTACGAATTGCACTTGCTCGTTCGAAAAGGAAACGAAGCTTTATTTGAAGGTCATCCATTTTTAAAAACCTGCTGGGTTTGGGATAAGAAAGCCAATAAGTTGGGCAATTTGTTGCGTATGATTAGCGCCATTAGAAGCGAAAAATTCGATGTGATCGTGAATGTCCATCGCTACCTCAGTTCTGGATTAATTACTGCTTTATCTGGTGCTAAAACCCGAATTGGTTTTGATAAAAACCCCCTTTCTTGGGCTTTTACTCAGTCTATCATACATCGATTCAATGGAGGCCACGAAATAGATCGAAATCATAAGTTAATTCAGTCGTTGGTTTTGATGGAGCAAGCTGAGAAACCTAGGCTTTATCCAACCGCGAAGGATATGGCCTCGGTGGCGCAATTTCAAGTGAATGAATATGTATGCATCGCACCCACATCGGTGTGGAATACCAAGCAATGGCCAAAAGAAAAATGGGTAGAACTAATTCAGCTCCTTCCTTCCGAACATAAAGTATATCTACTCGGAGCAAAAAATGATCGTTCCATTTGCGAGTGGATACAAGCGAATGCGAACCGCGATATGATTGAGGTATTAGCCGGGAAATTAAGTTTCCTTCAATCGGCCGCCTTAATGGCTGGTGCCAAAATGAACTACGTCAATGATTCAGCTCCAATGCATTTAGCCAGCGCGACAAATGCGCCAACAACAGTAATTTATTGCAGCACCATTCCAGGTTTTGGTTTTGGACCATTGAGCGATCGAAAGAAAATAGTGCAACTTGAAACGAAGTTGGACTGCCGACCTTGTGGATTACATGGATTTAACGCTTGCCCACAAGGACATTTTAACTGTGCCAAAGAAATCAACCCTAGGAACGTTTTATGATTGAAAAACAAGAAATGGACAAGGCGGTGGCAGTGCTGCGATCTGGTGGAGTAATCCTCTGCCCTAGCGATACCATTGCGAGTTTATCCTGCGATGCATGTAATGCAACAGCCATTCTTAAAATTTTCGACATCAAACAGCGACCACCTCAGAAAAGTATGATCATGTTGGTTTCTTCTATAACCATGCTAGAGGCATATGTAGCTCACATCCCTGAAGCAGCATATCAAATCATTGAGGTGTCCGATACACCAACGACTATCGTTTATCCTAATCCTCGCAACTTACCTAAAGAACTATTGGCTGAAGATGGATCATTGGGAATTCGAGTAGTGAACATTGGGTTTATTAAATCGATTATCGATCGATTTAGAAAGCCAATCGTATCAACATCAGCCAATTTGAGCGGAAAACCGGCCCCGATTCGAGTAAGTGAAACCGAGCTATTAATTTCGCAATCAGTAGATATGGTGATTGACTTAGACGAGTTTTTAACCAAGCCCAGTAGTATTATCAAATTCAATTCTGACGATTCCTTTCGAATCATCCGCAAATAGCTATGACGTCAGTCGAGATTAAAGCATACCTCAACAAACCCCTTTTCGAAGCTGTTCAAAAGGTTTCGAACGAATTAAAGCTTGAAGCCTTCATTGTGGGTGGTTTTGTGCGTGATTTAATTTTAGACCGGCCAAGTAAAGATCTGGATATAGTAGTTTCCGAACGAGGTATTGAGTTTGCCAAGGCGCTTTCGAAAAAACTTGATGGCACTAAAGTGAACATATTTGAACGCTTTGGCACCGCTCAGTTTGTTGCTGATGGACTTGACATTGAAATCGTAGGTGCACGAAAGGAGTCATATCGTTATGATTCGCGAAACCCGATGGTCGAAAACGGAACGCTACACGAGGATCGCTCACGTAGGGATTTCACCATCAACGCACTTAGCATCAGTCTTAACGATAAGGACTATGGTGAAATCATTGATCCTTTTGGCGGATTGAATCATATTGAAAAGAAATTGCTTGTTACACCATTAGATCCCGTTATCACCTATTCAGACGACCCTTTAAGGATGATGCGCGCCATTCGATTTGCAACCCAACTCGGGTTTCGTATCGAAGACCAATCCTTAAAGGCGATTGAAACACAACGTGATCGCATTCGCATCGTTTCGCAAGAACGCATAACGGATGAGTTGAATAAAATCATTGCTTCATCAAAGCCGAGCCTTGGATTCAAATTGTTATTTAATACCGGTTTACTTCACATCATTTTCCCTAAAATGGTTGAGCTCTATGGTGTCGAACATCGAAATGGGGTGAGCCACAAGGATAATTTTTACCACACACTTCAAGTGTTGGATAATGTTGCCGATCGTAGCAGTGATCTATGGTTGCGCTGGAGCGCGATTCTTCATGACATTGCCAAACCAGATACCAAACGATTTGACAAAGTTCATGGTTGGACCTTTCACGGACATGAAGATCGTGGCGCTCGAATGGTTCCAAAACTTTTCCGAACACTCAAACTACCTCAAGATCATAAGATGCGCTTCGTTCAGAAAATGGTCAAATTGCATTTACGTCCTATCGCCTTAAGCAACGATAAAGTGAGCGATTCTGGTGTGCGTAGATTGGTGTTTGACGCTGGTGATGACCTCGAAAACCTGATGATTCTGTGCGAGTCTGACATCACTTCGAAAAACGAGCTGAAGGTTAAGCGCTTCTTGAACAACTTTGAAAAAGTGCGATCAAAATGCATAGAGGTGGAAGAAAAGGATAGGCTGAGAAATTGGGAACCGCCCATTGGAGGAGCTGAGATAATGAATATCTTCGGGTTGAATCCAGGTAGAGAGGTGGGTGTTTTAAAGACAGCAATTCGAGAATCCATCCTCGAAGGAGAAATAGACAATAATTATGATGATGCATATCAGCTTCTTTTAAGGAAAGCCGATGAGATCAACTTGAAGCCACTTAAACGTGATTAATCATGCAAAAAGTTATTCATTTTAGAGTATTAATCGATTACGAAAAAGATGTATTTCGAGACATTGAAATGGTGTCTAATGATAGTTTTCTAACCTTTCATGAAATGATTCAAGAAGCATTTGGATTTGATAATTCACAGATGGCATCTTTTTATGTGAGTAACGATGATTGGGAAAAAGGACAAGAAATCACCCTCATTGAAGTAAAAGATCCTGAAGAAGGAGGCGATCCAATTTGGATGATGGATAATATTCAATTGGACGAAATCATTTTTGAGAAAAATCAAAAACTAGTTTATGTTTTTGATTTTATGCTCATGTGGTGTTTTTACATCGATGTGATAAGCATCAAAACCATTGAAGACGCCATGATTCTTCCTAGAATTTCGCAATCCTTCGGTATTTCGCCCGAGCAGTACAGTAAATCAACCGATTTGACATTTGACGGTGTCGAGATTGAAGTGGATAGTGAAGAAGATGATGATGAATTGGAAGAAGATGAATTGGAAGAATTGTTCAGAATGATGGGCGGAAGCGAAAACTTGAATTAGTCCTTTGAGTCAATTGATCGTCCTTGCCGGACCAACAGCGTCTGGAAAAACCAAGCTATCCATTGATTTGGCTAAGCTCTTCGATGCAGAAATTATTAATGCCGATTCACGTCAGGTATATAGAAAGTTGAACATTGGAACGGCAAAACCAACTACCATAGAACTCAATGCGATTCCCCATCATTTCATTGACATAAAAAACCCGGATGAAGACTACAACGCGGGTGAATTTGAAACAAATGTCATTTCCTTTTTAGAAGATTATTTCACGCGAAAGAATACGGCCATCTTAGTGGGTGGTTCGGGACTTTACATAAATGCTGTCGTCAATGGCTTTGATCCGCTGCCAAAGGCCTCGGAAGAGATACGACAAAAATGGATGGAATTGCTCGAACGCGAGGGAATCGAATTTTTAAAGAATGAGCTTATAGCTAGCGATCCAATTTATGCCAAAACAGCCGACCTTGATAACCCACAACGCCTCATTCGAGCGCTTGAAATAATCGATAGCACGGGTAAAACCTACTCAAGTCAACGACAGAAAACAAAAAAGAGTAGACCTTTCAAATCAACCCTCTTTGCGCTTTCTCCAGAGCGCAGCGGGCTTTATGATTCAATAAACCAACGGGTTGATAAAATGATGGAAGATGGGTTGTTAAGCGAAGTTGAATCACTTATCCAATATAGAACCTGCAATGCACTGCAGACAGTTGGCTATAAAGAATTGTTTGATCACATTGATGGAAAATCGACCTTAAATGAGGCCATAGATAAAATAAAACAACATACCCGCAACTTCGCCAAGCGCCAAACAACTTGGTTTAAACGACAAAATGATTTCATTTCGCTAAAATCAGACTACATAAACGAAATACAAAAGCATCTTAAAAGCTTTTGAGTCGTCTATTTGATGCTTAACTATCTTCGCAAACACATCATGTTCAATATGAAAACTATACTTACCCTTTTGCTTTTCATAAGCAGTGTCTCCGTTTATAGCCAAACAGGTTTGGTTAAATCGTTTGACAGCCAATGCAATTGCACCATTGTGACGAATCATTACGACAATGGGCAAGTAAGTGCTCAGTATCATGAAAATGACAAGGGTAAAAAGCATGGTCTTGAAAGCGTCTTTTTTGACAATGGATCTTTGCAATACACTAGAAATTGGACAAACGGCAAGTTAAATGGCGAAGGCAAACACTACCACAGAAATGGTAATGTTTATTACAATGAAGTATATGCAAATGGGGATAAATCAGGCACTTGGACATTTAAAGATGAAGAAGGTGATTTGACTCAAACCATTCAATACACAAGCAATGGAAATGATGGCATTTACGATTATTATCACGCTGGCATCAAGTATTTCACACAGGCCCTTCAAAACGGCAAAATGGTGGCTGAAACAGTTCTCAATGCTGAAATTCACGACCAACTAAAGGCAGAAGCTGAAGCTGCTCAACAAGCGGGCAAGCAATAAATCAATTACTGGATTTCGAGATTAAAAACCACGGTATCGTTGTCCATAAACACACTTCCCTCTCCATTCTGACCGCCTGAACCTGATATTCTGAGCGTTTCGTATTCAATGATTCCTCCACCATAGGCAGGGCAAAAAATGGTGGTGTCAATGAGTCCATCAAAAACAAAGGTTTGCTTTCCACAACATGTTCTACATCGAGGTGAATTTGGCAGCATGTAAAGAATCATACGAATTCCTGGTCGATTTTGGTTAAAGGCATGAATCTTCAAAACTGATTTTTCGTACAGTTTTATCTCCTGAAAATTATCCGTATTCATTCTCCAAGCATTTCGGTCCAGCGTATCATTCGAAGAAAAATAACCATCAGCAGAAGCGCGAAATCTATATTCTACCACTGAGTTCGGTTCTAATTCCGCATGATAAAAACCAACGTCATTCGATTCAACCGATTCCAAAACAGAGAAGACATTCGAATAGGTACCGTAGTTTAATTTGGATTGCTCGAAATGAATGACGGCACCCGAAATAGGGTTTTCTGTGTTTCCGTTCATGACTATTCCAGATACTTCGATCGACTGGTTTTTGGAACACGAACTAGCTAAAAAATAGCATAGAAAAAGCATCAGAACTTTATGCATGGATAAATGGTGGTAAAAGTTTTTTCATCAATTAATTGAAAGACCATTTTCAAGTTATTTTAGCCGCATGAACAGAGCGAAGTTATTCAACCTTATGATGCTGATGACTATATTCAGCCTAGTATATTCTTGTGGTCCTGCTAGCGAATCTCCTGATGCGGATGAATCCGACCTTGTTGATGAGACGTTAGTAAATACGCCATTTACACGAGAAGTGAAATTTGACACATGTTTACTCATTGCACACAAGGTGAAAGCTTACGATGTTTGGAAGGCTTCATTTGATATTGCCCAATCCATTCGAGAGAAACATGGCATAAAAGCATTAAGCGTATATAGAGATCGCACTGATACATCATTAGCCTTGGTTTACACGCAAGTCACTAATTTAAAAAGTGCTCGAGATTACATCACTTCTCAAAACCTTCAGAAATCGATGGCGTCTGCTGGTGTTATGGATGCAATGGATCTTTATTGGATGACGCGTCAGCTGTCAGGAACAGAACCCATCACGGACAGTATTCTGATGTTTATGAGTTTTAAAGTGATGAACTACGACCGATGGGAAAGTGCATTTTTAGAGGATTACAAAGATGAACCTAATCGAGAAAATCAAGTTAAAACAGTGATGCGGGGAATTGATGATCCAAATCAAGTATCCATGATTTTCGCAGTCAATGACATTGATTATGTTGAAAAGATGGAAAAAAACAATGTTTTTCGTGCTAAGATGCTCGCTTCCGGAGTAGTGAGTTATCCCGTAACTTACAAGCTACTTGAGATGCAACTTTGATAAATTGTTCATCGTTTGTTGGTATTTCAGCCGAGATATATAACTTGTGGTAACTAATTTTCGACAAAATTTGAGCCCCATGCAGAACGAGCGATTGAAACTAATCAAAGAGATGTTGGAAACGAATCCTGAAGATTCGTTCCTTAAATATGCTGCAGCGCTTGAATACGAAAAAGATGGCAATCGCAAATCGGCCATAGCTCTGATCGAAGACCTTTTGAGCAAGGACGAAACCTACCTAGGTGGTTACTATAAACTAGGCAAACTGTACGAAGGCGAGGGAAAGGAAAAAGAAGCTATTAAAATTTATCGATTGGGATTGGATGTTTCTAAGAAAAATTCCGACCTAAAAACAGAGGGTGAACTATCCGAAGCGCTAATGTTGTTGGGGGCTGACGATGAAATCAGTTGGTAATAAGTTAAACGTTTGTTTGACTGAACAAATAACGATTCGGACTGATCAAGTTTTCGCGTACGGCATAAATAATGAGTCCAGCCGTGTTGTTAATCCCTAGCTTACTCATCATATTCTTTCGATGTGTCATAACGGTATGAAAGCTCAAATGAATTTTTTCGGCTATTTGCTTTGTCGTTAATCCTTGGGCCACCAACTGCAATATTTCTAACTCCCGCTCAGAAATGGTGATCGGTTCACAACCGTGTTTGGATTCGTCTCCGAAGTCATTATTCAATTGATCGATCACTTTGCCACAGAAGAACTTTTCGCCTTGCCCTGAACAAAGAATGCTATCAATGATTTCTTCTTGATCACAATCTCCAAGTAAATGACCATTTAAGCCTGATTCAAGCAATTTGCGAACGGTGTCAGCTTCACAAACTGTCGTCATGCCCATAACTTTTATTCCTGGCAATAGCTTCAAAGACTGAATTACATCTGAAGCGTGCAAGCCTTCAGCGAGGTAATTGATCAGAAGCACATCTGGGTTCGACTCCAACAGGTCGGATTTCAAATATTCCGAATTAGCTGTTAATCCAACAACTTGAATCGCGTCAATCTCACTAAAAATGGACTTTAACCCCTCTCTTGTGACATAGTTGGACTCTGCAATGTGAAGTTTAATCGGATTCATCAAGGTCAAATTTATTAAGAATCAATCTAAATAAGCAGGTCGTTCGATTAAATTTCAAACAACTTTCCTTCAATTGCCAGAAACGAATTCAAAAATTCGGTTCGAGCTTCGTTTTCAAGCAACTCCAAATCCAAATATCTGGCTGAAAAATGACCAATCAACAACTGACGGACTTCTGCATTTTTCGCGACTATCGCGGCCTGTTTTGCGGTGCTATGAAAGGTTTGTTTTGCTCTAGTGACATCAGCCTCCGCAAAGGTAGCCTCATGGTAAAGGGTATCACATCCTTTTATATAAGCGCTGGTTTCAGCCATCGGAAGTGTATCGGTACAATAAGCGTAGGTTTTGGGTGCAGGAGGATCAATCGTCATTAACGCGTTCGGTATTATCGTTCCATCTTCCATTATAAAATCAGCGCCATCCTTTATTTCTTGAATCAACTTAATAGGGACACCAAAAAGGTTTAAGGATTCTTTTTTAAACGTCCGCTGCTTTTTTTGCTGTTTGAATAAAAAGCCACTACAAGGGATTCGGTGTTTCAACGGAAATGCCGTAACACTTAGGTTGGCATCCGAATAAACCAATGTGTCTCCGACACTTTCAACAATTTCATCCGTAAAAGTATAATGTATTGGAAATTGAAATCGACCACCGCCAGCCTCCATTTGTAACTCAAAAATGTCTTTGAGTTTAGCAGGACAAATGATATTCAGTTTTGAAGTTCTACCTAATAGCTGCATGCTATTGAGAAGGCCCAGCAAACCAAAATAATGATCGCCATGTAAGTGCGATATAAAAACGGCCTTAATACGCTGAATTTTGATTCGATATTTCCGCATTTGCATCTGCGCTCCTTCCCCACAGTCAATCAAATAGTATTGTTGATTGCAGTCTAAAATCTGAGCAGTTGGAAATCGATTGTTTGCTGGTAAAGCTGAGCTAGAGCCCAATATTCTAACAGAAAAACTACTCTTCGCCAAGATTATTGAAGTACAAACCTTAAGGTCGTTGACTCACCGCCTTGACGTAGAACAGCAAAGTAAACCCCAGGTTGCAGGTTAAATTGGTCGACAGGAACTCGTGTAAGTCCTTTTCCTGATTCGTTTTTCCAGCTCCCTAGGACAGAACCTAAGAGGGAATAAATGGTAATAACACTATGTTCAGAGCTTGCCGATTGAATGACAAGATTTCCACCTTTTGTCATTGGGTTCCGTTCTGAAAACAGATTGAGACCAAGGTTATCTAGTTCAGCAATGTCAGCGGGTGTGCCAGCATTTAACGTAATCGAATAGTCCTTCAAGTCATAGGTGAAGGTCGGCAGGTTTGTGTGTAATTGAAAAACAGCCACTAAGTCATTGCTGCCAACTTCTAGCGGATTATCAGGTGTTCCAAAAATTCGGATACATCCAAAATCTCCTCCTTCGATACCACAAGTCGAGTTTTGACATTCGTAAGACAAACCCGATGGCAGTCCATTTACAGCAGTTAGAACCACGCTGTCCACGCTTAGGCTGATGGTTATGGTTGTTTCGGCCGGCACGCTCATGTGAATCACTGCTTCATAGGCCAATCCTATTGTAGCTTCGGGCAAACCTTCTTGCTCGGTTGGGGAATACAGACCAGTGATTGTTGTGTCAGGGACACATTGTGCGAACAGATCAACCGATAAAAATGTAGTAAATGAGCACAGGAAAATAATGTAAAGGTGTCTCATATATTAATCCGTTTCCAAATCTCGACCCACTTCGTCCATGATTATAAAATCAATCGCTTCTTGCTTTGTTGGTGTAATATTTAGAACAGAATCCAGTTGGGAAATACTGCATAATTTCTGAACCAAGTCGTTGAGTCCGCAGATTACAAAGGTTCCTTGAGCATTTTTACATAGTCGATTACCCACCAATATCGCGCTTAATCCTGAGGAATCGCAATACCTTGCATTGGATAAATCCAATACGATATTTTTAATTCCTTGACCATTAAGTTCTACAAACTTCGCCTTAAGCTCAGGAGAAATTACTCCCCCCAACTTCTCAGATTCAATGCTAACAAGCGTATAGTTGTCGTTTTGAGTTATTGTAAAATTCATAAAAGAAAGATTTAAACGGTCACTAACAAATATATCAAATCAACTCGTTGGCTTTACTTGACCTGAAAGAAGATAAAGAACTGCCATTCTGATAGCAACGCCATTCTCAACTTGGTTCAAGATAATACTATTCTTTCCATCTGCTATGTCCGAAGTGATTTCTACGCCTCTATTTATCGGTCCTGGGTGCATAATTATTATGTCTGTTTTCCCAAGTTCCGCAAGCAGCGCGTTACTGAGTCCATATTGCATTGTGTATTCACGAAGGGAAGGAAAGTATTGAATTTCTTGTCGTTCGAGTTGAATCCTTAGCATATTAACCACTTCACACCATTGAAGCGCTTTTCTAAAATCTAAGAATACTTTGACGCCTAGACTTTCGATGTGCTTTGGTAAAAGGGTAGATGGACCGCAAACCGCGACTTCGGCCCCAAGCTTTTGCAAACAGAAGATATTGGATAGCGCAACCCTGGAATGCAAAATATCTCCAACAATTAAAATTTTCCGACCGGTCAAGTCTCCTAATTTCTCTCTGAGTGAAAAAGCGTCTAGCAATGCCTGTGTCGGGTGTTCATGAGCGCCATCTCCGGCATTTATGATGCTGCAATCGACATGGTTCGCTAGAAACATACAAGCTCCAGGATTCGGATGTCGCATCACGACAACATCGACTTTCATAGCAAGGATATTATTGACCGTATCGGCCAAGGTTTCCCCTTTTTTAACAGATGAGGATGAAGCTGAAAAATTGACTACATCCGCTGATAATCGCTTTTCCGCTAATTCGAAAGAGAGCTTTGTTCGGGTTGAATTTTCAAAAAAGACATTTGCAATGGTCACGTCTCGAAGCGAAGGAACTTTCTTAATCGGACGATTTAATACATCTTTAAAATTATCGGCCGTCCGAAATATCAACTCGATATCCTCTTTTGTGATTTGCTTTATGCCGAGCAGATGTTTAGTACTCAGTTTCGTCATGCTTTTTTGGTTGAACTAAAAAGAATCACTTTATTTTCCATATCGTTTTCAGACCATTGAACTTTTACCGTTTCGTCTGAAACAACGTCCACTACTCTACCCGTATAATCTGGCTGAACGGGCAATTCACGGCTAAACCTACGATCAATCAATACCATCAACTCTACGTGAGCAGGACGGCCAAAATCCAGCATAGCGTCCAATCCAGCCCGAACGGTTCGCCCCGTGTAGAGGACATCATCCACGAGGAGTATATTCCGACCTTCAATGCTAAAATCGAGGTTGGTTTTTGATGGCACCAACATTTCTGTTCGTCTCCTAAAATCGTCTCGATGAAAGGTAATATCCAGTTCACCGTAGTTTATAGTACCTACATTATAAATGCGCTTTAACCGTTCAACCATCCTTCGGCCAAGAAAAACCCCACGAGGTTGGAGCGCTATGATGGCGAAATTATTAACATCAAGATGCTGCTCATAAACCTGAAAGGCAAGCCTATCCAGGGTATGGTTTAATAATTCATGGTCTAACAACAGTCTCGATTCCATCTATTGAGGGCAAATATACTTGAGTATTCAAGGCAAAAAAAATCCCCTTCCGTAAGGAAGAGGATTTTATATCTAAAAGAATGCAATCGCATTATTTTTTCGGTTTTGACTTGCTTTTCTTTTCTGCAAGTTCCATCTCATCTTTCAATGAAGAAAGGACATCTAAATCACCAAGAGTTGTCTTTTCGATTGAATCGTTAAGTTTCTTAACGACTCTTCGATCATTTTTAGACTTGGTAGCTTTAGCACCGCCTCTTGCTGGCTTTTCGTTTTCTTCATCGTCAGCGATATGAGCTGTTTCGAACGTTTTAGTATGTGAAACAATGATCTTTTTAGAGTCCTTGTTGAATTCTAAAATTTGGAAATCTAGCGTTTCTTCATTTGCTGCCTTCGAACCATCTGCCTTCACTAGGTGACGACTTGGAGCGAATCCTTCAACACCATAAGGTAAGTTTACAACACCGCCTTTATCGTTTCGTTGAATGATTGTTCCTTGGTGTGTTGATCCAATTTCAAAAACTGTTTCAAAAACTTCCCATGGATTCTCTTCCAATTGCTTGTGTCCAAGACTCAATCTTCGGTTTTCTTTGTCTATTTCTAGCACAACTACTTCCATGTCTGATCCAGCTTTTGTGAACTCAGATGGATGATTGATTTTCTTGCTCCAGCTCAAATCAGAAATATGGATAAGACCATCAATTCCTTCTTCTAGCTCAACAAACACACCGAAGTTAGATAGGTTAGTAACCCTTCCTGTATGCTTGCTCTCTACTGGGTAACGCTTCTCGATATCTTCCCAAGGATCTTGAGTCAATTGGCGTGTACTTAATGAAAGCTTACGCTCTTCACGATCGATTGCTATAACCTTCGCTTCAACTTCATCTCCAACTTTGAAGAATTGATCAGCAGTTCTCAAGTGTTGAGACCAGCTCATTTCGGAAACGTGGATAAGACCTTCAACTCCAGCGGCTACTTCAACAAATGCTCCGTAGTCAGCTAAAACAACAACTTTTCCTTTAATGTTATCACCTTCTTTGATCTCTGTGTTCAAGGCATCCCATGGATGAGCATGAAGTTGCTTAACACCAAGTGCAATTCGCTTCTTGTCATCATCGAAGTCAAGGATAACAACGTTGATCGTTTGATCCAACTCCACAACTTCCTCTGGATGATTGATTCGACCCCAGCTTAGGTCAGTAATGTGGATAAGACCATCTACTCCACCAAGATCAATGAACACACCATAAGAAGTGATGTTCTTAACTGTACCCTCAAGTACTTGACCTTTTTCAAGTTTTTGCATGATCTCAACCTTCTGCAATTCGATTTCTGCCTCGATCAATGCTTTGTGAGATACGACAACGTTTTTAAACTCATTGTTGATTTTCACAACTTTGAATTCCATGTCTTTTCCTACGTAGATATCGTAGTCACGGATAGGCTTAACGTCAATCTGAGAACCTGGAAGGAAAGCTTCAAGGCCAAATACATCAACAATAAGACCTCCTTTAGTTCTACACTTAACGTGTCCACGAATGATGGTATCATTCTCCTTAGCAGCGTTAACACGCTCCCAAGCACGCATCATTCTTGCTTTCTTATGCGATAGCAATAATTGACCGTTTGCGTCTTCCGTCTTCTCTACATAAACTTCAACTTCATCTCCGATTTTCAAATTCGGATTGTGTCGAAATTCTGGAGAAGGAATAACTCCTTCACTCTTATAGCCAATGTTTACAACGACTTCACGATTTGTCATGGCAACAACCTTTCCGTCAATCACTGTATGCTCAGTAATTGAAGTCAATGTTTCGTCATACATGCGCTCCATTTCTTCGCGCTCGCTATCCGAATAAACTTCTCTTTTCTTATCAAGTTTTGACCAGTCGAATTCAGCAAGTGTAGGTCGCTTTACCTCTTCTACTTTCGCAGCTGGAGTTTTGACCTCTTCCTTCACAGCCTCCGCCTCAACAGCTGGAGCTGGAGTTTCAGCAGCAACTTCAACAACTGCTTCTGCAGGCGCCTCGGCTGTTACATCTACTTGATTAACTCTGGTTCTTGGTTTTTTTGGAGCGGCTTTTTCGGCTGTCTCCTCTTTTTTAGCGGTAGTTTTAGTTGCAGCAGCCTTTTTCGCTGGTGCCTTCTTTGCTGCTCCTTCTACCTTGGATGCTGCAGCTTCTTCTGTCTTTTTTGCCATGTGGCGCAATTTGTATCTTGTTCAAATCGGCACGAACAAGAGGTTTTTAATATTAAGGGCAACCGACATACCCCTTCCCAAATCGGGGTGCAAATGTAGAAATATATTGAAGAAATACTTATCTGATTATCACCATTTTCTCGATTTGTACGAGCGTTTGATTTAATTCAAACCGGACTGTGTACACGCCCACTTGAAAATGGCTCGAATCGAAATCGATATATTGTCCTTCTAGTCGTGTTTCAAAGACGATTCTACCATGCTGATCGTAAACAGCAATATTCATTCGTTGCTTTTGTCCGCTTCCCAACGAAAACCGCGTCATTCCGGAAGTCGGATTGGGAATAATACTAACCAAACTTGGATTTTGATCCGATAAAATATTCAGTGTAGAATCGTGCAGAATGCGAATGAGCATAGAATCGCGACTCAGGCAACCACTATCATCGGCCTGATAGAAGATTAAAACTGAATCTGGACCAATAAACAGGCTTGGATTAAAAATGCCCTGCGCTGTCGGATTACCCGAATTAGCATAATCTGACCAAGCGCCACCATTAGTGGCAGCCGTCAATTGAACAGCCGTTATGTGATCAAAGAAGGTATCTGAGCTTAATATGTTGGTATTTGGCAATCCTTTTACTCTGATTTTAATTGAATCGGAATTTGCGCAACTGCCTGTCAAATCATAGATGACATTGATAACTGAATCAGCGCCATCAGGCACATTCAACTGAAATGGCGAAAAAACACCAGCGAGGCTATTTAGAATTCCGGGGCCAGAAAAGACTCCCCCACCTGTGCTGGTCAGGATGGTATCAATATCATCGTTAGCGCAATAAACGGTTGGCAAGACACTACCTCCATGTGCCATGGTCAGATCAATCGGGTAAGCTTCAAACACATGAATGGTAACGGTGTCCTTGTTTCCGCACCCTTCAGGTTGATCGCTCTCAACGGTATATATGGTCGATTGGCTGGGATGAATCCAAGGTTTTTGGCACCCAACGCAACCGAAATTCGTTCCTACTTGAATGGGATCTCCAGATAACGATTGCCAGTAAAAAGTATCTCCACCATGCGCATTCAAAATGATGGTATCATCTGCGCAAACGGTAGTATCTGATCGCAAATACGTTTGTCGTCCAGAAAGTATTCGAAAGCTATAGTCGTTATAGCCTGGATTCGGACAAAAATCATCTTCCACAAACACATTAAACCAAGTCTCGGCAGTGGCAGAAGTGAAGTTGAAGATCGAGATGTGAAATGTATCCGGATTGGTTCCGCTGTGTGAGTAGGCAACACTGTCCACATATTCGCCTAAGTTGCATTGGAAGGACAATGAGTCTCCACTCAGCGCGCCACTGGTGTCATAATCAGCGAAGACAATATCAATTTCAATATCCTGACCTTGACATGTTTGAATGCTTATGGAGTCAACTATCGTTGCATTTGAGTTTAGCGTTGATATTGCGATTGGTGCGCTATTATCACAAGAATCTACGACCATAAAGTGAACATCGCGGTGAAGTTGGGCCTTTAACGCTCCTGTAGATTTATCGTATTCACTGACTTTAACCGCTACGGCATATATTCCAACGATGTAACCTGCAGGAAGAAAAGGTGTGAAACTTATGTCGCCATTGGCAGAATTCAGAGTGATAGCGCCTGGAAGTGGTTGTGTTGGCGCAAATCCACTTGCGTAGTTTATCGAAGTGAATGAGCCAGCATTGAATTCATCCCAAGCGGTGTCCAACTCCCAAAACAAACTATCCCCGTCTGCATCTGTTGCGCCCCAGTGATAAGTGACTTCCTGTCCTGCACAGTAAAATGGAATGGGACGAGGATTTTTAAATTGGACGCTACTGTTTTCGGGGTAATCCGATTTATTAAGGCTTGACCAGACGGTGTTGAAAGGTTGCCCCACGAAATTATGGCCACTGGATCTAGCGCCATTTCGATAAACCATCATCCACTCATGGCAATTGCCCGTATCGATGATGGAAAAATCTATAATCGCCTTATACCCAAGTAATTTTATGCCCATGTAACCGCAAGGACCATAGGAACATGCATTGTATATTGGATCCGACTTACAGACAGGCGAAGCATCAATAATGGTATCCATAAAAGCCGTTATCGTGTCCAAAAAGCCCTGATCTTCACAATAAAGATAAAACGAAGTGTAAGTCGGTAAAGGTCCATTCCAGCTGCAGTTACCATTATTAAAAAACGTACCTGGACAATTTGATGGCATATCGCAATACACCTCAAAAGAGTCGCCTGAAAGATGTTTGTAGGATACATTTAATCCGATGACATGTGTAGCCGATGCTTCACCAAGCCCCAACAATGTCAAGAAAAAACAGATCAAATACCTCATGGTCCTGTGTTGTGATTTTCAGACGGGACTACATCGACTTAAGTTGACCAGACCTAATGTTGAACGACAAAATTCCCTTGGTGAATTATTTGATTTTCGGCATAGACTTCAATGAAATAGACACCCGATGGTAAAAATGAAACATCGATTAACGCTTGGCTACTTCTTGGGTTAGAAATGAATATCATTTCACCCAACATATTCACCACCTTTATTTCATTCATTACTTGGTTTGCATTCACTGTAACCATTCCAGCAGATGGATTTGGATGAATCTGAATCTCGGTTGCAAGCGTGGTTTCTAATCCAGTTGGTTTCTTTAGCTCCAATCGATTCGAGAACAAAATAAATTCGAGGCTGTCGATTTCATTCCATGCTTCGGTAAGCGTAATCACAGGGGCGATGTTGTTTTGAATCAACCAGCGATCTACGTAAACCGCATAATCGCCATTGGTTAAACTTTCAAAGCCGAATGCTCCATTCACGTCTGTCTTTGTATAGGCTATTGGGTCTTGAGTTGCGTTCATTAAAACAATTTCAACGCCAGCCACGGGATCGCCCACTGCCCTGCCCGCTCCTTGGCTTACTATACCTGAAATAAATCCTGTGCCACCAAGGTTGATTCCACTCTGTACCTCATGCGTCAATTCGAGCGTATCGCAAAAATCGGGATAGATGAAATCTGCCATAGGCACCACGACCTTTGAATCGTAATAAGTAGGAATTAAAAGCGGAAAGGCACTGGCATTTGGAGACACCTTCAATAAGAAGGAGTCTATTCCCAATAAAAAGGTGAAATATCCGGCTGCATCGGTAGTTGTAGAGTCGATGACATAGACCGAATCTTGTCCTGCATCGTATTGAAAGCGATAGACTTTAGAACTCGTAACAGGATTTAGAGCCGTATCCAACGCCTGACCTATCAAAACGGCTGGGTCAGTGACGACAGTGACGGTGTCCGTAAAACTGCAATTACCTGTCATGTAATTCTCAACCAAATAGACTGTGGAATTAAAGGGGTTTAATTCCACTTGGGTACAAGCAGCATTTAGACAATTGAAATTAAGCGAACTAAAAGGGTCACCGCTTAAAACCGACCAAATGGACAAAGAATCGGCCTTGGTTGTTAGCGTATCCCAATTGTTGTAGCACCCAAAAACAGTTTCTGCACGCGGACCTACCGAACTAATATGAATCGCCTTGGAAGCCTGTCCCATCATAGGATTATGGGTGTCAAATGCTTTAACAATAACATCAATGCCATAAGAATATACCTTATTAATCACTGCGCGTATTGTTGCCGTAGTTGGGTTAATTCCGGTTTGAGTGATTTGATAATAATCCGCGATGAATTCTAGGTTGCTAAAAACATTGATGGTGTCGCCAAGATCAGGATCTGAGAATTCTACGTCAAAACTGAAGGTGTCTTCCACGCAAACACGGAGGCTCAACGAATCAAGTTGCTTGGCATTCACAACGTTGTTTAAGTCGTCCCAAACTGGATTATTGTTGTTTTGAAAGGGAAACACAAAAAACTGAACGTCTCGAAAAGTTTCCTGCTTCAGGTTTCCAGATTCAGGATCCCATTCACTTGTTTTAATATTTAAGACATAATTGGCATAGCTGTATCCCGATGGAATTTTCGGTTTCAAAATGAATTTGACCAGTTGCATTATTCAGGCTTAGTCCATTAGCTGGTTGACTTCCGTTGTATCCTGAATTGTAATTAACAGGATTTAAATTCCCATTGTTATATGTGTTCCAGGCCTCTATTAGTTCATACGATAAACTGTCACCATCCAAATCATACATGGCCACACTAAAAGAATAATTGCTACTATCCAACAAGCCAGCTGGTGTATCAAATTTGAATGACTTTACAGAGCTATTGTTATATGGATTCGATAAATCAATGTCCATATAAGTATAATAGGAAGGTTGACTTAACACGTTCACCGAACTGTTTCTTGCACCTGTGTTAATGTAAAAACGCAGTGTATCGCATGATCCCATATACGAGCTCAAATTGATTATGGTGTCGTATGTAGCGACTTGAAAACCTGTATATCCATTGCTCCCAGCAGCTCCACATGAATTTAAGTTTTGTCCCGACCAGCTATAAAGTGGATATTCCTTTATACCAGAAAGCGGAATTGCCAAATTTGTTGATTGTGAAAATTGGCTAATACAGATAACTCCAACACCTATATATGAACCGATAGGTGGATTTCCTCCTGTCCAAATCGTCCCTCCACACCAGTCAATATGCTCTACTCGAATCAAGTAATTTGAGTCACCGATATACTCATAGGTCAATTCCTGAGAGATAAGGTGAGATGCAAATGCTCCTCCCGACAAGGAAAAAAAGAGCATCGAGGCAAAGAATAATTTCATATGGGTTCAGGTTTGATGCATTGACGCAAACCAGAAAAGAATAGTTGACCTCAGTTTGAATTTACTTCTCTAAACGCTCTAGTCGCTGCAACACAGGCGGGTGCGAGTAACTGACAAAAACCAAGTAAGGATGCGGTTTCAAGTTGCCCAAATTTTCAGCCGTGAGCTTTTTCAACCCAGAAGCCAAGGGTTTGCCATCGTAAGTATCGCGGGCATAGGCATCGGCTTCGAATTCATTTTTTCGACTCAATATATTCATCCCTATACCAATCAAAGTGCTGATGGGCGAAAACATGATGCCAAAAGCAATGATTCCGACATGAAAAGAAGCTTGTTTCGCGCCAAGCGCTTGAGAAAATTCTGGAATCCGCAAAAACAAACCGAGTAAAAACAGCATAATCCCAGACTGAACTATGCTCAGAATCAACGATTGTCGGGTGTGTTGCTTTTTGTAATGGCCAATTTCATGTGCTAAGACCGCCACTATCTCCTCTGTCGTCATTTGTTCGATGAGCGTATCGTACAAGACGATTTTCTTTTTTGGCCCCAAACCGCTAAAAAAAGCATTGGATTTACCGCTCCGTTTTGACCCATCCATGACGAACAAATTGGTGAGTTTGAACCCCACCTTATTGCAGTAGGCCTCAATAGCTGTGCGTAACTCTCCCTCTTCCAGCGGAGTAAACTTATTGAATAGTGGCATGATCCAGCTGGCGGCAAACATGGTCATGAAGAGGGAAAAAATCGTCATCACCACCCAAGCGGTTATCCAGAAGTAATCGCCCAATTCGTAATAAAACCAAATGATGAGTGCACCTAAAGGAAGACCAATGGCAGCGGACAACAACGCCCCTTTTATCATGTCTATAATAAAGGTTTTGACCGTGGTTTTATTGAAGCCAAATTTTTCTTCAATAACGAAGGTGCTGTAAATTCTAAAGGGCAGCGAAAGGATGGAAGAACCCAAACCGAGCACTCCGAAAAAAGCCAAAGCCAGCACAATGTCATGTTCTACGTATTGCCTCAACCAGCTGTCTATGCTTCCAAACCAACCCATGACCAACATAGCCAACGAAATGACAATACTGATGGATGAACTGACGGAGCCGATTCGCCCGTTTGCTTTGTCGTAAGCCAACCATTTGGCATACTTTTCTTCATCGTAAATGCCCGCAGCTTCTGGCGGCATTATGGGCGACTTCGCTTTATCGTTGAGGTAGTCTAGCCATTTCCCAAAAAGGAAACTGGCTAAAGTGAGTGCAAAAAATGTCCAATAAATGATGTCTATCAAGGTCGTAAAATAAATTTGTGAACGGCATCCAAATACTCCGGATAGCCCATGACGACAGGAACATCGTTGTGCACAGCGCCTTCGATTCGATGTGCCTCCGAATAAGAACCTTGGTAATTTCCAAAAACGGTTTCGCCATGGGTTTTCATCTGGATGTAATCATCGTTCACACCATGAATCCAAAAGAAAGGCTCTTCGACTTTTTTGATTTCATCGCCATTGTTGATTTCCAAATTGGTAAAATACGAACCCGGAAGCGACAATCCAGAAGCATCCTCAACAAACACTTCCTCGGATGCAAAAGGTGCTTCCAACATCAGTTTTGATGGCTGCATGGTTCGAACATTAGCCGTTAATTCCGTTGCTGGAGCCGACCCCATGCTATAACCGTAAATTATCAATCGATCATCGGATAGGCCCATTTGCTTTAGCCACGCCATACAGGCATCCACATCGGCATATAAACCTTCTTCTGACGATGGACCTTCGCTAACACCAAAACCCCGGTAATCCATGGCCATAATGCCATAGCGGTTTTTGCTCCCCGTGTTTGCCAGCAGTTTTACCCGCGACCAATAAAAGTCCAAATGGTCTTTGTTTCCATGGCAATAAAGAATGATCGTGTCGGTAGCGATATTCGCTATTCGCCCGACATATACAGCCCAAATGGTTTTATTCTCGCCTGATGGATCGCTTTGAAGCGTCATCAAGTGAATCAACGAATCATCCACATCGTAGGCTGGACCGACCTCTATTTCGACTTCTCCTTCATAGGCGTCTAGTTTGTATTCGGTAAGGCTATCATCGGCATTGTAGAGAAAGCTATCCAACCTCAAACAAGAAGAAAATAAAACAGCCAATGCTATGTAAATGATCTTTTTCATTTCGTAAATCTTCTGCTAATTCCTATATAAACTCCTATTGTACCCCTTCCGCCCGGTGAAACATAATCCACAACCAAGGGAAAGGTTTCATGTTGAAATCCCAAATACTTCAACTCGGTTAAATAGCTCCATTTCGCACGGTTGAACTGATGACCTATCGTCACCCAAGGTAATAGCTCATTTGTTTGCACTTGACCGTGAGCCTTCGTTTTATTGAGTTCGACCCATGTGCCGACTCCGCCATAAAACAGGTTTGGTTTTTCCCCATATTGCCACCACGTGATGGCTTCCAGTTGCGGATAATTTCGGTAGTTTCCTTCGTTGAAATCATACATGAAATGCATGGCCGGTGTTGCCGTTAAACCGAACTTTTTAGCCTTGGTTTGATATACATTAATTCCGAGGGAAATATCAGCTTGAACCACGCCAAAGGCAAGGCTAGTTGTATTCAAACCAGCTGCGAGCGTTAGTCCCGTATCAATTCCGTGAGCGTAGCTTATGGAAGTCAACGGAACGGGAATTGGCGCTCCCGCGAAATTGATGCTTGGCCCGCCAAATCCAGCACTGACGGCCTTCTCCCCCTTTTCGAGTGGCTTGATAATGCGCGTTGCATTGCACGATGCGAAAAGCACCACGAGAACCAGCCAACCTATTGATTTAATAATGCCCATTATACTTTCGGAGAAACCACTCCGCTGCAATTAGTAATACAATTAAAAATGCGACCCATTTCCATTCAATAATGCTTTGCCACTCTTTGGATGAGTGGATGATTGGCTTTGCCGTTTCTAAGGCTAAAAGATTGTTCACCGCTTCCGCTTCTTGTCCAGCATAAAACGTTTGTCCTTTGGTTTTCATCGACCACTGTTCGAGCATGTTAAAATCGGCACGTAAATTTAAAAATTCAGCCTTGTTTTCGGTAACAATGGATTCGCCTGATTCCGAAAACTGTTCTTGCCCATTTTGCGCTGTTGCTTTCCAGGTGTAGTCTCCTGGTGAAAGCGTCCCGATGGCAATTTTATATCCTCGGCCGTCATTTTGAAAGCGGTATTCAAAGTCATGATCTAACGAATCTGTCACCACCAATCGAAGGTCTGCTTCATTATCAAGCTCGAAGGATTCGTTGTAATATTCTGCTTCAAACTTGACTTCCTTACCTTCAGAAATGCGCTCTGGTGCCGCCACATTCAATCGGGTACGCTTTTGTTTCAGTGCTAAATACTGAACCGTCTTTACAATAACCGCATCTGCCCAAACGCCATCATTCATCATGCGATCGTAAAGCCGCCACCGCCACCAACCTTCTCCGGCCAACACCGCCCGTTTCCAACCTGTTTTGTTGCTAAAAAGCAATAGCGGTTTGTCTGTCTCGATGGAGCCGATTTTTTGCAAAAGCAAAGCTTGCCCATCGTCCGTTTGGCGATATTCCCCGAAAGGTACGTTCAGCGGTGGCAAGCGATCGATTCCTTCGTTGGTTGGTGCTTTAAACAGGCTGAAATTTGAATTCACCATAGCTCCCGACTCATCCACGTTGCTGCGCTGAGATTGAATTTCAAGACCCAAATCCATCTGTTTCAAATGAATTAAACTGACTTCTGGTGTGAGAATGCTAAACACCGGAATTTGTTGATCTCTAAATACCTTGATGCGGTTCAGATCGTTGGCACTGGTTGGTAAACCATGCAAAATGGTCAAGTCGTAATCGATGGAGCTTTCGTTCCAATCATCTAATAATTTCACTTCGATTTCATATTGATCGTTGCTGACTACAGCGGCCTTGAGGGCAGCAATGTCTGGATGGGGTGACTTGGCGAGCAACAACACCCGCGTTCTATTGTCGAGCACATCAACAAAAGCCTCGATCGAATTGTTGAGTTTGTTCACTTCTTCATCTAGAACATCAATGGCAATGGAAAAGCGATTCAGTCCGACTTTGGTGGCCTTCGTTTGGAAGACGATCTCTTTCGCAAAATCGTTGGAGTTGATGTTCACTTCTTGCTTGGCCAACTCCGTTGTCCCATTCATCAATCGGACAACAGCTTTTTTATCACCTAAGCGCGTAGCTCGAAAGCGGGCTTTTAGCTGAAATTCATTGCCTAGAAAAGCCAGTCGGTTGTTTAATACTTCCGTTAATTCAATATCGGGCAAAACGGACGAGTCGCCCAGCGCTAACATGAAAAGCGGAGCACCTGATTCTAGACTTAAAAACCTAGGATCGGCACCAAAAGTTTGGATACCGTCCGTAGCGATCAGCACGGCACCGATGTTTAAATTGTAATAATCTTGGTTGATCGACTGAACCACCACTTGATAATCCGTCAAAAAAGAAACATCTATGGCTGAGTCGTTTTCTGGAACTACGGTTTCACCAAAATCCAAAAACTTGACATCGTATTTTTCTTCGAAAGCGCCTAGATTTTCCTTGACCAAGGTGGAGGCTTTTCCTCGTTCCGATTCGTTTACCGACTGAGAAACATCGTTATAAACCAATAGTAAGGGCTTTTCCACATCGTTGAAAAGGCTAATCAAAAAAGGTTGAAGCAGCAAAAAGCCGAGGATAAAAAAGGTCGCAACCCTCAATCCCGTCAACAAACCTTTTAAGGCCTTCGACCAATCGTCATAACCGCGATTATGCCAATAAACCCACCAAGCGATTAACCCACTTAATGGAAGAATGAGCAAGAGCCAGAAACCGGAATATTCGAAACTTATTTGCACCAATAGATTGTTGAGAAAAATGAATAATGATCGGGGCAATTGATTTCAATCACCCAACGATCGAGTAGCAAATGAGCCTTTTTGTGGCTATAGACTAGGTCAACATGCCACCATCCACATTAATCACCTGACCAGTGACATAAGCAGACATGGAACTCGCCAAGAATAAAGTCAAATTGGCAACGTCTTCAGGCGTTCCACCGCGCTTCAATGGAATAGAATCTCGCCATTGTTGCACCATAGCCTCGTCTAAAACACCTGTCATTTCCGTTTCAATGAATCCTGGCGCAATGGCGTTGCAACGGATGTTTCGGGAACCAAGTTCTAAAGCCACCGATTTGGTGAAACCTAAAATACCCGCTTTTGATGCGGCATAATTTGCTTGACCAGCATTTCCTTTTACGCCTACCACGGAACTCATGTTGATGATGGAACCGCTGCGCTGCTTCAACATGGTGCGCTGGACAGCTTTGGTCATGTTAAAAACCGACTTCAAGTTGGTCGTTATGACTTCGTCAAATTGCTCTTCCGTCATTCGCATCAAGAGGTTATCGCGCGTTATTCCCGCGTTGTTTACAACGATGTCGATGCGCTCAAATTCTTTCACCACTTCGGCTGCCATGTTTTCGCAGGCTGCGAGGTTAGCCACGTCAAACTTAAATCCTTTGGCTTTCACACCTTTAGCCTGCAATTCCGCCTCCAATGCTCTAGCCTTATCATCGGATGAAACGTAGGTAAACACCACGTTTGCACCTTGATCTGCAAAAAGTTCGGCTATTGCTTTCCCGATACCTCGTGTGGCTCCGGTAATGATGGCCACTTGATTCTCTAATAATTTCATCTCTTTCGTTTTGTGCGTCAAAGAAAATCATTCGCTGACAGTAAAACTAATTTTCGATGAAATGCGTTCTTGTCCAGATTAATTGACTTATTTTTGAGTTAAAGCCCGTGACTATGCGTAAACTCAGTTTAACCCTTTGTTTGATTAGCCTGAACTTCGTTGGATCCAGCCAATCTAAGATCAACTATGCGCAGCGCATGGCCACGCCCACTTACTTTTTTCCTGAATTTGCCGGATGGCATGGTGGCCTTCAAGCCAACCTTCAATATCGAAATCAATGGCCGGGAATACCAGTGAGTTATGTTACCTACAATGCGGCCGTAGATGGTTATTCCGATAAACTACATTCCGGTTTTAGCCTCAACATGACGCATGACAGACTAGGAACTGGAATTATTAACAACAACTATGTGGAGCTGAATTGGTCGCCAAAACTCACGTTGGAGAATGGCTTAACCATCATGCCAGCCGTGTCTGGTAAATACATTCAAACTTCCTTCGATTGGTCTCAATTGAATGGTGGAGGCCCAAATAGATATGGTCAAGTATATGACCCGAGCCAACAACCTACATCGAGCAGCTTAAATCGCGGAAGCGTGGGAGCTGGGGTTGCGGTTATCTTTTACGAAACCTTCCTTGTGGCGCATGTTCATGACATCAACCAACCAGACTTGTCTTATTTCGCTAATTCTGAATCGAGGTTACCACGCACCTACTCCTTCCTTGCTGGCCGAGTATTTTCCTCCAATAATTTCAAATTCACTCCAAGCATTTCATACCATAGCCAGGGTAATTTTAATTTGGTCACATTGGCGTGTAACGCACAATACAAATGGATATACCTTGGTGGAAAATATGACATTAACGGAATGGCGGGTATAGCATTGGGCGCAGAAATAAAAGAACGCATCCGTCTGTCTTATTCCTATGATGTAACCACTTCACAACTCGGGAATCAAAATTTTGCTTCGCACGAAATCGCATTAAGGCTGTGGTTTTATAATGACCAGGCTAAAAAGCAGTTCTTGTCTAACCTGCCGCTGATGTAATCTCCTCGACTAAAGCGCATAAAAAAAGCCGACCCTTACGAGTCGGCTTTCCATTTATTTATGTTTTTGCGATTAAGCTGTTACGCCCATCACTTGTGCCATAATCTTTCCAATCTCAGCTGGTGAGTCGGCAACATGCAAACCACATTCTCTTAATATTTTCATTTTGGCAGCAGCCGTATCATCCGCTCCGCCAACAATAGCTCCAGCGTGACCCATTCTACGTCCTTTTGGTGCCGTTTGACCAGCAATAAATCCAACAACGGGCTTTTTGTTGCCACTGGCTTGAATCCATCGAGCAGCTTCTGCTTCAAGGTTTCCACCAATTTCACCTATCATAACGATACCTGCTGTTTCTGGATCATTCATGAAAAGTTCAACCGCTTCGCGTGTTGTGGTTCCAATAATTGGGTCACCACCAATTCCGATCGCAGTGGAAATTCCCATGCCCGCTTTAACCACTTGGTCAGCCGCTTCATAGGTTAATGTTCCCGATTTTGACACGATTCCAATGTTTCCTTTTTTGAATACGAAACCTGGCATAATACCCACTTTCGCCTCACCTGGAGTGATAACCCCTGGGCAGTTTGGTCCGATCAATCGGCAGTCTTTATCAGAAATGTATTCTTTCACTTTCACCATATCGTTCACAGGAATTCCTTCTGTGATGCAAACTATAACCTTGATTCCAGCCTCAGCAGCTTCCATAATGGCATCGGCAGCAAAAGCTGGTGGAACGAAGATGATGCTCACATCAGCTCCTGTTTTTTGAACAGCCGCATCTACGGTATTAAACACTGGTCGATCGAGGTGGCTTTGTCCGCCTTTGTTTGGCGTTACACCGCCAACCACGTTTGTTCCGTAAGCAATCATTTGCTCCGCGTGAAATGTTCCCTCGGTTCCAGTGAAACCCTGGACGATGATTTTTGAATCTTTATTGACTAGTACACTCATGCCTTTTGAATTGGTGGCCGAAAATAGCCATTCCTAGAATGATGCAAAAGATTATTCTAAGCCTTTTGAGTTTAAGAAAATATGATTCAATTCGCACCATGCGCTTTACCCTCGCTTTCTTTGTGTTTTACTTTTTGCATGCGCCACTAGAAGCGCAGGTTCAACATCGAAGTATTGAGCTCGGAGCTTATGGCGGTAAAATCCTGAAGATCTACAATAACTTTCCGGAGCGCGACATGCACTCAGCTGTGGCGATTACGCTGAGCCATTGGAAACCATCTCTTGAAAACAATGTTTTTGGTCGCCCCGAAAGTGGTCTTTGCCTTACCCTGCATCGATTTGGCAACGATTCCATTTTAGGATATGGAATGGGTGTGCAGTATGAAATGGCTTTTGAACAAAGGCTTAGCAATCGATTGTTCCTGACTCAGCGCATACGTCCTGGATTGATATACAATACGAAACCTTTCGATTACATCGACAATACAAAAAACATTGTTACAGGTGCAAATTTGGCGGCATTGGTGGGCGTTTCCATTGGACTTAAATATGCCCTTTCCGACCGAATGAGCGCCAAGCTTGATTTTAGTTTATGGCACAGTTCAAATGCTCATACGCGCTTGCCAAATGTTGGCATGAATTCTCCCTTGGCTGCGGTTTCGCTGCAATACAAATTTTATCAAAACCCCGATACCATAACGTTGCCAAAATGCCACCGATGGAAGCCCAATTGGAGTTTTATTGGCTTTGCAAGTTATGGTGTGAACCAAGCGGGCGGAACAACTCGACCGGTCAATGGACCTTCCATGACCAAGTGGCTCGGTTCTGCTGGAGTGAGTTATCGCTTTAGAACCATTCATCGGCTATCGCTTACGGTGGAAGCCTATCACGACAACACCTATAAACTCTGGAATGAAACGATGGAATGGACCGAATCGGGCGATTTCGCTCAGGCCTCGGCCATCATGCTATTGGCCGGGCATGAGTTCATTTATAGGCGTTGGGGGATGTTAATCAATGCTGGTGTGAATCTCTACAACCCATCGCTTGATCGCATTGTAACACAGGTCGAATCGGAATCCACCATAAACACCGTAAAGCGCTATGTTCCAGGAAGGATTGGTGTCCGGTATTATTTCCTTCAGCGAGGCGATCGATATGATGCATTTGCCCAAGCTGCTGTTAAATCAAACCTTGGTCAGGCCGACTTTTTTGAGCTCGGACTAGGTTTCAATTTTTCAAGGCTGAAAAACTAAAACGTTGGATGCTTTGGTCCTGAACAGAAATGATACAGACATCGCCATCAATCACCACATCCGTCAAATCGAGTCCATCTTCAAAATCATACCACATCCATTTTTCGCCATCTGGGCTGTGGGCGAAAGCGCCATTATTCGCGACTATCATCCAATTTGAACCATCACTCATTATTCGATTTGCTCCGCGCACAGTTTTGGATTTGCAAACGGTTTCCCAGCTTTCGCCACCATCCACAGATTTCATCACATCTCCTTCATAGGTGACCAACCAGCCTGTTTTTAGGTCTGCGAAATAGATGTCGCTGATGAAAGTACGGGAAACCTCTTGTTGCGTCCATTTCGTTTCGCCCTTTGATCTTTTGATCAGCATACCATCTCCCCCAACCCAGGCCGACCAATTGGAAACATCGCCAGCTGTGCAAAGGCCTCTAGCCTCGTGCTCAAATTCAAATTCATCCCAAGAATTGGCAGAGTCTGAACTGTGAAAGACCACACCAAATGCCAGTTTACCCCCCGCAATTAAAAAATGTTCATTGCCTACTTGTGCCAATCTTCGAATGGGATTTTTATTGAGATCACTTACCCAATCGGTTTCGCGCCACCAATAGTCATAGAAAACTTGAAGGCTATCGCTGTGAATGAGTTGAAGCGAATCGAGGCCAAACCACCACCTGCCGTTTATGAATTTGGCGTCATATACTTCACGAGGTAAACTTTCCGTGCGAACATTAAATTGAGTCAGGTATTTGTCTGACTCGACCACAAAACCCTTAGCATTTACATTGCCTCCGGCAAAGACATAGCCATTCGAAGTGGGCTCGATGCAACGCACCTTGCCTTGAACGGGCAGCACAATGGTGTCGAATTCAAAGCCTGTTTTGTCCTTTTGACAAGCCGTTGCGATCAATACCATGAAAACCAAGAAATAGCGAATATTGCCTCGTGACATCGCGAACGAAATTATTGTTGAAAGTCGAAACTACCTTTGCAAAATGAAGGAAGCGGAAACGATCGTTGCATTAAGCACGCCTCAAGGCGAAGGAGCCATTGGCATCATTCGGCTTTCCGGGCCAAATGCGGTGAAGTTAACGGCACGACACACCAATGCATCGTTATTGAACGCTGCGGCCAACAGCGCGGTTTTTAGTCGCTTTCGAATTAATGAAGTGATTTTAGACGAAGTAGTCGTTACCATTTTTAAGGCGCCAAAATCCTACACAGGTGAAGACGTTTGTGAAATCTCTTTTCACGGATCGGCTTTCATTCTGAATCAGGCGCTTGAAGCTTTGTTGGAATCGGGTGCGCGATTGGCCACACCTGGTGAGTTTACTCAACGCGCGTTTTTGAATGGGAAAATGGATTTGAGTCAGGCAGAAGCCGTGGCCGATTTGATCGCTTCTGAGTCCGAAGCGGAACATCGCCTCGCCATGCATCAAATGCGCGGTGGGTTTTCGCGCGAGATTGCTCAATTGCGTCAAGAACTGATCAATTTCACCAGTCTGATTGAATTGGAGCTCGATTTTGCCGAAGAAGATGTAGAGTTTGCCAATCGCGATCAACTGAAAGCCTTGATTCAAAAAATTCAAGCTTACATCCAAAAACTTGTTGACTCCTTTCGTTATGGCAATGCCGTAAAGCAGGGAGTTCCGGTTGCTATAATTGGTCAGCCAAACGCAGGAAAATCAACCTTGCTCAACTTGCTATTAAACGATGACAAAGCCATCGTTTCTGAAATTGCAGGTACTACCCGCGATGCGGTGGAAGACATTTGCATTGTAGAGGGCATTCGATTTCGCTTCATCGACACGGCTGGAATCCGAGAAACAACAGACATTATTGAAGCCATTGGCGTCAAGAAAAGTTTGGAGAAAATGCGTGGCGCGGCCATTGTCATTTACCTCTTTGACGCCCGCGAATCGAAAGAAGAACATATTGGTGTACTCGATAAATTGAATCTGGAAATGGATCCAGCCACAGTAGTCATTGCTGTTGCGAATAAGATCGACCTGTCGGATAAATCTGCTCTAGCCGACATTCAGCTTTCGGCCAAAACGGGCGAAGGACTGGACCAGTTGCGCAGGCTGTTGGTTGACTCCATTAAAACGGGTTCGGTTAAATCAGGCGATGTCGTAGTGACCAACGCACGCCACTTACAAGCGCTAAAAGCGACAGGAATTGCGCTAGATGCTGCGCTTCACGGCATTGAAAGCGGCTTATCGGGCGATTTGGTATCATCAGACATTCGCGAAGCACTGCACCAACTCGGCTCGATAACGGGTGAGATCAGTGCAGAAGAGCTGTTGGGTAACATTTTTGGGAAGTTTTGTATCGGAAAGTAACCACCACAAAACAAACAAACACAAAACCCATAGAAACCACCAAAGCCCTCTAATACTGGGCTTTTTTAATATTTAAACTATACGTTTCTTTTGTGTTAATATTGTTTTTCGTGTAATATTTGTACCTTTATTGTACCTTCATAGGTTGAGGTCAAAATTTGCTACCCATTTTTTTTTAGCATAATTGACACTTTAAACACTTAACACACTACAGGCACAAAATGAGTATCAAATATTAAGTACAACGTATTTGCCAGCATTGCGGTAATGAGTTCACAGCACGAACAACCGTACCACAGTTACTGTTCGACAACGTGCAGTAAGGCAGCGTACAAAGCAAGAAAACGGGCTGAAAAGGTTGAGCAAGCAATAAGCGAAACCCAGCGAATAAAAACCAACCTATTGAGAACTGAAAGCCAAAGAGTTTTTAAGTCTGAGGTTGCCAGTTTAATTAATAGCTCAGTTCGTACTGTTTAACTTAGCAAACGGAACTAAAAGCACATAATATTGGAAAAGAAACCTTGTTAAGCGTTCCAGATTGACAAAGCTATTTAAAACCAGCACCGAACACCTAACGACCTGCAACACCGAACAAAAGAGTTTGATATTTCAGAATGTTACAACCTTACCAAGTACAAAGCAAATACGGTATTTCAGAAAACCTTACACAACCTTATCAAACGAAACAGCATACCCAAAATAAAGAAAGGGCTGGTTCGCTTACGTTCCGAAACAGCGTATTGATGAATTATTAACGTACAACAAGTTTTTTTCAGCCGTTCACAATTTTCACGGTTTTCACGAAGAGCATAAAAGACAATGGCAACAAAAGTTAAGTTAAGACAAAAGGCAATTTCAGGGAACAGGCAAAGCCTGTATTTGATTTTTACCCACCCATACCACACCCCGAAACAGGCGAACCAACCCGAAGGGAATTTTTAGGCTGTACATTTTCGAGATAAGGCTAAAACACCCTATTGATAAACAGCACAATAAAGAAACTTTACAGCTTGCTGAACAGATAAGGCAAAAACGTGAAAACCACTTAAACAAACCTGAAATTTACACAGGGTACGAAAAGGAGCAACTAAGATTAAAGGAACTGGGCGAACAAATTTTGTTTGACCTACTTTCAAAAGCCTTGCCGACAAACGCAAAGCCAGTAACCACGATAACTGGGTTTCAGCATACAATTACCTTGAAACATTTACAAAGGGAAATTTGAAGTTTGCCGACCTCAACGAAAAGTTTTGTAATGAGTTCAAAGAGTATTTACTCACTACCAAAAGCAATAAGAGCAACAAAACAACCCTTGCCCAAAATTCAGCCGTTTCCTATTTCAATAAGCTGAAAGCAACTTGAAACAAGCCTATAAAGACGGTATTTTAACCACGACCTAAACGCAAAATTGAACCAATAAAACAGGCAGAAACCAAGGAAACTTTTTAACCATTGAGGAACTGAACAGCCTTGTAAAAACAGAATGTAACAACCCTTTATTGAAACGTGCAGCCCTGTTTTCAGCCCTCACAGGGTTGAGGTTTTCAGATATTAAAAACCTTGTTTGGGGGCGAACTGGAATACATTGAGGGCAACGGGTATTTTATACAGTTCAAACAACAAAAAACCAAAGGGGTTGAAATGATGCCTATTTCTGAACAGGCTTACAGCTTACTGGGTGAACCCAAAGAACCCACCGACAAAGTATTTGAGGGGCTTACTTATTCAGCATACGAAAACAAACACCTATACCAATGGATTGGAGCAGCAGGAATAACAAAGGATATAACCTTTCATTGTTTCAGGCACACGTTTGCCACCTTGCAACTATCAAAGGGAACGGATATTTACACCGTTTCCAAAATGCTGGGACACCGTGAACTGAAAACCACACAGATTTACGCAAAGATTATTGACCAAACCAAACGTGAAGCAGCCGACAAAATTAAATTGGATATGTAATGAAACAGAAAAAAGATACAAGGTTTTGGCTTACCACCTTTTTTGAGGAACAGGAACAAACCAAACACCCTTACAAAAGTTTCAAAAGGGAAATTGAAAACAACGGCTGTTTTAAAGTGAAAACAGACACGGACACCGTAAAGATATACACCCCTGAATTAGCCGTTATTTTTACCTCAAAGGAATTGCCAGCCCGTAATATGGACACCCAAACAGAAACAACAATAAACGGCTGGGATTACCTAAATACATACATTGAAACATACAAAGAGGGCGAACAATATTTTGAAACTGAATTTAAAGTTTCACCGAACACCCTTTACGGGGCAAACGCGGAACAGTATGTAAGGGATATTCACTTAAACTTTTTTCACGTTCAGCATACGGGAGCAAATGAGGGCTGGGGCTATGTTAAGAAACAATACCCGTTTATATTAACCCATAAAGCTGTAAAGGAATTTGGCTACTATTCAGGAATAGTAAACAAGGTTGAGGAACAAGTAAAGAAATACCCCCGACTGTTTGCCACCTTTGATAAATGCGAACACAATTTACCACCTCAACAAACTGAAACGAAAACAGAGCAGGAAACCGAAAATGATTTTACCCTTTCCACTATTGAGGATTGGTTATTTGAGTTTAAAGAAAAATGAATAATGCAGACTATCAAAATTTAGTTTCAGCATTGATACAATACTTTTGAAACTGGAATATTCCCGACACTTTCAAAAGCTATTCAAGTGAATGGCAGACTAAACAAAAAGCTGTTCGGCTGGGCTTTGAATAGAATATTTGAAGCGAAAGGCAAAGGAATTGAAAAGGAACTTTTGCAATTTGCAAAGCAAAATATTTCATTGTTTACCGATGTTCAGTTTGATGAAACCAATATTTTGAAAAGCAATTTGTATAAGTATTTCACTACTCAAACCAAGTAAATAAAGGTCGCCACCAAAACCACCGAAAACACTTTTTAGACCACCAAAACCACTTTGTTTGTTTGCTGCATAACTTTTAAAAATGTAGCAAAATGAATAACCCATTTGAAGTAATTGAGGCAAGGTTAAACATTATTGAAACCTTATTGCTCGACCTCAAACACACACCAAAAGAGCAAGGCGAACAACCCGAAACAGACGAACTTTTAACTGTTCAGGACACGGCTAAATTTTTGAGCCTTTCAGTTCCCACCGTTTACACCTTAATTAGTAAAGGCGAATTGCCAGTAATGAAGCGTTCAAAACGCTGTTACTTTTCAAAGGTTGAGTTAATCAATTATTTGAAGCAAGGCAGAAAAAAGACGTTGGCAGAAACAGCCAGCGAAGCCGAACAATATTGTAAAACTAAAAAGGGGTAAGCTATGCAGGAACATAACAACACCCCTAATAAGTTAAGCACTAAAGACGGGGACAAAGATACAAATTTAAACACCATTACCCCAGCGTTTGAATTTGATAAATACGGTATCGGGGTTGAGGATATTAAAACCGAAGCCGAACAACTTTTAAAGCAAGGAAACGAAGCCAAAGAAAGTAAAGGACTGTTCACCGTGAAAACAGCCAGCCGTTGGATTGAACAGGCGAAAACCCGACCTATTCCGCAAATGCTTTTTGGTGAACTTTGGTTTGAGGGTGAACTATGTATTTTGTTTGCCGACACCAATTTAGGTAAGTCAATTTTAGCCGTGCAAATTGGTAACAGCATAAGCAAGGGCGAACAGATTCGGGGCTTTAAATTGGAAGCGCCAAAGCAACCAATTCTGTATTTTGATTTTGAGTTAAGCGACAAACAATTTGAAAACCGATATTCAATAAAGTTTGAAAAGCATTACAATTTTGATAACAACTTTATACGGGTTGAAATAAACCCCGATGCCGCTATACCCGAAGCCCAAACCTTTGAGGATTACCTCAACCATTCATTGGAGCGAAGTATTACCGAAACAGGGGCAAAAGTTTTAATCATTGACAACCTTACTTACCTCAAAAATGAAACTGAAAAGGCTAAAGATGCTTTGCCCTTAATGAAACATTTGAAAGCCTTAAAAAACAAATACGGGCTTTCAATTTTAGCACTTGCACACACACCCAAAAGGGACTTATCAAAACCAATTACCCGAAATGATTTACAAGGCAGTAAGATGCTAATAAACTTTTGTGATAGTTCCTTTTCAATAGGTGAAAGCCACAGCGACAAAAATTTACGCTACCTGAAACAGATTAAGCAACGGAACACCGAACAAATTTACGATGCTGAAAATGTTTGTGTTTGTCAAATTGACAAGCCCCTCAATTTCCTTTTGTTCGAGTTTGTGAATTTCGGTAAGGAATGGGAACACCTGAAACAGCACACCGAAAAGGACAAGGAAAACCTGAACGAACAGGTAAGCGAACTAAAGCAGCAAGGGCGAAGCCTTCGGGAAATAGGGGCTGAACTGGGTATTTCTCACATGAAAGTAAGTAGAATTTTAAAGGACTGTAACACCCTGTAACAACTGTAACACCCTGTTACAAGTGTTACACCCGTTACACTAAAGAGGTAAAAATGATTGAACACCGATACATATTAGAACCATACAAGGGAATGAATACCCGTTACCGTTGCCCAGCACCTAATTGCCGGCTAAGGGATAAAACCTTTTCGCTTTACATTGATACGGAAACAGGCGAACACATACACCCCACCGTTGGCAGGTGCAACCGTGAAAGTAATTGCGGACACCATTACACCCCGAAACAATATTTTCAGGATAACAATATTTCATTTGATACACCCCAGCCCAAAGCATACAAGCCCCGACCTGTTACACCTAAACCAAAGCCCGTTTCATTTATTCCCGTTGAGGTATTTAAAGCCAGCCTGAAAGCACACGAAAAGAACCACTTTGTAAAGTTTCTTATTATCCTGTTCGGGGTTGAGATCGCCAGCCAACTGGTAAGCCGTTATTTTATTGCCGCCTCAAAACATTGGAACGGTGCAACGGTATTTTGGCAAATAGATACACAGGGCAAAGTAAGAACGGGTAAAATTATGCTTTACAGCCCCACCACAGGCAAAAGAGTAAAGAACCTTGAACTACCTGTTTACTGGGCACACAAAGCCCTTAAACAGCCTGAATTTGAGTTAAGGCAATGTTTGTTTGGTGAACACTTACTAATTGATAAAACAAAACCCGTTGCCATAGTTGAAAGTGAAAAAACGGCTGTAATTGCCAGCGTTTATTTACCCCAGTTTGTTTGGGTTGCCGTTGGCAGCCTTTCCAACCTGAACGCTGAAAAGTGCAGCATACTAAAGGGGCGAACTGTTACGCTATTTCCCGACCTCAACGGGTTTGAGAAATGGAGCAACAAGGCAAAGGAACTTTCACACCTTGCAAATTTTACTGTTTCCGATTTATTGGAACGCAAAGCCACCGAAGCCGAAAAGAAACAAGGGTTTGACCTTGCCGACTATTTAATAAAATACGATTACAAGACGTTTGTAATACCTGAGGCAACCGAAGCACCCCAGCCGTTCAACCGTTGGCTGAGGTGAAACCATTTGACAAACCGAACCTGTTTACTATTTCAGTAAGCCCGAACAACCAAAGCCCGAAAGCTGGGAACAGGATATTACCGAACTTGAAAACTACTTTTCGTCTTTTGAGTTACCGACCCAGCCCGTGAAGCTGAACCAAAGCAGCACAATAACGGATTGTTCCCTATTCATTGAAAGCCACTTTGCCACCGTGAAGGGAAACAACGGAAACAAAACCTTTTTACCATACCTCAACCGCTTACGGGATATGAAAGCGGTAATTCAAAGTTCCCTAATTATTTAGGTTTTATATTCTAAAGAATAAACCAAATGCCAAAGCCCCAAACATTCCCAGACCTGTACGATGATGCTTTGCAATTGAATATTTCGAAGCTTAAAGAATGGGGCTATCTTGAGCAAGAACAAATAAAAAGCGGTACAATTAATTGGAGTAGCAGCGGAAACAAAAGAGGGAAGTATCTCAATAAAGGTGAACGCTAAACGTGAACAACCCTTTATTAAGCTGGATTACAATTTCAGGGGCGAACACCGAAACTATTTAGTGTATTTGACCTCTATCCCTTCAAACCTGAATATTGGCGAAATATGGTACTTCATTTGCCCCCAAACAGACAAGCGATGCCGAAAGCTGTATTCAATAGGCGGTTACTTTTTACACCGTGAAGCATTCAAAGGCTTTTGTATCGGAAAATAAACATGATAAAACAACTGTTCAATTTAATCCCTAAGACTTACCGCTTCGCTGCACTTATAGTATTATGTGCCATTCACTTTGCTTTCACGCCTAGTGAAAGCGAAGTCATCGTTTTTCACTGCACCCCCGAGATTAGCATAGATACAAAGGGGCTTGTTTATGAAGTAACCCAAAACGACACGGATGATTTATTCTATTTTATTGGATTAAAAGCAAATGCACCAAGCGCAGATCTGGGATATTTTATGGTTTCATGCAGTACGGGAACAAGCCAATTTCATTGCTGTTCAGGCAAGGAATATCGGGTAGGTCAAACGCGCGAAGGCAAAAATTACACGGATCGTTCTGGGACTATAATTGATAGCAATAGGCATTGGCGAGCATTAAGCTTTAATGGTGGGATAACGATTATTTATGATGACGTGCCTGCCGATAGACTCGAAATCGCTAATGATATTATCGACCAAGTTTTTAAGCAGATGGTTAATTAAGCAATTGAATGGCTACTAGGTCGAATCAGTCAGCAAAAAAGAATAGTTCGCTTTCCCAGTTACCTTGGGACTCTTCCCAGATGTATTATGAGCAAGAACCCTATTTTATTCAAGAATAATATTTGAAGCGCAGGAGTCGCGGTATCGTTGAAAAAGCAGGATTGAGTTTCAACCTTGAAGATTATCTCAAAGCAATTATAGGGCTTATGAAGGCGGAAAAGGATATTTTGAAAATGTACTGGCCCTACCGATTTCTTTACAATAATCGAGTTTTTGCACCTGGAAACACGAATTCTTTTACCTCAATTTGAACTAAGGATAATACTCGCTTAATTTGAATGAATCAAATCCGTCTACTTTTGAATCGATTAGAAAAATGTGAAATGAATTCCGAGCAATTGGCCTTGAACAACCTTTTATTATCCACCATAGAAATGCTGCAGAAGCAGCCTATTGCAACGAATCGATTCTCAGATTTGGCCAAGCTCGTTCGATATATAGTAGCAAAAAGAAAAGCGAATAAAGATGTGCAGCTTAATTTCATTTGCACGCATAACTCACGAAGAAGCCAGTTGGCACAAGTTTGGGGACAATTTGCCGCTGATTATCATGGGATTCCAGCAAAATGTTTTTCAGGCGGTGTGGAAGTCACGGCTTTCAACCAGCGCGGAGTTGATAGTTTGATCCGTTCAGGATTTGATGTTGCTCAGGATGGTGAGAAAAATCCAATTTTCGGTATTAGCTATTCACCCGATTCAAAGCCAATTCAGGCATTTTCCAAATTGTATGATGACGATGCCAACCCCAAAACAAATTTTGCAGCCGTCATGACCTGTGGCCATGCCGATGAAAATTGCCCCTTCATTCCTGGCACCGAAGCCAGAATTCCACTTCGATACAACGATCCGAAAGCTTTTGATGACACAGAAGTTGAAGCCCAGCGTTACGATGAACGATCCATGCAAATTGCTTCTGAACTGTTTTATGTCTTTTCACAGGTAAAAGCCCAGCTTTGAAAAGGGCATCAGTGGTTTTATTCATCCTAACCTTAAGCGTCCAAATCGGTCTTGCTCAAAACGCGGATTTGCAGCTTATGCAAATCCTCAATGTCAATCGAAACACACAGTTGGACCAACCCATGATTTTCTTATCTGAATCTGCTTCGGCAGTGAGCCTGTGCGTTCCAACATCGACCTTCCTTTTAGGAGCAGTTTCTCACAAAAGATCCGAAAAACTGAAAGCCATTTATATGGCCGAATCAATGGCGATAAATACAGTATTCACCCTTGCTCTTAAATACAGTATTGATCGACAACGTCCTTTTAAGGCTGACGAATCCATCGTGAAGCTTTCCGTAGGTGGAAGCCCATCATTTCCGAGCGGTCATACATCAAATGCCTTTGCGCTAGCCACTTCGTTTACAGTTGCTTACCCTAAGTGGTATGTCGCTTTGCCGTCCTATTCTTGGGCCGCAATTGTGGGTTATTCGCGCATGCACACCGGAGTTCATTATCCAAGCGATGTGCTCTTCGGTGCTTTACTCGGAACTTCTAGCGCCTATTTAAGTCAGTTTTTGAATCAGCAGCTTTTTAAGACCTATCAAAAGCCAAAGGCATATTAGCCGCGTCTTTACTCGAATAGCGTAATCTTATCTTTTTTGGAAGGTGATTTTCACTGGCATCCTTCTTCTCCGCTTTTCCATCCTAAATTCGCATCATGCCCTCGCAAGAAGAAGAGTTATTGAAGTTGGTTACCGTGAAAATGCCGTATGGCAAATTCAAAGACCGCTTGATTTGTGATCTACCGGTCAGTTATTTGGAATGGTTTGACCGCAAAGGCTTCCCTTCTGGAAAACTTGGAGAACAATTGCAACTCATGCATACCATCAAATCCAATGGTTTGGAGCATATTTTATCTGGTTTAAAACGGCTGAAATAGTGGAACTCTCACCTCCCATCGTTTCCAAAACTCAATTTCACCAGCGCACCGGTCAGTTGATCGGGGCTCCCATCATTGTTACCGTTGCCATATTGATTTTCAGCAAAGCTCTAGCAGTTGGCATCACAGCGGGATTACTCTTAGCATTGAGCTTTTGGTTGAGCCTTCCAAGAAAGGTGATTCTCAATGACACGGACGTTCAGATCATCCATTTTTTTAAGACGATAACCATTCCATACCATGATGTCATTGAAGTGCATCGAGCGAATCGCTTCATGGCTAAGGAAGATATTCTGATTATCGCTAGGGTGAAACACAAAATTCTTCGGCTTCCCTTTTCGGGTAAGGGCTTGGGAATGGAATCGCTGCTCGCTTTTTTCAAAGCTAAACACGTACGGGTAAATTCAATTTAATGGCATTGAAGGCAGACTACTCCCCTCCATTATTCCACAGGCATGTGCATTTCAGCACCATCATTCCAAATCGCTTTCGGAAAATACGGTCATTAACCTATCAGCGCCAAACGCTAAATACTCCCGATGGCGATTTTATCGATTTAGATGTATCTAGTATAGGATCGACCGGTTGCTTGCTTTTGCTTCACGGATTAGAGGGCAGCAGCCAATCGACTTACATGAAGGGGCTCGCAAAATATGCGAATGACCAAGGTTTTGACGCGGTAGCTATGAATCACCGAAGTTGCAGCGGCAAACCAAACAACCTCGCTATAAGTTATCATAGCGGCAAAACGGACGATGTTGCTGCGGTAGTTCAAGCGCTTTCTGCCACATATGAAAGCATCCATATCGTGGGGTTTAGCTTAGGTGGAAATATGGCTTTAAAGCTAGCGGGTGAATGGGCTCAAGCCCATCCTAAACAAGTCAAATCCGTTGTTGGTGTTTCTGTTCCTTGTGATTTGGCCAGTTCCGCGTTGAAACTTGGCTTGGCTGAGAATCGCATCTATCTCTGGCGATTTCTATCGCAATTGAAGGCAAAGGCAAGGGCTAAAGCCTTGCGTTTTCCCGATGCCAACTTGGATCTGAAACTCATCAAGCAAAGCGATACATTTAAAGCCTTCGATGATGCCTATACAGCTCCAGCCCATGGATTTCAATCTGCTGCGGACTATTATGAAAAATGCAGTTCAAAAGCTTTCATCCCGAACATAGAGCCTCCAACGCTGATTATCAACGCAAAGAATGACTCCTTTTTAAGTCCGTCCTGCTATCCGATAAATGAAGTGAATGAAAATCCAAATGTTGGGCTATTAATGCCAACTTTTGGCGGTCATGTAGGATTTGCAAGCGATTTTATGATGAACGAAGCGTTTTGGAGTGAAATCCAAATCATGGATTTCATAGCGTCCATTTCGAAGCCGAAAGACTAGTTGTCCTTGTCGTCTAGATCTGACTCTACTTCTTCGTCCAATTCTTCGAAAATGGAATTCTTACTCAAAAACTCTGGTACCATGCGTTTCATTTTCGAGACAATCTTATTGTTGTCTTGGGTGTCGAACAGGCCAATGAGTTCCTCAATATCTGCCGAAACCTTTTCAAATTCATATTCACGAACCTTGGCAACCATGATTTTTTTATGATGAGTAGGCAGCGTGTTTTCCTCATCGTTCAACAGTTCCTCATAGAGCTTTTCACCCGGTCTTAATCCTGTAAAAGCGAGCTGAATGTCCTTGCCCAACTCTAATCCAGAAAGCTTGATCATCTTCTTCGCCAAATCGACAATTTTCACTGATTCGCCCATGTCAAAAATGAAAATTTCGCCCCCTTTCCCCATCGATCCCGCTTCGAGAACCAATTGGCAAGCTTCAGGAATAGTCATAAAGTATCGGGTAACTTCAGCATGCGTAACGGTAAGTGGTCCACCCGCCAAAATCTGCTTTCGAAACAAAGGAATAACAGAGCCATTTGAACCCAACACATTTCCAAAGCGTGTGGTAATGAATTTGGTCGTTGAATCCGATTCACCTTTGAGTTTATTAAAAAGGGATTGCACGTACATCTCAGCGATTCGCTTCGAAGCGCCCATGACATTTGTCGGATTAACCGCCTTGTCGGTTGACACCATGACAAATTCGCCCACGTTGTATTTTACGGAGAGATCGGCTAAGTTTTTCGTACCCAAGACGTTGTTCAAAATGGCCTCGCTTGGATTCAATTCCATAATGGGAACATGCTTGTATGCCGCGGCATGATAGACAAAATCGGGTCTAAATGTGCGAAACACATTCTCGAGTCGCTCTTTATTTCGAATGTCGCCAATGACGGTTTCATATCCCTGAAAACGTACGGTTTCCCTCAATTCCAACTCTAAGTCGAATAAAGGTGTTTCGGCATTGTCCAGTAAAATGATTTTTCGCGGTTTAAAGGGAATGATTTGACGCACCATTTCACTGCCAATAGAACCTGCCGCGCCAGTTATGAGAACTGTTTTATCCGCTAATTGCTGACGAATGTTCTTCTTATCCAATTTAATGGGCGAACGCTCCAGCAAATCTTCAATTCTAATTTCCTTGAATTGATTAAAACTCAATTCTCCATTGATCCATTTTGAAGCTGGCGGAACATCCAAAAGTCGAATGTTGTATTTCAAACACAAATCGACAAGTTTCTGTTTTTCAGATAGTTTAAGGTTAGTGTCAGCAAAAATCAACTGATCTACCTTTTCACCCTGAAATAGCTCTTCCAGTCTTTCTGAAGCATGATAAATCATAACGCCTTCCATGCGCTTATTGGCCAATTGGGGATTGGAGTCCACAAAGGCTACCACCTTATATCGACCACCTAAATCGCGATCGAGGGTCTTTTTAGCTATGTTGCCGGCTTCTCCAGCGCCATAAATAATGACGTAAGTTGGGTCTTGACTGACCTTGCGCATTTCATAATATAGAATACGAATGACTACTCGGAAACTTGCCATGAAAAACATCATGAAGAAATAGTCGATGATGATGACGGAAAAGGGAACGATGTATTTCGTAGTGATATAAAGACTGACAATGTTAGACAGTGCCATAGCCACCGTTCCGAAGGTGACCGTGTAAAAGATTCGCACCCCGTCTTCCGTACTGGTATATTGAATAATTCCAGCGTATGTTTTAAAGATAACGAAGGACAAAATGCGCACAAGAATCACAAATGGAATGGCATAAGCCATATTCGCCAAGTGTTTATCCTCGAGATGGAAATTGAATCGCAAGAAAAAGGCTAAAAAAACCGAACACAGGGCGATGAAAATATCGATGGTGAAAATGCCCCATCGCGGCAACCGTCTACCTTCCCTGAAATAACTAACAATGCTCTGCATGAATGGAATAAAAGATCTTTCTGCGACAGCGAAAATGCACTTATTTCTCCTTATCCATCTCAATTTGCTTCCAACTTATGAGTATCTGCCTTTTTATTAGCCGCTAATGCCTCGATGAACATGCTTTGAACAACATGGCTTGCAAACTTTCTCGGAAGTTTATGGTTTGTTCTAAAAAAACACTGAACTTCCCCTCCGTGAATTTTAAAGAACTAGGACTAAGCGAAGCATTGATCGAATCGATCAGCTACATGGGGTTTGAATCGGCCACCCCAATTCAAGAGCAGGCCATTCCAAAAATATTAGACGGTAAAGACTTGATTGCCTGTGCTCAAACGGGTACGGGAAAAACGGCTGCCTTTATACTTCCCATCATCAATAGACTGGCTGAAGGCAACTCAAAGGGAATAAACACGGTGGTTATCTGTCCAACCCGCGAACTTGCCATTCAAATAGACCAAGCCATCAACGGTTTCACCTATTTCACATCCATTTCATCTATTGCCATTTATGGCGGAGGAGATGGCGATGATTGGGACGCTCAAAAACGTGCGCTTACAAGTGGCGTTGACATTGTGGTCGCGACACCTGGGAAGTTTATTGCCCACTTGAACATGGGTTATATGGATTTAACTACGATTAAACATGTAATTCTAGACGAAGCCGATCGCATGTTAGATATTGGATTCTTTGATGACATTTTGAGGATATTCAGCTATTTCCCAAAAAAGCGTCAAACCTTGATGTTTAGCGCGACAATGCCGAAAAAAATCCGGGATCTGGCGGAAGAAATTCTAAATGAACCCGATCAAATAAGCATTGCCGTTTCCAAGCCAGCCGAAGGTGTGGTTCAGTTGGTTTATTTGTGTTACGATCCGAATAAAACCAAATTCCTTCGCCACTTTATCGAAGAAAATCCGGCTTGCCAAAGCATCATCATCTTTAGTTCGACTAAACGCGAGGTGAATGAAATTGTGCGTGGACTGCGCAATCGCAACTATCGCGTTGAAGGCATTTCGTCTGACTTAAACCAAAGCCAACGCGAAGAGGTTTTGATCAAGTTTAGGGCTAAACAATGTCGTGTTTTGGTTGCAACAGACGTGATGAGTCGTGGAATCGATATCAAGGACATCAACTTGGTCATTAATTACAATGTTCCGAATGATGCCGAAGACTATGTTCATCGCATTGGAAGAACGGCACGTGCAGATACTACCGGAATTGCTGTCACCCTCGTTAACGAAGAGGAAATGTATAAGTTCCTCCGAATCGAGCGACTGATCGAGCGAGAGATAGACAAACAGCCTATTCCCAAAGAGATTGGCATCAGTCCAGAATGGAATCCAAATGCCAGCGGCAAGAAAAAAGGTGGTGGAAAAGGAAACGGAGGACGCAACTTCAAGAAAGGAAATTTCAAGAAACGAGGTCCTAAACCTCAATAAGCTACTCCTTTACGAAACGTAAGATTTGATCATTCAATTCCTTCGATTTTACGAAGTAAACCCCTGAAGACAAATCTTCTACGTTAAGACTATTTCCGACAATTGGAGCAGAAAGCACAAGGTTTCCGAGCATATCATATACTTGGACATTTGTCAATTTTGAACCAACAAAGGTCAATTTATCTTTTGCTGGATTTGGCGTAACCGACCATTTGACTGCATTCAATTCTTTGTTACCCAAACAATCCGACACTTTAATGGTATCCGAGGCGCTGCATCCTTGAGCATTAGTCACCGTGACACGGTATTTACCTGTGGTTGTAACGTTGATTACGCTTCCGATAGCTCCAGTACTCCACACGTGATCGCCTGAAAGTCCTGTAAACAACGTGATGATTTCGTTGCCACATAAAAAGGTATCGTTGCCCAAATTCACGATTGGGAAATCAGCAATGTTGACGTATTGACTATCTATCGATTCGCAACCGTGTAAGTCCGCAGCCGTTACGTAATACATACTTGAAGTTGTCACGGTTACATTGGTATCCGTAGAACCATCAAACCAAGCGATGACATCATGAGAGTTTGAATTCAACCAAATTTCTCTATCGCCACAGCTATCACCCTTCATAAGAATTTCAGCCGGTACAATGACGTGTCGTGTGATAGACACTTGATCCACTCCATCACAATAGCCCGCTTCGCTAACCGTAACCGAAATATTTCCAGAAGACGTTGTACTTATGGTTTGAGTGGTATCACCAGTCGACCATAAATAAGTAGAACCTGCCGTTCCAGCATTTAAGTTAACGCCTTTTCCTGGGCAACCGAACTTAGCTGGACCGAGGTCTACTTCTACTACGTCCAACACTCCGGTCAAGGCTACAGTGTCAGAACGCATACAACCATCGCCATTGGTAACCGTAACCGAAAGCGCGCCTATAGCATTTATGCTATTTGTATTTGTAGTGTTTCCATCAGACCATAAGTAAGTATTCCCTCCCGGTAAAAACAAGGAAAGAGAGTCTCCATCACAAATGGTAGTATCTGGACCTAAATTGACGTTCGGCTGGTCTAATACTTCAAGAACCCTAACTATCGAATCAGAACATGAATCCCCTGTCACCGTCAAAGTTACATTATAAGTGCCGCCCTCTGGTGCCGTAAATGTCGGTGATTGAGCTGTTGAAGTGCCATTTGGTAGATCCCAAGCATAGGTCAAGTTTGAACCGGTACTCGTATTATTTACAGACACTAAATCACCAGCGCATACCGTATCTTCTGTAAAAAAAAACTGTGGAATAGAGCTTGGGCAGCAGGCTCCGACAGGCAACCAACCTGTTGCGTATGAAAGGTAGCTTCCTCCTAAATAACCACGAGCTTTAACTGTGTAATTGCCATATGGGATATTACCCAACACCACCGTATGACTCCAAGAAGTCAATACACCTAAAACAATCTGCGGAGAGATGTATTTGATTTCAACAAAAATGGTGTCGTTAACAATGCTATGAGTAATTGGTTGTAGGATATAATTTCCAGCGTCATTCCAACCAGTGATGGTTACCGTAGTACTTGTGCAATTCATAGGATTTGATGGTGGAACGACTTGCCAAACATCAACTGCAGGTTGAGCTATAACGCCTCCAGCATAAAGGCTACACACACATAATAAGGCTATAAATCCACGCATGATCGGTTCAATTTTGAGGCCGCGAAAGTATTTAGAATAAACCAGTAATCAAACCGTTTTCATCAATGTCAATGTGTTCTGCCGCTGGTTCAGAAGGCAGTCCAGGCATGCGCATCATGTCACCTGTAATGGGAACTAAAAATCCCGCTCCTGCAGCAATTTCAATTTCACGAACGGTAACAACAAAATCTCTTGGACGGCCGATCAAATCAGGATTATCCGAAAGTGACTTTTGCGTTTTCGCAACGCATATAGGCAATCCTTCCAGCCCTAGATTAGTGATCTTTTTTAAGTCAGATTTTGCTTTACTACTATATTCAACGGCCTTCGCCCCGTAAATTCGAGTCGCTATGGCCTCAATTTTCCCTTCAACGGTATCGACTAAATCGTACATCGGATTGAATTTTCCACTAAACCCATCCGCCAAGTTGGCTACATGCTTGGCTAGTTCTTCTGCTCCTGCTCCTCCCTGACCCCAGTGATCACTAAGAACAGCCTTCACCCCTTTGGCGGCACAAGCCGCTCGAATGATTTCCAGTTCTTCATCTGTATCTAAGGTAAACTTATTGATGGCCACGACAGCCGGCACGCCAAATTGAGCAATGTTTTCTAAGTGTTTTTCTAAATTTTCAACTCCTTTTCGCACCGCTTCCGGATCGGGTTGGTTTAGTTCTTTGACTGGTTTCCCACCGTGATATTTTAGTGCTCTCACTGTGGCAACCAACACCACTGCGTTTGGATTCAACCCAGCCGAGCGGCATTTGATGTCAAAAAACTTTTCTGCTCCCAAGTCAAAACCAAAACCAGCTTCAGTGACCACATATTCGGATAATGACATACCCATTTTAGTGGCAATAACTGAATTCGTTCCTTGAGCAATATTGGCAAAAGGCCCTCCATGAATAATGGCTGCATTTCCTTCTAATGTTTGAACGAGGTTGGGTTTAATGGCATCTTTCATTAAAACGGCCATGGCACCATGTGCATTCAAATCTCGCGCATAAATGGGCTTCTTATCGAAAGTATAACCAATGAAAATGTTTCCCATGCGCTCCTTCAAGTCCTTTAGGTTCTTCGACAAACAAAGAATGGCCATGATTTCGGACGCGGCTGTGATGTCAAATCCCGTTTCGCGCGGAATTCCCATGGTCGTACCACCCAATCCTACAATGATGTGGCGAAGTGACCTGTCGTTCATGTCCATGACGCGCTTCCATGTTATGGTGCGCGGATCAAGATTCAGGTTGCGCTTCTTACTTTGGATGTTGTTGTCAATAAGCGCTGAAAGCAAATTGTGGGCACGCTCGATGGCCGCAAAATCTCCCGTAAAATGGAGATTGATGTCTTCCATGGGAATAACCTGACTGTATCCTCCACCCGTGGCACCGCCCTTCATTCCGAATACGGGTCCCAAGGACGGTTCGCGCAAAACAACAGTGGTTTTTTTGCCAATTCGGTTTAAACCTTCTGTCAAACCAATGGAAGTGGTTGTCTTTCCTTCTCCAGCAGGCGTTGGAGAAATAGCAGAAACCAAAATCAGTTTTGAATCATAGAGTTTCCCTTCGTTTATCAAGCTCAGCGGGAGCTTGGCCTTGTATTTTCCATAAAATTCGAGGGAATCAGCATCGATTTTAAGCTTGGAAGCTATTTCTTGAATGGGCCTAAGTGTGGCCTTGCTGGCAATTTCTAAATCTGTCATACTGCAATGTTATCGCAAAATGACGGTTCCGAATGAAAGTCCGAGTCGAAAATCAAACGTTGGTCGCAATCCTATATTCCCATTTGACCATCCCAGCCCAAATCCTATCGTTTGATCAAGGACATTTTTACCCTTTACCCATTGGTAACCAAGTTGCCCTCCTAAAATATGGGTGTTATAAACTTGTGTGGTGATGCCATTGGGGAAGGTGGGATCATAGGCATCTGTGTAAACAAATTTGTAATATGGACCGACATGTAGTCCTTCACCATAGCGATCTGGGTTCGATGCCTTCAAAACATAGTAGCTGGCCTCCGCCCGAATCTTAAAAGCATTTGATCGAAGTTGAGAAGTTCCGATTGGTCGGATGTAAAAGTATTCTCCTTCCAAGCCCGCTGAAATAAATCGTGTAAAGGCATAATCCAACCGACCATTAAAAGCGCCAATTCTCCCCGCACTCAAAGGAAGCAGCAAATAGGAAAGTGGTCGAATTTTGAACGTCAGCTTATAGGGATCGGTCAAAACAAATTCCTCTTCTTCTTCAATTGGTTTGGATGTGTCTTCTACGCTGATATCCTGGGCCTGCGAATGAAATGCAGGAAGAAAAAAGGTCAAACAAAAAATGGATGCTATTGCAGCGAGTTTCATGATTCAAGCGTTCGAAATGCAAGATTATGAATAATCCAAATGCCGCTGTCGTCCTTCATTGCGCATAATTGAGCAGCTTATCACTCCTTTATTGAACGCATAAAAAATGAAGCTACATAGACTTTTAAACAACTTCTGTCGTCTATAAATCAACCTTCATCGAAACCCAACCTAAAACACCAAAGATGAATCGAATCGCCATCCTTTCCATTTTGCTTCTTTGTTTCCACTGTCCTTCGGTCTTTAGTCAGGCCTACACACCGCAGCCTATAGGACTTAACTACCTCATCCAATCGAATCCTGCCTTTACTGGTTCGAGGGCCTGTCCATATTTTGGACTGACTATGGTCAAGAACCACCGGATGAGCCCCATTCAACACAGTTTGGTTCAAGCAAGTTTTAGTTCGCAGATCGATGCCTTGAATGGTGGAATCGGTTTGAATCTCTCCCACGATAATCTAAATAATGCCTATTCAGAACAAAATGTCAATGCCACCTATGCTTATCGATTGCTTATTAGTCGAAATCTAGCCATGATGCTCGGGGCCAAGGCTGGCTATTCTTACTTGACTTTCGATCCGAATCAATTATCAGCGATAGCACAACCGAGTGCCTTGTCCACCAAAGGACATTTGGACTTAGGTGCCGGCCTTTTAGTTTACACTGAAAGGCTTTTTATTGGCTTTGCCATGGATGATTTTCTTCAACCCACGATTTTGAATTATAAAGGCATATCGTATCAAAAACCTCTGTCGTTTTCATCCATTGTTGGACTCAACACCCGCATTCCGAGGCTGCCTTTAAGTGTGAAATGGATGAATAGTTTGCAACAGGAGTTTCGATTGCCCATTCAATTGCTCGATAGCAATCAACTATTACCTCAACAAGGCTTACACCAGTACACTTTTCAGAGTTCGATATCAAAACGCTGGCTTAAAACGGGAATTTCCTACCGTTACCGAGTCGGGGCCAGTAATGTATTGGGTGCTCACTTGGGTTATACAAGCGATGCTTTAAGTGTTGTTTTTGCAAGTGGCTTTACACAAGAATCTGAGGTGAGCAAGGTGGTATCAACCTACTATCAAATCAATCTTGATTTCAATTTTCCTTGTAAACAAAAAAGGAGAAAATACCGCGTCATGGCTTGCCCTTCCTTTGGAGGAATGTCTTACAGACATGGTAGCAGCCAACCATATGGAAACACGAATTACAATTCGAACTTAAACGCAGGCACATTAACCGCTGGCGAAGTCAACGATTTTGAAAAATGGGAATTATGGAACGATCTATCGAAAAAAGAGCTGAACGAACAAGCAAAAGTTTGGTCTATTCGACCAGAACAGCGCTACACCACTCAAGTCAGCAACACCATGGGTTATCCCGTTGTGGACGCAGAAGTGACCCCTTTTATCGGCAAACAACAAAGTGATTTGGAAGGCGAAAACAGACAATACCGGAAAAGCCGAATTATGGCACAACCTGTTTGACAAGGATAATTCTGAACCTGCCTTCATTGAGGTGAAAACTGCCGAAACATCCTTTCGTTTGGCCGATCCACGGCCTTTTGCTCTAGGTATTAACCACATTGAATTGGATGAGACGTGCTCTACTTCAAGCAATGTTGACATCTTATTTATAACGGACGCTACGGGCAGCATGGGCGATGAAATCGAATTCTTAAAAGTGGAATTGAAAAACATCATTGAACGCACGCAAGTTCAAGACAGTTCCGCTTCGATTCGACTTGGAAGCATGTTTTACCGTTGTGAAGGAAACAGCTATACCACAATCATGTCATCATTGGATAGCGATTTCAACAAAACGATCAAGTTCATAGGAAAACAAAATGCTGGCGAAGGTGGAGATGAAGCCGTTGAAATTGCCCTGACCAAGGCCGTTCACGATTTCGATTGGAGTCCGAATGCCAAGGCACGCATCGTTTTTCTAATTCTTGACGAGGCTCCCGGAACTTCGCCTGAAAAAATCAAGACCTATCAAAAAGCACTTGCTGATGCGACCGAATTAGGCATTCGAATCGTGCCTTTGGTGGCGAGCGGTGTCGGCCATTATTCCGACAAAAGCCTTGAATACCTGATGCGATCAACTGCCTTAGCAAGCAACGGGACCTATGCTTTTTTCACCAACCACAGTGGCGTGGGAAACGATCACAGCGATCCCGAAACGGATGCATACGATGTTGAACACATGAATGACATGATCTTGCGTATGATTCGAGCGTTTAGCACTGTTCATTCCTGCGAAAACGCACTCAATCAAGCTTACAAAGCTGAACCTAAGGAAACCAAGGTGGATATAATTGAACGGGTGATTTTAGATTCAAATGCAAGAAAACCGGTGTCGTTGACTGAATTAACGGATACGCATTCATCCGATTCGACATCAATCGACCTCGGATCGGACTCAGTTGAATATGTGGAAGAAACGGCCGAAATTGCATACGTGTATAACACGGTCAAACAGAGTTTCAGCTTTTATCCGAATCCGACTGCAGGTTTGGTCCACATCAAAGTGGAAGGCGATATAAAGTCACTCTTTCTTGCAGATATGAATGGTAAGTTGCTTCAGAAATATGACTTTAATGGGTTAACCGAAATGGACATTGATCTATCCTTATTTCCAAGAGCGGTTTACTTTATCCAATACGAAAGCATGGGCAAATGGCATACAGGAAAAATCGTCTTGACTCGATAAGACTAGTTCCGCGACTTTTTCGGATTGTAGGTGACTTTTTCCAATCCTAAATCTTGGGATAGGTCTTTCATCAATTCCTCTGCTGGATGCGCAGCTTCAAAGCTTCGGATGAATAATCTGCTGCGGTGAGATTGGGTTAGCAAATAGACTTTATAAACCGTTTCAATGGCCGAAATGCGCGCATTGCCCCGACTGACCATGCTCGAACTCATGCGCCCTTTTAAAATGGCAATGTCCGTAAACTTTTCAAGGCTTTTCCATTCGCCAACGACAATACCGTAGTAAGAAGCGTAGGCTTGATAGGTCTTTAATTCCTTGTTGATTTTGATTCCAGATCGAGTAGTAAGGATGTATAAGGCGCCTAGGATCAGAACAAGCCCAATGCCCATGGATGCCCACACACCAGAAAACAAAAGCAGTATAACACCACCAACCAAACCTACATAAGACCCAGCTCTCGGTCCTCCAGTGAACGCAAATCCGTGGTCGATTTGAATCAAACCCTATTCTTGGGCTTCGTTCATGCCTACATAAACCACCTTGCCATTTGTTCGAGCAATTCCCAGCACATAGCGAGTTAAGTAGCCGCCATTCTCCACGTCTATCCAAGCCTTGATAACTGGGATGTCGTCCATTTCAGAAAAGGTAAAACCCGTCACTGTCAGTTTATTGATAACGCCATAAGCAGAATCGATAGCCAACATGGTGTTATAAACCAGACCTGCGATGGAATCGCTGATTTCTGTATCGTCCATCACACGTTTAAAGCCAACTTCATTGCGGGTTTTATAAAAGTCGAAAAACGAATCGACTGCCATCAGCTGGATGTTGGCTTCTTGAATTTCATCGATTTTGTAGGTCTTCTCGTAGTTCGTCCCTTCGTCCGACACTCTAATGATCAAATCCACAAAACCACCCAATTCTTCTTTGCTCAAACTTTTAATGAAGAGCAAGGCTGATACGGAAGTAACCTTTTCGTGTGAGTATTCAGGTTCAACAAAGGTCAGATTATCCATTTCCAGCTCTATGTTATTCACTTCGCTATCGGATGTACTCAATCCTTTTGTCCGTGTGATGGTCGTGGATTCAGCCTTCCAAATCGATCCAACATAAGCCGCTGCATTCTCAAAATTATCGACTGGCTCTTCACAAGAAGTGAGCAAAAGGGAAATACTTAATAAAGCAAACAATGATTTTTTCATGGGTTTCTTTTAGCGCTGCAAATCTGCACAAAGGATTTGTTAGCTGACACCCCGAATGCGATTATTGCGTTAAAGCACGGTCAAACCTGCAAGGAAGCTTTCAGCGTTGAGAAAAACTCCATCGCTTTTTCATCCAAACCTTTTAACTCAGCCACATCTTCGTTTCCATCGTTGTCGGTGAAGGTGATTTGAATACCATCGACCATGATGGTAATGGATAAAACCTTGGATTTGGGAATTTTAAAAGCGAGCGAGAGATTGGGTTGCATATAACGGTAGGCAAAATAGCCCAGCGCTAGAGTACCTGAAATCAGCACCATCGATCGACCACGTGTTAGGTTTAAAATCAAAACACCCATGATGAAAACCACCAAATAGGCCATAAAAAGGCTCGATTTCTTCTTTCGTCTCCTACTCTTTTTATTGGTCGTTATGCCCTTTTCTTCCAAGTCGGCTATTTCCGACCAATTGCCCGAATTGGTTAAATAAACATGATTGTCATCGATGTTTACAAAACCAGTGTTGTATCCAAACCAAGCTTTCATTGTTTTTTTTTAGCTATATCTTGATGGTATGGAAGCGGCTCGTGGAAATGAATGGTGCAATTTGGAAGTAACTTCCGAATTCGGGCCTTTTCCTCGTCATTTAAACTATTGTCACCTAGGCCGAGTTGCTTGAGGTTCTTGAGTTGGCCAATTGATTCGGGTAGTTTGGTCAGTTTATTTCGGTACAAATCCAAAATTTCCAAGGAATCAAGCAATCCAATTTCCTCAGGTAGCGACTCCAAACATACACCCCAAGCAACCCTCAAAACTTTAAGCCGCCTGAGTTGGCCAATTTCAGCTGGCAGCGTTTTCAGGCTTGTTTTATAAAAGCATAGCGATTCCAATTGCGTCATGCCGCCAATAGCGGGACTCAACTCTATAAGGCAATCTGTCCAAATACAATGTACGGTGACTTCCTTGAACGATCGATTTGCATAAAATGGAGTTGGAATTTCGGGTGATTGGATGGCTACATCAAAGGTGTCGAACCCTTGCGCTGAGGCCAAACTATCGGTGAAGGTCTTTAGAAGGAAAGCGTCCAAATCAAAGGAATCCGCTTCCACTACTTCGGGTTTTGCCGCCTCTGCGTTTTTATTCGCACACGAAGTTGCGATCATGCCTGGTATGACAAGCATTAGAAACCACCATGCCGCCCTCACTTTTTGATTTTGATTTTTTGAAAGGTCTCGGTTTCCTTGAATACATCGGCCTTTAATATGTCTTTCATTTCGCGCTTGGTCGGCTTAACGCTTGTTTCATTCAGCTTACCTTCTTCGTCTGTTTCTTCTTCTACTTCCGTAAAACTCTTCATGCTGGCAATGGCGTCATCGTTCACAAAAATCTCCTTTATGGTCAGCTTACCTTCCTTATCGAGTTGCATGGTTTGTACCGTCCAGCTGCTTTCAGTTCGCTTCCGGTTCAAAAAATAATGGCCTTTGAAATAACGCAGCACGTGTTCCTTGGATATAAAAAACTCGGACCGCCTACGTGTCCAAGTCATGACAGCCGTGTCGCCTTCATAGCGCAAGGAAACAGCATCTAGGTTTAGCTCAGAAATCACTCGACCGTCTTTGATGGCAATGCCTGGTGTAGTATCAACCTGTTCTTCCGTCATGCGCACTTCATAATTCCATTCGCGACTCATACCTTTTTCGGAAATGGTGAGAATCGAACTGTCTTCGAGGCATAAATAATCGCCCTGATAGCGGCTTTTAAATCGGTGTTCATCACGATCGCTGCGCGGTTGAGGTTCTTTGAAAAACAACTCTTGTTCGCAAGCCTGAAACAAGAAAACCAACAAGGTGAAATAGACTAAAGCTCGAAAGGTAAACGGGTTTTTCACAGGCTAAAAATTGGTGGTTTTCAAATTTAAACGATGTTTTAGATAAGGGAGAAATAAAGCAGAAACACGCTAAATTCTTCAAAAGGCAGAATTTTTTACGCTGAAACGAGAAAATTGGATTTTACGCAAAACCCTTTAACAAAAACACATTCAGCGACATCATTCGTTTACAAATGATTGCTGTCGATATTAAGTGGCTATTAACCGAATCGAGTTTTGAAGTCGCCATTCCTTTGTCCCATCGTTCTTTCAGTGATAGGTTAAAGCAGGAGATGCAGCATGTGCGAGTCGACAGAAATAATACAATATGCCAGAGGCGAATGAATACAGGACGGATGCACACCTAAATCAAAAAGCGAGTAACCTACACAGCTAGACGAGCAACAAAAACAATAATTAAACAAAGTAAAAACACAGTATCATGAACGCATTAAGAAACAGAGTACAATTGATCGGCCACCTAGGAATGAACCCAGAAGTAAAAACTTTTGAAGGCGATAAAAAAATGGCCAAAGTGAGCATTGCAACAAACGAAGTGTATTACACAGCCAAGGGCGATAAGAAAGAAGAAACGCAGTGGCACAATATCGTTATGTGGGGCAAAACAGCTGAAATAGCTGAGAAATACCTCAAAAAAGGACAGGAAGTTTGTGTGGAAGGCAAGCTTGTAAACCGCAGCTGGGAAACCAAAGAAGGCGACAAGCGCTACATCACCGAGGTAGTAGTGAGCGAATTGGTCATGCTCGGAAAGAAGGACGCAGCCTAGTCCATCTTGTTAAATACCTCATCTAAAAGCCCGTGCCTATCGCATGGGCTTTTTTGCTTTCCATCATTTCATCATCCTCCTTAACTTGCGCTTTCTGAATCATAGCCCTTATGGAAAACCGCAAACTCGTACTCTACATCGCTTGTTCTTTGGATGGACGCATAGCCAAACCAAACAACGACATGAGTTTTCTCGATCGCGTTCAAGTGGAAGGCGAAGATTATGGCTACTACGATTTCATTAAAAGCATTGACACCATCATTCTAGGAAGGAAAACCTATGAATGGGTGATGACTCAAGTGGCTGAATACCCATATAAAGAACAAGATGTTTATGTGATCACGCGAACGGAGCGACCGAAAAAAGACAACATCACCTTTTATGCTGGCGATCTGGGTGAATTGGTTACCCGATTGAAATCAAAACCCGGCAAAAACATCTTTTGCGATGGCGGTGCAGAAATTGTGCATGCGTTGCTATCCGCTAAGCTCTTTGACGAACTTGTTTTTTCCATCATTCCTGTCATTTTGGGCGATGGCACTACCCTATTTAAAGCCGGCATTCCCGAAGCTGACCTGAAGTTGATTTCCTCAAAAGCCTATGATTCAGGCTTGGTGCAATTGAAGTATCACATCAATCACGGGGCAAATGGTTAAAGAAATCGAGTGTGTCAGGGGGCTTGGTTCAATAACCAGTTCAAATCAATGAATCCAACATGGTGAATCGCCTTATCTATTTCCTGCTTTTAGCATTTATCACGGTTGATACGGTTTACTCCTATCGACAACATGCTAGCGCTCCGTTGGATGGCGATATAGCGGAAAGTGTTTTACCCGGAGATAATTTCAAGCCGCTTTTTTCCAGTCCAATGGGGTTTACGGCCATTGCTAACGATGTGCACTACCCCAATCCAAACCGCTTTTTCATGCACTGGCCTTTTCAAGTTTATATGATGCAAATGCCCATCTATTTGCAGCGTTTTATGGACCCCATTTCAAGTGTTTATACGGCTGCTGCTTTGGCAAAAACCTTCATTCAATTAAGCCTTGTTTTTCTGCTTGCAATGGCCATTACGGGCACTTACAATGTGCTTTGCTTAAAGTTTATGCTTGCCGCGGCTTTGCTCACTCCTCTTTTCCAAACAGATGGTTTTCGTGGCCTCATGGGAATAATCGATCCAAGCATTACTTACACCTTTTCCTATGCGCTTCCCTGTCTGTTTATGCTGATCTATTTTCTGCCCTTTATTTTTCGCTACTATCACAATAAACCCATCGCTCCAAACGCCATCCTATACCCCGTTTTGATCGCTCTTAGCGTCATAGTTTGCCTGAGCGGACCGCTCAACCCGGGTATCGTCCTTGTTTTTGCTTTAATCGCTTTTTCGACTGCTTTTCTACACCGTTTCAACCTTTCCGAGAAAAAAGGGATTGCAACAAAATTTATTGCCGCTTTTCAGGACCTTCCTCGTTTTTATTGGTGGTATTTCACCCCCGTTTCCCTGTTAGCACTATACTCGCTTTACTTAGGGCAATACAACGAGCACAATCAAATTTGGTCTATATCACTATCCGAATTGTACGCCCGACTACCTACGGGAATCTTTCACCTTCTCAGCGAGAAAATCGCCTATCCTGTGCTGTTGATCAGCATCGCCATCAATGTCATCATCATCAAAAAACTGAACATTGTGGGGGGCAATAAGGTGATTTCCGTCTTGAAATGGATAGGACTTTTCGCCTTAATCTACATCCTCCTGCTCCCGCTTGGAGGTTACCGACCCTATCGGCCATTGGTTTTGCGCTATGACACCATTATGCCCATTACCTTAGGTCTATTCTTTGTTTTTGGCGGCAGCACGCTGGCTATTTTAAATCATTTAAAAGGAAAGAAGCAGCTGCTTTATTTGCCGATAGTCTTTGCAGTTGTATTGATCTATTCCTTTGCCGATCAGGCCAAGCTCGATAAAAATGCTTGCGAGCAATTGGCTTTGCAAACCATAGCCGAATCGCCAGAATCTATGGTTGTATTGAATAGTTCATGCAGTGTATTGTCTTGGTTTACCATAACAGATCCTTCCAAATCTGAGCAAAACGCACGACTGATCAAAGCGTGGAGAATTACCGACAGCAAGAAGCTTTATTACAGCAAAGAATAGGTTTGTAAACGCGTTATACCACCCGCCTAACCCACTCCCTGAGCGATTTGGGTTGAGGGCATACCAAAAAACGTTAGTTTGGCTGTTGTAAACTTGATACGACACATTTTCAAATTCCATCCATGAAAAATCAAATCAAAATAGGCACATTCTTCCTTGTTATCCTTTGCACGACTGTCGCTTTTAAGTTTGTTGAATTCGATGTAAAATCGCTCTTAGATGACCGCATCGAACTGAAAATTCCAAGTGAATTTGAAATTATGTCGGACGAACTGTTAGCCATTAAATATCCTTCCGCCAACCGTCCAACGTTGGTCTATTCGAATGAAACAGGCGGCATCAATGTAGCCTTCAACCACACACCCAACCAGGCCAATCAAGAAGCCATAGCGCCCATCGAGGAAAACCTGTTCCAGGTTTTTAAAACCAATTTCCCGACTGCCGAATGGAAAGATCACGGGATCAAAGAAATCAACGGGCGTCAAGTGGGATATTTGGAAATGATTACACCCGCCATAGACACGGACATTTACAACTTACTCTTCTTCACCGATGTAGATGGTCGATTGCTGATTTGCACCTTCAACTGCACGATACACAGAGCCGAACTTTGGGAAGAGCCAGCGCATGAGATTATGCAGTCTCTCAAGGTGGTCATATAATCAACTTAAGCACGACACAAAATCACAAAACGCTCTTTTCCGCTGATATCGTTCTCAAAACATACCTCACCGGTCCATACTTCCTTTAACTGCTTGCAGAGTAAGGCTGTTTCCGTAGCGTGGGTTTCGAAATATACTTTTGAAATGCCCGCCTTTTCTGCTATTTCTGCAATTCTTGTAAAAAAATAAAACGGGTCATGCGCTGGACCAAATAGCGCAATGTGCGGCTCAAAGTCAAGCACATTCGCTTCTAAACTTTCAGCACGATCAACGGGAATGTAGGGTGGATTGCTCACGATGACATCAAAATCGACTTGATGCAAGGCTTCGCGTATATCAGTTTGAAATAGCTTGACATCCAGATTCAAAGCTTTGGCATTTTTTGAAGCTACTTCCAAAGCCACAGGAGAAACATCGCATGCGCTGATGCGCCAATTGGGTCGAGCAGCTTTTAAAGCCAAGGGAATACAGCCCGAACCTGTTCCTATGTCCAAAACCTTCAAAACATCTGAAGTTTCATGATCGAGCACCAGTTGAACCAATTCTTCTGTCTCTGGGCGAGGAATTAAAACGGCCGCATCGACATAAAGCTCCAGCTCCATAAACTGCGCTTTGCCAAAAATGTATTGAATCGGCTCATGCTTTTTTAAGCGTTTGGTGGTCTCTTTCCAGCGATTCAAGTGCGCCTCGGCAACAAGGTCAGCGCTGTGCATGTAGGCCTCTGCTCTATTCCAATCCTCCAATTCAGCCACACACCAATGATAGATGGACTGTAACTCGCCTTGGGCATAAAAAGCCGTGAGTTGACTGTAAAACCACTGTCGAAGTTCAGCATGATTCATGGCGCAAAGGTGGGATTATTCATACATCCGTTCGGAAGATAAAAGCCTTTATCTCTACTTTCGGAGCAAAGCAAATCCATGAGTAAAATCATTCTCTTCAGCGTTTGTCTTTTTTCTAGTTTGTTGGCCCCAGCTCAAGATTTTCAATGGCTTCGACCTTTGGAAGTGTCTAAAATGGTCGTTGCCGATAATGGCGACATCTACTTGCTCGATCGATTCAACTTTTCACGTGACGTTGACCCAAGTGCGAACGAGTGGATATTAACAGGTGGAAACCTTACGCCTTACATCGCCAAATTCGATTCCGACTGGAATTTAGCCTGGGCCTATGTGCTGAAAGATGTTGGTGTAACCGATATAAAAACAAGTGGAGATAAACTGGTGATTTGCGGAACTACCAGCGAAGGAGCAAAAAATCAATTCCAAATTCAACGACTACACTTTAGAAGACAATCATTGGTTTGCTGCCCAATTCAACAGCAATGGAAACTGTACGCGCATTATCAACACCCATCGTCAAGACGCTACAATGGAATCTGGCATTGTTCACGGTGGAAACCTGGTCATCACGGGTCGCTTATTTGGCGAAGTCGATTTTGATATGGATCCGAATGATGAATACCTCAAAACTTCCTATGGTGATAAAAGCGGCTACATCGCGAGCTACTCGAACTTAACCAAACCCGATTGGGTCATGGTTTTTCAAGACTATGGAACAAGCGAAGTGCAGCCCATCAAAATGATCCAAGACGATGGCGAGTTGATTCTTTGGGGAAAATATACAGGCCAAGTGGACTTTGAACCCAACGGCCAGAGTGTGCTTGGTGAAGATACCATCCCAAACACGCAGCCTTATTTTGTCGCTCGCTTTAATGCCATTGGCGAACTCATTTGGGTCAACAGTTTTGTGGCCGAATCTGACGTTTACCCGTCTGATTTCCAATACGATCAATCGGGTGGCGTGTACCTAACTGGCATCTTCCAAGATCGCTTGCTTTTGGGTACAGACGATGTCTTGCTTGAAGGTGCAGCTGGTTTTGATAGCGACTTCATCATTCGCTTCGATCAGTTTGGAGACATCGACTGGTATTATGCCCTCAGCAATTCCATGGACTGCAAACAACCTAGCGTGGTTTTAGCACCTGAAGGAAATAGCATTTGGTGGGTGGCTCGGTGCATGGAAGCATTGATTTGGATCCGACAGCCGGCCAATATGAAGTTCAAACCAACCCAAATCCAAATACCCAGAGCTTATTGACCCATTTGTCTGCGGCCTTTATCACTGAAATCGATCAATCAGGAAGTATTGAAAAAATCAACTATTTCAACACAGAAACGGAGGTGTATTTTATGACCATGATGGCACACCCCAATCAAGACTATTACCTATTGTATGGCGGAAGTTCGAACCGAAATTTTGATCATGACTTCGGTTTGGCTGAATATTTCGATCCGACTTTAACGCGATCGTACATTGCAAAATATGATGGTGTTAGAATCCCGGAGGCCCTATCCACGGCTGAATTGGACGATGAAGACTTTCATGTTTTCCCGAATCCTTCATCATCCATCTTTTTCGTGAATGACCATGAATCCATTCGCTCGCTGTTCGTGCGGGATGTCGCTGGCCGAAGTGTTCCATTTTCCTTTAGCAACGGAAAAATCAGCTTGACAAAAGGGATGGCTGGCATTTATTTTCTGCAAATGGAAACAAAGCAAGGAATAAAGACTAAAAAAGTAATCTTCACGCCCTAAATGGAAACTACCAATCACGAAATGTACATGAAGCGCTGCTTCGAATTGGCGGCCTTGGGCAAAGGAAATGTTGCTCCAAACCCCATGGTTGGAGCTGTAATCGTGTGTGATGGGAAGATTATCGGTGAAGGATATCATCAACAATTTGGCGAAGCCCACGCAGAAGTGAACGCCATCGCCAGTGTGAAAGATGAATCGCTTCTATCAAACAGCACAATCTATGTCAACTTGGAACCGTGTGCGCATCATGGCAAAACGCCACCTTGCGCTGATTTGATCATCGAAAAGAGCTTTCAACGGGTGGTGGTCTGCAATTTCGATCCCTACAAGGAAGTGGCAGGAAAAGGCCTTCAGCGGATGCGAGACGCTGGAATAGATGTAGTTACGGGCGTATTAGAAGCCCAAGGACGCTGGCTCAATCGTAGGTTTTTCACCTACCACGAACAAAAACGACCGTACGTCATCCTAAAATGGGCGCAAACCATTGACGGCTTCCTAGATCACAACAGACAGCCAGAAGACGACCAGAAGGCACTTAAAATCACGAATAAAGCAGCCAATCAATTGGTTCACCGATGGCGCTCGGAAGAAATGGCGATTCTAGTAGGAAAAAACACGGCTTTGCTGGACGATCCAAGCCTAACCACGCGGCTTTGGCCGGGTAAAAGCCCATTGAGGATCGTCATTGACCCGCAATTGCAGCTTCCGAAAACACTTAAGCTCTTCAGCGATGGCCGACCAACGTGGGTGTATAATGCTGCGAAAGCCTATTGCGAAGATGAAATTTGCTACGAACGCATTTCAGACCCATCGCGCTTTGAACACGAAATCATGGGACATCTGTTTCACAACGACATTCAAAGCATCATCATCGAGGGTGGCCCAAATACTTTACAGCGGTTTTACGATGCCGGATTATGGGATGAAGCCCGCATTTTCACAGGCATGCAACGCATTGGTGACGGTGTCCGCATCCCGCGATTTGTTGGAGAGTTGAAATCAACCACTCACTTGGACGATAACGTGTTACAAGTTTACTCTCGAGCGTGATATACATCGTCCTCAGTATATTTTCTGCCACGGCTATCCTATTGCTTTTCAGATGGATGGGACATAATGGAGTGAATTCGCGCCACGCCATTATGGTGAATTACGCTGTTGCGGGATTAATCGGCCTACTCTTCTTTTCACATTCAGAAGAAGTTTGGAACAAATCGTGGTTCTTGCCTTCCATGGCTATGGGCGTATTCTTTTACATCGTTTTTCGTTTCATCGCTAAAACAACCCAAACAAATGGCGTTTCTGCCGCAAGTATTGCAACCAAAATGAGTGTATTGATTCCTGTTTTAACAGGAATTTTCCTGCTCGATGAATCGATCAGCTGGCTTAAGGTTATCGGGATTAGCTTGGGATTAGTTGCTGTTTTTTTCGCGTCAAAACCCAATCAAAATATTGAGAATTGGAAATGGCTGCTTTTGGCATTCTTGGGTAGTGGTTTGATTGATGCTGCTTTGAAGCTCTTTCAAACCTGGAGTGTAACCAGTGCCGAGTTCCCGTCTTACATCACCGTTATCTTCAGTTTTGCCTTCCTAGCCGGACTAGCGCATCATTTCACCCTTCCAGACCGAAAAATCGAAGCTAAAAGTTACTTCGGAGGCATAATGCTGGGTTTGGTGAATTTCGCTTCCCTTATTTTCATTTTGGAGGCCATCAGCCTGCCCAATTGGGAAAGCTCTGTCATCTTTCCTATCAATAACGTTGGAATCGTTGCACTAAGTTCTCTGTCTGCCTTAATACTCTTCAAAGAAAACCTCGACCTAAAAGGCTGGCTAAGCGTGATTTTAGCCCTTTGTTCGATTTGCTTACTTTCATTTGGATAATGGCAACAGTCGATAATTACCGAACCATAAAAGCACCGGCAGAAGGGGGATATCGCGAACGTGGCAGTAAGTTTTTTGCCTTCGCCTACCCTTGCTCTAGCGAAGAAGAACTCAAGGATTACATTGGGAATCTCAAGAAAATTCATCCTTTGGCGCGGCATTTCTGCTATGGAGCCATTTTCGGAACAACAAAAGAAGAACAACGATCAAACGATTCGGGCGAACCAGCTGGCACGGCCGGACTTCCCATTTTGAATCAAATACTTAGCGCAGACATGACCAACGTTGCCGTCATTGTCATCCGATATTTTGGTGGAACTAAACTTGGAAAACCAGGGTTGATTCAAGCCTATAAGTTGAGCGCCCAAGCTTCCCTTGAAGCAGCAAAAGCCATTACCATCACGGTCAAAGACAGCATTCACGTCCATTTCGACTATGACGACACAGGCAACGTAATCCGAGCAATTGAAGGCTTTCCAGGCGCTTCAATCGTGGATCAACTGTTCGACCAACGCTGTTCCATCATCTTTTCCGTTCCGCTCTCGACCGTTTCGGATGCGTTACATTTGTTCGATCATTTACCCCATGTTCAAATTGGTCAAATTGCATAGGTTTTTGCTTGTATCGGTGCTTGTTGTGATTTCCGGCTTAGGTCTGGCGCAGGATGCACTCAAATACGAAACAAAGGCATTGACGCATAGAGATTCGAGCGTGGCATCCATGGAAGAACAACTCAGTGCAAGTTTTCAAGCTCCCATTTCAATGCGAAAAGTACAGTCCAAAAAAAGTCCGATTGGAGTGCATGACCATTTTCAAATCGAAATCAACGGGCTACCCATCTATGAAGGTCTGGTGATTCGCTCGCGTTTCAATCAAGGCAATGCATCGATTTGTTATCCCAAGCTATCGTTGATGTTAGTACCATACCCATCAAAAACAAACCATGCTAGAGTCTTGAATTTTATAGAAAGTTTTGAGTTATTTGAATCGATATATCAATCTGGTTATCAGATCGTAATAATTGATAATATTCCCACACTTTCCTTTATCATAAAAGGAAAAATAGAGGGTTTTCCGCAAATCTTGATTTTAGATGAAAAAGGCGATGAAATCAATCGAAAAGACCTTACACGTTTCAATAAACCCGACTCACTGGTCCGTGTTATGGTCTTCCTTCCCGACCCGTTGACCCGTGCAGAAAAAGCTTATGGAAATCCACTGTACGATAACGATGACGCCAATGCTATCGCTTTGAACGATTTAAGAGTCGAAGACAGCATTCTGGTTCGATGGGACTCAAATACATTGGAATGGGTGCTCGAAAGCGACTATTTCCAAGGCATAGACCTAGATGCCATTCCGAATGGCGATGCGCCCACATCCATAAATGGCAGGTTTGATTTTGGCCGTGGTGAATTTGGCTTTGAATACGTGAACGCCTTTTACCACATACATCGTCAACAAGAACGAATGCAAGAGCTTGGCTTTACCGACTTAGCCAACTACCCCATTAAAGTTGACGCCCACTACGGACTGGCTGATCAAAGTTCTTTCTCCTTTGACGACAACAGCCAAACGGGTGTTTTGCGCTTTGGGGATGGCGGAGTCGATGACGCAGAAGATGCTGACGTTATTGTGCATGAATACACGCATGCGCTGAATTACAGCATAAACTCAAGCCCCGTTTCTGGTAACGAACGTGAAGCGATTGAAGAAGGCAATTGCGACTTCATTGCGCTTACTTATTCCCGTGCCATTTCCCAATTCGGTTACGATAAGATCTTTAACTGGGACGGTCACAATGAGTTTTGGACTGGTCGAAGTTTGACGAATTCACGATCCTACCCGTCAGACCTTGAAAATTACCTCTATGATGACGCTCCAATTTGGACGTCTGCCCTAGCCGATGTGGAAGATTATTATGGTCGAACGGTCAGCGAGAAACTCCTTTTCACGTCTATTTACAGCTACTTCCCCTACATGACCATGACGCATGCAGCCTCGCTTTTTCTGCAAGCAGATAGCGCCCTCTATGACGCTGAACACGCAGAGGTCATTTCCATCATATTTTGCAACAGAGGTTTACTGGAAGGCTGCCAAGACAGCTTGGTAAACGATCGACCATTAAGTGATCCATATCTAGCTAGTAGCGAAGCTTTTGCTGCAAATACTGGAAAGCTTCGATTATTCCCAAACAAGCGTGAATTGCTGAGCATTGAATTGATTGACCTGACCGGAAAACGCATTGCGCGTCATGAGTTTTCAAATGATGGCCGATTGTTTTACGAGCTCGACTTCCCCCAACTTGCAGCGGGATACTACGTACTATGGGTTCAGACGAATGCCGGAAGTTTTGCGTTTAAACTGTTGAAACAAAACGAATGATCGTGTTTCACTCGATTTAAATGCCTCTATTTTCGGCTTCTCCGATCCAATGATTCGATTTTTAATAGGAATATCGTTAACGCTATGCTTGGGACTTTCAGCCCAGAGCCAACGCAACCAGCTTTTGTCGTTTGATTACATACGAGCAGATAGCCATGCCCTGAATTACCCCAAAGGACGATATGATGATGCGAGAATCTTTGCGAAAGAACTATGCGAGGGTTTTGATACCGAACATGAGAAATTTCGCATTATATACCGATGGATTGCCGAAAACGTGGAGTACAAAACCGGTCGGAAAGGCACGGACGCCAATGTTATCTTGAAAAAGAAAAAGGCAATCTGCGAAGGCTTTGCAAGTCTTTTGGAAGCGATGTGCGCTTCTGTAGATATTCGATGCGAAACAGTAGTAGGCTTTGCAAAATCCGACCCAGGAACAGACATTCCCATGAACATGAAGGAAACCAATCACGCTTGGAATGCCGTGTTTCTTGCTGGCGAATGGCACCTAGTGGACGTCACATGGTCATCTGGTTATTACGACCCGACTCGTAGAAAACACATTCAGTCTTTCAATCCGATTTGGTTTATTGCCGATCCCGATTTTTTCATTTTCACCCACTTCCCCGAAAATGAGCGTTGGCAGTTAAATAAAAAACCAATGAAGAAGCGCGTTTTTAAACGTTCACCTATTTTAAAACCAGAAGGTTATGATATTGGAATGAAACTAATGGGCAAACAAAAAGGAAGGATGCACAGGACTTTCAAATTAGCCTTTAAAACGGAATCTGAAGTGAGTTGGGCCTCCATTCGTTTCGAGCGAGAAGACGAGTCGCAAGGATTGCTTCTTGTTAAGAAAAGCGATCATTATGAACTTAAATATCGATTTGATAAAACAGAATCCGGTGGATTCTATCTCTTTCTTGATGGCAAGGCCGTTTATGGTTTTGTGAAATAAATGGTTTTCTTGCATCGTTTAGTTTTCGTTCCAACCGATTTAGCACTATCACTCCATGAAATCAACTTTTAGACTATTCCTTGCCTTGGCCGTTTGCGGGCTTTTCACGCCCTCCACCGCTGGCGCCACATCCGTAGAACAGATACTTTCATTAAAAACACAAACCGTTGACGTAAGGACACTTGCGCCAACTGGAGAAGAAATCTACATCCAAACTCCATTTGCAAAGCCCATCATTGTGGATGAAGAAGCCTTGAAGCAAATCAAAGCATCGACTGTACTCAGCATAGAATTAGTTTATAGTGCGTTTAAATCTTCTGAAAGCTTCGATCAGACTGGCTTAAACAAACAGCGACTACAGAGCCTCAAGGCACTGATACCGGAGCTTTTTACCAACAACCTCATCCAATGGAAAATCATCGAACAAAACGGCTGCGACTCCCCTGAATCATGCAACAAGCTTTTTCATGGCTTCATCGTAAACATCAGACCCGAGCCCACAGCAGAAAGCATGAAGGCCGAAGTTGACTTTCTGGATGAACTATTCGCTCCGACAGGATCCTTGGAATTTGTTGAAATTAAAGAGGACGCGATGCGCATACCAAGCGGCCCATACGGTGCCCACGCAGCTCCCGACTGGTCAAAGGTTCGATTACCAACGGAAGAAGAATACACGCCAAAGCCAGATGAAAACAATCACACTCCCGCCTTTTACAAATTGGGATATCCAGGTGTTTTAATGCACCTCAATTCGCATATAAACACCGGCAAACGCAAAGTGGACGAAACTTACAACACTCGATTGACCATAGACCCGAAAGGATATGCGCAAACAGCGGAATTAACCTTAGAAAAAGGTGAAGGCATATATGCTAAGATACTTCAACAAGCATTGCGTAATATGGTCTGGATTCCTGCACGAACCGCGGGAAAGCGAGTTGAAGACAAAGTGGAATTCACGATAACTGTCAATAATAAAGGTGTATCCGTTTTTGTAGACGGAGTGCCCGTTGAATTTCCAGAACGAACAGCGTTCAGCCTTTTTGGAGGCGTTGCTCATACCGGAAACATCCAAACCGATTCCAATATTTTAAAGGTCATTGAACGACACCCCGAATGGAATGATATGGCTGTCATTGGCGATTTAACCGGAAGCATGTCGCCATACACAGCGCAAATCCTGCTTTGGCACAAACTGAACATCGAAAAAAACACGAATCGAACGAAGCATTTTTACTTCTTCAACGATGGCGACAGTAAGCCGAACATGGCAAAAAAAACCGGGAAAGTTGGCGGGATTTACGATGGCATAGGCGACAGCTTTGACGATGTAAAAGACTTAGCCAAAAAGTGTATGATGGCAGGCGGTGGAGGTGACGCACCCGAAAACAACGTAGAAACATTGATCAAGGCTACCACGGAATGTTTGGAATGCAAGGAATTTGTCATGATAGCCGACAACTACGCCACCCCAAGAGACATGAGGCTTATTGATCAAGTCAACAAACCGGTTCGCGTTATTCTTTGCGGAGTTTGGGGGCCAATCAATCCAGCCTATTTAGAAATGGCACGCAAAACAGGCGGATCTGTTCATACCATGGAAGAAGACCTCGATGGCCTGATGGAATATACCGAAGGCTCAACGTTTGAATTCAACGGTAGCGAGTACCAAATCAAAAATGGAGTCATCATCCGACTTTCCAAGATGTAAGGAAGCAAGTTTCGCATGACGATGCCTCGTTTCTTAGTTTCGCAGCAATGAAATCTTTCGTGAATCTCACCACGTTTCTACTGATTTTTGTAGCCTTCCTGTCTCAACCAACCATTGCCCAGTCATGGGGCGCTGTTGGAACGGGCACAGACGGCCCTGTTCACTGTTTAAATAACTTCGGCCAGAGTTTATCGATAGGTGGCAAATTCAAGCTGATAAACAGCTTTAATCGAGTCAACCATTGCCTTGTTAGAGAAAACTTTCTCAACAACTACACCTATTTCTTCACCTTCACCGAGGATTTCAACACACCACAATCGGGCGGCAGTCTGCCCGGAACAGCTATTTACGCAAGTGCTCCATTCAATAATCGCCTTCATGTTGGGGGTAAATTCTACCATGAATCCAGTTTGGAAAACATCGGTATCGGTTATATGGAAGAAGATCCATCGTCCGGTTTCACAAGCTTTCACAGTTATTCGCACACCATTGCTGACTCACAGGCCGTTTTATGCTTCAAGTCCTTTGACGATAAACTCTTTTTTGGCGGAAGTTTCACCAACTTAAACGGAGCCAACTTTATAGCTTACATCGAAACCAACGACTACCCTACTCCGACCATCAAAAGCTCTGGAAACCAAATCAATGGCACAGTTCGAACCTTGGAAGTATTTGAAAACACCCTGTATGCTGGAGGAGATTTTTTAGCACTTGATAGCGACAGCGTTGTTCAAAGTCACATCGCCAAATGGAATGGCAGCGACTGGGAACTGGTCGGGAAAGGATTAAACGCCAATGTTTACACTCTGTTTCCATTCGAAGGATTGCTCTATGCGGGTGGGGCGTTCACGGCTTCAGACAGCCTTCCTATTTCAAAACTGGCAAAATGGAACGGCATGGCTTGGTCCCAAGCTGGGCCCGGCTTTGTTGACAGCACTGACACCGTTTTCAGCATAGCGAGCTATGACGACACCCTTTTCATTGCTGGACGATTGAAAAACCCTCAATATACCTACCTAAAAAACATTACCATGCTGGTCAATAACGACTGGAAAGTCTTTGCCGTTGGTCCATCAGGCCCTATTTATGCGATGGAAGCATATCGCGGGAAACTCTACATCGGAGGTGATTTTCAAAAAGTAAATACACAAGTATTCTCGAATTTGGTGACCTATCATAATGGAAACGCGTCACTTGGCGTAAGTACATCGTCTATGAACCCTAAGGAATTAACCCTATTCCCATCGCCATGTGATGAAGTTCTTCATATTGAGTCGATCGAAGAAATCAACGAAATATCGATCCTGTCATCCGATGGAGTAATACACAGAACCATCGAACAGAACAGCAACTCAAGCTCATTAAAGACAAGTGATCTCCCTGCAGGACACTATCAAGTAATCGCTACTTACAAAGATGATTACCAGACTACTAAACCATTTTTAATCATTCACTAATGAATATAAAAACATTGTTGTTTTCGCGCTTAATTCCGACCCCATTCGTCTTGATTGCAATTGGCTTAAGTATGGCGTCATGCGAAAACTGCAAGGAGTGTTATCTGATTGAAAATTCGAAGGTCGCCCCATCCGAGACTTATATTGGAGAGCGCTGCGATGCTCAAATCAAGGAATTGGAGTCGCAAGATTTGGTTTGCCTTCACCCCGATTGTTATTACGAGTGTCGTTAAAGGAAAGCCACTTGAAAGCATACTTTTGCGCTTCTGCTTATGAATCCATACAAAACAGTTGCTTTTCACACCTTAGGTTGCAAGCTAAATTTTAGCGAAACTTCAACAATTGCTCGCCTTTTTGAACAAGGCGGTTTTGCAAAAGTTGGATTTGACGAACGCCCCGATGTCTTTGTCATCAATACGTGCTCTGTCACTGATCATGCGGATAAGAAATGCCGCAATTTGGTGAGAAGGGCGAAAAACAAGAATCCAGAAGCTTTTGTTGCTGTAATTGGCTGTTACGCCCAACTCAAACCCGATGAAATTGCTGAAATAGAAGGAGTCGATGTTGTTCTTGGTGCAAACGAGAAGTTCAACATCCTCGAATACTTGGATAAGCAAGCCAATGGCGGTAAGGCACACATAGAAAATGGGCACATTAAGGAAGTCAAGGATTTCATTCCATCCTACTCTGCTGGAGACCGAACACGAACCTTTTTGAAGATTCAAGATGGATGCGATTATTTCTGCTCGTTTTGCACGATACCATTGGCGCGCGGCCGCAGCCGCAATCAAACCATTGAAGAAACACTTGACGTTGCTAAAGAAGTAGCGCAAACCGGAGTAAAAGAAGTTGTCTTAACCGGTGTAAACATTGGCGACTTTGGCCAAAATGGCGAAGAAAACTTCCTACAATTGATTCAGGCTTTGGATGAAGTGGAAGGCATAGAGCGCTTTCGAATCTCAAGCATTGAACCCAATTTGCTGTCGGATGACATCATTGACTTCGTTGGAAAGAGCAAGAAATTTGTTCCCCACTTCCATATTCCGCTTCAATCGGGATCGGACGAAATGCTCACGAGCATGCGCAGGCGCTACTTGACCAATTTATACAAAGAACGTATCGAGCGCATCAAAAACGTCATGCCTAATGCCTGTATTGGAGTTGACGTAATTGTAGGGTTTCCAGGAGAAACAGACGCTGAATTTCTAAAAACGGTCGAGTTCCTTAAGTTAATTGATATCAGTTATTTACATGTGTTTACCTATAGCGAAAGAGCAAACACGACAGCCATGCGAATGGATGATGTAATTCCGATGCAAACAAGGCAAGAGCGGAATAAAATTTTAACCCATTTGAGCATTAAAAAGAAGCGCGCTTTTTACGAAACTCAACTCGGAACCTCGCACCTTGTTTTGTGGGAAGCTTCGGAAAATGAGGGCATGATGCACGGCTTCACCGAGAATTATGTAAAAGTGGAATTACCTTATGATGAGCAACGAATCAATACGACCGAATCGGTGATTTTGCAAGAAATTGGGCGTAGCGGGCTAGTTTCCGTTGGCATTGAATCAGACATGATGTTGGTGAGCGAAGATCAGGTGAGCGATTAATTACGGATAAGACAGAACCTTGAGCGATAGCAACGAAAAATCCATTTTCTTCCATGTCGGCACCGGAAAAACCGGCACCACATTTCTGCAATATCGCGTGTTTCCAAAGCTGAAGAAGGTTCAATACATCCAACGAACCAAGTATAAGCGAGCGAAAAGCATCATATCTAACAGTTCGAATCGACATTTTTTAGTCTCGCGGGAATTTGACCAACAGTTGGAACATGAGGTGAAATCGTTTGCCGCAAGTTTCCCGCAAACCGTTCCCATCATTGTTTTCCGAAAGCACGACTCCTATGCCGCATCGCAATACAGACGCTTCGTAAAGAACGGATTTCGGGGTTCCATCACCGATTTCATTGATATTGAAAATGATGGCGGCCATTTCAAAAAGGCTGACTTCACCTATTTGCAACAGATTCACATTCTGGAACGCTATTTCAATCAAGTTCCTATTGTGTTGTTCTATGAAGACATGCGCGACAATCCTTCCGCCTTTGTGCTCGAGTTTGCAAAAAGCATTCAAGCCGAAATTGATGTAAAGGACATCGACTTTTCTAGAAAGCATACCTCCTATTCAGAGCAGCAACTTAAGGTGATGCTTGCGCTCAGCCGAAAATTCAACCTTAGAAATCGCAAGGTCAGTGAAGTCAAACTACTTCAGTCGCTTTGGAGTTTAGGCCTCAAAATCACCAAATACGCCATATTGTTTTTTGCCCAAATGATACCAAACGGCACTTTGTCGCAAGATCCCTTAATCGCGAAAGCAGATTTGGAGCGCATTTCAGCTCATTTTAAGGACGATTGGGAACAAACGCGATCGTATGCGCAAACGCTAAAAGAAAAACGCTCAAAACGAACTATTGAGCCATGAAGCACATCTTAATGCGAAAATCTATCTTAGTCATCCAATGAAAAGGGAAATACGCATCACCCGCCCGGTAAAACCCGAAGCGCCAAAACAGGCCAATAATCCCCTTCACGGCATTAAACTCAAGGATATGCTTCAATATTTGGTGGATTACTACGGTTGGGAAGAACTGGGCGAACGAATTAATATTCGATGTTTTCAAAGCAATCCAACCATGAATTCGAGCCTTAAATTTTTGCGAACAACGCCATGGGCGCGCGAAAAGGTTGAAAACTTGTATTTGAGGCTCGTGGATAAACAAGCCTAGTTTTCAACTAACTTTAGACTTAACCATTGGACTGAACCAATGATTCATTGAAACTATTGCCTTTACATGAAACCCATTCCTGAAAACCACCTTCCGCACTACGATATACGTCCAAGATTTCGGTATGAAACAGACATCAAATCAAGCGAAATAACCGATAAGATAAAGGCCGCGCTTAAAGCTGAAGGTTGTCCTTGTAAAGGCTCAGTTCATCCGGGATATGCAACTTTATATCTCCCCATGGAAGAACAACATTATTGGTCTCCGCAATTATCGCTAACCGTGGAAGAAGACGAATTGGGAACACTTATTCGTGGGTTATACGCACCGCGGCCAGCCGTCTGGACGATGTTTGTGTTCTTCTACTCGTTCATCGGCTTTGCTGCACTCATCATCAGCATCGTAGGACTTTCCAACTGGTCCTTAAACAAGTCAGCAGCCATTCTTTGGTTCGTGCCGCTTTTGGGGTTGATCTTCCTATCCATTTATTTGGTTGCGTACTTTGGTCAAAGAACCAGCATCGAACAAATGATTAAACTTCATCGTTTTCTTGAGGAAAGCACCGGTTTGACCATCGATGCCCATAACAACCCAAAATAAATGCCGCATCGATTTGCACTGACCAGTGTTGGCATTGTGTTTACCGCTGTGTCCCTGCTCTGTAGCCTAACTTTCTTTCTGCCTTTTATCATAATTCTGCCGGCATCTGGATTTCTTGAAGTCATTTTTAACGCCATTTACCCAAATGATTATCCTTCAGCCGGACGCGCCTCCATCGCAACGCTGTGCCTAATCATAGCGGTCATTATCTTCTTGTTTTATCAAGCTATAAATCGCCTCGAAAAACCTTCGAAACAAGACCTGAATTTTATGGCCATTAAGTATTATCTCATCCTAACCCTGTTTATACACGCTCTAGGCTCATTCATCCACACTTCTTACAATTGGAGTAGCGCAAGCGATGGGCAGTTCATTTTTGGTATAGCTAATGCCTTTCCCGTGACCAGTTTTGGCTATTTGATTCTTGGTCTAGTCATGGACTGGCTAAGAAGCGAGGATGCCAGCCATCCCGCAGAAAGGCATTCTGATTCATAAAAGTCGTTACCAACCGCGGTGTTTAGACTTTTTGTGATGGTACCGTTCAGGTTCGAAACTTTATTTGTTTGACCATTACCAAAAGACCTATGAAAACAATCACTTATTGCATTTGCCTACTCAGCTTTCTCAGCAGCTGTACAACGCAAAACACGGCTAATTCAGCGAATGAAGCCCTTGACAGCAACGGAATTGAAATCGACCAAAATGCCCTCATCATTGGCGATCCACTAGATTGTGGTATTGAAAACACCTTATTATTTCCAGTTGGCGGCAGCTATCAGCCTGAGGCTTACCGAGGTGATCAAATCGAACTTCGATCGCTTTCTTTCACTTCGAATCAATCGAGTAAGCTCTATGACCGCTGGGCCAGCAGCGAATTCATCAACAGCGACAGAAATGCCTTCGACATCACTAATATTTTATTCTACGACCCTAGAAATCGGGAGAGCTATGCCCTTACAACCGATTCCATTCACATTCTTTCTTTCGCCCTACACCAAGAATTTGACAATCCTTTGATTTTTTATCGAGTCGTAAAAGCAAACACAAATGGCGATGAAATAGTAGATGAAGCAGATGGCGTAGCACTCTACACTTCCACTCTAAATGGCCACGATTTCAGGCAAGTAACACCAGACAATGAGTCGTTTACAGACTATTTCTATTATAGCGCTACTCAATCCATTCTGGCAAAAACCATTGTAGACCGAAACAAGGACGGGGTTTTTTCTTCAGCTGATGAAACCAACTTTAGGGAGGTTTTGCTCTCTGCTCCAGCTATGGGCGTGGAAATTTTTGATACCGACTTGAAGAATTCCATTCGCATTGACCATTAATCCAAAAGGTAATGGCTTAACTTGCCAAAAATTGATCGTATGACCTTTCGAATCTTGTCCTTTTGCCTTCTTTCCGCGCTCTTTGTTTCGTGTTCAGATGAGTTACCCATCATTGAAGAAAATATAGCCGGAAATTGGAAAGTCACGGCATTTGAAGCCAATACACCAGGCTTAAGCCCGGACATCATCGATGCCGCCAAACAAGAAGCGCTTTCGATTTCCTACATATTAAAAACCGACCATCGTGCCTACATGAGTTCCATTTATTATACGGAAGGTCAATCGGGCGCTTGGAATCTGAACGAAGAAACGCGCACCATTCAATTGGACAGCCAGTTTGAAGGAGAGGATGTAAGCGAAAATTTCTTGGTTACAAGTGTAACTCCCACTAAAATGGAATGGCAACAGGTGCTAGTTGGTATTGGCGAATTGAGCTTTGTCTTGGAAAAGCACATTGCTAAGCAATGACCCCGAAAAGGCAATTCCCTTCAGGGTCATTAACAAACTAAACAGCTTTATCTGGCTTGTTCAAGGCAAATGCTACTTGGACGAAGCGCTGATTCACCTCAACCGAAAGTTGATCTAGGTAGGTGATTAGAGAAACGACCGTAGCATGCTTAAAATGAGCGTCTTCCCATGATTGGTTACCATATTCTTTTGTTGCCATTTCGTCAAGGTTTACCCATCGCGCTAATTCAGAATCATCAACGCCAATTTCTGTCATTCCAGCCTTCCATTCGCCAATCATCCGCTTCAAAGCAATAGCATTGTAGGTTTTTTGTTCATCCAATAACTCGTGCTGAAGATGCTCGGTTCCTGTTCCCCAAGCCATATCTTGAATATTCATTGAAACGGCTTCTTCCTCGGAAACAGATTGGCTTAACACGATGGAATGTATTCGAAAGGCCTCCATGTAATCTAGCAATTCCTTTGTGCGCTTGTAAACTGGCTCCATGGAGCGTTTTACCGAATCAGGCAAGGCCATCATGACTTGTGCACTTTCTTCGTTCGATTGTATAGTCTGTTGCCGCATACTTTCATGCATGACGTAGAAGCTATCGCGGATGTCCTTGCTGTTACTGAGGTTGAACATGGCGAAGAGCAAACCACCACAAGAAATCATGATGACAGAATTCACCATGGTATTGAAGCGCATTTCAACCCTGCGAATTCGAGTTAAAAAATAAATGGGAACATAGGCAAAGACATACAAAGTGACGCTCGATAGCATCAAGGGCATAGCAGTTGGCCAGTGCATGATTTTGAAAATAACTCCGATGGCGGCTATAGAAGCCAGAATGAAACCAAAGGCAAAGACCAATTTATCGGTCTTACTCTCCTCGTCTTTAAACTTCAAGACGATCATTAATGGAAGAAAAACCAGGCTAAAAAAGAAGCCTGCTAGAACGATGCATACTCCTGCCCCTGGCAAGTGAAACGACTTTAAAATTGCTCCAGCGACAGTAAAGAACGCAGTGGCAATACCCGAAATATATAATGTGTTTTTCATGGCGTAATAATTTTTAAACGTTAATAAATTGGTGGTTTCCTCCTCTATTTCTCGCAATTCATTTTTGAAGAATCGAGGCAACACGTTTTCATAGAACTTGTAAAAGTCTTGGTCGTAAGAAAGCTCTTCTTCCATGATACAGCATATGTGATCTAGTAGGTTCAATTGCAGATCTTCAATTGTCACCCCACGTGCCTTTATATCATTGAATATGAAGTCTATTTCCTTCTCATCAAGTGTGCGCATTTCCGAGTTTTGGTTCTAAATCCAACAAAAACTTCATGGTATTCACAAAGTCAGAGAATTCGTTCACTCGTTCCGTAGCCATTGTCCGCCCTTGATCAGTGAGCTTATAATACTTGCGAACACGTTTTCCGATAAACTCCTTCTCTGTATCCAATTCACCATTTTTTTCTAGTGCATGCAAGGTGGGATATAGAGCGCCCTCTGTGATGAGTATTTTCCCATCGGTCAATTCCTTGACACGTTGGGTGATCTCATAACCATACATCTTACCCTGCTCTTTTAGTAGGTTTAAAACGATGGTTTTGAGTGTTCCTTTTATTAGTTCTGATGAATACATAGGACAAATATACATTAGTTTCTTATGTATTGACGATTCAATACATAATATTCTTAGGTATTTAGATTAACTAATTGATTTTATGCTACTTAAATTTGAAATAGACAAATAAGCGACCGAAGTTCTTACTATCCTTATCTATTCTATGGTATTTATTCTTGATGTGTTTCTGGTCCAAGAAGCGGATAACTTTCTTCTTTAATTGACCACTCCCCTTTCCGGGTATGATTTCGAGCGTGCCAATTTTCCGCTCCAAACAATCATCAATAGCTTGATTCAATGATTTATCGATGAGATCGCCTTTATTGAAGATATCGTGTAAATCGAGTTTAAGTTTAGACATAAGCTGGGCTAAAGTGTAAAAATCGATATTCGCTCCTAAGCGATGAAATCCAATCCAATTATTTCCATCATCATGCCTGTGCAAAACACGGAGGCTTACCTAAAAGTCTGTTTGGATTCCATAATCGATCAGAGCTATCAGGCTTGGGAGCTCATTGCTGTAAACGACCATAGCACCGATTTATCGAAAAAAATCCTGCAATCGTACGCTAAACAGGATGATAGAATCAAAACCATCGACAATCCTTCAAGCGGCATCATTGCTGCGCTAGTGCATGGTCATAAAGCCTGTTCAGGAAGGTTTATATGCCGAATGGATTCAGACGACATCATGGCGCCAACTAAGTTAAACGAGCTTCTCGGTCCTCTTTTAGAGCACGGAGCGGGTCATGTTGCTTCCTGTGGAACCGTATATTTCTCTGAAGCGTTTCAACTTGGTAATGGCTACAAGCGTTATGCTGACTGGATCAACGGTATAGTCGAATCGGGCGATTATTGGTCGGATGTTTATAAGGAGTGTGTTATTCCCTCTTGTTGTTGGATGGTTCACCGATCTGATTTCGAATCGATTGGAGGATTTAATTCGAATCAATACCCAGAGGATTATGATTTATGCTTTCGATTTTATCAAGCAAAGTTTCAAATTATTGGAGTTAATCGTCCGTTGCACCGTTGGCGCGACCGAGCTGACCGCATTTCTCGGATTAGCGATATTTACAAGGACAATCGATTCTTCGATTTAAAAGTGGACTACTTTCTTGCAATCGACCACCAAGAATCTCGGCCGCTGGTACTTTGGGGCGCGGGAAAAATGGAAAGGACTTGGCGAAAAGATTAATCCATCGAGGTATTGACTTCCATTGGGTTTGCGAAACTTCCTCGAAAATTGGAAAGGATATCTATGGTATTCGGATGAAAGGAATTGATTCTTTTCCGCAATTCAAGAATCCTCAGATCATCGTTGCCGTAAGCAGCCCAAAGGATCAGCAGCTGGTGCGTTCAAAACTCAGGGCATTGTCAGAAACTTGCGCATTGGATTTTTGTTTTTTCCTCTGATTTGATTCTAGGAAGTTGGTCAACAACTCCCTTCCAAATTGTGTAATTATGCTTTCGGGATGAAACTGAACCCCAAACCACGGCCACTCCGAATGGGTCACAGCCATAACTATTCCTTCTGAATCCGTTGCTGTTACCGAGTAATGCTCGGGCATTCCCGCTTGATAAAACCCCCAACTATGATACCTGCCCACTTTAAAATGGTCGGGTAAACCAAGGAATAAATCGCTGTGGTCTTGCACAAAAAGATGTTCCCGAGCACCATGGTAAACCGGCAATAGATTTGTCATGTGTCCACCCGCGCTTATCAACAGCGCTTGCATTCCGAGACAGACGCCTAGTACGGGTTTGTGTTCTGGCCATTTATCCAAAAATGCCAAGAGCTGACCCGACTCTTCGGGGAGCCCAGGACCAGGACAGATGAGCAGATGCGAGAAATCACTCGATTCGATTTGAGCTAGTTGATCATTTTGCACAACATGAAACGACACATCCATCCCCTCCAATAAATGGAGAAGGTTGTAGGTAAACGAATCGTAATTATCAATAACTAGTACATGCATGCGATCAAACTTCTGAAGACCAAAAATCTATTTTTGACCAACATAAGCCGACATAAATTTCGGCTTTGTTCGATTCAATTAATATAAGCCTATCCAATTAACCCCATAAATCCAACATGCTTATGAAATCTGTAATAAATAGTTTGAATGCTCCAGCCCCGATTGGCCCCTATTCACAAGCCATTATGTATGGCGACATGCTTTTTGTGAGCGGTCAAATTGCTATTGACCCAGAAACAGGCAACATCGATACAACTAGTATTAAGGCCGAAACGGAAATGGTTATGAAAAACCTGAAAGGTGTATTAAATGAAGCTGGAATGGACTTTTCAAATGTTCTAAAATGCTCCATTTTCTTGAGCGACATGAGTAGCTTTTCTGAAGTGAACGATGTTTATGGAAAATACTTCACGACCAATCCTCCAGCACGCGAGACGGTAGCGGTTAAAACACTTCCTAAACATGTGAACGTTGAAATCAGCTGTATCGCTGGGAAATAAAAAAAAGCCCTAAAAAGGGCTTTTCATTCAGTGTTGTTGGCGTTATGCCATAGCCATAGATCCTTTTGTTTCTGGGAAACTTAACTTCTTCATCGTCCGTTGATGAATGGATAAGGCTTCGCCAAATGTAGGTACGCTGCGATATGGTACACCAAACTCTTCAGCTGTAGCTTTTACAATTTTTGAAATCGCTGGGTAATGAATATGGCTAATACTTGGGAAAATATGATGTTCAACTTGAAAGTTTAAACCACCACAATACCACGTTAAAAGTTTATTCTCTGCACCAAAATTGCTTGTTGTACTCAATTGATGCGCTTCATAGCACTGCTCTAGCGCTGGAGCACCCTCTTCGATAAAATCGTGGTCTTCCATAATGTGTGCTGGTTGGAAAATCATCGCAAGCAATAAACCACCCATAAGGTGTAAGAGCATGAATCCAGCAATTACAATCCCAACACCATATCCACCAATAGTAAGTGGAATCACAATCATGTATGTTAAGTAAACAATTTTACTCACAACCAACGTAGCGATAGCAGCTGCATAAGAAACATTTTGCCCTTCCAATAATCCAAGGTTTTTATACTTCGTAATACGTTTAAAGTCTTTGATTAAGACCCAACTAAACGTCATAAAAGCGTATAAGAACCACGCATAGATATATTGATATCGGTGTCTTGGCTTCCATGGTTCATGCGGAGTAAAACGCATGATGTTACCTGCTTCTAAGTCTTCATCCAATCCGCGCACGTTCGTAAAACTGTGGTGTAGCACATTATGTTGAATTCTCCAAGACAGCGAATTACCACCTATCAAATTCAAAGAATAACCAAACACTTGATTTACCCATTTTTTTCTAGAGAAAGAACCGTGATTGGCATCGTGCATCACAGCAAGACCAATACCTGCCACTCCCACTCCCATCACGGCCGAGAGTAAAATGTATTGCCACGCTGAAACGTGAACAATCATCATAAACGTGTATGGGCCGAAATACATGGCGAACATCGTCAAAGCCTTCAATAGCGCACGACTTCCGCCTGTACGATCAATTTTATTCTTATCGAAATATTCGTTTACCCGAGATCTCAGGTTACGTGCAAACTCTTGTTTGTCGCGTCTATTATACCGTGGAATTGCCTTATTCAAATTGCAAGCTTTTAATTAAAAAACGATTAGTCTACCGAAACGATAGTGATGTCGAAGGTTAAATCTTTACCCGCCAATGGATGATTTGCGTCCAATGTAATGGATTCCTCGGTTACCTCAGTAACTGTAACTGGAATTTGACGGCCATCTTCTAAATTAGATACGAGTCGTTGTCCTGGTGTAGGATTTAGACTTTCTGGTATTGCGTTTTTTGGAACCTGATAGATCAATTCTTCATTCATTTGACCATAAGCCTCATCAGCAGGAATGGTGAAAACTTTGTTTTCTTCCACTTTCATACCAATTACTGCTTTATCAAAACCTGGGATGACTTGTCCTGTTCCTACTTCGAACTGCAATGGATCACGCCCTTCAGACGAATCGAAAAGCTCTCCATTGTTCAATGTTCCTTTGTAGTGTAATGCGATTGTATCGTTTTCTGCAATCTCCTTCATGTAATACTTTTTCTACTTATTTGGCGGCAAAGGTAAGTCGAACTCTTCAGCCGATCGCTATCGATTCCCACATCTATGACAACAATCATGTTCAAAACCCCTATTCGCGGGCAAAAAAAAAAGCGAACAAACGTTCGCTTTTTTTAGTCGATAATCTCCGTTATTGTACTGGGTAATAAATCTTTGTGTTGATCTGAGATGGATCGGTTACAGTGGTTGGATCGGTTACATATTCTTCAATTGCCGGACCACTCATCATGGCACCGTGCCAGTTCATATATTCTTCCATAGCCATGTGAGCATCGCCTATTCCTTCATAAGAACCGAAATAGTCTATCATCAAAACTTTGCCTCCGACTTTAAATCCTTCCAAACCATTAATTGAAACGCCTTCCCCTACTGGAACACCAGCCAATACTTCGGTTGTTTTGCTGGCTTCATCCCAAGTAAAGTAAAGCGCAGTTGGAGGACCACTCATTTCAACTTTAGCCTTGGTTACCGCTCCAAACGACTTTCCAAAAGCGTTTTCGAAGAAAGCCGACATTTGATCGTCCATGGCTATCGTGGCACGCACACCTACAACATTCCTTGGAGTCAATTCACTCTCTGTAATAGTGAATCCGCCAAACTCATTTCGGCCAGCCTTATTGGTATTCACCATTTCAGCTAGATTGTCCATTCCTTTTTGGTAATCTGGACCAAGCATTTCCTCCATGTCCATGAAGGCCATCATCACGTTTATTGGACGGGAAGATTCCGCATCATAAGCCCAAGTCACAGTTGTTTTACCTTCGTTTTCTGCCAATGTTATAGTTGCATCCGCTTCACCTTCCCATGGAGCGATGAAATGAATTCTTGACACTACCTTGTCGGAAGCGATTTCCGTCAGCGTCTGCTCACCTTGCCCAACGTCTTCGTTTCCGCTCCAGATGTATTTTGCACCAACAGTGCCGTCTTCACCTTCAATAGAAGAAGTCATTTCAGGGTCCAATTTCGTCCATGGCGACCATTGGTTGATTTGCTCAAAACTGTTTACATGCGACAGAACATAATCTGCCGGGGCTTCAATTTCAACTGAGCGTTCGAGATGCGAGTGAGTCGGCATCACAAAGGACGCCACGACCACTACCAGAATGAGAAGGACAATTACTCCTCCAATAATTTTTAGTGCTTTCATAAGATTTAGGTGGTTGTTTAGAGTTCAATATTAAAATTTTCTTCTGAGTCAATCCCCTTGCTGATGTGCTTGAAATCATTTCCTTTAGCCTCATGAAATTCAATTTAATTCTCGGTTGCATGCTCTTTGCCCTATCGGCATGCTCAGACATTTTAGATTCTAGTGAACTTTCAACCGCTTTTGAAAATTCAGGTGGTAAAGAGACCGCGACTTATGAAGAAGGCATTGCATGGTGGCAAAAGCTGGAAGAAAGCTCGCCCTATGTATGTATGCAAGCCGTAGGTAAAACGGATGCTGGGTTGCCTTTGCAAATGGTTGTGATTAATGCAGGGAAAAATTTCAGTAGGGAAAAAGTTGCTCAATCGGGAAAAACCATTTGGCTCATCAATAATGGCATTCATCCGGGCGAACCCGATGGCATTGACGCATCCATGCTTTTTGCTCGGGAAATTTTAAGCAGAAGCGACTTTGAAGATCGCTTTGCCGAAATGATTATTTTGATCATTCCTTTTTATAACGTGGGAGGAGCCTTAGATCGAAACTGTTGCAGCCGTTCTAACCAAAACGGTCCTGAATCCTATGGGTTTCGTGGAAATGCCCGAAACTTAGACTTGAATCGAGACTTCGCTAAGTGCGACAGTAAAAATGCTCAGACTTTTAATCAAATATTTTCGGCATGGGATCCGGATATCTACTTAGAGACTCATGTCAGTAATGGCGCCAATTACCCTTATACCATGACTTATCTCTCGACTCAAGCAGACAAACTAGGAAAACCTTTATCTGACTTTATGCGCGCTGAGTTAAATCCAGCTTTATTTAAAGGCATGGCCGATTTGGGCGATGAAATGATTCCCTATGTGAACATTCACGGTGATTCACCGGATTCTGGTTTTGCTGCGTTTAACGACAGTCCCCGCTATTCAACTGGATATGCCGCCCTTCACCATAGCATTGGTTTGCTTACAGAAACTCATATGCTTAAGCCGTTTGACCAACGTGTGCGGTCAACCGAACGTTTTCTACACGTGTTAGCAGATGAAATCATCGAACAGGGAAATAAAATCAAATCACTTCGAGCGCAGGCCGTGGAAGCGGCTATGAGCCAAACCGAATTTCACCTCGAATGGGGTATCGACTCGGCTCAGGTTTCTAAACTTCCGTTTAAAGGATACAAAGCCTATTATGATTCGAGCCGCGTGACTGGGTTTCCACAACTCTATTACGATGAAAACCAGCCTTGGGAAAAGGAAATCAACTATTTTGGAGCTTATAAACCCAACGAATCCGTAGAAGCCCCAGCGTATTATTTGGTTCCAGCTGCTTGGCCCGAAGTAGTCGATCGTTTGCGATGGAATGGCGTGCAAATGGACTTAATTAAGAAAGACACGCTCATGAAACTTTCGGCTTATGAGATAGTGAAAGAACAAACTTCAAAGCAACCTTTCGAAGGACATTATTTGCATTACGCTACGGAGACCGAAACGCAATTTTGGGTCAAAAAACTCCGTGCCAACTCCTACTATCTGGTAAAAACGAATCAACTTAAAAAGCGATTTATGGTTGAAATGTTAGAACCTAGCGCTCCAGACAGTTATTTCAATTGGAATTTTTACGATGAGATTTTACAACAGAAGGAATGGTTTTCGGCCTACGTATTTGACCAAGAGGCGCAGCAATTACTGCAAGACGAAGGAATAAAAAAGTCATTTGAGGAAATGAAAAAGAGCGATCCAAGTTTCACCATGAGCCCTATGCCGCAGCTCTATTACCTCTACAAAAACAGCGATCATTATGAGCGAGAGCATCACATGATTTATCCTGTCTTCAGAATCGAGTGAGCGACTCATTAACCATACTGAAAAAGTATTGGGGGCACGAAGCGTTTCGATCCAAACAAGAGGATATTATTAACTCCATTCTTGATGGAAAGGACACGTTAGCCCTACTTCCTACTGGTGGTGGCAAAATCAATTTGTTTTCAAGTGCCGGCTATGATGATGGAAGGCATTTGCATTGTTGTTTCTCCATTGATCGCCTTGATGAAAGATCAAGTAGCCAACCTTAAATCACGAGATATTGAGGCGCTGTGCATCACATCCGAGTACAATCACAAGGAAGTTGACGCCCTATTCGATCGATGCGTTTATGGGAAAATCAAGTTTCTCTATCTCTCTCCCGAACGACTCTTGACGGACATTGCAAAAACACGCATCGCGATGATGAAGGTCAATTTAATAGCCGTGGATGAAGCCCATTGCATCAGTGAATGGGGTTATGATTTTCGACCGCCCTATTTGAAAATCGCAGAAATCCGAAGCCTGCACCCAAAGGTTCCGGTCATTGCCTTGACGGCAAGTGCCACCCCGCTTGTTGTCAAAGACATTCAGGATAAACTGAAGTTTAAAAAACCAAACGTCCACACCAAAAGCTTTGCACGCGAGAATCTGGCCTATTTCATCAATTGGGACGAAGATAAACTCGGGAAAACTGAACAGATTGCCAAGAAATTAAAGGGTTGTGGCATCATCTACACCCGTAGCCGAAAAGGAACGGAACGGGTGACGCGAGAACTTCGCAAGCGAGGATTGAGCATTGATTTTTATCACGCTGGCCTAGATGCCGAAACCCGAAACAAGAAGCAAGAAGACTGGATGAGTGGGCGCACAAGCATTATTACGGCCACCAATGCGTTTGGAATGGGCATCGACAAATCGAACGTGCGGTTTGTATTGCACTACGACTTGCCTGATACGCTCGAAAACTATTATCAAGAATGCGGTAGAGCGGGTCGTGATGGTAAGAAGGCTTTCGCTGTCGCCATTTTAACCAAAAAGGACTTGGTGAAGCTTCAAGAGAAAATCGAACAGTCTTTTCCCGAAAAACCAGAGATTAAACGCGTTTATGCGGCCATCGGTTCACACCTTCAACTCGCCATAGGCAGCGGGAAGGAAGAGTCATTTCCCATCGATTTTGAGAAACTTGCCGAGCATTACAACCTGAATGAACGGGTAATAGTGCAGAGCATTAAGTTCTTAGAACGAGAAGGTTACATAAGCCTCGATGAAACACGTGATTTACACTCTACCGTTAAAATCAATTGCAGCAACGAGGAGCTCTATCAATTTAAGCTGAACAATAAGAATTTGGAACGGCTCATTGATGCTTTGTTGCGATCGCATACGCGGCTTTTTGATGAAGATGTTCGTATCAGCGAATGGACCCTGGCCAAACGGCTCAAATGGCCAAAAACGCGAGTTGAATCTGGTCTTGATCACCTAAGCCAAGCGGAATTAATTCAATATAAGAAGGCTACGAATTTGCCTAGAATCACTTATCTCGAAGAGCGATTGGATGCTAAAAATGTGCGCATATCTGAAGAACATTATACCCTGCGTAAACACGTCATCAGCGAAAAAGCAGAAGCCATGCTGCACTATGCTGAATCCACATCAAAATGCCGAAGTCGCATGTTAGTCGAATATTTTGGTGAGGAAAAATCTAAAAACTGCGGCATTTGCGATTTTTGTGTTGCTTTAAAATCCTAGTTCGCATCACAGTTGGTATTCGATAAGTTTGTCACCTCACCAAATCGTTCCATCATTCGCCTAGTTCGCGCCTAAATGCTCTTCAATTCCATTGAATTTTTGGTTTTCCTCCCCCTAGTTTTATTAGGGTATTTCCTTTTGAAGGGGCAACGAAGGTATTTACTGCTTTTCGCGAGCTATTTTTTCATCGGATGGTGGAATTGGCATTATCTCGGACTCATTCTCGTTTCTACTGCGATTGATTATTACGCTGGCCGAAAATTGGGTGAATTGCCCATTGGTGCAAAAGGAAGAAAACGCTTTTTATGGTTGAGCCTGTCCACGAACTTGGGTTTGCTCTTCTTTTTCAAGTATTTCAACTTTTTCAATACAGAGCTCGACTCCGTCTTCCATTTACTCGGGTTAAACTACCTCGTGCCCTACTCCGATTTCCTGCTACCGATGGGCATTTCGTTTTACACGTTTCAAACCCTTTCTTATACCATAGACATCTACTATGGCAAGTTACAACCCGAAAAAGACTTTAAGCTTTTCGCCCTTTTTGTATCGTTTTTTCCGCAGTTAGTGGCCGGCCCCATAGAACGAGCGAGCCATTTGATTGATCAATTACGCGTTCATGCTGATTTGCGATGGGACAATTTCAAACAAGGGTTCACACGGGTTTTATTTGGCCTGATAAAAAAGCTCGTCATAGCCGACCGTCTAGCCCTTTTTGTTAACCCAATCTACAACGATGTCACTTCGTTTGACGGTTTTATGCTGTCGATAGCCACCCTGTTTTTCGCCTTTCAGATTTATTGCGACTTCTCAGGCTATTCGGACATTGCTATCGGCATTGCTCGCATGTTTGGCGTGGACCTGATGGAAAACTTCAGAAGTCCTTATCTATCCAAAGACATCCGAGAATTTTGGAGCAGATGGCATATTTCGCTTTCCACTTGGTTTCGCGATTATGTTTACATACCGCTCGGTGGAAATCGCACCGGTCAATCGAAGTTTTACCGCAACATTATGATCGTCTTTTTGGTAAGTGGGTTTTGGCATGGCGCCAATTGGACTTTCATTATTTGGGGCGGCATTCACGGAGTTTTCCTCCTTTTAGGCATGCGTTATCAAAACCTAAAATCTAGGTTTTTTCCGAAACCGAATGCACCAAAGTTGCTCGCCAGCTTTGAAGTCGGGTTTACGTTTTTGGTCGTGTGTTTTGCTTGGATCTTTTTCCGAGCCAACAGCCTAGCCGATGCCTTTTTCGTGGTAGAGCATCTTATGCATGTCGATATGAGCTTTGTTTCGGACGTAGTTTATCAGCTGAAATCAGTGTTATTCGATCCTTCGAATGCGGCTAATCGATTTAACCTTGACTTTGGGCGAATCAACCTACAATCGTCCATCGGTGACTTTTGGTTGAGTTTAATTTTTATTCCATCCCTCCTTTTGTTTGAATTTCATTGGCCCAAAGGCATAGCTTTTAAGGGCGACAACGCCACTTTCCTAGCTTGGTTTATCTCAATTGTCTTCATCATGCTGTTCGGAGTCTTTACCCAAAACCAATTCATCTATTTTCAATTCTAATGGCTAGAGGAATTCAAATCATATTGTTGGTATTGGCTTCTTCCTTAGTCTTTTGGGGTATTTTAGAACGCGGTAAATCGGTTCAGTCCTCCGAAGTGGCCTATCAGAAAATTTTTGGCGGCCAACATGAGTCGATGATACTAGGAACCAGTCGCGCGGCCATGCTAGATGCTGTCGCGATGAGCTCCGTAAATCCATCGGCTGCTCCATTTTTCAATTATGCCTTTCATCTGGGCGCAAGTCCCTACGGACCAAAATACACACAAAGTATTCTGAACCACATCAAAAAAGGCGATGACAATGTCTTCGTTTTATGCGTTGATCCATGGGCGCTTTCCTCTAAAAAAGGGACGCAGGACGATAGCACCTTTTTCCAAGAAAACGGGACGTTTATTGACTTCGACCCAACTCAAGCGCTGCCCGAATACCGCTATTTCCTAAATCACTATTCCAACCCCTATTATTCCCTTTTCCTTCCGATAAAGGTGAAAAAACACTTGGAGGACAACGAAGGAAAAAAGCCGTCCGAAGCCTTCATTAAAAAGCATCAGAATGCTAAAATCGAATACTACAAAAAGGAGCATTTATACGCAGACACGCTTTCTGCCACACGCCTTCAATCGCTTAACAATTTAATTACAACCCTAAATGGCCAAGGCAAAGTCTATTTAGTGCGTCTTCCCATTTCCGAGGAAATGATTGCTTTGGAAGAAGAATACGCTCCGAATTTTAAGGAAATGATGGTCGAATTGTCCGAAAACCATGGGGTTGGGTTTATAGACTTTTATCCCATTGCCGATCAATTTTTATGTCCCGATGGAAATCACTTGTTTGGTCCGGATGCCGTTCGAGTCTCGAAAATGATAGGCGAATTCATTAAATCAGATCAAAGCCAAGGGCATTCCGATACCATACGCCACCTATTTCAAACCAACAGCAACTAAGCATGACATCAAGCAAAGCATACGCATCAATTCTCTTGTTAATACCACTTTTGACCTTGCTTTCTGGCGCATCCTGCCAAGGCGATAAAGCAGAACCTTATCTCCTCAGCGACTATGTAAAATGGACAAACGTTGACTCGGACTCCATCCGGATTTATCAACCAAAAAACGAAGGTCCTGAATCAAGCATCTTATTGCGACAGCAAATCCGGGCACTTTCCGACACGGTTACCGAATTTGAGTTTACCTGGCTCAGGCCAGATTCCCTGCCCATTAACAGGAGCGTTGAGCGATATAGTCGAACCAACCGAATTGAATTCGTAAAGCAGTCCTTCTTCGAAATTGGAAGGTTCAAAGAGGTAAACGAGATTGAAGCTGAGTTTTTAAACAAGCGGATTTACCAGACCAGCGACACCAACCACGCCTTCGAAGCCCTGTTCACCTTTGAAGCCGATAAAGATGTGACGATGTCCGTAAAGGCCATTTTGAGGTATGAACTACAGCAAATTGATTCGTTAGATGCGAGTGGAAAAGACTGTTTGGTTTTAACATCCAATGAGTCCATCAAACTCACTTTTCCGGATGATCGCAGCGACACAACCATTCAGGCGATTAGCAAACGCTATTTCGTTTTGGGTCAAGGTTTGGTGAAATTCAACCAGCAGGACGCCAACGAGTTTGTTGAATATCAGTGGGTGAGATAATCGGTGGTCACGCGCGGGCAATCCAATTGTTCGATGGCAAGTCCGTTCACCTTCAAGCTTCCTTTCCCCTTTTTATACCATAAATACGCCTCCATGTATCCCGATGGCGGAAGGTCTGCCGGTTTGCGCAAGTAAGCGGAAAGCTGCCGAGCTTGGCCGTCATGTTTAGCCATTTTATGCAGTTCCAAGGTGTGATAGCCATATGTTAGGTTCGAGTCGAGGAAACTGATAACCAGAAAGGCTTCGCTTTTCTCAGTAAGATGGCTTTCTACTTCGCAGGTCACGCACATGGTCCGATCAAAATCCGTTTGAAACTCCGCTGCTCCTACTTTTAGTGGAGAACTAAAATCTTTCGAGGTAGAAAGCTCCAAACCAGTTTCAATTCCCTCAAGCTTCCACTCCTTTTCTACGATGGTGTCTCGAAGCAGTCGTTCTGGTTTTCCTAGCAACAACATTTCAATATCTGGCGCATCAAAAGCTCCTGTTAACGCCATATCGCTGGGTGCATCCAAATTCATAAAGAGTCGATTAAATGCACGCTTCGTCATATCGCTGCCCGACAATTGCCCCGTGTGATACTGAAGCGTTTGAATGCTTTGATTGCATATTAAAAACACGAGCAACGCTCCCGTTCCAAGCCAAACTAAGCTGTTTTTTGTGGCAAGCCAGCGCAGTGTAGCCGCCAAACCAAAGGCTAAAAGCGGATAAAAGTCAATCATGGGTCGTATGCTCAAGCTGCTGCCGTAATACCAGCACCACCAGCTGAAAACAACATAGATGTGCAAGGGAATGAGGATGCTTAAAGCCAAGGTGAGTTTTTTGTCGATGGAAGCCGAAAACAACGGACCAATCAAAGCCAGCACCATAATGGGAGTGTAAAGCAACCAACCGTTTCGGTAGCTGAACAATCCTTTCAGCATAGAAGGATGGCTCCAAAGGATTTTTTCCTCGCCATAGCTGTAGAAAATCCAGTGGCCCGTATTCATTTTCCAAAGCATAAGCTGTGGAATTATAGGCAAGCAGAAAGCGAGGACAGCAAGCCACGTTGACGGCTTGAGAAAAGAGTTCCGGTGCTTTTCATCCATCAGTAGGTAGACCAATGGAAGCAGCATAAAAATACCGTTGGTGGGCCGAATTAAGCAGATAAAGCCAAATAACAAAGCACTGATAACCAGTGTTATTCTACGGTTTTGCTCAAGCCATAGATCAAAGCAATAAAGCGCTGTCGCAAAAAGGGTAAAGGAATAAATGTGGGACTGAGCGCTGTCCAACGTACCGTAGAAAAAGGCGTTCGTGGCAAAGGCAATTAAAAGGACGGTCAGGGAAGAAATGAAGGGCGAAAAGCGCCTCTTCAACCATTTCAACAGCATCCAAAGGCCAAAGAGAAATACAAAGAGTCCATTCAGGCCGATGGCCAAATGATAGGGTATGCTCCACCCGTCCTGTTCAAATTCAAAAAATGGCGCTAAGATGTGTGCACTATAAAATGCCGGCAACTGCAACAGCGCCACTCCCATGGTCAATTTCGGGAAGGGTTTGGCGCCTTCGTAGTGATTCAGCCAATAGCGGGATTGATTTTCTGGATCGAGGTTTTCGTAAAAATCAAAGTTGAAATCGCCATAAACAACCCAGGAGGCCAGATAAGAACAATAACCCTGCGCATCGCCACGAATCGTAGCGTTGCTGCGCCAATGCGCCTCACTAAAGAAGATAAATAGCGCAACGATGGCCACTAGGGTAACCACGTTCATAGATCGAAAAGCGCGCGCAATTGACATCCGCGCAAAAGTAGCCCCATCGAACATTCGGAAGCCGCTTGTTTAAAAGCTGTTTGAATTACATTCGCGCCATGGCAATGATAACGGCACAGGGAATCAAGAAAAGCTATGGAGAACTCGCAGTTCTGAAAGGCATCGACCTCGTTATTGAAGCGCGTGAAATTGTCAGTATTGTGGGTGCCTCGGGTGCTGGAAAAACCACCTTGTTGCAAATTCTAGGCACCTTAGACAAGGCAGACAGCGGCATTCTAACTATAGCCGACACCGATGTTATGGGCTTAAAAGACAAGGCGTTAAGCAAGTTTCGTAACCAAACCATCGGTTTTGTCTTTCAATTTCATCAACTCTTGCCCGAATTCAATGCTATTGAAAACATCTGCTTGCCCGCTTTAATTGCAGGCAAATCGCGCAAAGAAGCCGAACGCGAAGCCTTGGACTTGATGCACTTTTTGGGCGTAAAAGACAGAGCCACCCACAAACCAAACGAATTGAGCGGAGGCGAACAGCAGCGCATAGCCGTTGCGCGGGCGTTGATCAACCGACCTAAAGTCGTTTTTGCCGATGAGCCTTCGGGTAACCTCGATTCTAAAAATGCCGAACAGTTGCATCAGCTTTTTTTCGACTTAAGAAATGAATTTGACCAAACTTTCGTCATTGTAACCCACAACGCAGCCTTGGCCGACATGGCCGACCGGAAGCTTACGATAGCCGATGGAGTGATGCGTTAGCTGAAAAGAGCAATCCGCTATCAGCTGTCAGCTGTGAGCTATTAGGATTGTTTAATCACCTTAATCTGTATGCTTAGATTTACTACTAAAGGCAAGCGATCTCAGGCTATAAGCCTTCTTTTTATCATAGCTTTTGATGTAGCCCTTTAATGTATTCGGCCTGTTCTGAGCTTATTGCCGCTTGTTCAGCAAAATGCATCCAATTGCTCACAGATGCTGTGACTTCGTCCATAATGCTCTTACCACGTTTTATGTTCATGGATTTTGCCACTGAAAGCAGGTCATTGCGATCAATTCCTTCGCGTTTTGAGTTCACAGACATTTGATGGTGATGTGTCCATTGACCGTTTGGATTATAAGCGAAGGTCATGTCATAGGCAGGAGAAAGGCGCCATTCGCCCATTTTGTCCATTAGAAATGAAATATTCTTGGTGTGGTCATCGCAGTTTTGAGCCATCGCGTTAAAGACCATCCTTCGGTAGAGCTTCTCTGCATCGCTGAATGGAAGTCGTAAGCTGCGCATCACTTGAAATGCTTGCTCATAGGAATAGGCCGTAGCATTGTTGTAATCATAATGCGCCATAGCGCACAAGGTCTGCATGTGCAATTTTTCTCCGTTCAATCGGTCAAAGCGCTGGGTGATGAAATGCGCTCGACCATTTTCTTCCCAAAGCTCGCTGGGCATCATATCGATGCCGCAATCCATCGCCATGAGGTAATAGGCATATTCGATGCGACCGAAGCCTTTTGGATCGCCCAAGTTCTGTTGATCTACTCCATCAAATTTGATGATGTAGTGCTCGAAATCTTTTGGCAGATTCAATTGTCCAGATCGAATTTCTTTGGTCTTTCTATTTATGGCTATCACTGCCTTTGCCCTAGCTCCACCGGCCGATGTACCCACTTGAATGAGTTGAGACATGTCTTGTTCGTTTATGTCATTCAATGGAAGCACGAGTGCATTTCGTTCGTGCAAAATGGAATTGGCCACTTTCACGAGCGAGTCGATTTCTATGTTGGCTAAAGGGGTTTTGTATTCCATGTTTGCTGGCTGAAATTCCAGTGCACCCATTCCTCGCTTGCCTTGATACAAGAGCCGCTCAACTGGGGTGAGCTCTGCTATGCTGCTGCCCTTGCTCGCCAGCCATGCGTCCAATACTTGCGAACCAAAACGATCAGGCAAGGCATCGCTCAGGGCCCCTGGCAAACCCATAAACGTCTCCTTTGGAAGCGTTGGAAATCGATGAATCATTCGTTTTTCCTTGGGCATGGTGAGCGGGGCAATATTCCAATCTGAGCGATAGTATGCATCTGTAAACTCAACGCGGGCAAATCCTTGTTGATCGTCCCAAGCTACGGCACCAATAACGGTGTCCCACAAATCAATGCGCGCTACCATTCTGATGGATGTTCATTTCCACTAGTGTTCTTACCTGAAGCACGTTTACGCGTTTTTCCCTTTTGTTTGAGTAGCTCCAATGGACTTATTTCATTCGTTAACTCCAGCTGTTCAAGCACGTCCAGCAATTGCAAGGCCCGCAGCACCTGCACTAAGGTAATGATACTGGCGGCACGTCCGTTTTCCAAATAACTGATGGTTGTGCGGTCCACTCCTGCTCTACTCGCCAACTGCTCTTGACTCATATCCTGCCGCAGGCGCTGCTGTTGGAGCAGCTTTCCAAGTGTTTCTAACAACGCCTGATCACTGAGATTGTAATAATTCATAATGTTGCTTTACCGCTACAAATGTAAGTATTAATGTGTTTAATGTAGCTTGTACGCTACATTAAAAAGAATGTTAAGTGTCATGCTGAGCGCGACCGAAGGGAGCTGGTCACGCCAGAGGCGGATAAATCGAAGCGGACACGGGCGATGAAACACGCTGATAGCTGATAGCCGACAGCCGACAGCTGAGCGCGACCGAAGGCAGCGATAACTTAATCATCATCCAGCAACTCCTTCACACCCAACAGACCAAGACAGCCATGAAAATCATCAAAGCCTGCTGGCCAGCTTTGGTAACCTTTTGACTTAAACGTCCGATCGGGATACACCAATTCGAGCTCCCAGTTGACCCCATCGCAGACATCAACCTGATGGTAATTTCTCTTCCATTTGGGTTGCGCCATCATGATGTGATGAAAAATGGTCCAGAAGTCTGCCTCCACTTCTACGGATTTCCAAACAATGGTAGGAAAGGGCCCATCACTGTATTGATATCGAAAACCAGCCTCGGTCAATTCGAGATTGAGCGTATATCCAAAATAGGACGTTTCGGAATATCGAAATTTAGAGGGTTTCATTTGATCCGTTTTGAACAGACTGTACGAAATCACTTCCCACTTTTTTGTTTAATTCCTAATTATTACTGACAGATGCTGCTTCGGCAAGTCGCTTTTGGGTTTGATTTGCTTCTCGTTTGCGATTGAGTGCTTCCAAATACTCAACAAACTGAATATCAAACGAAAGGCCGTACATAGGATAAGTAAATGATTTTTTCATTGTCCCATTTGAGAATACAGGTACGGCAGCCGTAAGGTTTACATCTAACGCATTGTAGAAAGTCATCCCAACTCCAGTGCCTGCCATTGGAAAATTAAACTCCTTGTTATTGGTTGTGTTCACAACGTTGTAAAGAATGCCTGAACCATAGCCAATAATATGAATGTTGCTAACGAGTGGCTCAACCGGAGCTGTTTTTTTGGTATAGCGATACCCGAAAGAACCGTAGCTTTCTCCAGGGCTCCTTGGCATCCAATCGCCCCATGATTTTATCTTGAATGAGAAACCTATTTTTTCGCTGACATGCGTGAAGTTGCGCATTACATCACCATTGGCTAATGTTAAATCCTTGTTTAAAAATGCCGTGTTCTTTCCCACCGTGAATAGGAATTGCAGGCGCTGGATTTTATCCGATTGGATAGATTGAAGTCGAGCTAAAAAGCTTTCTACATTAAATTCTATGACTTCCTTACCATCAAGTTCCTTTATCTGAACATAGTCCTTGACGAACGTATTGATGGTTGAAAGTGCCTGTTTGATATCACCCCCTTCAAATAGATTATCCAATTGGGTCAAAAGATTTCTGTAATCGGAAAAAGTACTAGAGCGATCAAATTCGTAGAGGCTTTTAATAAGATCAATAAATGCGTCACTATCGTCTGTCAAATTATTCAAAAATGGATACGTAGTTTTTAAATGCAGATAAATCAAGCGTTGCGACTCATCCAAGCTTATAATTATCGATTGGTAGGACTCAGGGTTGTTTCTGGCCAAGTCCTTGAGTAGAGGTAATGTTGTTTTTTGGATCATAAATAATGCATCGCTCATCGTGGCATTTTTAAGTTCATTTTTCAGAAGATCAGTATTTGATTTCGCGATTTCATAAACCAAATTCACATCGTCCAGCGCCTTTTGAAGTTTAATGAAATCGCTGTCAAATTGAATCTTTACAATGCGCAATAATTCAGCGTCCGTGACAACCGCTACTCTTTCTTTATACTCTTTCACAAAGTCATTCTGAATTTGCTCAAGTCCATCTTTTATTAAAGTCAATCGATTCGTTAAACCAGAGTCGTAAAAATGATTTAAGGTTGGTAAGCCTCCAGAATCAAACAGTGAAGCAACTTCGGGTAATTGCATTCTAACCAGCGTGCTTCTCTCAATCGCATAATTTACAGCTCCGATCATCTCTGTCATACGCGCCAAAGAAATTTCCATAGACCTGTATACTTTTTGAGCAGCTGTTAGTCTCGTTTCCGCTTCTTCATCATTTTTGTAAAATAAAGGGTGGTTTTTATGTCGTAAATAGATATTCATATAATCGTAAATATTCGAATACGAAGTGCGCATTACCCCTAGGTTGTTGGAGTCGCTTGTTGTCTCTCACAACCTCAGCAGCAATATCTATTAGAAACGCAACGTAGGTTATAAATTCATCGTTTTCACTGAATTGACGATTAGAGTTGTTATTAAACAGAAGCTGTTGTTTAGCATCTTTCTCCATGGCCAGGTCTAGTCCTCTCAAATTTCTTGAAGTCAAACCATTACTGTAATCCAGCTCTGGAACACCTTGTTTATTATAATAGGCAAAAAGGGCATCCACTTCCGTTTTTTGATCATTTGTCAAGTGCATAAGGAATTAATCACAAAGCTGTAAGTGAAAACTAAATTGACGGTACTCTCAAGTATTTTCCGAGTTCGCACCTGCTCGTTCGATTCTTCCAATAATCCCTTAATCACATTGTCTGCATAGTTGTAAACGGTACCCCCCGTATTGTCAAGTTTAGAAAGAAAGGCGCTTTGAACGACTTTCAGCTTGATCTCACTTTGCTTTTGCCCGATGATTTCCGCAATCAACTCGGCATCGAGCGATCCTTTGCCTAGGCTGAGTCCATCCAAACCGACTTGTAAGGTTGGCGCTTGGTGTTCGGTTCCTTGCCCAAATGAAAAGAATGCGTTGGTTAAAAAAGGACAATTAGAAATATCCACGGTGTTTCAATCTTCTCATAAGGCTCTTTTTTAGTAGGTTAGCTCAAATTTGGAACATCTTATCGGACTGACCAAAAAAAGTGGTTGTTCGATTGGGTTATTCACCACATTAAAACTGTCATTGACAACATAAATCGGTAAACCGTGCCTCGTTTCTACCTTGTCCTTCATGCCAGTGGCCGGACAGAAGTTTTGAGTGACACTGTGGTTTTTCAGCTATCAGCTGACGGTAAAGACGTTTTATGGTCTGAAAGTCGTGTCTACTCTTCGACCATTCCGCTGCGCGGAAGCTCAGAGTGACACTGGTTTTTGCTTTACACCATCGTTCCGCTAGCTTTGTTTCATGAAAACTCGGACGTATATAATCACAATGCTTTTGTGCTGTTTGCTACTCTGGTCATTGGCCAGCAAGAAAACAAAGGTGTATATGGCGCAGCGTGTGGTATTGTTGGCACAGATCCCAACCTACGAACGTCCTTGGAAAGTATGGTGGAAAATCAATGGACAGAAGTGATGGAAGAATGGCTCGATGCTTCGTCATGGGTAAACGAGCCTATGCCGTTGAGGGCTTTTACCGACTGCGTGAAAAAGGCGTTTACTATCTGCTACTCAATTGGATAAAATCGCCACCATAAAGACTTCGGATGTGCTTATTTCTACGTGCAGTGGATGCATGTATATTGACATGTCAGTAGAAATGGCTTTGGAGAAATACAACTTTGATTAAATGCTACGAGTTGCCGGTAAAGACGTTTTAAGGTTTGAAAGCCGTGTCAACTCTTCGACCATTCCGCTGCGCGGAAGCTCTGAGTGACACTGCGTTAATTCAGCTGTCAGCTGTCAGCTTTCGGTTATCAGCTATCAGCGGTCAGGGGAAACGTTTTAAGGACTGAAAGTCGTGTCTACTCTTCGACCATTCCGCTGCGTGGAAGCTCTGAGTGACACTGCGTTAATTCAGCTGTCGGCTGTCAGCTATTAGGTATTAGCTATTAGCTATCAGGGAAGACGTTTTATGGTTCAGTATACATGTTCACTCTTCGACCAGCCCGCCTCCTTCGATTGCTATGGATGAAACGCTCTGTACTATTCTTATTAGAGAAATCCAGTCATTATACGGTCGAGTGCCAATTGAGGCTCGGGCATAACCAATGGTTGCAATAAATGCAAATGTTCCATGCTTCACTCGTAAATACTCATTTTATAAAGGTGTTGCCCCCTTCTAGGTTTGGCCGCGAAATCAAAACCTAGATAACCACAATTATTATGAGCAACACAAGAAAGAGCCGCGTATTTGTCACTGGAGCCAATGGAATGTTAGGATCATACATCGTCCGAACATTGTTGAACGATGGTCACGATGTCACCGCTTTGGTTTATCCAAAATCGAATACCCAAACCATCGATGGACTGCCAATCAAAGTGATTGAAGGAGATATCACACACAACCTACCTTATGCCAGTTATTTAGCCGATTGTCAATACATCATTCACGTTGCGGCAAGCACACAGATTTGGCCTAGAAGAGATCCGAAGATTTGGAGCATCAATCACGAAGCCACCTTAGCGCTAGCGAAAGCCGCAAAGAAGGCGAACATCACACGCTTTGTACATATCGGAACGGGCAGCAACTTCACCCAAAAGGACTCGATGTTTCCCGGTAATGAATCAGTGCAGCACTATGAAGATGGTTTTGGTCTAGACTACATCGACTCGAAAGCCAAGGTGCAAAAAGAGCTTCTGGAAATGCACAAGAATGAAGGTTTCCCCGTCATTGTTATCAATCCAGCCTACATGATTGGTCCACACGACAGTGGCCCCACTTCAGGCCGCATGATATTAAACATGATGAAGGGTGGAATACAAGCATATAGCAAAGGAGGTAAAAACATAGTTTATTCGGGCGATGTGGCGAGGGCTGCGGTCAATGCAATGCACTTAGGTCGAACAGGCCAGTGTTACATTGCAAGTGGCGAAAACATGACCTTCAAAGAACTGACTCAACTGGTGAGTGACAGTTTGGGTATTCAATCATATTTATTGAAGGTACCCCACGCTATTATATTAACGGTTGGCGCTATTTTGAGTGGATTTGCTCGACTTCGTGGCAAAGCCCCCAAACTGAGTTACACCATGGCCCGCATGAGTGGATCGACCACTTATTTTGACACAAGCAAGGCACAGGACGAAATGCAAATGCCTCAAACACCCCTTTCTCTTGCAGTTCGTTCTTGCGCCCACTGGTTCATTTCAAACGGATATTTTAAATCAAATGAGGCATTTAACGGTAAAACCTTTGTGATTACAGGAAGTACGCAAGGCGTGGGTAATTCATTGGCGCATGGTTTAGTGAGTCGCGGGGCCAATGTCATCATTAACGGAAGGTCGGAAACCAAAGCCGAAGCCATGCTAGCAGAGTTTGCGTATGCCAAAAACAACGCTTATTACGTGGCAGCAGACATTTGCAACGAACAGCAATGCAAGCGCTTGATTCAGGTCGCCACCGAGCGTTTTTCTAAAGTTGACTATCTCGCAAATAACGCAGGAATGTCGTCTTATGGAGATCTAGGAGACAACTCTGGCGAAGTGATCAGACAGGTATTTGATTCCAACGTATTGGGTTCCGTCTATTTGACGAAGGCCGTTTTGCCCCAATTAAAACAAAACGATGGTGGGGTTCTGTTTATCTCTAGCCTCGCAGGTTTGAACGACTAGGCGGACATTCTATATACTCCGCAGCCAAAGTGGCTATGATTTCAATTGCCCAGAGCCTAAAAAGGAACTGGTTGACACCAATGTGTTTGTAGGCTACACTTGCCTCGGCTTCACCGAAAACGACAGCGAAAACGGACCCTGAACCCGAAAGGTGAATTAGAAGTGATACCGAATCGGCCAGGTATTAAGCAGATGCCCAAGCGATTGGCTGTTAGCAAACTCATGAAACAAATAGAGCTGAAGCATTATCGAGCCATTCACTCGTTAATGGGGAAATCATTCTATGCCATTTCGCGCATATCCGAGCGTGTTGCCAACCTAATTTTGATCAAAGGATATAAAGCCGAAAAGGCACTTTTGAACTACGAATCGTGTGAATAGCTTTAACTTCACCGAAATTTTAAACCCACGCACCAGTTGTGTTGTGGGTAGCGCAAAATCCCACTCGTCCATGAATCAATTTCAAGAACTAAACATTTCAAAGCATTTGATCCATGCCTTGGACGATCTGGGTTTTGACGTCCCTACTCCCATTCAGCGCGAGGCCTATGCTGTGCTGATGTCGGGCAAAAACGTCATCGGTATTGCGCAAACAGGAACGGGTAAAACCTTTGCCTATACCTTGCCCATTCTGCAAGACCATCGCTTTAGCAAGGAGTTAAATCCCAGCGTATTGATCGTAGTGCCTACGCGTGAATTGGTGGTGCAAGTGGTCGATCAAATTGAAAGCTTAAGCAAATACATTTCCATCCGTGTGTTAGGCGTTTATGGCGGGACGAATTTGAAAACGCAAGCGCTTGAAGTGATGAAAGGCGTGGACATTTGGTAGCCACTCCCGGCCGCTTGTACGATCTGGCTTTGACACCTGCGCTTTCGCTGAAAAGCGTGAAGAAGTTGGTCATCGATGAGGTGGACGTCATGCTCGACCTTGGTTTTCGCTTTCAGCTCAACAACATTTTTGAACTGCTGAACGACAAGCGCCAAAACATCATGTTTTCGGCAACGATGACGGACGATGTGGACGAACTGATCCGAAGTTTTTTCCACGATCCCGTGAAAATTTCCATTGCGCTCAGCGGTACACCGCTGGAAAACATTGAGCAGCAAGCCTACCCCGCGCCCAATTTTTACACCAAAGCCAACTTGCTTTCGCGTTTGCTGGAAGACGGCAATCTGTTTTCGAAAGTGTTGGTCTTTATGCCCAGCAAAAAAATTGCCGACAGGTTGTACGATGAACTCAGTCCGGTTTACGTTACAGAAATGGGCATTATCCATTCAAACAAGTCGCAAAACCACCGTTTGGACGTCATCAAACAATTCAACACTGGCAGCATCGCATCTTGATCGCTACCGATGTTATCGCCCGCGGATTAGACTTAGATCAGGTGTCGCACGTCATCAACTTTGACACACCAGCCTTTCCCGAAAACTATATTCACCGCATAGGACGAACGGGCCGAGCGGAGGCCAAAGGAAAGTCTATCATCTTCTATTCAGACAAGGAAGAAGCATGGTTGCAGTCCATTGAAACCTTGATGGACTATGAAATTCCCAAACAAGCTTTTCCTGAGGATGTGGAAGTTTCGAAGGAGAAAATTCCAGAAGAAATAGAGCGCAGCAATCAATACAACCTGCAACACGATGGTTCGGTTGATAAAAATTCGGGCGGTGCCTTCCACGATAAGAGCGCAAAAAACAGCAAAGTCAACTTGGGTAGTCGCTACAAACGCGAGATCAAGACAAAATTTAAGCGCCCACTCACGCGAGGCGACAAAGGGCAGAATCGAAAGAAGTAGCACACGGCTGACATGTACACCGATCAGGAATTGAAATGGATGCTTGAAGAGGCTTATGGGCAATTTGCTCGGCCAGACTTCATTGACAACGACCCAATTAAGATTCCAAAACGATTTAGTTCGAAAGAAGACATTGAAATCGCTGGATTCCTAACAGCCACCATTGCTTGGGGACAACGCATAAGCATTATCAAGAGCGCCAATCGACTCATGGCCTTGATGGATGAGGCTCCGCACGATTTCATTGTCAATCACGAAGCCAAAGACAGAAAGCGTTTTAAAGGTTTTGTCCACCGCACTTTTAATGCCGATGATGCCATGTTCTTCATGGCATCCTTGCAACACATTTACACTAAAAAGCAAGGACTTGAATCTGCATTTTCCTCACCCGAGGCGACCAGCAACTTTGAGCGCCTGAGCCGTTTCCACGAGCTGTTTTTCAGCATCGAACATTTGGACAGAAGCAAAAAGCACGTCAGTAATCCAGTCAAAGGATCTTCGGCCAAGCGGCTGAACATGTTTTTGCGTTGGATGGTGCGCAGTTCTAAGGAGGGCATCGATTTTGGCATTTGGAAGTCAATTTCGGCTTCGGAGCTGATGATACCATTGGATGTTCACACCGGCAATGTCGCCCGAAAACTGGGCCTATTAACGCGCAAACAAGACGATTGGAAAGCCGTAAATGAACTTACTCAGCGCTTGACAAACTTTGATGCCAACGACCCTGTGCGATATGACTTAGCGTTGTTTGGTATGGGAGTAAATGGCGCTCCTTTACCTAGCCTTTAGCCGGCAAAGTTACGCAGCGTTCGCCAACTCAGTAGCAAGCTGATCACGGTGAAAATAGCGGCCAAATACATGGCTGCTCCCGGCAAATGGAAGGGTGCATCGGCTCCTGAGAAAAAGGAAAAAATGCTTGTCATCATAACGGGACCAACGATGGCCGTGGCGCTCATCATGCTGGACAAGGCGCCCTGCAGTTCGCCTTGGGCGTTTGACTCTCGACCGCCCCGCCCTGGGTCGGTGCTCGACCCGTCCGG
>CALSPD010000017.1 GCA_943788145.1 uncultured Flavobacteriales bacterium
ATAGTATTTCCATTCCAAAAAGGCTTTTCAATAAAATCATTCGCGTTGAAATCCACTTTTCGAAATAAGATGGAGGTATAAAGAGGCCGATTGGTCGACTTCGCTTCAATTGGAATGCATCAAAGATTTCTTTTAATTCATCCGTGTCATAACACCAAACTGACTGCGTTGTTTGTTCGTTCAATAGAGCCTCGCTTCGGCTTAATCTTCGTTTCGCAGCTTCGCTATTTCCTTTGAATTGAAAGTAAAGCCGCTCCATCCAACAGTGTTTTCCGAGTAAGACTGCGATGAACTTTCCGCCCGGTTTCAAAAGGCGTGATAGGCTGTTGTTAAGACTGCTCAACTCCTTTGTATCCACACAGTTTAATCCAGCAAAATTGCTGAATACCATATCAAATTGTGCTTCCTGAAAGCGGGTTGAAAGCTCCTGAAACGAACACACTTCAAACCGAAGGTTTTCATGGGTTTGATGTTTGGCTACTTGAATCATTTCAGCGCTGATATCCGTAGCTAACACAGAATGACCCTTCTTGGCGAGATATAAAGCGTCTATGCCGGTACCGCAATTAATTTCAAGAATGGAAAGCTTTTTAGTTGGGTTAAGATCACGATCTAAAAAGCGCCAAACCCGTGCGCGCTGTAGTTTTCCGATGCATCCAAAACTGAACTCACGGTCGTAATCGACTGCAAAGGCATCAAAAGCTGGCTTATCCATAGCTTGCAAGTTGGACTTTTGAAATCAGGCTTTGAGGGATGCGATAACTGAGGGATAGCGCCAATTTAAAATCGTTTAAGTCCTTTAAACGCTGCAACGCTTCCATCCCTTTTCGCTTCCGAAACTCATGATGAATATGCCGTTGAAGCTTTTATAAAAGGGAGCGGGATAGGTGCTTTTAAACATGACAAGCAATTCATCGCTGTCCGTCCAATTTTGCTTTGCACTCAATTCCGTTTTGACGTTTTCATAAAACTTTGTTCCGGGAAGCGGATAAGAAACAGAAACTCCGATGTCATGTGGTAAAAGGCTAAACACCATTTCCAACGTAGCTTTTACATCTTCCTTGGTTTCTCCGGGATAGCCAAATTGCAGGAAAAAGCAAGGTTTGATGCCAACGCTTTTCATCAAACGCGTTGATTCGTGAATCTGCGTTACGGTCGTTCCTTTGTCCATGGCGTCCAGAATTTTCTGAGAACCACTTTCGGCACCGATCCACACTTCATCAGCACCAGCGCGCGCCAAAGCCGCCACATTGTTTTCTTGAAGCAGTAAGTCAGCCCGCGATTGAATTTTGAACTTGAATTTTAGGTTGGCAGCTTCGACTAAATCCGCAAATTGATTTACCCATCCCGGTTTTAATCCAAAAATGTCATCGCAAAACCAAATGCCGTCAAAGTCATATGTTTCCTTCAACATGCTTAGTTCTTCTACAACCCCGTTCTGGGCTTCTGCTGTTGTAACGGTTGCCATAAATCGGCTTTGCACACCAATTGCATTTAAAGGGACAGCCACGCGTGGTCACCATATTCAAGATGAACTTGTCATGTGCGCTCAACCAAATGTTTCGATAAGCTTCCATATCAACCAAATCCCAGGCAGGAAGAGGAAACTGATCTAAATCGGTGGCGTTTTTTCGAGGCGCGTTTTGAACGAGTTGACCATCTTTTAAAAACCGCAATCCGGCTATTAATTCTGCTTTTACCGTTTCATTAAGAATGCTTGAAATGAGCTCTTTTAAGGTGAGTTCTCCCTCACCAAAAATCACATAATCGGCTCCACCCCGCAGGTAATCCTCGCTATGATCGGTGGCATCACTGCTCGACACAATAACAGTTATGCCTCTTTCTTTAGCCAACTGCATCATTCGAAAGGCCGCATCACGCATGTTGGTCAAACACATTTTAGTGAGGTAATTGAATCCATCGTCATAGATGACAAAAACCTTTGGCTTTACATCGTCTAATGCAGTCGTCAATTCTTCTGCAGAAAGAGAAAACATGGTGTCAAACAGATCGACCTTCCAGCCTTCGTTTCGTAAGACCGAAGCTGCGTAGATGGTTGCTAACGGAGGGAAAGGTTGTTGAGCCTTCCATTGTTTTGGATCGAATCGAAGGAAATAGCTATGCGCAAATAAGACATCAATCATTTGGCCGTTTCAATTCCAAATTATGCTTTAACTCAAAGCTTTTATGCCCTTCAGCAAAGGCTTCCAAAACCCGTTTTTGAAAGTTTTGAGGATGGTGTTTTGAAACGTATTTCCGAGAGCGAAGTGCGTGCTCAAAAAACTCCTTGTTGAAATGGGCGAACTTTTTCTCCCCAGCGTTTCATGGTCAACTTCATCATCCAAGAATCAAGCGCGTCACCCATGGAATTGGACAACAAGGTTTCAAATAATCCCTTTAACCAATAACGCTTTTTGGGCAAGACATCGCTTAGATCGAGGGTTTTCATATTCGGCCGAAATGCCTTCGACCATTCGTTTCGCTGTAGAAATTTATTATAGAGTTCGGCATCATACATTGGCAATAATGTCTGGATTTCTGTAGCCGTAAAAATATTCTGATCTGGAATTTCAAGGTGGTTTGTATCAATCAAATAATTGATGCAGAAGTACTTCTTACTATTAAGTAGAAATATCTTTTTAAACCCGATTAACAGCGTCCGCGCTATCCATAATCGGCCGGGTTCAGTAACAACGAAGTAATCTACGTCTCCTCCCTCATCCACGTAGCCTTTGGATAATGAACCAGAAATACAAACACAACGAACGAAGGGAAACCAACTAATAAGGCGAACATAACGCTTTGCGACCTTCATCATTTTTGTAGCGGCTGCATTCCCTTTCTCTCTCAGTGCAACCCAATCTGGCTGATCGTCAATGGCGTAATAATTCCCAAGTTGAAATATCAAACCCAAATTCGCTAAGTAGTTCAATGAGGGCACAATAACCATGGGACTCATAGCAAAAGGGGCGTACTGATGAATTTCGGATGGTTTTAATGGATATTTGAAAATGCCGATATATATCAGCGTTTCAAGTATGCTAATTTCTTCAGCTGATAGGGCTTGGATTTTTGTTTGGGTTTCCGTGTCGGGCATTGGTCAAACCTACTTAGAATTTCTGAGTTGAAATAGATAGTTCCATTCCCAAATCGTCCATTTTTTTTGAATCTGAACAAAGTCAAATCCGTGTTCAGCCGCAATCAGCTTTAAACGCTCAATTTCCACATCGCTAGAAACCGAAAAAATGACCTCAGTATCCATCTTCATATAATGGCTAATCGAAGCGAAAAGCCGAACAAAGTATTCTAAATTTTCTCCGGCATACCAAGCATGTTCCGCCATATTCGATGGTTTTTTGGGATAATATGGCGGGTTTATTACGATGACGTCAAAGGGCTGAATCGGCAACTTCTCAAATAAATCCGATTCTAAACACAGTACATTCAATCTGTTTCTTTCAGCATTCTCTTGAGTCACTCTTACAGCCAGAGGATTAATGTCTAGTGCGGTTACACTTGCTCCTACTTTTGCAGACAGACAAGCCAGAAAACCTGAACCCGATCCAAGTTCAAGCACCTTTTTCCCTCGCAGAGAATCAGATGTAAGATAGGCTGAAAGAAGCTTTGTACTAAAAAACAGACCGGGATGAAAAACACCTGTTGGTACAAATATGTTCAAGCCATTGCTTAGAAACCATCTGTCCTTCTTGATATAAGCTATGGCCCACGGACGGTAAGTGTAATGAACAAGTCGTTTCAGTAGATTCGGCATATTCAAGCGATTGATAGCGTTTCTAAAAGCCTTGAATTTCCGGTTGACGATATTTCCAAAGTTTTTGCAGCGCCTTTAATTCATAGGGATAATGGTACATCTTGTTCTTATAGCGAAACTTAGCCATGGTTTTGATCAAACTGCGTTGCGATCGTGACATTCTAATGTCCGAAACAGTTGGATAAGCCGCATTCAAGACGGTTTCAAAATGTTGGATTTTATCGATCATGGCTGGGGTTAACCAAGGCGTCAGAGGATTTTTACGCAAATCAAAATTTTCCCAATCGGCATTGAGCCAATCTTCCAAGTGCTGTGGAAATCGAAATCCAGCATCCAAAACGGATTGGAACATTTCAGAACCCTCGGTCGGCACAGGACTGTAGATATAAATAATGATTTCCGTATCTGGATTCACTTCTTTGACCTGACGAATAAAATCGATGTCGAAATCGATTTGCGCCATAACTTCTTCTGGAGTATCTGCCGGTGTTCCCAACACAAAGCTGTATTCGGGAATGATGTCGAATTTTTTCATCCGTTCAGCAAAAGCCAAAATTTGAGCGGCACTTTGCGTTCCGCCTTTGTCCATTTTTTTTAGGACTTCATCGTTGCCCGTTTCCGCTCCAAAAAAGATCATTTTACAGCCTGCTTCGCGCATTGCTGAAAGGCTTTCATCTTTGTATTTATCAATCGTATCGATGCGGCCTTCTCCCCACCATATCATGCCTTCATCTCGGATTAATCGGCTAAACTCGACCGTTCTTTTTTCGGAAACGAAGAAATTATTGTCGTGAAATTCGATGGCGTCCGCACCCCATTTATCCTTCACGTATTTCACGTCACGATAAACGTTTTCTGCGCTCATTCCTTTCCAACGGGCATTGTAGATGGGAACTACGGCACAAAATGAACAGGTAAACGGGCAGCCAAAGCTGCTGTGGTAAGCCAAGGTTTTATTCCCTAAATAGGTTTTCCCTAAATAAGCTTCCATAGAATAGAAGTCATCCAGTTTATCGTAGCTAAGTCTTGGCAGTTTATTGTAATCGAGCAGTTCTTCCTTGGCCGTTTTTACGATAACCCCGTTGCTTTTAAAAATGAGGTTTTTGATGGCATGGATTTCCTCTGAGTTTGGCAATGCACTAAGGTCTAGTGCCTTTAAAAGATTCGGAAATGCATTATCTCCTGGACCGCTTATGACGTAATCTATCCAGCCCGAATCCAATACGGTTTGGTATTGATTTGAAGCAAAATAACCGCCCCAAATCATAAACACCTCTGGATATTCTTGCCGGATGGTCTTCGAAAGCGGAATGGCCTGTTTGAGTTGAGGCCCAGGCATAACGGTGAATCCAACGTATTTAAAACTTCCGGTGTCGAGCTCTGCCTTCAACTTTTTCCATGGATTATCCTCTCGGTTTCCATCCACAATGACCCATTCGAATTGGCCATCAATCGCAGCTGCAATCTGAAGAATGGAATTAGGTACCCGATATTTTTTATCGGCACTTCGTGGGTTAAAAAGGAGAACTTTATTCTTCATCTTAAAATGCGCTGCAACAGCGACTGCAGGCGGGCAGCAAACCACCTTCTTGGTTTAATGTTTTTCTAAATTGGCCCAATTGACTGCTATTCCAAATCGAGGCCAAGCTTTGGTTGTGGATGTTTCCAACATTGAGGTTGTAACATCTTCCATGTGCAGGAATCACGCTACCATCGCTTTTAATCATCACATTTCGAAAGGCATCGTTGCAACGTTTGCCAATTTTTATTTCAGGGTGACGATAAAACGTTTCCAGTCCGTTGTAATGCTCAAATTCTGGAGAAAACGAGACTTTGAAATTCAACTTCATGGATTTAATCGCCTCCATTTCGCTCCAAAGCATTTTTAAATCCATTTTACTCAAATCGATCTCACCTGTGTTCGACAAGGTGGCCGCGTAAAGTCCTCCAAATTTGGCATTGTGTTTTTCTGCAAGCCAATCGGGCGTAAAATTGGTGTGCATGAAGCCGATTTCTTTCAAGGGATAATCCTGAAAAAACTCTACGAATGCCTTGAGATAGCCGATGTTCCACTCGGTAATCACGCAGAAAATGGATACTTCTGGACGATGCTTCAAGGAAAACAGTTTCTGAATGCCTTCTACAGCTTTCTGAAACGATTTCGGATGTCCTCTGATTTCATTGTGAATATCTTCAGGCCCATCCAAGGAAACATAAATTTCGTTCAATCCCGCGTTTGCCAAGGCCTCAGCTTTTTGGGGTAAGGTCAAAGCGTTTGTTGTAATGCTGGTAAATAAGCCTTTTTCATTCGCATACTCCAAGGACTCGACTAAGTGCGGATAAACCAATGGTTCGGTAAATGCATAGCCGAGTTTGGTGTTAGGATAATGATTAGCCGCTTCGTTAATGATATGTCGAATCAGATCCAAAGGCATATTCATGGGTGACGTGCCAACCAAATTTTGGGAAAAGACGGTGTCCGTGTTTCCCAAACCAACATCACACATTTTGCAATGTAAATTGCAGACATTATTCACTCCCAGCACGATCCACTCTGGCCCATAAAAGAGTCGCTGCGGCATGAGGAGCGCATTGATTCGTTTTATGACAGACGTTGAAAGCATATTGGTTTACGGTATTAGGTCGGCCTCGAAGTTAGTCAGGTTCGCGCGCATCGTCCGAAACTCGCAGGGATTTGAAAGGTGCGAAGTCTTCCACATCTCGCCTGTGGTATAAATCCGTCATGAAATTAAATTCGTCATGGTCATGCTTTGGTATTGAACTCAATAAGGTTTCCACTTCGATCTTTTCCATGCCCCACTCCGAAGCCAGTCGGTCGGCCGATGGTTCCATGAAGCCGATGTACAATAGTTCTGTAAACGTGTGATTTTGTCGTTGATCAAATTCCACATCCGTTTGCAAGGTCGAGCGAAAAAGCAACAAATTTTCTTGCCACTTCCCCACCCGCACATTAAACTCATCCACGGAAACAAAAGCTGGATGCGAAGCATGTGGGATGAAATTTCGGTTGATGTTCGTTTCGTGGCACCAAAGACATTTTGAGGGCTTCCCACCATTGCTATAAATAGAATCTGACCCATTCAATAAATCGCCAAGCTTATTGTAAACCGCGAATCGCAGTTGACCATTCGACATTATGTCCATCACCTCAAACTCTTCCAACTCAAAATAGCTGGAAACGCTATCAAGGGTTCCTTCCTTAGCCACAAATTTCGCCCTATTAACTTCCTCGTTGGTGTCCGTCATGTGCACCAGTCGATCGACTTTTGAAACCGTAGATTTTCGAATGGCAGCGGCCGAATCATTCAATATGGTCGAGCCCGCTAGAAAGTCGTCCAGCTTTTTTGGGACGCCTGTTATGGCATAATAATTTGGGCTGGATAGAAGACAAAGCGCCACAAATCGACCAAGATCAAACGCACCATGCACGTTGTATTCTTCAGAAGATTTGGCCGCAAGGATGATTTCGCTTAAAGCTGCAGCGGCTGATGGATTGAATCCGGCTTGGTCAAGATGCAATTCGGCTCTATTATCATTGAGCCAAACCACCGTTTTGTTATAGCTTCCTGCTGGCCATTCCGCACCCAGAAATGAAAGTGCCCAAAGCATTCCTGTGTCAATGTCATTGCGGGTTTCGCTTGAATAACTTTTATGCCAGATCAATTCGATGTCTGGTTGATCGGCAACGGAATTAAAAGGTTCATGCACGCATGAAGTCAGTGAGATTGCCAGCAATATTACGAGTCCACAACTTCTCATCCTTTTACGTATTCAATGAGATAATATTTAGGACGATATTCCAAGAAGGTGGCAAGCACGTTTTGTTTCCAAAGCTTCGGATATGGCTTGAATGTGGCTCCAAACTGTTGGAGCCGATGTTTGTCTTTTTGATCTAGAAACCCTTTTGCGGGATGAATGAATTTTTCGAATCCAAATGCCTGCTTGAATTTTTCCGTTTCCCGCTCATGTTTTGCGCTGACTCGATGCGCGTTTTCATAAACCGTGCAGCCTAGCGCAATTAAACGACCGTTTGGTTTTAGAAGCGGAACCAAACTTTCAACGTATGCGGCCGGATCCTCGAAAAAAGCCAAACAATGGTTCAATACGATAAAGTCAAAACCTTCTGCCAGAAATGTTTCAGAAATAATGGATGTATCTGTATGCAGCGGAATGATATTAGCCACATTCTGAATGGTACGCAACCCGTCTTGGGCATGATCAAAATAGTCAGCGGCCACAACCAGCTGAGCGTTCTTCGCCAAGTGACGACTAAGCCAACCATTCCACGCTCCAATTTCTAAAATAGTTTCAGCAGGATGAGCCTTGAATATTTGGTTTACAAGATCTAAGCTTTGAAGCCTCCATTGCCAATCTTTATCAGAATCAGCCAAGGGGAACGGTAGTTTAGCTCGCGTATTTTCATCTTCAATGACAACATTTTGTTGGACCCTTACCTCCTCAAATTTCGACAAAAACGTGCGTAAAGTAGCTTCAAATGAAGGTTGAAACACGGTGGCTAAACCATCTCGATTTACGAGGGTTTCAGGATGTACAAGAAGGTGATCAATCACGCCCATTTGCTGCTTCTTTGACGATAAATTCCAAAAATCATAATCGTTGCAAGACTTTGATGCACAGCCACAAGCCACAATATATAACCGATGTTTAACTCTAACATATAAAAGGCGGAAATGAGTATTATACTCAATAAGAGGACGGAAACTACATTCCAATAAACAATGAAGCGCTGATCATCCTTTTGCATCATCCGAAAGAGCCATGGAAGGTAGATATAGGCTTGTATGGCGATAATAAAACAAGGAATCATTAACTCATATGACAATTGAATTTGAAACAACCATGTGAGCGCAACGAACATAGCAAGTACACCAAAGGCACTGATCGCTATACCGATTTTCCACAAAAGTTGTTCGCTCGAGCGTTTAACGGATTCTGATAAGCGAAAAAATTGATGTATAAATGGTCCACTAAAGTGATTCGCTCCAGCCTGTATGTTCCATAAAAACGACATGATGATTTGATAAACACCAAGCGTAGCCTCGCTCATAACCAGAGCCGCCACGACCATATCCATTCGGCTCGCCAACAATCCCGTCCAAGTTTGAAGCGCAAAAGCGAAGGACTTTTCGAGGTAATGAAACGTCCAGCTGGGATAGACAAAAGATGAGCGGAAAAGCAGCAAATAAATGACGCCCTTGATTAATAATCCAGCCGCAAATACGGTGTATACCAAATGCATCGGATGCACGATATCAGCTATATACCGACCAAATATGAGCGCAGATATTTGAACTCCAATTAGAATGAATTCGAGCTTTAACGCGAATGAAAATCTTCGATGAATCACAACCAAAACGTCCATGCTTTGTTGTAAAAAACGACCAAGAACTACCAAAGCAAGCGTGATGGTAAACGGGAGCGAAAACCAAAAAAAAGGCAGTCCAAAAATTGCGACCAAAGCAATTACTGCAACAACCGATCGTTCCGCGAAAAAGGTGGAAAAAGCCTCGTAAAAATGACTGGGACGTTCGGCAAAGCTTCGAAGTAAAAAGTCTTTATTCCCCCAATTGATGAGGGTGTTTATGAACTGAGATGCGATAATGATATAAACCAATTCGCCCCAAACCGCTAAAGAGAATAATCGAACGACAACGAAAGACATCAACAATAGGCTTATGGTTGGAAAAACCTGCCAAAGTCCGTTTGCCGCAGCCATGCCTATTTTTTTAGTTCTGACCATGAATCCATGTCATTTTTCGCAACGCAAAAAAGCCTACACCTCGCCCCGCATCACTGAGGTAATAAACTTCTGATTCGTTGACCAATCGAGGTTTTCGTTTGCGGTCGGAACCTTTAGTAATGGCCACATCATTAAAATACAGTTGTCCATCTTTTAACTGAACGCTGGTAGAATCAATGGAAAGAATTTCTTTATCTAAATGTGTAGCATGTTCTCCATTTTCATTAAAAAAATGAGTCGTAATTCCATTCGCCCCTAACGCATAATCAAAAGTCAATAATTCACTTGACTGAGGGCCAACCAATTCAGCATCCATATTCGGATCGGGTTTCAAAAAGGAGACGACTATGGCAAAAAGAACAATTGGAGCAAATGCCAATGTTTGAAGCTTCGGTTTAAACGCAAAAAAGATCAGGATCAACGCCAACAGAAACATGGCCATCCGAAACAATGTAAATCCAGAAAAAACGCTCGAAACCAGCGTAGCTGGAATGCTAAATCCGAGCACCAAGACCACCAAAGTAAGATAGGAGATGGGCGTTTTCCTTTTCCAAAGTCCGAGCATCAGTGGCAACAACAAAACCATAGCATAAACGGTGCTGTAGCCATTATAGGCAATGGCAAAAAGGAGGACCAGCCCAAATCCTTCGAGGCTGCTTTTCGTTTTCATCAAGAGCCTCCAAAGGGCGTAGAGCATGCTGAGTTTAAAGAGCATATCTAAGACCGTGAAGATTTGGAAGTTTTCTATCCAAGGATTAGGGTTTAAGTGCGAGTCATAGACAAATAGGCTACGCAGCAAAACACTCATCGATTGATGCGATGCTGAAAAAGGATCGTTGAATTCATTCGCCAATATTCTAGGAAACACTTCCATTACATATCGCAACCAAAAATCAACAGGCACAAAAATGCAACTGATCAGCACGAGCCCAACTGCTGTAGCTATGTACTTGAAGGAAGCAGACCATCGTTTTTCACGCCAAAGCAATAAGATAAGGAGGATAGGAAATATTTTTAAGCATGCGGCCATTCCCCAGAAAACTGAGCCCTTCCAATCTTTCTTTTGTTGAAAGGCCAAATAACCTTCAACGATGAAAACAAAAAGCAGGAGATATAGCTGACCTTGATACAAACAACTAGCGATGGGGACAAAACATGCGAGTATGAATGCTGGACCCAACCAAAAGTTGATGTTTTGAGCCTTTAAGAGTCGAAAAAGTGTGAGCAGAAAAAACGCTGCGCTGATGGCATTAAAAAGAATTTTAGCCTGAAGCGGCTCAAGTATCAAAAACGGAGTAAAAAAGAGCGCGGTAATTGGTGGCAAAACCATAAAATTTAAATACAATCCTTCGAATCCGAGTTCGAGCACCAATCGGTTAAATTGATACGGATCGTAGAGCTGATCGAAGGTTACTCCATCAAAAAGCAATTTTGCTCCGAAATAATTATTCGCAAAATCAGCCAACTGACCGTCAAATTTGAGCAAGCCAATTAAGATCATCAGAATGACAGCCACCCAAACAGGCAAGCGCATATGGTTTCGAATGTTATTCACGAATACGCGTCTCTTCGAATTTAGGTAAGGATGAATACCTGCTTCGATAACGAGCAAATAAACCTGCAAATGCAGATTGTAGCAACCAGCGCGAAGCGCCTGTTTCGAGCACTTGTTTCATCGCATCAAATACATGCAACCAAGAAGGTCCGAGCATTTCGTCCTTAGCTCGTCTCACTTCCTTTATGCCCTTAATCCATTCCTTATCGCTTACCCCACCCCATCGCATGTTTGTGAGGATGTATTTTGAGTCCGAAAATTCACACTCGGAAGCTAGGGCTCGTAGCAAAAACTCGTAATCCATGGCAACGGAATAATAAGCATTGAATCCGCCCAACACCTCATAGACGCTGCGGTTCACAAAAACACTTGGGTGATTTAGAGTCATTTTTATACGCAATTGATTATGATCTGCAGTCGCAACAAAGGATCTTTTTTCTGTCATCCAAACGCGCATCCGAGCATAGTAAATATCCGCTTGATCCGTTCGATTGAGTAGATGAGCCACTGCACCCTCTTCCATCCAATCATCGGCATTTATAAAACCAATTACATCACCTGTCGAAAGCTGAATTCCTTTGTTGAATCCATCGGCTATGCCATGATCGGGTTCGCTTATAATTCGATCAATTAAAGGCTCGAAGCTTCGAATGATTTCTAATGTTCCGTCTGTTGAGCCGCCATCCACAATGATGTATTCCACATCATTCGTTTTTTGCGACACTACAGATTCTATGCACTGTTTAATGTGCTTTTCGCCATTTAAAACCACCGTGATTACACTCAGTTTCATGGGCTTTTACTGTTGATTGTTATAGGAACATCAAATTCCGGAAAAACCCGTATAAATGCGAATAACCAGCACACATATTCAACCATATTTACGAGAAAACTACCTGTAAATTGATAGATGAATATGAATACGAATAAGATGGTTTGGAAGTAATTGTCACGCACTTTGCACCAATGATATAGAAACCAAATGAGTCCAATCCGAATCGCCAATCCGACAATTCCAAAGGTGGCTAAGGTCTCACCAATTGCATTGGGAATACGCACAATACCAACATCACCTTTATACCCATAATATTTCTCTGCAATTTCAGGAACCAACATTTTGATTTGGCCTAAACCGGCTCCGAACCATATGCTGCGTTCTCTCGCCACTTGTCCGGCTGTGATAAAGGCGTATTTCGTTCTGCTCAGCATAGAAGAATCGGTGCCTCCAATGATATTCTCCAAGCGAATTAAGACGGCATTTTGCGGAAAAAGAATCAGGGCAATAAGCGCTACTAACCCAACAATAGCGACCGACACCATCACAAAGCTGAAAAACCCGCGATTGTAGAACACCTTTTGCCAATGCATCAAGAATAGGGTAAGAAAGGCGAAGGCAATACTGGCCAAAGCGCCAACTGAAAAGCTCAATAACAGCGGAACCACAACAACAACGAGCAGGCCAATTGCATTCGTTTTATGCTGTCGCAGGAGCACTTTTAGCAAATGGAAAATGACAACTGGCGCCAAAATCAGTGAATAATAGGAGGCTTCGTACGTGAGCATTTTTAGTCTCGGGAAATCCGAAACGTTGTTCGTGAATTTTTCCAAATACCACATGGACTCTTTCCAATCGGTAAAGAGCACAATGATCGCGATAATGGTTAAAGCTAGATTTAACATGGCCACTTGCTTAAAAATGGCATGCATATTTAAAAAATGGCGCATGCCATAGGCGAAGGTCGAAATCACAATAAACGTGCTAATTGCCAGTGCATTCGAAACTAAAAACGAGCTTAAATCAACTCCATTTACAAGATGAATGATATCAAAAGGAAGTAAAATCAGAAGCAAAGGGAAGACCACCCATCCTCGTTTTTTAATAAAGAGATATCCGTAAAAAAGGGGTGACAAGAGATGCATGTAAAGCAAACCAAATGGCAATAACAATGCGTTAAAAAAGACATAGACAAAAGCGATCGCGCTGTGGATCTTATGTCTTTTGATCCTAAGCATTTCGAAACCGAAAATTGAAGTGTCGAGCGAAGGGCAAAAAACGAAAGAAAATGTAGGCAGAAAATATGATGAGGCTTAGTATAAAGTCAAAAGCAAGGCTATTAAACCAAACCAGACAAAAAATTCCTGCCACAAAAAACAGTTCTGGTAAAAACTCCTTGAATTGCACTTTTAATATCCGCTTTCGAAGCCAGCCGTATTGAATGGGAAGAATAATAAAAGCTCCGATCAGCAGTCCGAGCGGTAGATAAGCTGAACCAAGCACCTTGTAAACCACAAACATTGCTGCGAACTGAAGGATGCGGAAAATGATTTCATAAGCTGTATTCAACCGGAATGAGTCGCTCCCATTTATCATTTGATAGGGTACAATCGTTAAAAGTAATACGGCCTCATAAATCAAATAGAGCCGTATAAAAAGTGCTGCATCGGCATAGGCATCACCTAACCACAAGGTGAGCACAAATGGACCTATTGTCAATAAAAAAAGGCAGGCACCTAGCCCTAAACCCTCGACCATGGTGGCGTGTACTCGAAACGATTCAAGCAGCGAGTTTACTTCCGATTTCTTTCGAGCCGAATCCGGAAAAACAAAAGCACCAACAGAGACCAGCAGATTATGAATTTGAGTACCAATCATGGAAGCAATGGCGTAAAACCCAAATGTTTTTAAATCCGTAAGCGCCACAACAAAAGCTTTGTCTAAGGAAAACCCTAGCGCTCCGATTGCCGACTGCATCCAATACCAAAAATTATACTTGATATAGGAAATCCGAAGTTTGCTTGACCCGAATGGATACACAGAAACACCTTGAATGTTATGTCTAACAACATATAGTTGAATCAAAAGAACAACCGCCTGCATGGACGCTGTGGCTACCAAAACGAGAAATAAATCATACCCTAAACTCACGAGTAGAATATTCATTAAAACGACTGCGCTTCGTCCAGCCAAATTGAATTTAGACGAGATATCAAAGCGTTGCAGACCCTTCCAAATGCTAAGACAAACAATTTCTACAAATTTTATCCCGACTGAAATACAAGCCGGAACAAGAATTAATAAAGGAACTTGCGCATTGATCCCGGGAATTTCACGCATTGAAATCAAGGAAATTAGCAAATAAATAGCCGCTGCTATACCTATGAGTGCCAAGAACATGATCCAGCCGACCCTTAGGTTTTGCTGAATGACAATACGCATTTTCTTAGCGTCTTTCTCCCCGATGGATTCTGCAACAAGTCGAATCGTAGCATCACCTATTCCTAAATTCAACACCATTGCAAACTGCACAATGGTATTGAACAGCATCCAAAGTCCATATTGTTCAGCTCCCAACTTTGAAAGAAAAATAGGAGTGGCAATCACCATCAACAATGGGTAGGCGCTATATTCTAAAAGCGTCCATATGCTGTTTTTCCTAAGATTCACGATGATTTGTTTGGCTTAATTTAGGCGCTAATATAAGTTCATCAACCAAGGCTTGCGTTTGAATTTGCATAATTTCGCGACCAAAGGAATTAATCGCAAATGGACAACCACCAAGACGAATTTGATATTGAAGAAATAGCTGAAAAGCTATATCGTTTGTCCATACGTATCGTTCGCAAATTGGCCTCACCTTTGGTTCTTCTTTGGCGTAATCCACTGCGTTCTGCGTTTTGGCTGATAAGTTCCATCGCTTTGGCGTTTCTTTTGTCCATTTTGTTACCCGAAACGTATGAGAGTAAATTCATTCTCACTCCTCACAACACGACTGATTTAACCTTCATTAATATGATTGAAGATCTGTATGCATTGAGCAGATCTGAAGACCACGAAGGACTATTTAGAGAATTAGGTATTGATACTGAGGTAGCTCATACAATAAAATCAATAGAATCTGAAATCATTTGGGATGGTAAATTTCACGACTCCGTTAGACTCGCTATTATCATTCTGCAATGCAGCGATACGGGGGCTTTTATTCCTTTGCAAAACGCGATTTTGGACTATTTTGAGCTTAATCCCCATTACATCAAGGCCGAAGGAGAACGGGTTGAAGAGACAGGGATAATGGTTGAACATATTAGAGAAGAATTGATTGAACTCGACAGCATTAAGGCCTATTTAATTAAGCAAACCGTTCCGCGTGGAAACGGTGTTATTTACGGTTCCCCACCAGATTTAATGCGGATTTATGAAGCCGAACTTGGACTTCAAGGTCGAAAAATTGTATTTGAACAAGAAAATAATCGGCAAGGAAATTTTGAACTTGTTAAACCGTGTGTGGTGGCCTCAAAACCGATTTTCCCAAAGTTCGGTGCTTTATTACTCTTGCTCCTTCCCTTTGCACTCGTCATTGCTATGCTGAATGCTAGAAAACAAAAATCGTAACAATTCAAGCGTGAAATCGTCAGCTAATAAATCACATATGAAGTTTTATTATCCATTTTTCCTAATCGCAATTATTATGCTCATTGCTTCTTGTAAGGACAAGGCGGGCGACACAACCTTCAATATAGATGTAACTGCTGAGGTAACATTACCAGCTACACACGGCATTGAACTACCTGTGGATGCTGACTCTGAGTGGGAAGAAACCGAATCGACCAGTATTTTTGAATCTGAAAACACGGAAGCAGGTCTTTTGACTTCTGCATCGTTAAAAAACCTTCAGCTAGTTCTCAAAACTCCAGTGGGAGGAAATTTCAATTATTTGGACGAGATATCCGTATTCATCAATGCCGCTGGACTCCCAGAGATAAAAGTGGCAAATAACCTAGACGCTGAAACCGGGGTGGGCATCTTAAACTTTGAAGAACTCGATGTTGATGTTTTAGAATATGTGAAATCGAACACGATACAGTTTAGAGTTAACTATTCGTCTGATGATTACGAAAGTGAGGATCACGATTGTGAAATTTATAGCGTGTTTGAAGTTTCGGGCACAACCCTAAACTAGTTGAGCTTTTAACTTGACCTGCCACTGATGAAGGCCAATAGCGGACATCACTAAATAAACAACCATCAAAGCACTGTATAAATAAAGATCCTTGGATAGATAAAGTCCGATGGTGACTGTGTTGATTACGATCCAAAAATGCCATGAACTGAGGATTTTTTCAGCCTGCATATAACTTGCAATGAAGCTAAAAACCGTTGTTGCTGCATCTAGATAAGGATTGTTTGAGTTTAAATAATGGCCCATTAAAAAGCCAAGGCTAGGAGCAAAAATTGCCCCGATGGATAATGCGATTATATGCTGCTTTAGGCTCCACTTTCTAATTTCTGCTTTGACCTTATTCGGCCTACTCCATCTTATCCAGCCATATATTCCAACCCACACATAATAGGAATAAAGAATGGCCTCTGAGTAGAGTTTCACCTCAGCTCCGGGTGCAACAAACAGGAAAGCCCCGAGTGCCGAACCTAAAATTCCAAACGGCCAGCACCAAATGGACTCTCGCATCAAGAGAAGCAAGAAAATCAGACTTAAAATCACCGAGACAAGCTCGATTTGGTTAAAAAAACTCATTTATTGAGGCAAAGATGCCCGATTTTTCATTTGAATTCTGTCCTTAATAAAATGAACGTTTATTTTGACCCATGCGAATGACTCTAGTTCTATTTGGCCTTTTCTTTTGTATCATTTCCAAATCGCAAACAACCGACACCGTTTCGCTTTATTTTGATTTGGATGAACGAAAATCTTTTGATCACAAAGCGATAGAGGCTTATCTAGAAGATCATAAAAACGTAAAAGTCATAAAGATCATTGGATATTCCGATCAACTCGGAAGTGAATCCTACAATCAAATGCTCTCGAAAGACAGAGCAACAGCCGTGGCCGCATACCTATTGAGTTGGCCCAAAATGAGCATCAATTCCTCCGATATTATTGGTGGTGGTGTTTTAAAAAGCGCTGAAATTGATGCTATTAAGGGTGATTCAAAAAACAGAAGGGTGGACGCCATACTCCAACCACAAATGGAACCACAAGCGACACCAATTAAACAAAAACCGATCATGGTTACTAAAGAAATTTCACCTCCGATAGTTCCTATTTACGAGGACCCTGCCCTCCCGGTTCTCGAAATCGATACCACAGGCGAAACAAACATCATTTTAGAAGGGGTTGGTTTTATTCCTGGACGGCATTACCCCACCCCAGAAAGCCGTCCTCAATTGGAGAGACTATTATTGACCATGAAGACTTATCCAAGCCTTGTGATCGAAGTTCAAGGGTTCATTTGTTGTGATTACACCCAATTTGACGGTATGGATAGCGATACGGAGACACCGAATTTGAGTGAAAACCGAGCTAAATTTATTTATGATTTTCTCGTTAGAGAAGGCATAGACGAAGCGCGAGTGAGCTACATTGGTTATGGTAGTTCGCGGCCAAAGGTGTTCCCAGAGTTGACGGAAGAAGATAAGCAGGCAAATCGAAGAGTTGAACTAAAAGTCGTGCGATAGACCTAGAACCTAATCATTATCCTGAGTTTACGTGCTTTTTATTGAGACAGCTGTAGATCACTTTATGGAAAAGGTTATTTCAAGCTAAGTGATTGAATAGACCAATAGTTTGGCAGCCCTGTTTATACTTCTACTTTTGCGCCTTCAAACCAATCCAACATTCCAAACGAATGAAAAAAATTGCAGTAATAGGCGCAGGTACAATGGGCAATGGAATCGCTCATGTATTCGCCCAATTTGGTTATGATGTCAATCTAATCGACATTTCACAGGCATCCCTTGATCGAGGGCTTGCCACAATAACTAAAAACCTTGACCGACAAGTATCAAAAGAGAAAATATCCGAAGCAGATAAGACATCGACATTGACTCGAATCAAGACTTTAACCGACCTTTCATCAGGAGTTAAGGACAGAGACCTGGTTGTGGAAGCGGCAACAGAGAACATCGACCTTAAGTTGAAGATTTTTAAGCAAATGGATGAGCACGCCCCTGCACATTGCATCCTTTCGACCAATACTTCATCCATTTCCATTACCAAAATTGCGGCTGCTACGAGCCGGCCAGAACAAGTTATTGGAATGCACTTTATGAATCCAGTGCCGGTTATGAAGTTGGTTGAAATTATCCGCGGATATGCTACCAGCGATGAAGTTACCCAAACCATTATGGCGGCAAGCCGAAGTTTAGGCAAGTCTCCCGTGGAGGTGAATGACTATCCCGGTTTTGTTGCCAATCGTATTTTGATGCCCATGATTAATGAGGCAATTATCACCCTACATGAAGGCGTGGCCGGTGTCGAGGAAATTGACACCGTAATGAAGCTTGGCATGGCGCATCCAATGGGACCACTTCAACTTGCCGATTTTATCGGCCTCGATGTTTGTCTTTCCATTATGCATGTTCTTTATGACGGATTTGGAAATGGCAAATATGCTCCTTGCCCTCTGCTGGTGAACATGGTAACAGCAGGTAAACTAGGCGTTAAGTCAGGCGAAGGCTTTTATAGCTGGACACACGGCACTAAGGAACTGGTTGTTGCTGATAATTTCAGCAAGTAAGAAAAAGGAAGCTGAGATCGATTCAAGCTTTGAACGAATCAGAAAGAATAAATCACGAATCATAAATAAAAATCACAAATGCCAAAAGGATTATATCAAATACCCTATCCAGAGAACGAGCCAGTTAGAAGCTACGCTCCTGGCAGCGATGAATTAGAATCGCTTCTTGACACCTACAATCAAATGTATAACCAGGCTCCTATTGACATGCCTATGTACATTGGCGGTAAGGAAGTTCGAACGAATCAGAAAATGATGATGAACCCTCCGCACGAGCATAAAAAAGTGTTGGGTCATTTTAATTATGGTGACGCTTCACATGTTGAAGCGGCTATTGATGCAGCCTTGAAAGCAAAAGATGCTTGGAGCGCTTTACCTTGGGAACATAGAGCAAGTATTTTCATGAAGGCCGCAGACTTATTAGCTGGACCGTTCAGAGATAAAATGAATGCCGCTACCATGTTGGCTCAATCAAAGAACGTTATGCAAGCTGAAATTGATGCCGCTTGTGAGATGATAGACTTTTTCAGATTCAACGTCTATCTCATGCAAGAGATGTATAGCAATCAACCAGACTCACAACCGGGCATTTGGAATCGATTGGAATATCGTCCATTAGAAGGGTTTGTATTTGCAATTTCTCCATTCAATTTCACTTCTATTGCAGCAAATCTTCCTGCCTCGGCAGCAATGATGGGCAATACTTGTGTATGGAAGCCTTCGGAAACCCAGATGTATTCTGCAAAAGTGATTATGGAATTGTTCCATGAAGCTGGCTTACCTGATGGGGTCATCAATCTTATTTCTGTTGAAGGACCAGTAGCTGGAGACGTCATTTTTAAACACAAGGATTTTGCAGGACTTCACTTTACTGGATCTACAGGAGTGTTTCAGCACCTTTGGAAAGAAATAGGTAACAACATCAATCGATACCGATCCTATCCACGAATTGTTGGTGAAACTGGTGGAAAAGACTTCATAATGGTTCACTCTAGTGCAAATGCAGCGGAAGTTGCAACGGCTATTACAAGAGGTGCTTTTGAATTCCAAGGTCAAAAATGTTCTGCGGCTTCACGTGCCTACATACCAAAAAGCCTGTGGCCTGCCGTTCAAGAACAAGTGATTGAAGATGTGAAGTCCTTTAAAATGGGTTCACCCGCTGATCCGAGAAATTTCATTAACGCTGTTATAGACAAGCGAGCCTTCGATAAAATTTCGGGTTACATCGATCACGCTAAAAATGCCACGGATGCTGAAATCATCGTTGGTGGTGGTTATGACGACAGCGTTGGTTACTTCATTGAGCCAACAGTTGTTTTGACAACCAACCCAAAGTTCAAAACAATCTGCGAAGAAATCTTCGGGCCGGTTATCACCATTTATGTCTATGAGGACGATAAATATGAGGAGACAATGGAGATTTTGAATCAAACTTCACCATACGCCCTTACGGGAAGTATTTTCTCTAGAGACCGTTATGCCATTGACCTAGCTTGCAAAAAACTACAAGATTGCGCTGGGAATTTCTACATCAACGACAAGCCAACAGGAGCTGTCGTGAATCAGCAACCTTTTGGTGGTGCTCGAGGTTCGGGAACGAATGATAAGGCCGGTTCCATGTGGAATTTGATACGTTGGGTAAGCCCGCGTACCATCAAAGAAACCTTTGTTCCAGCAACGGAATATCGATATCCATTTTTAGGCTAGAAATGATCAAATAGTTTTGAAACCGCTACTTCGCTTTGGAGGTAGCGGTTTTTTTTATGCTATATCTGAAACCATGTTGGATCACGAAGCGAGCCCAGTTAAGGAAGAACCATTCGAAATACCAGCTTTTAACAAGGTAATCGCTAATCCCATCAACTAGAATTAACTGAGGATTGATGTCATCGAGGCCTTGGTTCATTGGCTCAACTATATTCTCATTTTCCCGTGACTTTTATTCCCGGCACGCTATTTTTGAAATTATGAGCAAATGGATCCCCATTCTATTTCTAAGCCTTGCCTTTTTTAGTGTTAAAGCCCAAGAGAAAACCGTCTATCAATTTGATATAAAGGAGGAAATAGCCCCACCCATTTGGCGGAAAACCAAAATGGCCATGAAGGAGGCGCATGAATTGAAGGCTGATATCATTTTCATTAACATGAACACATACGGAGGTGCGGTTGATGCAGCCGATTCCATTCGAACCATTATTCTACAATCAAAAATTCCCGTTTACATTTTAATTGAAAACAATGCTGCATCGGCTGGAGCATTGATTTCCTTAGCCTGTGACAGCATTTTTATGCAGCCAGGATCAACTATTGGTGCCGCCACGGTTGTGAATCAAGATGGAGAACAGGTTCCAGATAAGTATCAAAGTTATATGCGCAAGAAAATGCGTGCAACGGCTGAGGAAACTGGCCGCGATCCAGATATAGCTGAGGCTATGGTCGATCCCGACAAGGTAGTCGAAGGCGTTTCAGAAGCTGGTAAGGTGGGTGACTTTAACCGTTAGCGAAGCAATTGCCCTAGGATTTTGCGATGGCGAATACAATACGCCAAAAGAAGCCTTAGCACATTGTGGCATTGCGGATTATACCATCAAGAAACAAAATCTTTCGGTGGTTGATCGCATCATTGGATTACTCATTAATCCTGCGGTTAGTGGACTCCTTATTTTGGTCATTTTCGGTGGCATTTATTTCGAGCTACAATCTCCGGGAATCGGGTTTCCAATTCTTGCTGCTATAATTGCGGCCATACTTTACTTCATGCCGCTCTATCTCGAAGGGTTAGCGGCCAATTGGGAAATCCTCATTTTTATTGTTGGCCTCATTCTAATTGCTTTAGAACTATTTGTCATTCCTGGCTTTGGGGGTTGCTGGCATAGCTGGCTTAACATTGGCAATAAGTGGTTTGGCCTTAAGCATGGTAGGCAATGTGGGGTTCGATTTTCAGCCCGTAGATATGAAGTCGTTTGATTGAATCTTTTTTAATTGTCATAATTGCCCGCGGGAGTTTCTGTAGCCGGCTCCATCTTCCTAGCAGTTAAACTGTTCGAAACGAATGCTTTTTCGCATATCGTACTCAATGCCGAACAAAGAAAGGAAGAAGGCTATGTTGGCCACATCAACCACTGAATTTAGCCTGATCGGATCTGTTGGTATTGCGCACACCGGACATGCGACCCGCAGGTAAGGTTGAAATTGATTCGCAACTTCATGATGCAACGGCTGAAACTGGTTTTATTACGAAAGGAACATCCGTCAAGGTCATTTCATACAGTGGAGCTCAAACTTAAAGTACGTTCAATATCGTGAGATTAGCGTTTATAATTTTAATGATTGCGTGTTTCGCATCGCCTGTGAACGCGCAAAGCAGGTATTTGAAGAAACCAAATAAATACTTGCTCAAATCAGACACGACAAACGCTATGCTTGCTTTGAATAAAATGATTGCTAAGCACCCTACTGAGGCTGATTTATACATGAAACGGGGCTGTACTAAAGATGGGCGCGTAAAAACTTTGATGCGGCCATGGTTGACCTAAACTCCTATTGCGGCTATAATCAAGTTTGTGGCCAAGCCGAGTTACTAAAAGGCATAATTCGCTACGAACAGCTGGATTATCGCGGAGCGATTGAGCATTTGAGCGCATATTCTATAAGGCGTGACGATGAACAGGTTTGGAATTATTTGGGCATGTGTCACTTAAAACTTAAAAATTATCAAATCGCGCGAAACGCTTTCGAAAAAGCCTTTGAGTCGAATGGTAAAAATCAGGGCGCTTTATACAATGCCGGTTTGGCGAGTTACTTAAACGAGGAATATGAAATGGCAATCGACTTTTTCAATCGATCCATAGAATTACTACCGGGAGACCTTAATTCATGGATGGGTCTGGGTCTAGCACAAACTGCTCTACATCGATTTTCGGACGCCAACAAATCATTTAGACAAGCTTTGGCCATTGACGGAAAACAATGGGGACCGCCCTATACAATATTGGCGTGAACTACTACGGAATGATCGAGAAAGATGAAGCCCTGTGTGTATTGGGAAAAAGCTAATCAATATTCGGAATCTAGCAGCGGGTCAGGCGTTGGAGCAGTAGTGCCAAGAGAAAGCAACCAAAGACCAAAAAAAGTAATCAAGCCGTTGATTAACAGTAGTTCAAACCCAATTTTATAGCCTCCAAACCATTGTTCCGAAAAGAACTTCAGGCAAAATGAAATAATCGGGGGGCAATTGATGCAAACGATTGGCACATAGATGTCTCGAACCGTCCATTTCGTAAAGAGACCAAAGGCGAAAAGTCCAAGCAATGGCCCGTATGTCAATCCAGCAATTTTAAATAGCTCAGAAATGACGCTTTCGTTATTAAACATTTCGAAAATGACAATTACGAGAAATAAAATGAATGAAAATCCGACATGAACGCGCTTTCGAACGGAGCGATCGCTGTCTTTTGGTTTTTTGTCCATTCCCAAAAAGTCAACACAAAAGGATGTTGTTAAGGCCGTCAGAGCGGCTGTCGGCACTCGAATATGCCGCAGCTACCAAACCGATGATAAACAACACTCCCGCTAGCGACCCAAGCTCACCACTTAGCGCCAACATGGGATATAATTGATCTCCTTTTGCGGCCAAATCGAAACCAATTTGATCTCGAAACATGTAGAGCATAGCTCCTAGGCTTAGAAAAAGCAAATTGGCGACTACCAAAATAACGCTGAACCAAAACATATTCTTTTGTGCCTCTTTGATTGATTTGCAACTCAAGTTTTTTTGCATCATATCTTGATCCAGTCCGGTCATGCTGATCGTGATAAACATACCCGCGAAAAATTGCTTTACAAAATGCTGATCACTGTTCCAATCGTCCCAATGAAACCAGTCCGAGTAGCTCGATGCTGCAATGGTTGATGTCAGGCCCGTATACGACAAATCCAACGCATCCTTGATTACAAAAAATGGTCACCACAGCGGCCAGTAGCATGGCTGCAGTTTGCAGGGTATCTGTCCAAAATTATGGTCTTAATTCCACTCTTAAACGTGTAAACCCAAATTAGGGACACAGCCACTAGAAACTGCCACCCAAAAGGGTAAACCTATATCCTTAAAGACAGCAATGTAAAGTGAAATCGCGACCAAAAACAATCGAAATGAAGCACCTATAATGCGTGAAATCAAAAAGTAAAATGCGCCTGTTTTGTGGCTCCAAAATCCGAATCGCTGTTCGAGGTAGCCATAGATAGACGTGGAAATTAAGCCGATAATAAAGCGGCAGCAGCACGGTTCCAATCACGAGATAACCCGCTAAATAGCCGAGCACCATTTGCATATAGCTAAATCCGCTTTGGGCCACCCAACCCGGAATTGAAACGAAGGTAACTCCGCTCAATGATGCACCTATCATTCCGAAAGCCACGATATACCAAGGAGACTGTTTCTTACCAAGAAAAAACGCCTCGTTCGATTCATCCTTACTTGTCAGGAATGATATTCCATTTAATACTCCCGAAATAGACGACTATAATGAGAATGACAGTGATGGAACTCATAGGCACAAAATAATAGTGACGATTGGCGCGCTTAACAAGCTAGGGGAGTAATTTTCAACAAGAGACCGCTTGCGGGTGAATCTACCTTACTTAGTGCGATATTAGACTTATTGGACCTCTTCCCTCCAAACGGGAGCCACAAAGTGTTTGTCAAATTTCGGATCGAAACTTCCTAGGATCAAGGTAGAGTCTGCATTAGAAACATACATCCAAGACCCCGCATTCACTGAGAACTCGTATTTCTCTCCTCCCTGAATTAAAACTCCAGTGTATCGACATGGGTAATGCCCGAACAAATGATGCCATTCAATGCCGCTAACGGGACGCGCGTGTTCGATGATTTCGTATAAAACATCCGAATCAATTTTCCATGAGTTGCAGATGGAAGAATCTGCAGCGGCTGTCGGATAACTATTTGATGCCGAGAATTGATCAATATCAAAGGTTTTCGATTTATCAAAAAACAAAGATGAGGACTGAAACACTGCAATGTTCGACTCGGGAAATTCCTGTAGTTTGAAAAACGTATTGACTGGGAATTGGATTTTCTATAATATTCATCCCTTTCCTTGTGGCCTCGGTATAAAAGCGTCTCCCCTACTTCGTATCCACCCGACCAGCGTCCAGCCAGCATAAGGCTGCTATCCGAATTGGTTATCATTTCGACAAAACTTGAATCCGGGAAAAGCTTCACCTCAATTCGACCCTCGCTCGACTCCAGTTGAAACTCTTTTATAGGTCCAGAGCAAGAGGCTAAAAACCACAGTAAAAAGGAATATCGGAATAAGGCTTAGTCGGGACCATACGTGCATTTTACGGAGCAAATCTAGCTATTGCGCATTCTAAGGAGTTCACTGATAATGGATTGACGTTCCTTCAAAATGTCTTCAATCACATTGGCATGTTTCTTTTCCAAGCTCTTCCAATTCATATACTTTCCTGCCTGAATGACCCATTTATAGTACAACATGGCAAATCGCCCAGAGATATATCCAAGCCCCATTGTGAAGGCTAGGGCGATCCAAAAAGAGGTTAGCACAGAGCCAAGAATCAATAAGAGAATATACCACACCAGAAAAATTACAAATCCAGCCATAAAGCCCAAACTTCCCGCAAAAGCAGAGTTAAGTTGACCGTCTTTATGTTCTCCCGTGACCTTTGAAAGAAAATATTTTCGGTAGGCCCAGTTTGTAAGCAGAAAGGGTAACAGGTTGAAAATGGTACCTGTAACAAAAAGTGGAAAAACCAAAAACAATACCCAAGACCTTCATGAAAAGGTTGGTCGGTTTTTCTTCGAAGGGGTTATACTTTCTGAATCCAAGCGTCTGATACTCATCGAGGTAATTCCTTAATCGTTTGGCTATCGCGCTCACTTCTGTTGGTTTTTCGTGGGAAAGCTGGATGATTTCATTCACAATTCGCTTTCGAATCTTGAATTCACCTTCCACATCTCCCTCTGCAATTCCCAATTCAGCCATGAGTACATCGGTCAAAACGCGCTTAACATCTTTAATAAACTGAAAATTTTCTGCGTCTTCAGGGTAATAAACAAGGTCTGACATGCGATCGTGAATGCGTGCAGTCATTTGCCTAACCTGCTCCTTTTCGTCCAGTGTTGAATCAGCTATAATGTCGGAGAAATCAACAGCTTCTCCTACATTGATCAACACGTTCGTTTGAAAGCGATGTGTGTTCGAATAGTTTAACCCGATTGGAATAAGCTTGACCGCATTTTCACGACCTATGTGCTTATCCGCACCCATTTTTATGCGCGCTGCTCCTGTTTTAATATCTCTGATCCAAGGAACCGTTTTACTACTCGCCTCCGGAAAAATGATGATGCGCTTTCCCTCCTCAAGGCTGCGATAACTAGCGCTAAACATTTCTTCATTGCTGGACTGTTCCTTCTCTTTTCCTTTTGCCAACCAAGGTCGATAAACTGGAATCATATTAAACTGATTCTGGAACAACCAAGATTGCATGCCTTTTCCAAACCATTCAGCTCCAGCCAAAAAGTAAATAGGCCTTTTGGTAGTGCTTGCTACCACAATAGGATCAAAAAGCGCGCTTGGGTGGTTGCAAACGTAAATGGTAGAATCCTCTTCAAGTCGATTGGCTCCGATCACATCGATGCGTTTAAAATAGGCTCGCAACGAGATGATGACTAAAGGTTTGAATAGGTTATATAGCATTGTGTCGAAAATAGCCCATTATGTCAATTCTCAACATCATGTGCATTGATTACCTTTCCACTACCATGAAAACCAAAGAAGAAATTGTAGCCAACTGGTTGCCTAGATACACGGGCGCAGCACTCTCCACTATCTCTAAATATATCCTACTCACCAATTTTGACAACTATGTAGAACGCTTTGCTTCGTTGCACAACATTCCGGTAAATGGACACGATAAAGCAATGCCTAATGCCAGCGCAGATGGGATTACCATCATAAACTTTGGCATGGGAAGCCCAAATGCGGCCACTATTATGGATTTACTTTCTGCCATTGAACCAGAGGCGGTCTTATTCTTAGGCAAATGCGGTGGACTGAAGAGCAAGAGTCGAGTTGGCGACTTTATTTTGCCCATCGCAGGAATTCGAGGTGAGGGAACTTCGAATGACTATTTTCCTGCGGAAGTACCTGCACTGCCAGCTTTTACCTTGCAACGAGCCGTCTCAAGCACCATTCGCGATCATGGCTTCGACTATTGGACGGGAACGGTTTACACCACCAATCGAAGAGTTTGGGAACATGATGAGCGATTCAAGGAATACCTTAGAAGCGTCAGAGCGATGGCCATTGATATGGAAACTACAACACTGTTTTCCGCAGGCTTTTACAACCACATTCCAATTGGCGCCTTGCTCTTAGTTACTGATCAACCTATGGTTCCCGAAGGCGTAAAAACGGATGTTAGCGACCGATCTGTGACTGAAAAGTATGTGGACACCCACATCAATATTGGGATTGATGCTTTGAAAGAAATTCGCGAAAAAGGCAAGTCGGTGCGACATTTGAGGTTTGAATAAGCATGGTTGAACCACAATTTATTGCCGATGCATTGACTGAAGAGCGAAGCAAGGCAAGCGTAAATCGAGTCATCCATGTCCTGGAAAAAGAAGGATTGGACTTCGCACAATTCTTCGATTTTTTAAGCAATACTCCATTCCCATTGCGCTGGTATATGACTTGGGTGCTCACCCATTATATCGAGCAAAATCCTGAAATCGGAAACAAGAACCAACATTTGATATGGAAGGAATTAAAAACCAATGACAACCAAAGTATGCTCCGCGACCTGTGGAGGTCAATGACTTTTATTGAAATTGATGAGGAATTAGCTGGAGACGTTTATGACGCAGCCGTGAAAACTTTAATGTCTGCTAAAAATGCCATTGCTGTTCGAGCACATGCTATGTATTGCGCAGCAAATATTGCAAAACCTTACAGCGAATTATGTCATGAATTGATCCTTTTACTCGAAGAATTTAAACTCGAAGAAAGCGCAGGATTAAAGGCAAGGGCTCAAAACCTTTCTAAACAACTAAGTCGAAATTTGCGGAAAGCAATTTAAGCAGGAACTCTATACCTCTATAAAAGCATCTTTTTACAGGCTTCGCATAGCTTCAATTCCACACCGTCAATCGTGGAGATGGATTCAGCCGCATCTTGCATGACGCATTCTGTATTTGGACAATGGGGTAATCCCAAATTATGACCAATTTCATGTACAGCCACTTTTTTAACCCGATCAATAAAGTGTTGCTTATTCGCATGTTTGAGTCGGAAGGTGGACACAACACAGCTCGCTCCAGGTCGATATCCTAGTCCAAACACGCCCCAATCTTCGTATTTATAGGCCGGATCTTTCACGTTTCCGTTTTCATCGCGCTTGGTGGTTGAAATGTCAAAATGCGTAAAGCCGAGAACATGATCAATCGAGTCGGGTAACCTAGCTTTTAAATCCGCAATTATTTTATCTGCTCGATATCGGGGAGATTTCACGTTGATGAAACTGCCATCTGGCATCGGACTAGGTTTCAAGGTCAAAACTGGTAATCCGTAAATTTCTACGAGTGTTGCAGCAATGGTATCAACTAGTGCAGCATCACAACCATTAAAAGGCTGAACGGCCAAGGTTTTTACCCGATGCTCACAAGCTTGCAGGCAAAATACAAGGAAGGCAAGAAAAAGTGCATATCGGACGCGAATCAAGGCGCCTCTTCGATCACTTCGCAAACACATCGAAAACCTATTGCCGCTGATGTACCTTCAAATTTGACTGCATCAGAATTAAATTCGGTATTCAACGTATTCCAAGCACCGCCAACGTGGGTATTTTCTTCAAGCATCCATTCGCTGACATTGCCTTTGATGTTATATACATCATACTGATTGGGCCAATAACTTTTTACAGGCGCGGTCACATCAGCATTATCGTTCAAACTCCCCGCCTGCCCTTTCATGTCTTCAACGTTTCGTTTCATATTGAACCGATGCATTCCTCGATTTGCCTTTTTTCCTTCTTCGCCAATAACGATGCTCAACTTTCCCACGTCTTCGTACATCATTTTCCATTCGGCATAAGTCGGCAACCTATAAGTGAAATATTTAGGTGCTTTTTCTATTTTGCTACTTTCCTTTAATTCATCCATTGCGCGCAAGCTTCTCCACGTACAAAAGTCATTCGCCTGTTTCCAAGTTATGCCAACTACTGGATATTGAGCGTAAGCAGGATGATCTAAATAGTATCGAACATAGGGTTGATTATAGGTTCCCGTCTGTATCCAGACATTCGTATCGGGAAATGCAGCTTTGTATTCAACCGAATTTTCGCCATAAGTCTTTTTATTCCATTCGATGTATTCTCGCCACCAAAAGTTGGTCGCTTCAGTTTGATCATAATAGAGATAGTCGGTGATTTTAACTACTCCAGGAAGTGTTTTCGAATAATCCGGTTCCTTTTTATTAAAGGAGAAAAGCAATATCACAACGACAAAAAGGGTGTAATTTCGAAGGCTAGTCATGGTTAGTTGATTTGGAAACTAAACGAAGATAAAGCTATACTAGTATATTTAACAAGGTCTAAAACAATCCAAGCTGACCGCCAACCTGGGGGCGTTCAAAGGCTTGACAATTCAATTTCAGCTTTTTCACATCGCCAAACACTTTTCGATGTGCCAACTTGAAAGTGTCTCTGATCTGTTCCGCCATTTTGCCCGAACCTCGCATTCTTCTTCCAAATTCACTATCACCAACCTGCCCATCGTGTGATGCAGCAATTTGGTTGAGCACCTTTTCCGCCTTATTGGGATAATTAACGGTTAACCAATTGGAAAAGACTTCCGCCACAGGGCCATTCAGTCGAGCCATGATGTAGCCCGCGTCAAGTGCCCCAGCATTTTTCACTGCTTTCAACAAGGCAAATATTTCATGACTGTTTATTCCGGGAATGATTGGTGCCATATTCACCGTCACTGGCACGCCAATTTCTGCCAACTTCTCGATCGTTTGCAATCGTTTTTGCACGCTTGCCGTGCGTGGCTCCATCACCCTTCTTAGGTCCTCATTCAGTGTGGTCACGCTTACTACAACATGAATCAGATTTTGAGATTGCAGTGCTCCAATTAGGTCTAAATCACGCTGTATCAAAGCGTTTTTGGTGATAATACCTACTGGGTGCTTAAACTTCAAAAAGACCTTCAAGCATGCTCTCGTAATTTCCAATTGGCGGTCTATGGGTTGGTAACAATCGGTGTTGCCACTCAACACGATGGGAGAAACCTTCCAAGATTTTGACCTCAACTTTGCTTCTAACAGTTCAGCAGCGTTTTTCTTCACTAAGATTTTTCGTTCAAAATCTATACCTGCGCTGTATCCCCAATATTCGTGTGTGGGCCTAGCGTAGCAATAGGCACATCCGTGTTCACAACCTTGATAGGGATTGAGTGACCAATCCATTGGCACATCCGGACTTGGAACTTTATTGAGAATTGTTTTTGGAAACGTTTCAATGATTTCTGTTCTTACTATGTCCTCTTCGCCCTCGTTGTGTAAATATTCCAAATAGGAATTTTCAACCTCAGAGTGGTGTGCAACGAAACGATTGTTGGGATTGATTTGTGCGCCCTGACCTTTTTGCGGTTTCATTTCTTGTTCTGAAAATATTTCACATTGTTATTATCATTCACCGTTTCAATAACGGGCTCGTCCGAATTAAAGCCAATGGGCAGTGCTTTCTTGGTTGACTGTTCGGCATAGCGCGGGTCTTCCACGTATGGCATTCGGTGCATTTCTGTAGCTTCGATTTGGTAGCAACCAAACTCTTCCGTCACTTTGCCCACCACGCGGTAAATCCCACGCCCTTGGAATGGATAAGCCTTGGCCACAGGCGGAAAGTGGACGGTATCTAAGAAAAAGCCCTTGCGGTCGATGAAGTTGCCAAAAAACATGGTTTCGCCCTTGGCCGTGCTTGTTTTTCGGGCCGTAACCAAATAGCCATAAACCACTACGGTTTTACCCAAATACTCGGGTACATCTGCCGCAAGAATCCCGCCTTTCATACCTCGATTGGTCAACAGAAAAGGGTCGCACAGAGGGAAGCCCAAAAGCTCGATTTGGTCAAAGGCATCTTCAAGCGGGGCCGTGTATAAATCTGGGAATGTATAAGGCTTAGGTTGGGGGAGAAATAAACGGGGTTGCATGTCCTTTTTAGGGGCTTTGCCCATCATTAAGCGCGTTTCCCACGTTAGCTCCTTCTTGTTTTTACCCGTAAATCGAAATCCGCCCACTTTTACCAGCAAATCCAACTGCTCGATGCCAACAGGCACACGATCGATAAAGTCGGCCACCGAATCAAAGGGGCGATCTGCCCGCGATTCGATTAACCGCCTCACAGTTCTATCATCCAAGTCTTTGATCATATGAAAGCCGAGCATGATGGTTTTACCATGAACCGTAGTTTCGATCAAACTCCGATTCACGCAAGGCGCCTCCACCTCGGCTCCATGCATGCGCGCTTCGTGGATATAGAGCTCCGGACGATAAAACCCACCGCCATTGTTGACCGTGGCCACCATGTATTCGATGGGGTAATACGCTTTCAAGAAAAGCGTCTGGTAGCTTTCAACGGCATAACTGGCACTGTGGCCCTTGGCAAACGCAAAATTGGCAAAGCTCTCCACCTCAAACCAAACGCGGTTCACCAGCTCTTCTGGATAGCCTTTTTTGCGGCAGTTGTCCCAAAACCGCTCTTTGACCCGATGAAACTCATTGCGCTGCTTGAATTTCCAACTCATGCCACGCCTAAGAATGTCGGCATCGGCCAAATCGAGGTCGGCAAAATAGTGGGCTACGCGAATCACGTCCTCCTGATAAACCATGACTCCATAAGTTTCGTGCAAAATGTCATAGAGTTCTGGCACCGCTTTTCGGGCGGCTTCCCTCCGTTCCTTGTCGCGAAATCGCATGATGTATTCGCGCATCATCCCCGACTTGGCCACCCCAGGTCGAATCACCGAACTGGCTGCCACCAAACCAATGTAATCCTCGGCTCGGAGTTTTGTCAGCAACAGCCGCATAGCGGGTGATTCCACATAAAAGCAACCTATGGCGCGCGCCTCACGCAGCAGGGTTTTGATGTTTTCATCTTGCTTGAATCGCTTGATGTCGTGTACATCCACTTCATCACTCGTGTTTTTCCGAATGATTTCTATCGAGTCTTTGATCTTGCCTAACCCGCGCTGGCTGAGGATGTCGAACTTATACAACCCCAAGTCTTCGGCTATGATCATATCAAACTGAATGGTAGGGAAACCCTTGGGTGGCATGAACGTTGGGCTATATGTACTGATCGGTTCTTCCGAAATCAAGATGCCGCTGCTGTGTATGCTCAAATGGCTCGGGAAGTCTTGAATCAACGTACCATATTTCAGGATCAAATCGCCATACTTACCAATGTTGTGACGTGGACCAAGTTTTTGTAATGCGTCAATTTCTTCGGTAGGCACTCCGAGCACTTTACCCAATTCGCGGGAAACGGCCCTATCCTTAAATGTGCTGTATGTCGCTTGGAGCGCCACTCTATCCCACCCATGTGTGTCAAACATATACTTGGTCACATCGTTGCGATCTGTCCACGAAAAATCGATGTCAAAATCGGGCGGAGACGTTCGATGTGGATTGATAAAACGCTCAAAATAAAGGTCAAGTTCAACCGGATCTACATCGGTTATGCGCAGCAAATAAGCGATCAAGCTGTTGGCGCCACTTCCCCGCCCTACATGAAAATATCCTTTTGATCGGGAGTAATTTACGATGTCCCAATTGATAAGAAAGTAAGAGCAAAAACCCATCTGATTGATGACCTTCAGTTCGTGCTCTACCCGATCTAAAATCTTTTTATCGGGTTTGTCAAAACGGTAGCGCAAGCCCTTTTCAGCCTCCGCACGAAGCAGCTCAATATCGTCTTGCCGAGAACCAGAAAACACTTGCTTGTTTTTGTTGGATTGAAATTCAAAATCGACCTCACACGCTTCCAGCAACGCTTCGGTGTTTCTTACGATTTCAGGAAACTCAACATAATATTCGAGTAATTGCTTTTTGGGCATCAACACATGGCGCGGATCGCCTTCTTCGCTCTTTGGGAGCTTGCTCAGCAGTAGATTCTTATCGATGGACCGCAGTAGCCGGTGGGCATTGAAATCAAGCTGCGTTTGAAACGAAACGGTGGGCAGCATGACCAGCTTGCTCAACTGATGACGCAGCGGTGAAAGTCGAAGCTGCGGAATGTCGTGGGGGCGAATACCAAAATGGCTGTTAGCTGTTAGCCATTGGTCATTAGCCTGTAGCTTTTGGTCTCCGTTAGCCCCTGCTGATAGCTGACGGCCGATGGCCGAAAGCTTATCAAAAGGGTAAATCACCCAAACGTGTTCCCATCCACGATCGCCATCGGGAGGAGCCACATCGGGAATGGGGATTTCATTGTGCAGGTGGTAGGTCAAAAATTCATTTACGGCACGGTAACCTTGGTTGTTTTTAGGAATGGCCACAAACTTCTGTTCGGCTCCATTTCTGAAATCGATGCCCGGCATCACTCGAATGGGAATCTCTCGTTTCGCCAGTCGCACACACTCGATCACAGCCGATGTGCTGTTGATGTCGGTGATGCAAATGCTTTCATACCCCAACTCAACCGCGCGCTTCAGCAGTGCTTCGGGTTTCCATGTCCCGAATTTGTAAGAGTAATATGTGTGGGTGTTTGTTAACATTAGTAGCAATCAGTCTTTAACTGCAGATTTGCCGCTGATAGCTGACCACAAACATACTCCAATTACTAAGTAATTTAGCATACTATAATTTTGATTTTACTGATTTTTCAGGTGGATTAAACTTTTAATTGAACCAAAACCAATTTCATGGATATAACCTACCAAATACAACACATATGAAACGCTTTTTCACTTCCATCGCACTGTCGTTACTCGTTATAACCGCTGTGCTTGCCGATGATGAGCCCAAACGGCAAACGGTTTATTCGTTGGTCAAACAAAGACAGACCACCGAGTGGTATAAAGAACAAGCCGATTTGTGGAAAAAGTACTTGGACGAAAAGCCAACAGACGGAGACGCATGGTTAAATTTCTACACGGCCACAAGAATGCTCAAAATTTATAACCAAGGCGTTTCTCAGGAAGACCTAAACAAATTGGTGGACAACATGGAAAAAGCCATTCCTGAATCCTTCGAATTTCACTATGTTAAATATTGGAATGGTGGTAATGGAACAGATCCTAGTCTTGTTTCACATTTGCAAAAAGCCTATGAATTGGAACCCAATAGAGCCGAACTCAATGATGATTTCATGAGCTACTATGAATTAAAACGAGACAAAGAAAACTTGGAGAAAGTAGCCAAACGATGGCTCGCCTCAAACGACATTTCTCCGAACCTATATGCCTGGAACTACAATATGCTCCAAAGCACAGAAGAAGATGCCATCCTATTCACCGTGGGCGATAACGACACTTATCCAGCCATTGTTTTACAACACGGCAAAGGAATCCGAACAGATGTAGCCGTTATAAATACAAGCCTAATCGCCATTAAAGATTACCGAAATTTATGGCTGAAAGAATTGGGCATGCCGCTCATGAATAAAGACTTCGATGACTACGAATCTTGGACAGCGTTCGAGGCTGACATCATCAACCACTTCAAAACCAACACCACCCGACCTATTTACTTCGCCATTTCGGCTCACCCGCGACTTTATGAAAGCTTCAAAGATGAAATACACAATGTGGGAATGGCGCTTAAATGGAGTCCGGAGAAATTCGACAACATTGCCGTCATTAAACGGAATTATGAAAAGAAGTTTCTCATTGACCATTTGAAAGTAGAATTCCAAAACGACATCAGTCAGGGTGTGGCTGACCACGCAAATGCCAACTACTTGATCTCCATGCTGACATTATATAATCACTATAAGGAAAGCGAGGATACCAAAGCAGAAGAAATGCGGTTATTGATTCAACGCATTGCTGAAAAAAACAACATGGAAGATAAGGTTGAGTCCGTGATAAAAAAGAAACCTTAGAGGGCTAAGTAGAAAATGAGCCTCTTTAACCGACATAAAACCAAGAGTGATGAAGCCCTGATGCTTCTTTTCCAAGAAGGAAACCAGCGCGCTTTTGACGAAGTGTATCATCGATACAGCAAACGTCTGTTGCACTTTATGTTTCGAATGGTGAACAACGATGAAGCACTAGCACAAGACCTATTACACGATATCTTTATGCGTTTGGTGCAACAACCAAATCGTTTTGATACAAGTCGGAATTTCAAATCCTGGATTTTCACCGTAGCGGCAAATGAATGTTATAAACACCATAGAAAACGAGGCATTGTTGAGCAAGTAGATGTGTTGGAAATGGATTTTCCGATTTTGGATACGAACCCACATGATTTAGACCAGAAAACCTTTCGAAGGGCACTTAGGAAAGAATTAGAGCAATTGAGCTACGATCATCGCTGCACCTTCATTCTCAGGTTTCAGGAAGGTTTGAGTGTGAAAGAAGTGAGCGACATCATGGACTGTTCAGAAGGAACAGTGAAGTCTCGTTCTCATCATTGTTTAAAGAATTTATCGGTCAAATTGGCCATGTATAACCCCATCAATTCAGATTGATTATGGACTTAGAAAAACACATTGAGGATTTGGTAACGTCAAAAAGTTTTGATTCACTTACTCCTGCAAAAAAGGAAATGGTGTTGAGTATGATGACGGAAAATGAATATGTCAATCAACACGCTTTTATGATGAAAAGCAAAAAGATGTTTCAGGAAGAAGGTGATATGCTTTCTCCTGATACTGATCTGTTGTTTAGTTTGAGAGCAGCACACACGGCAAAAAAGAATTCGAAAGGCGCGGCAGCTCTTTGGGCCAGCATCGCTGGGTTTCGCATTCCGGCCTATCAAGTTGGTATTGCTGCTGCGCTCCTTTTCATGTTGTTCTGGCGTTGGCCCACTACAGATCTTCGACAAGATCGGATGGAACGTCAAGTGGTTTATGAAACCATTATTGACACGATTCAAGTGATAAAGGAAATCCCAGTGGAGGTTATGGTTCCTGTGGAGCGAGTCGTTCGTGAAATAGTTTACTTAGATCGCCCTACAATGAATGTTGACTTGACTCTTGGTTTTGAAACAAACAATGGCATTACTCCTTCAGCTGATGCTCCCGATATGGCCACGATGGAGCAGTCTTTTGGCAATAGCTCTTTCTCTAATGAAGACCTAGATCAGTTTCGGGTAGGAATCTAACTTTCCTAAGCCCTCCTATTTGCCAGCAACAGCGGTGCTTTCCCATTAAACGGATTGCTTCGACTGATGGTTCTTGCGCCCATGCCAGAGGCGCGCAACACTGCCCGGTCGCCATAGCGTTCCCTGATTTTATCCATAGCTTGATAGAGGTTGATGTATTCTTCGCTGTCTTCAAACAAGTTGATTTGATAGCCACCACCCACCAAATGGCTGAATCGAACACCAATCAAGCGGACTAAGAAGCGCCTGTTGTACACTCGATCAAATAACTCCATCACCTTAGCGATGAGCATGTGATCGGCCGATGTGTAGGCAATGCACGCCTGAAGGGTTTGTGTTTGAAAGTCGGAATAGCGAATCTTTACTGTAACGCAGGCTGTGAGTTTCTTTCCTCTTCGGAGTTGGTAAGCGAGGTTTTCAGCCATGGCTAGCATGATGCCTTTCAGCTTCACCACATCCGTGGTGTCGCGATCAAAGGTGCGTTCGGTGCTGATGCTCTTGCGCTCGTTGAACGCAATGACAGGACTGTTGTCGATGCCGTTGGCTTTTTTCCACAACGCTCGTCCATGTTCACCCAACACGTTTTGCAGCATTTCCATGGGCATATCCTGCACGGTTTTGATGTGCTGAATGCCTAAATTCCTCAGCGTTTGATAAGTTTTCGCTCCTACCATGGGAATTTTTCGCACCGAAAGCGGAGCTAGAAACGGCTTCTCCGTTCCCCTTACAATTTCGAGCTGATTGTTCGGTTTAGCCTCGCCCGTAGCAATTTTAGAAACCGTTTTATTGATCGAAAGACCAAAGGAATTGGGCAAGCCCGTTTCGCGAATGATTTTTTGCCGCACTTCGCTGGCCAGCTTTGCACATCCAAAAAACCGGTCCATGCCCGTCATGTCAGCATAAAACTCATCGATGGAACTTTTCTCAAACAACGGCACTTCTTCTTTGATGATGTCGGTCACCATGTCCGAATATTTGGAATAGGTCATGCTATTGCCTTTGATCACAATGGCTTCTGGACACAGTTGCCGCGCCATTTTCATGGGCATGGCCGAGTGAATACCAAACGCACGCGCCTCATAGCTACACGAAGCCACTACTCCCCGATCCGTAGTGCCGCCAATCAGCACAGGTCGGCCATTTAGCCGCGAATCAATCAAGCGCTCGACCGACACAAAAAACGAGTCGAGATCGAGGTGTAAGATGTGCTTACTTTCCAGATTAGTCATTCCTTTTAACTGCTGATTTTTAATATAATGCACATAACTCCTAATTGACTGTTGTATCGAATCGAACTCAATTGACTATCTTTTTTTATAGTATGCTAAAATATTTAGTCTACTGTCGTACAACAAGCATTTAAGGGAATAAATTTTTCAACCAATTCAATAGCTATGCGTTTAAGAAGCGTAAGTCAACTTAAACTATAGATCAACCGTATATTGCACCCAATAAGCCAAACACATTGAAGTTCAAATCCCGAAGTATCATCCTGCTCTTACTATGTGTATTGTGTGAACAAGCAATCGCGCATGGGCCTCGATACACCCATTTGGCAACGTCAGCACAGATAGCCGAAGACAGGAACAATGGATGGAAAGCCGAAGACATTGCCAACGGACGTTACAGTGAGTTGTTTGTTAATATTGATGACGAAAACCCAAACCTAAATTTCACCTCTTCAACGTATTGGGTCAAATTCAACATAACCAACGGCACGCAGGACGAGCATGAATACTACTTAGAGACTGCTCGGGCCTTGACCAATAAAATCTGTCTCTACGAGGTCCGCGACAAAACCACACAGACCCTGTTTGTTACTGGTGACGATTATCCCTTCGACTCAAGGCCCATCGTTTATCGAAAATTCGCTTTCCCCATCGTATTGGCTCCAGATGAGACCAAACAGTTTTTGATCGAAGTTAAAAGCGATGGCGAGGTGATCAATCTACCATTGAAGCTATGGAAGCCTGAAAATTTCAACAGCTTCGTTCAACGAGAAAATCTAACGTTAGGCAGCTATTATGGCCTACTGATGCTGGTAGTCAGCCTGTTTCTATTCTTCGCTTTTGTAGTGAAGGATAAAATCTATGCCTACTACGTGGCTTACGTGGCTTTTCTGTTTTTCATGCAAGCATCATTGGATGGGCTAACTTTTGAATACCTCTGGCCCGAAAGCCCTTGGATGGCAAACCATTCTATCTTGTTCTTTTCCAGTGCTTCGGTATTTACACTCATGCTCTACGCTGCCGAATATTTGACACTAAATCAAATGCCCAAGTGGTTCATAACACTTTATAAATTCCTACTCGGGTTAGTTGCCATTTGCATCATAACAAGTCTGACCAAAGGGATAGCCTATGAACTCACCTTTCCTGTCATCAATGGGCTTACGCTTTTCTCCATCCTAATCATCATTGCAGCCATCGGTTGGCGAAACAAAACCAATCAAAAGGTGAGTATATTTTTCACCCTCGGATTCTTGGCTGTTTTATTAGGTGGCATTGTATTCATCCTCACCAACTTCAACATCCTAAAAAGCGATTTCTTGAGCCACAACGCCATAAAACTAGGATCGGCCATTGAAGTGATTTTCTTGTCGTTGGCCATGGTAAGCCGATATCGAGATATCCAACGCGAAAAAAATGAGGCAAAACAAGAGGCATTTGAGAGCTTAGAAAAACTAAACGCACTTACAAGGGAACAAAACATCAATTTAGAAAAACAAGTAGCTGAACGAACCGAAGAACTCCAAGAAAAGAACAAGGAAATCATCGATTCAATAACCTATGCAAAACGAATACAAGACGCAATTTTGCCCCCAGAACATTTGGTGCAAGTGCATTTGAGTCAGGCAATGATTCTCTATATGCCAAAGGACATTGTTGCTGGCGATTTTTATTGGTTAGAACCGTTGAACAAGGGCGTCTTAATCGCTGCTGCAGACTGCACTGGACATGGTGTTCCGGGCGCCATGGTGAGTGTGGTTTGTCACAACGCCTTGAACCGATCTGTCCGCGAATTTGGACGATCAAAACCTTCCGAAATTCTCGATCGAACTGCGCTGATTGTTGACGAAACTTTTGAAAAAAGTAAGGAAGAAATCAAAGATGGAATGGACATATCGTTGAGTCACATCAACTATGAAACACGCGAAGTGCAATGGGCTGGCGCGAACAATCCGCTTTGGATTATCACAAAAAATGAACTAAGTCAGCTAGGGGAACCATCACATATAGAAGGTGAGCTCAGGCTCTATGACATTCGAGGCGATAAACAGCCTATCGGTAAATACCCCAATCGAAAGTCATACACAAATCATCACATTCAACTCGCTGAAGGCGATACAGTATACATGTTCACCGATGGATTTCCAGATCAATTTGGTGGAGAACGAGGCAAAAAGTATAAGTCCAAAAACTTCAAAACCTTTTTAGTTTCTATTCAGGACACGTCCATTCAAGAGCAACGATCAATTCTTGGAAAGGAATTTACCACTTGGCGCGGTCACCACGAGCAAATTGATGATGTGTGTGTGATCGGAGTTCGGTTTTAAGCCCATCGCAAGTTAAGTAACTCCCTTCTACAATTTTGGATTTAGCTTGATGTAGGTGTTGTTAACCGGGGCTGCACCACGAGCAAGTCCCGTATCTGGATCTTTCTTTTCGGTCAGAAAAACTAAGCCCTTGACCCGCTTGTAAATACTCATGTTGGCATAATCCATATACCAATCTTCAAAAAATCGAATACCAATAACATCGCTCAATTCAGTTTGAAGCTCAACGATAACAGGTTCCATATTTCCTGTCCGCAAATTCTCGGTGTAAACTGTGTCCTTGATTAAGAGTCGATCAAAGAAGTCGTCTCGAGTAAGTTTTTCAGCCTTGCTGGCCTTAAAAGAATATCCATTATAATCATAAACGGATAGTTGCCCGCTATTGATGGCGTCAACAATGGCGATTAAGAATTGATAACGAGCCGATGGCTCTATATAGCCGCCAGCATCAGATGTCAAAACCATTCCATCCATTTCGCCTCCTTCAAGGGCAAAATTGAAGTCACGATTGAAAAGTACGTTGTATTCAATATCTTCCCTTACCAATCTAAGCTCGCCAATATTTCGTTTATTGAATTGACCTGCCTTAAAAGCGAAGATGGGTTTTAGCCCACGGTAATCGCCATTGATTTCATCAAATACAGCCTTGGAAACCGACAGATATCTGACCTCTTTCTCAAAACCACCGCGGTTTTTATCGAAAGTCCATTCCTCAATAAATCCAGCCCCGGCCATTTTCTTATATACATCATCTTCATACATGATGATTTTCTGTTCCATGTTACCGTTACGAATGTTTTCGACATAAACCGTATCCGGACCTGTAATCAATTCGTCATCAAGAATCAAAACATCGTTTTTCTTATCTACAATTTGTGACCCGTCATAAGTGGCTGTCGCCTCAAAAACAGCAGGATCAAAATACAGATTGCCGATTTTCTCCAACTCGCCTCGTTTCGTTTTATCGATAGCTGTCTTAAAGTCAAGATCACCGAGTGATGTTGGAGTTCCTGTCCCAAGCGGACCAATGTAGTTTTTCACACTCCGCATTTGCTCCACATATTTGATGAAAGTCTCCGAATACTTCTTCATTTCGGGATAATACAGCTTTGTGAAAGCCGCACTTTGACCCGGTTGATAGACATACTTGGCGTTTTCAAGGGATGCATCCTCAAGCAAGAGGAAATTATAGCTAATAGCCACAGATGGTAATGACCCATTCTGTGAAAAAGCCAAAAGTGGAGCTAAAAAGAAAAGAATTGAAATCGATCTCATGATAGGAATTATGGCGCGAATTTAACTTTAACCAATAATCTCGTATGCATGTTTTAGGGGTGAACTACAATTCAAACGCGAAATTCCCCAATTTATGTGCAAGGTGTTAAACTTATCTCCTAGGTTCGGCCTTAATTTCTTGCTTTGCAAAAAAGTCGCTCACATGTTTGATATGATGAAAAAGCTGCAAGAAGCTCAGCAGCAGATGAAGAAGATTAAGGAAAGGCTCGAAACTATTCAAGTTTCTGGCAAATCGAGCGATGGTTCTGTTACCGTGTTTATAAATGGAAATCGAAAGGTGATGGATGTTCAAATCATCGAAGAAGCATCGGCTTCAAATCGAGATCAATTGAGCGCAAACATCAAATCTGCAACCAACAATGCGCTGGAAGCGGCTGAAAAAGCAAATGAAGCGGAAATGAAGGCAGCAGCGGGGTCAATAATGCCAGGAATGGGCGGTTTATTTGGAAAATCCTAAATTAATGATCATCAAAAAAACATATGTAGTTTTAATAGGATTGGTCATTTCAACACTTATGTCGTTTGGTCAATCGACCCCAATCGAAGCATGTGATGATTTTTTCAATTCGTTATCGATTGAATCGCCAACCATAAGTAATCTATTTACCAGAGGTGCGCATATTACCAGTCTTGTTTATGACAGTGCTGGATTACCTCAAAACAAGAGTTTTACTCCTGCCGAATTTCAAACACAAATCCAGTCGCTTAGCAACGATTTCAATATCGATCAAAAGCCCGTGGTTTTGATTTTCAGACAATACCAGTCATTGGCTTCAATCTATTGCAGCGTTTGGATTACCCTCACGGATAAAGAAACAGGTAAAACCTTAAAGTCAAGAAGTATTCAATCTTTAAAGTTCGTGCGTGATTCAGGGGCTTGGAAAATCAATCATATCGTCATCCAAAACGAGCACCCTAACTATCCCATTGATGATGAAATGTTTCCAATCAAGCTCACGCAGCCCTTAGAAAGTCGAATGACTCAAGATTTATCTGTCATGCCCGACTTCAGCACTGAATATGATACAAATAAAGTTTATCGAATGGAAGAAGTAGATGAGCCTCCCGTTTATCCCGGTACAGACAATTCACTTTCCGATCTTTTACAAAGCTTCGATGTGACAACCCAGCCAAGTCCTGGTTATACTCCCTTCATTATAACAATTGATGAGGACGGAAGCGCTTACCTTTCCTATGCTCATGACCTGAGCGGCTTTCAAATTTCCCGTGCTGAATCCTTAGTTCGATCCATGCTTATATGGTATCCAGCAATAAAATATGCTGCTAGTGTAAAGTGTAAATTAATCCTGTACATCCATGATTAGAGTCTTGATTATTGCGCTTGCGCTCATAGGCTTTTCCACTATTGCAAAAGCTCAGGATGCTGACTTAAGTATTCTCGGAAATTTAGTGTCCGAATATTTTAAGGCGGCCTCTGTTTCAGACTTAAACCTCCGTGAGTCAGCCTTATCAAACCTGTTTGACAAACAAGGCACTATGGATGCTGTCATTTTAAGACAAGGACAATCATCCACCTTAACAGAAGGAACATGGGGCGAATTTGTGGAAAAAAGCCAAGGTTTTTACAACAGCTATCAAGTAGAGTTTGAAGAGTCTGAACGTGAGGTAGAGTATTACTTAGACATGGCTAATGTTCATTGCTTAGTTTTTCAAAACTCTAAAGAAAAGGCCTCAGGATCCATTTATTATCAAAAACTCTGGATGCAGTTTGATGTGATCTTTAAATCCGACAGATGGTTTATTGATCATGTTATTTGGATAAATGAATCAGATCCATATCCCATTCAAAACGCATTATTGCAAGATACAATTTGGCACCAAACGGCTGAATAAAGACTTATTTCTCTCCTTTCTCCATGCTTAAGATTGTAGATTTGCAGACAACGTTGTATTAACTATAACCTACGCTATGAGACGAATTTTTCGAGGAGCTGCGCTCTTGGCCATAGTGGCCGGAGTATTTTCAGCGTGTGATCTGGACTATTTCAAGCCAGATAATTTTGCTGGAGGCAGCTACAAACCAACAGTGGCCGTACCTCTTGCCAATTTAAATTTAACCGTTGAAGACTTACTTAAAAGTTATGAAAACAACGTTATCCTAGAGCCTGAAGGAGATGGTAGAAGTCGCTTGAATTTAATCTTTTCGGATACAATGGCCCCAGTAAAATTGGAATCGTTTGCCACAGCAGGTGTTGTTCCTCCAGGTCAAAGTTTAGATTTACCAACAGAAAAAGTAGATCTTAGACTTTTTGGCGCTTTTCAAGACGGTTTCTTTCGCTTTACCAACCCTTCTGTAATATTCACGCTTCACAATACCTCTAAAGTTCCTTTATCAGTTGAATTTAGAGATGGTGCGAATAGCGATTTCTATACGGTACGGAAAGACGGATCCAATCAGCGATATATTCTGATTGATGATGCAGCAGCAAACCACCCTTTTCCATTACCTGCAGATGCTGGGTTTTACAACTATTCCCTCAATGATAACAACATCGACTATACCGATGATATAGGGGCTGGAGATGCAATGACTCAAATTTTAGAGCCTAATCCGAAGTTTTTACACTACGGAACTCGATTGCATACTAACAATGTCGCGCCTGAGACAGATTTAAATGGTGAAATAAGCGTTATCACCAGCGTTCACCTTCCCTTAAGAGGCTATGGTAATGTATCGCGTTGGGATACTTTGAAATACGAATTCATTGATACAGGACAGGTTGACGAATTGAATTTTGTTGAGATTCGATTCAACATAACAAACGGACTTCCCTTAGAAGCGGAAATAAAATCAGCCATAATAGTCGATACGACCACAACTCCCTGGACTAAGGTCATGGACATTCCTTTGACGAATGAAGATGGCTCAATCAGTGATGGTATTTTTATCCCTGGTGCTACAGGGGTTGGGGAGTCAAGCGGCTGGAAGTATACAAAAGCAGAGAAGCTATCTGAAATCATCCTTACGAGGGCCGAGAAAGTTCAGCCTGTTAATTTTAATTCCGGTGTAGCTGTTGGTCCAGAGATCACACAAATTGAGGCCATTGCACAAGGGAATAAGATCCTCATGAACGTGCAGGTATATACGGCCGGCATCAATCAAACCACGAATCAAGGTGATGAAATAAAAATGTATTCAAATCAATCGATGAACATTAAAATAGGTGTTCGAGCTCAGGCCAGTCTTGAAATCGGTGATTATTTACCTGGAAACGAATAAACCAAACCATAACTAACAGAACTATCAAACTATGAAAAAGATAATCATAGCACTTTTGGTCTTAGCGTCTGGTGCGGTTTACGCCCAGCAAGACCTTACGCTTTACAATATGCGCTACTTGCAGCAAGCAAGTTTTACAAACCCAGCCTTCTTTCCTGAATGTAAAGTCAATGTTGGTGTTCCAGCATTGACTTCAACATACGTACGATTAGGAAACAGTGGATTTGTCATGAAGGACTTCATCGAGAAAGGAGCAGACGATTCGCTTCGTTTTACTCCGATCAACGCGCTCGATGCCATGAAGGATTTGAACTATTTCGAACAAGAGTTCCGAAGTGACCTTATTCATTTTGGATTCAGGCTGAAACAAAAAAACTATTTAAGTTTAAACATCAGCGTTCGAGAGCAATTTAGGTTGTCTTATCCGCAAGATCTATTTAACCTGGCATTTGTTGGAAACGGATTAACTCCAGCCGAAGCTGGCGCTGATCCTGATATCAACAATCCTGACTATGGTTTACTTGGTGAAAGAGCAAACCTTGACGGCATCGGTATTGATATGAATATATTCACGGAGGTTGGATTACAATATGCGCGTAAATTTCTAGATGGCGACAAGCTCTCTGTGGGTATTCGCCCAAAACTTTTACTAGGAGCCGCGAATATTAATACCCGTCAATCTGAGTTCGGTCTTTATACTGACCCAAAAGATTATAGCTTACTTTATGATGGAAACTTGGTGATTAACACCAACATTCCTGTAAACCGTCAGGATACAGACAGCATCTATTTTGATTTAACACCAAACTCCTTCTTTAAGAACATAGGTTTTGGAATGGACTTAGGTGCCACCTACGACATCACAGATAAGTTTCAAGTAAGTGCTTCGGCAACTGATATTGGATTCATCTCTTGGAAATCAATGCCAGAGAGCTATTTTTTAGTTGGGTCTGACACCTTCAGAGGAGTAGAAGGAATCGAGAATCAATTGCTAGGAGGTGACACTGGAGGTATCTCTGAGGGAATCCGAGAAGGTTTAACCAATGGCTTTAGCGATTCGTCCAATACCGATAAGTATAAAACTTGGCTTACTGCTCGTTATAATCTGGGATTGAACTACCAATTTCATGAAAAGCAAAACCTAGGGTTATTGGTTAACGCACATATGGTTAAGCGAAAGCTTAGAACGGCAATGACTTTGTCCTACAATTACAGATTGAGAAAATGGATAGGCTTCTCCGCTAATTATAGCATTTATAACAGAAGCTTCGCGAATGTTGGCGTAGGTCTGAGTTTAAATCTATGGCCAATCCAAGGTTATGTAATGGTCGACAACGTTTTGGCTCCAATGATGCTGCAAAACACGAAGAACGTCCACTTTAGAGCTGGTATTAACCTGACTTTCGGTTGTAGCAACGATAGAGACAAAGACGGCATCGCAGATAACAAGGATGATTGTCCAGACACTCCTGGATTACCAGAATTCAAAGGTTGCCCTGATACGGATGGGGATAAAATCATGGATAAAAACGACAGCTGTGTAACTGTGGCTGGCCCGATTGAAACGAATGGTTGTCCAGATCGTGATGGCGATGGTATAATCGATCCTGAAGATGATTGTCCTGATACTCCTGGTATTCCAGAGTTTAAAGGTTGTCCAGACGTGGATGAGGACGGAATTATGGATCAAGAAGATGATTGTCCTACTGATGCGGGATTACCTGAATTCAACGGCTGTCCTGACACGGATGGTGATGGTATAAAGGACTTGGATGACAAGTGTCCTGAAAAGCCAGGTGATCTTAAATATGAAGGATGTCCTGATACGGATGGTGATGGTTTACCTGATCATAAAGACAGTTGCCCAGAAACAAAAGGACCGATTGATAACAACGGATGTCCTTATGGTGATAAGGATGGCGATGGTGTAATCGATAAGGAAGATGCATGTATTGACATTCCTGGTCCTGCTGAAAACAAAGGATGTCCTTATGCTGACCTTGACAAGGATGGTGTACTCGACAAGGACGATGCTTGTATCGACACTCCTGGTCCTGCTGAAAATAGCGGTTGCCCATACAGCGATCTTGATGGTGATGGTGTTCTTGACAAAGACGATCGTTGCCCTCAAACTCCTGGTCCAGCCACCAACCAAGGTTGTCCAGAAATTGAGAAAGAAGAGCAAGAAGTATTGAACACAGCGTTCAAGAACCTTGAGTTTGAAACCGGTAAGGATATTATCAAAGAGAGTTCTTTCGAATCGTTGAATAACCTAGCCGCTCTACTCCTCAAGAAGGAAGATTGGAAGATTCAGATCAGTGGTCACACAGATGCTGTTGGAAATGACGCCTCTAACATGACTCTATCTGAAAAGAGATCTAAGGCTGTTGGTAAATACCTTGAGTCTAAGGGTGTAGCTAAAGAAAGAATGATCGTTCAATGGTTTGGAGAGACTAAGCCTATTGACGATAACTCTACACCAGAAGGTCGAGCTCGAAACAGACGTGTTGAAATGGAAGTCGTTTTCGACTAACCCATCAATCTCTAAAGACAAAGCCATCCATTTTACAATGGATGGCTTTTTTTATTTCCAAAACTTGAAAGTTGCATATTCGCCAGATGAAAAATGAGCGGCCTAGTCTTTTCCTTTCCCTTCTGCCTTTAGCTGCATTGATAGCGCTTCTGACGCTAAACGTTACCGTGTTTGGAGATGATTCACTTTCCTTCTCCAATCAGATCGCATTATTGATGGCAGCCGGGATTGCTGGCTTGGTTGGACGATTCAAAAAAGTGGGATTTCTGGATTTAATGTCTGGTGTTAACGAGAACATCAGTCAGGCCGTCCCAGCTCTTTTGGTTTTATTGTTAATAGGAGCCTTGGCTGGTAGTTGGTTACTAAGCGGTGTTGTTCCTGCTATGATTTTTTATGGATTGAAAATCATTCACCCAGAATGGTTCCTTGTCTCTGCGTGTATTATTTGCGCTATTGTTTCCATTGCTACGGGAAGTAGTTGGGGAACAATTGCTACGGTAGGAATTGCCTTATTGGGAATCGGAAAAGCCATGGGATATGGCGAAGGTATGATTGCGGGTGCCATCATATCTGGTGCATATTTCGGAGATAAAATGTCACCGCTTTCTGACACAACGAATCTAGCCCCTGCCGTTGCAGGAACAGATCTGATCAGCCATATCAAATACATGGCAATAACTACTATACCGAGTATTGTAATTACGATGGTCATTTTCACGATAATCGGATTCTTTCACACTCCATCCTCAAACAACGTAAATATTCACTCTTTAAACGAATCGCTTTCCAGTATTTTCAACCTCAGTCCTATCCTTTTCTTAGTTCCAATTTCCGTTGTCCTATTGATTGTGAAACGGATTCCTGCAGCTCCGGCACTCGGAATTGGCGCACTATTGGGAATGTTGTTTGCCTTTATCTTTCAATTTCCGCTAATCGAATCGCTGTCTGAAGGATCTGGTTTTGCAGCCACATACGCCATTATTTTTCAAGCCTTTGGTACTGATTTATCCATTTCTACTTCCGATCCGATTCTTTCAGATCTACTCTCAACAGGTGGAATGAAAGGAATGATGAATACCGTGTGGTTGATTGTCTGCGCCATGACATTTGGTGGAGTAATGGAAAAAAGCGGCAGTCTCGGAACAATTACAAATGCTTTGATGAAACTTGCTACGGGTAGAACAAGCCTTATTGGAACAACTGCCTTAAGTTCAATTTTCATGAATTTAACCGCTGGCGACCAATATCTAGCCATAGTCGTTCCCGGAAAAATGTATCAAAAAGCCTATAAGGACCATAACCTGGATGCCGTAAACTTAAGCCGTACGCTTGAAGATGCTGGAACAGTTACTTCCGTACTCGTCCCATGGAATACATGTGGGGCCACGCAAGCCGGTGTTTTGGGTGTTGCCACTGCCATTTATTGGCCCTTTTGTTTTTTCTGTTTGATAAGTCCCGTCATGACCATGCTAGTCGCGGCATATAATTATCGCATAAAAACCAGAAAATGACCCAACTCCAAGTTGATAACTTCGCTCAAATTTCCATTGACAATTCTTAATTCTGAATGCAAAAGATTATATTCAAACTGGCCATTCTAATTTGTATCCTGGTTGCCTCTTTTTCTCTATTGTGCAACACTGGTGGGCCTACAAGTACGGACGCTACCGGTTCGCCACTAGATTCAAATCAGGATGCTTGCACCCAATGTCACCAGTCATATAGCTTAAACTCTGGCACGGGAAGCATATCGCTCTCTGCGCCTACCAGCTATTATCCAGGACAAACTTATACGATCACCGCTACCGTAGCTCAGTCCTTTCCAGTTCCAGCCAAATACGGATTTCAACTGGTTCCTTTGCGCGATAATAACACTGGTGGTGGCGCCATCACAGCTGGTTCCGGACAAGGAACATGGACATCTAGTGGTATAAATTATGTACATCAAGACACTACTACTAACAACACAGGTTTTTGGTCCTTTACTTGGACTGCACCATCATATTCAGACACGATTAAATTTTACGCTGCAGGATTGGCTGCGGATGGAGCAAATGGAAATCAAAATGACTATTGCTATACAACAACTGCCACCATACTTCCATTAGATCCAATAGAATTTACTTTGGACACGACAAATGTTTCTTGTTTTCAAGGCTGTGATGGACAAGCGAGTGTGACTGTTTCAGGAGGTGGAATTGGACCTTACACTTATTTGTGGTCAACGGGAGCGACAACGAGTACAATTGTCGATCTATGCGTTGGCAACTATTCGGTTACCATCACAGATAGTCAGGGTAATAACGAATTTGGCCAAATTGAAATCAACGAACCGAATGAAATTCAGACCTTATTTGAAATTCAACCGTCATCTTGCGCCTTTGGAACTGGTCAAATCAGCGTTCAGGCTTTTGGCGGAGCTGGCGCATTTACATATCTATGGAATGACACGGCAAACACCACAGATAGTTTAGTAGCCCCTGCCGGAGTTGGATGGTATTCGGTTATCATTACAGACACAAATGGTTGTATCTTGATAGATTCGGCAGAAGTAATTGCAAATGGTTCTGGCTTGAATGCATTCATGACAAGTGAAGCTGAAAATTGCCACCTAAACAATGGCGAAGCGAGCATTACTATGTTGGTAGGTAATCCTCCCTATTCATACCAGTGGAATCAAGGTTCAACGAATCAAACCGTAATCGCTCTTTCTTCTGGAAACTACACCGTAACGGTGACTGATTTCAACGGTTGTATGGATGAATTCAGCCTTTCAGTCGGATCCCAATTTCTAGAAATTGATGAGGCTTCTTCCGAGATGACTCCTGTGCGCTGTTTCAACGGAAAAGATGGAAGCTTGAGCATAGAGATTAACACTGGCGAAGCCCCATTCACCTATAATTGGAGCCATGATTCGCTCGCTACCAACAATCATTATACAAACTTAGAAGCAGGTAATTATCAGATAACCGTCACAGACTTTGCCGGTTGTCTTGATAGCATTTCCATCACTGTTACGCAGCCTGATTCGGTCTATGCGACAATAACCATCGACTCTGCTAATGAAGGATTCTGCGATGGAGCAATCAGTTTCGAAATGGCTGGCGGAACACCTCCTAACTCTTATCAATGGCCTCATGATAATACCATTACAACTAACAGTGCCAATGAACTCTGCTCAGGGAGTTATTTAATTACAACAACAGACGCTGTTTCATGTCTTTTTCTTGTAAACACAGGTATTCCAACCAAACTCGGTTTGGAAATGATCGAAAAGCAAGAGATAATCGTTTATCCGAACCCTGCAACAAATTTTCTCTATATCAACAATTCGGAAAAAGTCTTGCTTTCGTATCAGATTTATGATGTCAATGGAAACCTGATTCTTAACGGTAAAACGGCTGGAACTAAGATAAATCTTGGTGAATTTTCTAGTGGAAACTATATGATTGCTATTGAGAAAGGGAATTTAATCTACACTCGAAAATTCGTTATCCGCAAATCGTAACATTCCATTTTAGAATGTTTCTCTTTGCCCCCAAATTTGAATAATGTCTGCACGAATTCCTGAATCGAAACTTCCGCGAATCGTAATAATCGGGGCAGGATTCGGTGGCCTGAAACTCGCGAGAATATTGGCAAATAAGCCATATCAAATTGTGCTCGTAGACAAGCACAACTTTCATCAATTTCAGCCATTGTTTTATCAAGTAGCCACGGCTGGACTAGCACCCAGCGCAATTGCTTTCCCAATTCGAAAGCTATTTCATCAAACACCAAATGTTCATTTCAGAATGGTGAGTGTTTTATCCGTGAACACAATGATGAAATCAATCGAGACGGATATTGGAACTATTACATTCGATAAGCTGGTAATCGCTACTGGAGCAGACACAAATTATTTCGGTAACACCTCGATCAAAAGCATGCATTTCCAATGAAATCCATCGAAGAGTCGTTGCAGTTGCGAAACCGGATTTTGCAATGTATGGAGGCGGCTTTAGTCACAGATGACGATTCGATGCGAAAAGCATTGATGAACATTGTCATCGTTGGCGGTGGTCCTACCGGAGTTGAGGTAGCTGGAGCACTTGCCGAGATGAAGGATTATATCCTTCCGAAAGACTACCCTGAGCTTGATTTCAATTCCATGCAAATCAATTTACTTGAAGCCGGACCCAAAATCCTTGGGGCCATGAGTGAGGAAGCATCAAAGGCGAGTGAAGCTTTTTTATCAAAAATGGGTGTAACCGTTTTGACATCGACTGCAGTTAAATCCTATGATGGCCATCAAGTTGAAGTAGAGGAAAACCAGCCATCAACTCCGAAACTTTGATTTGGGCAGCGGGAATCAAGGGAAACATGCTTAATGGAATCGACCCGAACCTGATTGTTCGTGGTGGTCGAATTTCAACTGATGAGTTCAATGAAGTAAAAGGGATTAAGGATGTATTTGCAATAGGCGATATCGCCTCTATGGAATGTAAAAAATACCCGAAAGGACATCCACAAGTCGCGCAGGTAGCCATGCAACAGGCGAATACGTTGGGCAAAAACCTACTTAGAGATCTTAATTCAAAGACGCGAAAACCCTTTGTTTATGGCGATTATGGTTCCATGGCGACAATAGGTCGTAGTAAGGCCGTTGCCGACTTACCCGGATTCCATTTTAACGGATTCTTCGCTTGGCTATTTTGGCTCTTTGTTCATCTCATGAATATTCTAGGTGTGAAAAACAAGTTTTTCATTTTTGTCGATTGGATGTGGTACTACCTTAGTTTCGACCAAAGCCTAAGACTCGTTATTAAACAAAAAAGCCCCGATGAAAACATCGAGGCTGATAAGCTTTAGGCTTGTAGTTAGCTTTCTGTATTGGCTTCAGGCGCATCTTCAGCACTTTCTTCCGTTACCTCAACTTTATAGTCCTTTACAATTACGCCATCAGCAACAAACGACAATTTCGTTACTGGCTCAACGATCAAATCAATTTCTTCTCGGGACTTTCCCTCATCTTCGGCATAGTGCTTCAAATCATCTACGCTCATTGTCTCCATGTAAGCATACCCTTCGATAATTGCTTCTTTACCATCTATATTCTTCGGAACGAAAAACTCATAGTCCTTAAAGGATACGTGCATACTTTGATCGTCCGAAACCTTCATAGTCATCCAGCACCCTTTAACTTGACACACTTTCTGAATTTCACCCGAGACTTTGGCTCTAACTGAATCAAGGCCAGCTAATTGCTCCACAATTGTCGAAGAAGGTCGTGCACCGTCTTCTGAGATTTCAGATCCAAAAAAAGCTACTTCAATTGGCGCTTCCTCAACCACTTCTACTTCTGTATTGACTTGTTCATTCTGATTTGCACAGGACATCAAAAGGACCGTGCAGGCCATTATCATTATGTATTTCATGTTCTTTATTTAGGGGGCAAAATTAATATTCGAGGGTTTTCAAAATAACATCTTTTAATCGGCTTTTGGCAAGAAACGAAACCTCCAGTTGAGTGTCAAAAGGAACGGGCGTATCTAAACTACCACATCGCGCAACAGGTGCATCCAGGTATTCAAAACATTCGTCAGCAACTCTAGCGGCTAATTCTGCTCCAATACCACCAGTTAAAACATCTTCATGCAAAACCACCAATCGGCCGGTTTTTTTAACCGAAGTGAAAACTGAATCGTAATCTAAGGGCGCCAAACTTCTTAAGTCAATAATCTCTATACTCCTTTCCGTAAAATTCTTCACAATGTCCAAAGCCCAGTGAACTCCGAGTCCGTAGGTAATGATACTCAGATCAGTACCGGCATTTACCACAACCGCTTTTCCAATTTCGGCTGTATAATAGCCTTCAGGTACATTACCCGTTAGGCTTCGATATAGAAATTTATGCTCAAAGAATAAAACAGGATTTGGGTCTTCGAAAGCTGCCAACAAAAGTCCTTTCGCATCCTCTGGAAAAGCAGGATAAACTATTTTCAAACCCGGAGTATGAAAAAACCATGCTTCATTCGATTGGGAATGAAATGGACCAGCACTCACTCCTGCTCCTGTTGGCATGCGGATGACAACATCTGCATTCTGCCCCCATCGCCAATGAATCTTGGCAAGATTATTCACTATTTGATTGAAACCGCAGGTTACGAAATCAGCAAACTGCATTTCGACCATGGCCTTCTTTCCTTTTATACTTAAACCAAGGCTGGCCCCAATTATAGCCGATTCACACAATGGCGTATTGCGAACTCGTTCCTTTCCAAACTTATCCAAGAGTCCGTCTGTAACCTTGAATACGCCACCGTATTCAGCAATATCTTGCCCCATTAACACAAGGTTTTCATGCTTCACCATAGCCATGTCCATAGCCTCAGAAATTGCATCAACAAAACGCAATTCCCGAACTTCTTCCGACTTAGCTATTTCTTTCGCTTCACTTTTGGCGAAAACATCATTCAACTCGACATTGACGTCAACTTCAACATTTGGTAAAGCCAATGCCTCTTTGAACTCTTCTCCCACAAGAGCCAAGAATCCATCTTTTAAAGCCTGAACTTCCGTCTTATTGAGAATGCCGATATCTATTAAGTAATCTTCGTAATTCTGAACTGGATCGCTTTCACTCCATTTGTCTTGCAGGCCAGCTGGATAATATTTTGTCCCGCTTGCTTCTTCGTGACCACGCATCCTAAATGTCAAACATTCCAATAGAATTGGTCGGGGATTCTTTTGAATCTCTTGCTTTATTTCCTTAATGGCATGATATACTTCTAGAATGTTATTCCCATCAACTTGTCGAGCTTCCATGCCATATCCAATTCCTTTGTCTATAAACTGTTTGCATCTGAATTGTTCCGAGCTAGGTGTGCTTAACCCCCATTGGTTGTTCTCAACAACAAAAATCACGGGTAAATCCCAGACAGCTGCCACATTCAGCGACTCATGAAAATCTCCTTCGCTAGCTCCTCCATCGCCACTAAAGGCAAGGCACACTTTGTTGGTTCCTTCTAATTTTTCACCCAATGCAATTCCATCAGCTATCCCTAACTGAGGCCCCAAGTGCGAAATCATCCCAACGATAAAATGTTCTCGAGTACCAAAATGAAAAGATCGATCTCTTCCTTTCGTAAAACCTTTTTCCTTACCTTGAAATTGAGCGAAAAGGCGATTCAATGGTATTTGTCTTGAAGTAAATACACCCAAATTTCGATGCATCGGTAGAATGAACTCGTCTTTTTCTAAGCCGAGTGCACACCCGACACTAATTGCCTCTTGTCCAAAGCCAGAAAACCACTTTGATATTTTCCCTTGTCGCAGATAGATGAGCATCTTCTCCTCTATTTGACGCGGCAATAGAATGGCTTCATACAAACTTTTTAGTTCAACATCTGTCAAACCTTTTCGATCAAATATCATGTCCAATTAATTCTGGGCACAAATGTACCATACGGACAGTGGTAGTCTAATATAATAGACGCTTGGTCGGAAAATTTCGCTAGCATGAACATCCGCATGGATTAATTAACGTCTTTCAGGTCCTAATAACATCAAACCCCATAAATCATGAAAAAAATTCTCCCACTTCTTTTAGTATTGTGTTCAGCATTTGCCTTGGTCAGCTGTGATGATTGTCGAAAAATTGAATGTAATAATGGAGGGACTTGCTCCGAAGGTATTTGCGCTTGTCCTGAAGGATTCTCTGGTACATATTGCGATACGGAAGATCTATGTATTACACAGGAAGTTGAGTGCCTCAATGATGGTGAATGTTTAGGTGGGGAGTGTGATTGCAAGACTTTCTACTATGGTGAAAGCTGTGCAGATTATTGTGTGTATGGTACTTATGCTGATGGAAATTGTAATTGTAATGAGGGAATTGAAGGTGAGAATTGCGATATTTTCAGTCGTGAAAAGTTTCTCGGAACTTATACGTTCACTTCAAGTTTTTCTACTCAAGTGCAGACTTCAGTAATCGCTAATGGCGAATTTCAAAACGGAGATATTACCAAAGTTGAAATGACGAATCTTTCTTCAGTTAGCGACACAGATGGTTATGCTAAAATCGAGGGCAACCAGATTTCATTTCCTAACCAACAAGTAAAAGGTCAGGGAAATGTGAAATATCAAATGACCACTGTTACTCCAGGCACATGGGAAGATAATGGCACAAACATCACTTTCACCATCGTGGTGACTAGGCTGGCTAACATACAAGGTGCAACGGTGCAACAAGGAACTTACGTCTATAAGCGACCCTCGTTCTAATTCAGTCTTACAACAATTTATAAATGAGCCTCGAAATATTTCGGGGCTTTTTTAGTAGATTTTTTTCCATGAAATATTTGACTTTAAGAGAATCCGTTACTTTTGCCGTCCTAATAAATAATCTACTTATGAAAAAAATCAATCTATTGATGGTAGCTCTTATCGGAGCTATGACGATTACTCTTACTTCTTGTGATGAGTGTAAGGATGTAACATGCGATAACGGAGGAACTTGTGCTGAAGGCGTTTGCGAATGTCCAGCTGACTACTACGGTGATGCTTGTGAAACAAAATGTGTTAACGGTACATACTCTGATGGAGCTTGTGGTTGTGACGCTGGATACGAAGGTGATGGTTGCGAAACTGAATCTCGTGCAGTTATGATCGGTACTTACTTAGGAAGCGATGCTTGTTCTTCAACTGGTGCTACTTCTTCTTACACTTCAACTGTTGCTGCTGCTTCTGCTAGCGCTGACGGTGTATTAATTACTGGTCTTTGGGATCGTTTTTTCATTAACAACATAACTGGAACAGTTGATGGTGACAAAATCACTATCGCTACTCAAGAGCCAGACAGCGATGGTTACACTATCTCTGGAACAGGTACTTATGCTGATGGTGTTATCTCATGGAGCTATACTGTTACTGAAACTACTTCAAGCACTGTTGATCAGTGCACAATGAATGCTACTAAGCAATAATCGTAAGTTTAAATAACTGGAAAAGCCTCGCTAATGCGAGGCTTTTTTTTTGCCTATACTTTCTCATCATCTTTTGGTAAACCAATTGGCATATGCGCCTCTCTACATAATTAATCAATGAAGAATGTACTTAACTCGTTCGCATTCCGGCATGCCTGCCGATAAACACTGCTTGCATTTGAATTAGGACTAGCCTATTGTTAATAACACCTTGCCACCAACAAGGCTGAGTTTTTATCAATAATCAAGAGGATCAATAATTTGCAATCCAACCAAAGAATTGGGCACAAAAAAAAGGGCCACATTAAAATGCAACCCTTTAACTTTTTAGAATCTAAGTGAATTACTTAGCTCCCATTTTAGCTTTCTTGGCTTCGCCTTTAGCTTCAGTTGCAGCTTTCTCACCGCTCATTTTACCAGCTTTAGCATCAGCAGCCTCAGTAGAAGCTTCTCCGCTCATTTTGCCAGCTTTCTTCTCAGCAGCAGTTTTAACTTCTTCTTCAGCATCTTTTGCAGGAGATTCAGCTTCTTCAACTTCGTCAGCTTCTTCAACTTCGTCAGCTACTTCTTTAGCAACTTCTTCGCCTTCTACTTTATCAGCAGCTTCAACAGTAGATTCAACTGGTGCTTCTTCTTCGTGAGACTCTTCAGCTCCACCACAAGAGGTAAGAACTACAGCAGCAACGATAAACATTGCAGCAAATTTTGATACTTTTTTCATTTCGATGGAATTTTCAATTTGGCCGCAAAGTAAAGTATAATTATGCAATCTTTCAATACTGAACAACCTAGTCTTCGCTGAATGCGTCTATGTTGCCGTTGATTTTTATTCCTGACAAGTCGAGAATGTGAATTTCCTATATTTACCGCTCAATATTTCCATTGAATTATGACTAAAAAGCTACTTTTTCTTTTCGCGCTAATTACAGCGACCTTTTCATTTACTTCTTGCGACCAGTGTTTAGGTCCCTTAGGCAAGGAAAAGTTAGAATGTTCAAATGGAGGCACATGTAATGATGGAGCTTGCGATTGCCTCAAAGGTTATTTCGGCAATACATGTGACTCGAGTGATGTCTGCGAATTACGCGATGTGATTTGTGAAAAAGGTAATTGTGATGAAGGGATTTGTTATTGCGATGCTGGATATGAAGGCGAAACGTGCAATACTGAAACGCGTAGAAAATTCATTGGCATATACAATGTAACTGAAAGCTGTTTAGACTTAGATACAACTTGGGGCTATAACATTACAATTGAAGAAAACTTCTTGAATGGTGCCAATATGTACATATACAACTTGTTCAACTATTCGCATTTTCCGATTAATGGCTATTTCTCCAAAATTGAAGCGACCGGCACACCTGGAACGAATGATTTTACCATTTTCAGCCAAAAGCCTGACGGAGGCGAAAAAAGCATAGTGGGTACAGGTTCCATCAATGTGGTTGAAGGCGTTGGAACTACCATCCACATTGATTATACCACAACGAATGGAAACAAAACCTATGGTTGTTCTCTAGAAGGCCAATTGATCCAATAAAACAAACGATGAATATTGATAAAAGGGCCGACTGTGGCCCTTTTCTATTTATAACTAACCCGAAATCAGGTATTGGTGCCTTTGATGAATTCAAGAAATCCATAGCCCGCTTCTCGAATCGGCCAGATATTAAAGTTGTAGAGAGCAAATCAGAGCAACACACTGAAAGTTTGTGTAAATCTGCGGTTTCGGATGGCTATCGCTCTATCGTTGCTGTTGGAGGTGACGGAACAGTGCATTCCATTGGTGCTCAGCTCATCAACAAGGATATTTCGTTTGGTATTATTCCGACTGGGTCAGGAAACGGAATCGCACGACATTTGGGTATATCCCAACATATCCCAACAGCGATAAAACAAATATTAAGCAGTAAAAGTCGCTTAATTGACACCCTTCTAGTTAATGAACATCCGGCTATCGGTTTTTGCGGTGTTGGATTTGATGGTTATGTGGCAAAGCTTTTCGATATTTCTGGTAAACGTGGATTTCGAAACTATATTAACCTATCATACAAGGCTTATCGATCATATCAAGACAGGCGTTATCTGATTGACGGAATCGAGCTAAAAGCATTTAGCGTAATCATCGCGAACATTAATCAGTTTGGAAATGACGCATTCATTAATGCACATGCGATAGATGATGATGGGAAATTCGAAGTCATAACCATCAATCGACCACCATTCCACGCTGCGCCCTCGGTGGCCTCAAGACTGTTCCTAAAAACCTTCCACGAATCGCGTTTTGTGACTCGAACGAGTAAAAGTTACCTTGAAATCGATAATCTGGAGTTGGCAAGTATCCAAATCGATGGAGAAACGTTGGAACCCATTCAAAAATTGAAAATTAATATTGTACCCAAATCACTAAATGTTTTGGTCTCATGAGTAATGCTAAAAGAAACAACTCCGGAGGGTTTATGTATTCCACCAATCCAAATTATCGACCCGAGCAGGACGAAGATGAAAATGTAACATTAAATCCTAAGGATCAGCTTCTCACCTTGCATCGAGAAACCAAAGGACGCGGTGGAAAAGCAGTTGTTGTGATTAAAGGTTTTGTTGGCGATAACGATGCCTTAAGTGAATTAGGTAAAAAACTAAAGGCTCACTGCGGAACTGGCGGCTCGGTTAAGGACGGTGAAATTATTATTCAAGGTGATCAGCGACCTAAAGTTGAAAGCTTCCTTAAAAACGCCTCATACAGAATCAAATTAGTTGGAGGTTAAATTCTAATTCCAATTAAAAGCACGTCATCCACCTGTTCTAATTCACCTTTCCAGTTATTAAATGCCTTGAGCAAAATGGACTTTTGTTCCGGCATTTTCTCCATGGCATGTTGTAGCAAAAGTTGCTTTAATGATTTATACATGAACTTCTTGCCTTTAGGGCCTCCAAATTGATCAGCATAACCGTCAGTAAAATATAGAGGACATCTTCTTTATCAAGGTCAATCTCATGCTCCGTAAAAGGTTTCCTATTATGCACCAATCCTATAGGCTGTTTATCTCCTTTTATCTCATATAGCATCAACTCATCGATTTGCATCGTTGGGCTTCCCAATTGTGGTTTAACATGCTTCGATATAATCCAAATTGGATTATATGCCCCAGCCCATCTCAGCTTTGAGTTTTTAAAATCTATAACACAGAAGGAAATATCCATTCCATCTTTTACGATTTCCTGACTTCTTGCGAATGTTTCATCCACTAGTATTGATGTCATTCCCAGTATTCCAGCAGGAGAACCTAAGCTGAACTCCTTTACAGCTCGATTTAACGCGTTGTTACAAACCACACTAACCATTGCACCTGGCACACCGTGTCCGGTGCAGTCAGCTGCTGCAACTAGTATTGTATCGGCCGTTTCTTCCAACCAATAAAAATCACCAGCCACAATGTCTTTTGGTAGATAAAGAACAAAGGAATCAGGTAGTAAACGGTCGAAGTGGGAATCAGGAGGTAAAATGGCCGTCTGCAATCTTTTAGCATAAGTCAATGAATCAAGTACTTCTTGGTGAACTTGCTCCAATTCTTGACGTTGCTGCAGAATCTGTCTTGTTCGCTTTTTTATCTCGTAGCTTAAGTATGTTCTCAGCGAATTATGGTAGCGTTCCCGAACCCAAAGAGCAACTAATAACATTAAAAGGCCTAAAACGGCAACAGTTATTATGAACCCTGTTTTTTGCCATATCGGTGTTTCAATCCGGATATTGAAGGAAATTTCGCTTTCTGGATGTCCCTTTACACGAACTTTGAACGCAAATGAGCCAGGTCCTATATTTGAATAATACGCGCCATTATCACCCTCTGCTGAATTCCATGTTGTTTCAAATCCGTCCAAAATGTATTCGTAGTTCATTTGAGCGTCAAGCGCATATGAAGGACTTATGAACTTCACTCGAAGTCTATGATTCCCTGTTTCAATGTTCTTGAGCTCGCGTTGTTCCAATGATATTCCATCCAACTTGATGTCAGCTATTGAAAGCTCGAAGTAGTCTATCATCCGTTCTTTATGATTGAATAATCCTATAGATCGAATCTGTTGATTCGAAATGGTAACCAAGGAAGCGTCATACAATTGAAAATCCTTAGCTGAAATGTCCTGATCCTTAAATTCCCGTGTCAATTTAACTTTCCCAGCTTTGTTGAACTCAATTACTTGAATGGTATTTACAGAAAACACGATTAACGAGCTGTCTGATATGGACCCAATGTTGAGTAAGAAATTTTCCAATCGTTGCTCATTATTGGCGAGTTCGATTTGTTCGTAAAGTCCGTTTTGGTTACAAAACAGGCCTTCACCTATTGTCGAGAAACAATCTACTTCATCCTTTCTAACCAGCGCATTAATTCTATGATTAACAATATCCAAATCAGATATATGCACGTTCTCATTAGAGTCAATTTCCACCAATCCTCCGCCATCTAATCCCACAGAGATTCGACTAAAACCTTCAGAAAATGCGAGGCTAATAACCCTATTTGATGGCAAGCCTGAACCAATATTATAAAGTCGGAATGCTTCCGTATTAAAATTAATAATGGCGAGTCCCGCTTCAGAAGCAATGGCTATTCTATCTTTAGAAGTTGCCATTTCATTAATCCGTATCGGATCCCAACTTCCTAAATCCATTGATCTAACAACGCTTTTCGATGCTAAATCAAACACTTTTACATTGCCTCGATCTGTAGCAATAATTAAACTGTTCTGTATCGGTCGCAAGATCCGAGCTTCTTCTCCAATTAGGTTTAAGTTTATTATCTCTTCAAGCAAGAGAGATTTCCTGTTGATCTTAAACAGATTAAATCCATCGGTGGACCAATAAGATCCCGCCAACTCGGTAAGCGAATGGATTTGAGCATTTAGACCTAAATATCGAGGTGCCGCGGACGACATGATCGAAATACCTGATCCATATCCT
>CALSPD010000018.1 GCA_943788145.1 uncultured Flavobacteriales bacterium
CTGCAGATTTAAGTACTGCAGCAATGCTCTTTGTGAATTGCCTTATTCTCATGTTTATTGGCCGTGCGAGTCTGAAACATATGGCGGTTTTGGCTCTTGTTGGTATTATAGCCTTAGGCGGTGTTTATGCAATAGGTAAGGCCTTGCCAGGAACGATAAATCGACTTGACACTTGGGTCAATCGAATCGAAACATTTACCTCACCAGAGCTTGCAGGAAACAACGCAAACTATCAAACGGATCAATCAAAAATTGCCATCGCGAAAGGTGGATTAATACGCATAGCGCCTGGTCATAGCGTTCAGCGTAATTTCCTTCCCCATCCTTATTCCGATTTTATTTATTCCATTGTACTTGAAGAATATGGGTTATTTGGCGGTGTGTTTTATTCTCCTGCTCTACCTAATTCTGCTCTTTCGATCCATAAAAATAGCATCGGGTTGTCCGCGTAATTTTGGAGCGCTATTAGCCATTGGTATAGGATTTAGCCTTGTTTTTCAAGCTATGATCAATATGGCCGTAGCGGTCAATTTAGTCCCAGTAACAGGGCAGCCTTTGCCTATGGTGGTCTATGGGTGGAACGTCAATTTGGTTCACTTGCCTTGCTGTTGGCATTATTTTAAGTGTGAGCGCTGGCGTAGAATCATCGGAAGAAAGAAAAACCTAATCGCCCACTCGCCCATGTCACTTAGAATCCTAGTCATGCGGAGGCCGGAGCGAACGGGAGGCCATATTTTCCCGGCAATTGCGATTGCAAACACCATAAAAGAATTGGCGGCCGCGATTCGGAATTTCAATTCGTTGGCGCCATCGGAAAAATGGAAATGGAAAAGGTTGCCGGCAGCTGGTTATGATATAATTGGCCTGAATATTACTGGAATTCAGCGTAGTCTTTCGTTTTCTAATTTAATGTTCCCAATAAAGCTGTTGGTTAGCCTCATCAAGGCTAGATCGATCATTAAGTCATTTCGTCCAGACGTTGTCGTAGGTGTCGGTGGTTATGCCAGTGGTCCAGTACTCAGAATGGCGACATGGATGGCTGTCCCAACGCTGATTCAGGAACAGAATTCTTTTGCAGGAATCACAAATCGCTGGGTGGCTGGTTCTGTGAGTAAGGCCTGCGTGGCTTACGATGGAATGGAAAAGTTTTTCCCAGCGGATAAGATTATAAAAACGGGCAATCCGGTGCGGCAAAATGTGGTTCAAATTGAAGGAAAAAGAGAAGCCGCTCTTAAGGAATATGGATTCGTTAAGGATAAGCCGGTTCTGCTCATTGTTGGCGGAAGTTTAGGTGCCCGATCCATCAACTTAGCTTTAGAGCAACACGTGGGTCAGTTGCTGGATAATGGAGTGCAAGTTTTATGGCAAACCGGGAAAACTTTTTGCATCGGAATCGGATGCGTTGAGGAGAAAATTTATTGATAAACCGATTGTTATAACTGATTTTATCTATGAAATGGACGAGGCTTATGCAGCAGCAGATATTGTTGTTAGTCGCGCTGGAGCCATTGCAGTTAGTGAGCTTTGCTTAATTGGTAAGCCCGTTATTTTAGTTCCATTTCCACATGCTGCCGAAGACCATCAAACAAAAAACGCCATGGCTTTGGTAAATGAAGATGCTGCCATACATATCGCTGACGCTAGGGTTATGAACGATTTAGTACCTGCCGTCTTAAAAACTGAATGCAGATGAGCAATTGAAACAGCGACTCGGCATCAATATTCTGAAACATGGCTATCCAAACGCTGCGAAGGACATTGCGCAACATGTAATTGATCTTGCTAAGCCATGAAGTTAGATCACATCAAAAGCGTCTATTTTTTAGGCATTGGAGGAATCGGAATGAGTGCGATTGCACGCTACTTCAAGGCCAAATGGAGCATCTGTTTTCTTGGATACGATAAAACGCCAAGCGATTTGACCGATGAACTCATTCAAGAGGGCATTGAAGTCGGCTTTTCAGAACAATTGAATCCCAAAGATCTTGTTGCGGATTTATATGTTTTCACTCCGGCAATTCCTAAAAAATCACCCAGCTTTTGCTGTGATAGAGGCTGCTGGTAGAACGTGGGTACAAACGATCGCAGGTACTTGAGTGGATTACCGCCCAAAAAACTACCATTGCCGTTTCGGGCACGCATGGAAAAACAACCACTTCGGCTTTCTTGACGCACATTCTGAATCATTGTTTGGGTACGATCTCAGGGTTTGTTGGCGGTGTCATGACGAATTACAATTCAAACTTAATTGCCAAAGATGATTCTACTCATATCGTTGTTGAAGCAGATGAATACGATCGTTCGTTCTTGAGATTGCATCCTCAAACCGCCATCATTACAAGTCTAGATCCCGATCATCTAGACATCTACGGAACATTTGAAGCGATGAAGGAAGATTATAAGACCTTTGCTTCATCAGCTGAAAAACTTGTGCTACATCATTCGCTGACTTCTGTCATTAATCATCCCAATACGCTGACTTACGGACTTTCGGATAAGGCTAGGTTTCGAGCCAAAGATGATAGGTTGTAGAAAACGGGTGTTTCGTTTTTGACGCTTTCGATGACCAAATAAAAGTGGGTCAATTCAAGTCAAAATTACCAGGTAGGCATAATGTTGAAAATGCCCTACGCCGCCATTGTTGTAGCGCATTATTCAGGTTGTAAATCGTCTGATATTCAAGATGCTGTTTCGAGCTTTAAAGGGGTTCATCGAAGGTTTGAGCGTGTACTTGAAAGAGGAAACCTGTTGTACTAATTGATGACTGACGCGCATCATCCGAAAGAAGTTGAAGCAGTTATAAACGCTGCTCGCGAGCTCTATCCAAATCGCCAATTGACGGTGATTTTTCAGCCACATTTATACTCTCGAACACGTGATTTATTGGATGATTTTGTTCATAGTTTGAACCGAGCCGATCAGGTGGTTTTGCTGCCAATTTATCCCGCTCGAGAAGAACCTATCACAGGTGTGTCGAGCGCTAATCTTTTGAATAAACTCACGTTGAAAACTAAGCTGTTAGTAGAGAAATCAGACTTGGTTAATGCTGTATTATCGCTATCACCAGAAATTGTTTTAATGCTAGGTGCTGGAGACATTGATCGATTGGTCAAACCGCTGGCAAACGCTCTTTAAATCAGAGGTTAATGTGGAGTAGAGTTTTACATATTGCAAGTTGGGTCATTGGCATTTTATGCCTGTTTGTCCTTTTAGGTGCGTCTGTTGCCACTTCCAACCGTGCGCATTTATTAGATGTTAGCGTGGATTTAAACTTTGGAGAGGGCAATTTTTTCATAAATGAAGATGAAGTGAAAGAAGTAGTCTCGGATCTCGGCTATCTCAAGGACTCAACTTTGATGATCGATATTGATCCTACTAAGATTGAACATGTGTTGAAAAACAATGCCTTCATAAACGATGCTCAAGTCTATGAAGAGTTGAATGGTGTATTACATGTAGATGTTGATATCAGACAACCCGTATTGCGGTTGTATAATAGCCAAGGCGAGAGCGTTTATGTTGACGAACAAGGCCAGTTCATGCCGTTAAGCAAGGCATATACAGCTCGAGCACCAATTGCAAATGGGTTTTTGACCATTGGGCTCAAGGATTTAATTGGCGGAGATATTCGTCAATTGGCAGATAGCTTGACACATAAGGACATTAAGGTGATTGAAGATCTTTTTGACATTGTCATGACCTGCAGAGCAGACAAATTTTGGAAAGCACAATTCAATCAATTCTATGTGAATTCAAATTCAGAAATCGAAATGATCCCAAGAGTTGGAGATCATATCGTAATTGTTGGAAACGCACAAGACATCGATAAAAAACTAAACAAACTAGCCCTGTTCTATGCCAAAGGATTGGATATGACCGGCTGGAATGAATACAAAACCATTAACCTCAAGTATGCAAACCAAGTGGTTTGCACTAAAAGCTAATCTATGGAGTCAAACGAACAAATCATCGTTGGTTTAGACATTGGGACAACTAAAATTGCCTGCCTTGTCGGAAGAAAAAATGAATTTGGTAAGCTGGAATTGCTCGGAATGGGTAAGTCCGAATCCGTAGGTGTGCGCAGAGGAGTTGTGTCCCACATTACTCCTGCAGTCCAAGCGATAAGGTTGGCCGTTGAAGATGCAAAGCTTAACTCAGGATTTGAAATTGTTGTGGTTAATGTCGGAATTGCTGGCCAACACATCAAGAGCTTACAACATAGAGGTGTTATTACGCTTGACAATCTTGAAGACGAGATTTCTCAAAAAGATGTAGATGCTTTAATTGCCGACATGCATAAATTGGTGTTGCCTCCAGGTGAATCGATTATTCACGTGTTGCCGCAAGATTTTATCGTAGATAACGAAAGCGGAATTAAAGATCCGATCGGGATGAGCGGAATTCGATTGGAGGCGAATTTTCACATCATTACAGGTTTAGTAACTGCCGTACAAAATATCTATAAATGTGTTCGAAAGGCAGATTTAGAAGTCGCTGATTTGACCCTAGAGCCATTAGCTTCAGCCGATGCGGTTTTAAGCGCTGAGGAGAAGGAAGCCGGAGTTGCACTGGTAGATATTGGTGGCGGAACAACAGACGTGGCAATTTTTCAAGATGGCATCATTCGTCACACAGCGGTTATACCTTTTGGTGGAAACATCATCACGGATGATATTAAAGAAGGTTGCACCATCATTAGAAAGCAAGCGGAATTGTTGAAAGTGAAGTTTGGCTCTGCTTTGGCGAGTGAAAACCAAGCCAATGATATCGTTGTTATCCCCGGATTAAGCGGTCGCGAACCAAAGGAAATCAGCGTCAAAAATTTAGCGCACATCATCCAAGCACGGATGGAAGAAATAATCGAACAAGTTTATTTCGAAATAAGAAATTCAGGTTTCGAACGCAAACTCATTGCAGGAATCGTAATCACCGGTGGTGGTTCGCAGCTAAAGCATATAACTCAGCTCTTCGAATATTTGACTGGAATGGATACGCGAATTGGTTATCCAACCGAGCATCTAGCTTCTGGCAACGATAAAGTTGCGAGTCCAATGTATGCAACGGGAGTGGGTCTAGTATTAAAGGGCTTTGAATACTCTGATCGTCAGCAGAGACGAGTGTCGAGCGTTGGAACAAAGAAAATTCAAAAGAAAAATGGCTTGTTCGATAAGATTCTAAGCAAAGGCAAAGAGTGGTTCGAAGAAGACGATCAGTTTTAAGAAAGTAGAACAGAAATAAAAGCGAATGGAATTATAAGCGGCTTGATTAAAGCAGCCTTAATTCATTAAAATAACCAGTTATGAAATTTGACCTACCAAAAGAAAACTCCAATATCATCAAGGTTCTTGGTGTTGGTGGAGGCGGAAGTAACGCAGTTAATCACATGTACCGTGCGGGTATAGATGGCGTAGATTTCCTTGTTTGCAACACCGATCAACAAGCTTTGGATATTAGCCCGGTGCCCTTAAAAGTACAACTCGGTTCCACCTTAACCGAAGGGCGTGGAGCTGGTTCAATAGCCGAAGTAGGCAAGAATGCAGCTATTGAAACAATAGATGATATTAAAAGCATCATTTCCAATAACACTAAAATGCTGTTCATCACTGCCGGAATGGGTGGTGGAACGGGTACCGGAGCTGCGCCTGTAATCGCAAAAACTGCTCGTGAAATGGGTGTCTTGACAGTAGGTATTGTTACCATGCCTTTCTTTTTTGAAGGCAAGAAGAGAAGACAACAAGCCGAGCAAGGAATCGAAGACATTCGAGAAAACGTAGATACGTTGCTGATAATCAATAACGAAAAGCTACGCGAAATGTGTGGTAATTTACCAATCGCGCAGGCGTTTGCTATGGCAGATAATGTGCTTTCTACAGCTGCCAAGGGAATAGCGGAAATTATTACGAGAACGGGCTATATCAACGTTGATTTTGAAGATGTTAGAACCGTAATGAGTGAGTCAGGTGTGGCAATCATGGGATCGGCACAAGCCGAAGGTGAAGACCGAGCTACTAAAGCAGTAGAAAAGGCACTTTCATCACCATTGTTGAATGATAACAACATTCAGGGTGCGCGATATGTGCTACTCAATATCACGTTTGGAAACCAAGAAGTGTTGATGGATGAGATCAGCGATATTACAGATTACATCCAGGAAGAAGCAGGTGCTTCCGCTGACGTCATTTGGGGTTACGGCATGGATGAATCTTTAGGCGATTCGCTATCCGTTACCATCATTGCAACTGGGTTCAATCAAAATCCAAACACGGGTGTTAACCTCGAGCGAAACGTTGAAAAACGTAAAATGAATTTGGTTGATCCGCTTCCGACTGCGGTAAAGAAAGTAGAGGAAGAAGTTGACGAATCAAGTGAAGAAGAACCGTTTTTAAGGAAATCAACAGAGCAGGACTCAACACCTGCCGCTCCGATAGCGACCCCTGCCGAAAAACAACGGGTTTTCGAATTTGAAGTGAAGCGATATGATCTAGAGGATGCAACAGAAATGGAAGCCCCAGATGAAAACAATGGGGTTTCTGATGATCAGAATGAAGTTGACGAAATGGAAAGCAACGAATCGGAACAAAAGGAGACAGGCTCGGATTGGGAGCCATATGTAAAAAGTACGGCAGCAGCGGAGGAGCCAAAACGGATTATTGACGAGACTCCAAGCTTTAAAACGGCTATGCCCGCAAATAATTCTAGTTCGAATAATGCATCAAAAGAAGAGCAAAGCCGAAGGGCTAGTGATCGATTGAGTCGATTGAGAGATTTGAGTATGAAACTGAGAACTCCTTCTGGAATGTCTGATTTAGAAAATGAGCCTGCATTTAAGCGTAAGCAAATCAATTTGGATGATGTTCCACATTCGGCTGAGAATAACGCTAGCCGCTTTACATTGGGGGAGGAAGAAGCGGAAGATGGGGAGAAACGAACACGGCTCCGACCCAATAATCCCTTTCTGCATGATAACGTGGATTAAGACAATTAGTAATTAAAATTATAACCGCCTCGTATAGTCCATGAGGCGGTTTTTTTTATGCCTTTAGTGAAAGGGCGCAATTTTGGTTTTCCCAACGTTTTTGTTTATAACTTCGTATGCTATGCTAGTCTCCCAATTCTTTGGGAGTAATCTACGCTTACAAACCAAAAATATTATGAGAAAATCTCTACTACTAACCCTAGGCTTGATTTCTTTTTTAAGCTCGCAAGTGAACGCTCAAACCTATATATGGGCTGAACAGTTTACGGGATCAAGTTACCAAATGCCCCAGGACCTTGAAGCCGATGTGAATGGCGCTACGTATTCATGTGGCTGGATGATCGGAACTTCGACATTTGACACCATTTCATTGTCGGGTATTTCTTATGATGGTTTTGTTGTAAAATACAATAAGGATGGCCATGCCCTTTGGGCGCAACGACTAGGTGGTACTTCGTACGATGGTGCTTTCCAAGTTGCTCGTGATGGCACAGATGGTGTGTATGTGGCAGGTTGGTTCTACGGGAATTTCGCAGTGGCGGATACTACACTTACCGGAACGGCCACCGACTATGATGCCTTCTTGGTGAAATTTGATACCAACGGTGTTTTTCAATGGGTGAAAACTCAAACAGGATCTGGATACACAAAACCTATTGGTTTGGAGGCAGATGATGATGGTGATGTTTATGTTCAAATAGGTTTTACGGGCAATTTTACCGCTGGTAGTAGCTCATTAACGGCAACGACAACGTCAACTAGCTTTTGTAATAATGCTTTAATAAAATATGACACGGACGGAAACTACCAGTGGAAAACCCAAATAGAAGGCGATCATTATATCATAAACAGTTGGTATTGGGATTACGCAGGGGGCGTGGCTATCGATGGTAGCGGAAACCCTTATTGTACAGGTACCTTTAACGTTTCTGACACCCTTGAAGTTGGGAGTTTGACTTTATTCTCAACTGCTGCTTATGATGCATATCTCGTAAAATTCAATCAGGCAAATGGAAACGCGAGTTGGGCGCGAAAAGGAGGTGGGTCATCTTATGAATATGGGACAAGTGTGCAGATTGACAACAACGATAAAATCTTTATTTCAGGTTACAACTACTCAACGAATTCGGTTTTTGGTTCCGTTTCCTTAACTACTGCCGGACCATACTTTATGCGATACAACACATCGGGTTCAGCAATAGCTGGTCAATCCGGTGGAGGTTTGGCATACATGAATAGAATTTCCTTGGATAACGAGGGTAACCTCTATATGTCAGGGTTGATGGCGGCAAACAACAATATTTCTATGGGGGGTTTAAGCGTAACAAATCCATCAGGATCAAGCTACACGCCTTATTTCTATAAGTATGATTACGCCAATTCAGACGCTGAATATTTAATTGCCCCAACTTCTTCGAGCAATATTGAATATGAATGTGCTATAAGCGCTTACTCAGAAGATTATGTGTTTGCAAACGGGTCCTTTTATGGCACGACAGCATTCGGTTCTACATCGCTAATTAGTACAAGTTACGATGGCTTCTTAACTCGAATCGCTAATTGTGATCAATTGGTTGCCGTGGCTTCATCCTCTGCTGGAAATGCAGTATGTTCAGGAGAAATCACTCAATTACAGGCCGATACCAATTCGCTTTACAGCTATCAATGGTTATATAATGGAGCGGTATTAAGCGGAGAGATTAATTCTACATACACTACTGGAAATGCTGGGAACTATTCGGTAATAGTAGATAGCATTGGTTGTAAGGACACAAGTAATGTAATAGCCTTAACCATCAATAGTTTGCCTACGGTAACCCACTCAGCATTGGCATCAGTTTGTAATGGGGACGATCCATTCATATTATCAGGTGGAACACCTTCTGGAGGTACGTATTCAGGTTCTGCTGTAACAGGTGGCAATACGTTCAATCCGGGTTCAGCAGCCATCGGAAACAACTATGTTACTTATATATATACGAATGCAAATGGATGTACGGACAGCGTTACAAAGACCATCAACGTTCAATCTTCACCGGCCATTTTCACAACAACTATTTCCGCTTGTGCTAGCGATGGACCTATTTCGTTGGCATCATCTTCTTATGGTTATCCAACAGGAGGTTCGCACTCCGGAACTGGAGTGTCTGGAACAAATTTCAGTCCTACGGCTGCTGGTGCTGGAACGCATATAATATATTACACGTCTTCAAGCGGTTGCGTATCGCCAGATTCTATAACGGCTACTGTGAATGCAGCTCCCTCCGTATCGTTGGGAAGTTTTACAAATAAGTGCGTCTCCGCTTCTGGATTCCTCTTAACAGGTGGTTCACCGAGTGGAGGGACATACAGTGGCTTAGGAGTTTTCGGGGCTTATTATTACCCTTCATTTGCAGGTACGGGAACACACAATGTCATTTATACGGTCACTGCCAGCGGCTGTTCTGCTTCGGATACTTCGACCATTACTGTTGTTCCTGCAGCAAGTTCATCCATATCCACTTTCCCTGCATTATGTGAAGATGCCGATACGCTTCATTTGGCTTCTTATGGAACGCCTAGTGGTGGAACATTCAGCGGAACTGGCGTTTCTTCTAATATTTTTAATCCGGGTACATCGGGTAGCGGGTCCTTTACAATTACCTATACATATACCAATGCTTGTGGAACCGCAACTGACACCGAGACTATGACTGTGAATGACTTGCCAACGGTAAGTATAACTCCAACACACGTAAGCTGTAATGGTGGGTCTAATGGATCCGCCACTGCCGCAGGTTCTGGAACAGCATCTCCATACAGTTATGCTTGGAGTAGTGGAGCCAGTGTTGCAACAGCTACTGGACTGACTGCTGGAACATATACTGTTACAGTTACCGATAACAACGGTTGCGAAGAGACCGGAACCGTGACAATTACTCAACCAACAGCATTATCTGTGTCAGCCACCGCTAATGCCACGTCATGTAATGGTGGTAGCAACGGTTTAGCAAGTGCCTTTGCATCGGGAGGGACAACTTCATATACGTATTCCTGGAGTTCGGGTGCTGCATCTAGTATAGCTACAGGACTAACAGCGGGCACATACACCATTACCGTCACAGACGCGAATAGTTGTACAGCCACTGCAACGGCTACGGTGACACAACCGACTGCTGTTGTAGCAAGTATTTCAGGTACGAACATCGGATGTAACGGTGCCACGAATGGTTCCGCCACGGCCAGCGCAACTGGTGGTACAGGAACGAAATCATTTGTTTGGAGTACAGGAGCCACAACAGCTTCAGTCTCTGGCCTAAGCGCAGGAACATATACGGTAACGGCAAGCGATGCCAATAGCTGTACAGATACGGAAACCGTTACTATTACTCAGCCGGCAGCTCTTGTCGCTAGCATTGGAACAACAACAAACGTGTCCTGTTTTGGAGGTTCCAACGGATCCGCTACGGCCTCGGCAACAGGAGGAACAGGGACTAAAACGTATGCGTGGTCTGGTGGTGGAGGTTCTTCCGCTACAGCTTCTTCATTAACTGCTGGAACGTACACAGTGACAGTAACGGATGCCAACGGATGTACCGACACTGAAACAACAACCATCACACAGCCTGCGACAGGGGTAACAACGAGTGTAGGAACACCTACAAATGTGTCATGTAATGGCGGGTCAAATGGATCAGCCACTGCCTCTGCTACAGGTGGAACGGGAACAAAAACTTTTGTCTGGTCTTCTGGTTCAACTTCAGCAAGTGCAACAGGACTAACTGCAGGAACATACACGGTTACAGCAACGGACGCAAATGGCTGTACGGATACGGAAACAGTATCCATTACTCAACCTTCTGCTCTTATTGCTTCGACTACCGTAACGAATAATGTGACCTGCAACGGTGCATCTAGCGGTGCTGCTAGTGCTTCAGCCACGGGGGGCACAACTGCTTACACCTACGTGTGGAGTACAGGAGCAACGACTTCCGCGGTGACAGGACTTGCCGCAGGGACATTTACAGTAACGGTTACTGACGCAAATGGCTGTACAGATACTGAAACAGTTACAATTACGCAACCGACAGTGTTAACTGCGGCCATTGGAACACCAACCAATGTCAGTTGCAATGGCGCATCCGATGGATCGGCTACGGCTTCTGCTTCGGGAGGAACAACAGCATATACATATGCATGGAGCAATGGTGGTACAGCTGCTATCAATTCTGGGTTAGCGGCTGGAACGTACACAGTGACAATAACGGATGCCAATGGCTGCACCGACACTGAAACAACTACCATAACGCAACCGACAGCTTTGGTTGCATCTATTGGGACACCGACAAATGTTTCATGCTTTGGAGGAGCTAATGGATCAGCAACAGCATCAGCAACAGGCGGAACAGGAACAAAAACGTATGCTTGGTCTGGTGGGGGTGGTTCGTCAGCTACTGCTTCTTCGCTCACAGCAGGAACCTATACTGTAACGGTAACCGATGCTAACGGTTGTACGGACACAGAATCAACCACCATTACACAACCATCGACTGGGGTGACAGCAAGTATTGGAACTCCTAACAACGTAAGTTGTAATGGAGGTTCGAATGGATCGGCCACGGCTTCTGCTTCGGGAGGAACCGGAACCATAACTTTTGCTTGGTCAACTGGAGCGACTACTGCCTCGGTTACCAGTCTTTCAGCAGGAACCTACACAGTTACAGCTACGGATGCCAATGGATGCACCGATACTGAAACGGTGACAATTACTCAACCAACAGCGATAACGATTCCGACTTTAACAAGGGTGAATGTATCGTGTAATGGAGGAAATAATGGAACATTAACTGCCGTGCCAAGCGGTGGTACAGCGGCTTATACATATGCATGGACGACAGGTGCTACGACCGCAACGGCTACGGGATTAACAGCTGGATCATATACAGTAACGGTGACAGATGCAAATGGTTGTACTCAAACTAAAGTTAGAGCTGTTACTCAACCAACGGCAGTAGTTGCTAGTATTTCCGGTAATAATGTTTCTTGTAATGGCGGATCATCGGGTTCAGCAACAGCAAGTGCTTCAGGCGGTACGGGAACAAAATCGTTTGTATGGAGTACGGGAGCTACAACGGCAAGTGTTACGGGATTGACTGCCGGAACTTACACTGTTACGGCAAGCGATGCAAACAGTTGTACAGATACAGAAACAGTCACCATCACTGAGCCAACAGCAGTTGTTGCAAGCATAGGAACACCAACCAACGTAAGTTGTAACGGTGGCTCAGATGGATCGGCAACAGCCTCAGCCAGCGGTGGAACAACGGCTTATACCTACGCATGGTCGTCAGGAGCCACAACAGCAGCAGCTACAGGGCTTACTGCTGGATCATACACCGTAACAGTAACCGATGCTAATGGATGCACCGACACAGAAACGACAACGATAACACAACCTGCGACTGCTGTAACAGCGATTATTGGAACTCCTAACAACGTAAGTTGTAATGGAGCATCAGATGGATCGGCTACAGCATCAGGAACGGGTGGAACAGGAACAATAACATTTGCTTGGTCAACAGGTGCAACTTCGGCATCAGTAACTGGGCTTTCGGCAGGAACTTATACGGTTACCGCTACGGATGCAAATAGTTGTACCGATACTGAAACAGTAACGATTACTCAGCCATCGGCTCTAATAGCATCGATAGTTGCCGACAGCAATGTGAGTTGCAACGGTGCTTCTGACGGTGGAGCAACGGCTTCAGCGACAGGTGGAACAACAGCTTACACTTATGCTTGGAGTAATGGGGCTACTACATCGTCCATTACAGGAATAATTGCAGGAACATACACAGTTACAATAACCGATGCCAATGGATGTACGGATTCAGAGTCGGTAACAATTACAGAGCCTTCAGCTATGACGGCCTCGATCGGAACACCAACCAATGCAAGTTGCAATGGCGCTTCGGATGGTTCGGCTACGGCTTCCGTTTCTGGAGGAACGGCAACGTTTACCTACGCTTGGAGTAATGGCGGTACGTCTGCCACAAACTCAGGATTAGCGGCTGGAACTTACACCGTTACTGTAACGGACGCCAATGGATGTTCGGACACCGAATCGGTGACCATCACTGAGCCAACAGCAGTTGTTGCAAGCATAGGAACACCAACTAACGTAAGTTGTAACGGTGGCTCAGATGGATCGGCAACAGCCTCAGCCAGCGGTGGAACAACGGCTTATACCTACGCATGGTCGTCAGGAGCCACAACAGCAGCAGCTACAGGGCTTACTGCTGGATCATACACCGTAACAGTAACCGATGCTAATGGATGCACCGACACAGAAACGACAACGATAACACAACCTGCGACTGCTGTAACAGCGATTATTGGAACTCCTAACAACGTAAGTTGTAATGGAGCATCAGATGGATCGGCTACAGCATCAGGAACGGGTGGAACAGGAACAATAACATTTGCTTGGTCAACAGGTGCAACTTCGGCATCAGTAACTGGGCTTTCGGCAGGAACTTATACGGTTACCGCTACGGATGCAAATAGTTGTACCGATACTGAAACAGTAACGATCACTCAGCCATCGGCTCTAATAGCATCGATAGTTGCCGACAGCAATGTGAGTTGCAACGGTGCTTCTGATGGAGGCGCAACGGCATCAGCGACAGGTGGAACAACAACTTACACCTATTCGTGGTCAAATGCAGCTACTACTGCTTCAATTACAGGTGTTATCGCTGGAACATACAGCGTAACGATTACAGATGCTAATGGATGTACAGACTCGGCTTCAGTTACCATTACAGAACCAGCATCAGTCATCGCATCTGCAGTATTGGACAACAACGCAAGTTGCAATGGCGCTTCCGATGGAGGCGCAACAGCATCCGCAACAGGAGGAACAACAGCATACACCTACTCATGGTCGAACGCAGCTACAACAGCAACCGTCACGGGGTTGGCCGTTGGAACGTACAGTGTAACCATTACCGATGCAAACGGATGTACGGACTCGGCCTCAGTTACCATTACAGAGCCAGCATCAGTCATCGCATCAGCTGTTGTGGACAACAACGCAAGTTGTAATGGTGGGGCAGATGGAGGAGCTACGGCTTCAGCCACAGGTGGAACAACGTCATATACTTACACTTGGTCGAATGCGGCAACAACTGCTTCAATTACAGGTGTTATCGCTGGAACATACAGCGTAACAATTACGGATGCCAATGGATGTACAGACTCTGCTTCGGTTACGATTACAGAACCAACTCAGTTAGTAACCTCGAGCGTTGTTGACAGCAACACAACATGTAACGGAACTGCCGATGGAGGAGCTACTGCATCAGCCACAGGCGGAACAGGAACATACACTTACACTTGGTCCAATGCAGCAACAACTGCTTCTATAACTGGTGTCAACGCTGGAACATATAGTGTAACCATTACGGATGCCAATGGATGTACAGACTCTAGTTCCGTTACGATTACGGAGCCCGCTTCGCTCATCGCTTCAGGCGTAGTTGACAATAATGCAAGTTGTAACGGAGCTTCCGATGGAGGCGCAACGGCATCAGCGACAGGTGGAACAACAACTTACACCTATTCGTGGTCAAATGCAGCTACTACTGCTTCAATTACAGGTGTTATCGCTGGAACATACAGCGTAACGATTACAGATGCTAATGGATGTACAGACTCGGCTTCAGTCACGATTACAGAACCAGCTTCACTGGTTGCGACTGGTGTGGTGAACAACCATGTAAGTTGCAACAGTGGATCGAATGGATCAGCAACAGCATCCGCAACAGGAGGAACAACAGCATACACCTACTCATGGTCGAACGCAGCTACAACAGCAACCGTCACAGGATTGGCCGCTGGAACATACAGTGTAACCATTACAGATGCAAACGGATGTACGGACTCTAGTTCAGTAACGATTGCAGAACCAACAATGTTGGTGGTTAGTGCCTCGGTCGATAGTAATTCAAGTTGTTCTTCAACAGCGAATGGAGTGGCATCGGCAAGTGCGTCAGGTGGAATCACTCCATATACATATGCTTGGAGTTCTGGCGCTTCAACTGCAATTGCGACAGGTTTGGCAAATGGTCAGCATGTTGTAACCATTACGGACGCGAATGGTTGCTCGGATACGGCTTCCGTGAATATTTTAGTCTTGGATACTGTTTTGCCGACAGTTATTGCACACAACATAACGCGCTATTTAGGGAATAATGGAATGGATACCATTACTGCCGCAATGGTTGATTCTGCATCATATGACAATTGCGCAATCGATTCCATGTGGGTAGACCAAATTTCATTTGATTGCGCTGACCTCGGAGCAAATCTGGTCACCCTTTATGTGTTAGACGTAAATGGCAACCTAGATTCAGCGAATGCAACTATTACTGTTGTAGACACAACTGGTCCACAGGCATTGGCAATATCATCTATTTATGTTTGGCTAGACGGTTCCGGAAACGCTTCGATTTCAGCGGCTTCTGTGGATTCTTCCTCGTATGATAATTGTAGCGTTGACTCAATGTGGCTAAGCGATAGTCTTTTCGATTGTACGGACTCTGTGGCCTACATTAGTCTTTATGTAAAGGATGGCTCGGGTAATGTGTCAACAGCGAACCTCACTACAGTTGTTGTGAATGACAGCATTTCACCAACGGTCATATCGCAAAACATTACTGCTTATCTGGATGCTTCGGGAGAGGCAATTATTTCGGCTTCTCAACTTGACGGAGGATCATTCGATAATTGTGCGGTGGTTTCCCTTTGGACTTGGGACACATTGTTTACTTGCGATTCCGTTGGAGTAAGATCAGTGCCATTGTATGCTTCTGATGCTTGGGGGAATACTTCCATCGCATTTGCATCTGTCACTGTGCTTGATACGCTCGCACCAGTGATTTTAGCTCAGAACTTAACGGTGTACCTGAATAATGACGGATGGGCAACGATTGACACTTCATTGATAAATACAGGAACGTTTGACAATTGTTCGATTGACTCTATGTGGTTAAGCGATAGCATTTTTGATTGTGCTGATGTTGGAACAGTTTCCATTCAGTTCTATGCTTCGGATTTAAGTGGGAATGTTTCTAATGAAACTGTCAGTATTACCGTAGTAGATTCTATTGCACCAACGATAGTTGCAAGCAACCAGATCGGCTATTTAGATGCGAATGGAACTTTTAGTCTGGATGTTTATCAAGTTGGTCTTGGTTCGTATGATTCATGTGGATTGGATTCTATGTGGCTCAGCCAGTCAGAGTTTGGATGTACAGATATTGGGCTCAATTATATTTCAATAAGCGCAATCGATATTAATGGAAACCAACGTACTACTGGATTATCGGTAACGATACTCGATACATTAACAACGGTTGTGGTGTACATTGATTCTGCTATTCTGTGCCACGGATTGAATAATGGACAGTTAACCGCAAATGCCTCTGGCATGTCATCCACTTACAATTATTCTTGGAGCAATAGCTCAACGAGTAGCACTATTAATGGATTAGGAGCGAACACTTACATCGTAACCGCTACGGATGTCAATGGTTGTAGTGCTGTAGATTCGGCTACGCTCATTGAACCGGATGCACTGATAGGTTCGTTATCTGCAATGGATATTTCCTGTTATGGTCTTGCCAATGGATATGCCGCAACTTCTGTTTCTGGCGGAACTTCAGCTTATTCTTACGTGTGGAATACGAGTGCAACCACTGACTCTATAGGAGGTCTCCTTGCGGGCATTTATACCGTGACTATCTCAGATGTAAATGATTGTCAGCTCGTTTTAGACACAACAATAGTTGAACCCGATTCGCTTGTTGTAACTGTGATACTATCAGACACCTCATTGTGTTTCGGAGATACATCGGCCTTCGCTATTGCTACAGTCAATGGAGGTACATCACAATATGCGTTTGATTGGATTGGTACGGGAGTTACTAACGACACGTTGAGCAATATAGGTGCTGGCACATATATTCTTCTAGTAACAGACGGTAGCGGTTGCGTGGCGTCTGATACGCAAACTATCACTTCTGACACATTACCGATTGTCACATTATCATTACCAATAGATAGTACATGTCAGTTCGTGTCGGTTGAGCTTACGGGACAAACTCCAATCGGTGGTGTATTTAGTGGAGCGGGAGTAGTTGCAGATACATTGTTCACAGATACGCTCACGGGATGGAATACAGTTTATTATACTTTCTCTGACGCCAATGGATGCGCAGGAAGTGCAATGGACTCGGTCTTCGTGACGCCTTCTCCTAACATTTCGTTCACTAGTTTGCCAATTGAAATTTGCGGTGGAACTTCTATTCCACTTGATTTCGCCATGCCATTCGGAGGTGTATATAGCGGAGACGCCTACATCATTGACACAACAAACAACTTATTAGTTGGTCCGGACACGGGTTATGCAGGAATTGGTGTTTACACCTATTCAAATGAATGTGGTGCTGATACGCAATCCTTTAACATTCTTGTTCACGCTACTCCGATAGTAGATTTAGGTGATGACGTTACTTTATGCAATGCTTCAACCATTGTCTTCAATGCTGGAGTTCACAACTCATACAATTGGTTTGATGGAACCAACGGATCTACATTAACACTGAATGATGGTGAAGTTCCTTTGACGGAAGATGTTATAGTCTGGGTTGAAGTTTCAGATTCTATGGGTTGTTTAGGTTCAGATTCAGTTTATGTGACGGTTGATGATCAGCCGATATTCTACCTAGGAAATAACATAGTGGCTTGCTTGAAAGATGTTGTTACCCTCACTGTCGATAGTGTTTATGACAATTTTGTTTGGAGTACAGGAGATACCTCCTTGTCTATTATTGCTCACGATGGAAGTATGATGACACCGGGTAATTATCCGTTCTGGGTAACTGGTTCAAACGAGGCAGGAGGGTGTAGCTATACTGACACGATATACGTTCAGCTGAATGATTGTGACTCAAGCTTCGTAGGTATTGAGCAAGTCGAATCTTTGGTGAACATTGCTTTTGAAGTGTATCCAAACCCAACGCAAAACAACTTCAATGTTCGAGGCGCTGACGGAACAAATGCCGACATCTCAAGAATCGTTATTCAAGGTATGAGAGGAGATATTTCTAAGGTGTTTAGAATGGCCGACTTTAATTACACGAATGGCGAAATTCAACTAGACGTGCAAGATCTTGCCAACGGGGTTTACCTGATGTCGATCGAGCATCAATATGGAATTAATACAGTAAGGGTTATAGTTGGGAAATAATTCCCAACTATTTCTCTTCGCTGGACTTAATCATAATACCTACTTCCATAACAAGTTGAAGGTCTTTGGTATTCATGTTATGTCCAATATCGATTGAATATTTGCCTGGACTCAGTTTTTGATCGTGTAGGACAGTGTGTTCTACATCCCAAATGTCAACTGATCCTTCACCAAGATATTCCTTGTCATCACCTATAATAGGAATGATAATAGATTCCTGAATGTCAATTTTATTTCCGGTCATGCCAAATTCAACTCCTAAATCGGCATATGGAAAGCCATGTACATGACGAAAGAGGATAATTACATCATAAATCCCGTCTTTGGATACTTCAGCGTTAAAATGTTGTACGTCTGAACTCTTCCAAACCATGCCTGCCATTTCATTAAGCGAACGGTATTCCCATAAGGAACCACATGAACTAAGAGTTATAACCATAAGTGCCAAAACGATCCTTTTCATAATTTGAGGTTTTGGCAAGCTTAACGATTAAATTTGAGGCCATAACAAATAGGAATAGAAATGAGCATTTCGCAAAAAATTAATGACGACATCAAAAAAGCGATGTTAGCCAAGGACAAGAAACGATTAGAAGCGCTTCGTGCAGCTAAAAGCGCAATCCTTTTGCTGAACACTGCTGGATCTGAAGGGGACGTAAGTGAAGAAGAAATCATAAAGACAATGCAAAAGCTAGTGAAACAGCGCAAGGATGCGGCCACAATTTATATTGATCAAAACCGACAGGATATGGCTGATGACGAACTTTTTCAGGCCGTTGTTATTGAAGAATATCTTCCAGCGATGATGACTGAGGCTGACGTGAGAAAGATCGTTAAGGAAAAGATTTCAGCGGCTGGCGCGACTGGCCCCCAAGACATGGGAAAAGTGATGGGGCCAATTATGGGTGTCTTACAAGGAAAAGCAGAAGGGAAGTTGATTTCTCAAATAGTTAAAGAGGAATTAGGCGGTTAATACGATTAATACCAAAAGAAAAGCCCTATGTGAATTTCACATAGGGCTTTTTTATTTTAGACTTAGGCGACTTACATCATTCCTCCCATTCCTCCCATTCCTCCTGGAGGCATTGCTGGACCTGATTCTTCCGGTTCGTCTGCTAACACGCATTCAGTTGTAAGTAATAAACCTGCGATAGATGCTGCGTTTTCCAAGGAAACACGCGATACTTTTTTAGGATCAATTACACCAGCTGCATATAGGTTTTCATATACGTCAGTTGCCGCATTGTAACCAAAATCACCTTTTCCTTCAAGTACCTTCGCAATAACTATTGAACCTTCACCACCTGCGTTTGCAACAATTTGTCGCAAAGGCTCCTCAAGAGCTCTTCGAACAATAGCAATTCCCGTGGTTTGATCTTCGTTGTCACCCTTCATGTTGTCTAAGGCGCTAATTGCCCTTATAAAGGCAACTCCTCCACCAGGTACAATTCCTTCTTCTACGGCAGCTCTTGTTGCGTGCAATGCATCATCAACACGATCTTTCTTTTCTTTCATCTCGACTTCAGTGGCAGCTCCAACATAAAGAACAGCAACACCGCCACTTAATTTGGCAAGGCGCTCTTGTAATTTCTCACGATCGTAATCGCTAGTAGTTGTTTCCATTTGAGCTTTAATCTGGTTGACTCGAGCTTTAATGTCTTCAGCCGTTCCTGCACCATTGATAATGGTAGTGTTGTCCTTGTCGATATCAACTTTTTCAGCGCGTCCTAACATGCTAATGTCTGCTTGATCCAATTTGAACCCGCGCTCTTCGCTGATTACTTGACCACCAGTTAATATTGCGATGTCTTCAAGCATTGCCTTCCTTCTGTCCCCAAAACCTGGCGCCTTCACAGCTGCAACCTTCAATCCGCCCCGTAGTTTATTAACTACTAATCCAGCTAATGCCGTTCCTTCAACATCTTCAGAAATAATTAATAGTGACGCGCCTTGTTGAGCGATCTTCTCCAATACAGGTACAATGTCCTGAATATTTGAAACCTTCTTGTCGTGGATGAGAATGTAAGGGTTGTCCAACTCAGCAATCATTTTGTCAGCGTTTGTGACAAAATATGGTGACTGGTATCCTCTGTCGAATTGCATTCCTTCAACCACATCTACTGTAGTTTCAGTTCCTTTAGCTTCTTCAACAGTGATCACTCCTTCTTTTCCAACTTTTTCCATTGCCTGAGCTATAAGCTTCCCGATAGTGGCATCGTTGTTTGCTGAAATGGTTCCAACTTGCTCAATTTTAGCAAAGTCGTCTCCAACGGATTGAGCCATTTCGCTTAATCGTTCGTTAACAGCTATTACAGCTTTGTCAATACCTCTCTTCAAATCCATTGGATTAGCGCCTGCGGTAACGTTTTTCAATCCAGTCGTAACAATTGCTTGCGCCAAAACTGTCGCAGTAGTTGTTCCATCACCAGCTACATCAGCCGTTTTTGAAGCAACTTCCTTCACCATTTGAGCGCCCATGTTTTCGACCGGATCTTTAAGCTCTATTTCCTTTGCAACTGTAACCCCATCTTTTGTAATGGTTGGTGCTCCGAATTTTTTATCTATTACAACATTTCGACCCTTTGGCCCTAATGTCACTTTTACTGCATTTGATAATGCATCAACACCGCGCTTTAAAGCATCACGCGCATCTTGATTAAATAATATCTCTTTTGCCATTTCTTATTTGTTTGTTGATTTACACTTAATTATCCGATACTTCCGAGAACGTCAGAAGAGCGCATGATTAGATAATCGGTTCCGTCTATTTGTATTTCTGTTCCTGAGTATTTTCCGTAGAAAATTTGATCGCCAGACTTTAGTGTGATCGGCTCATCTTTCTTCCCAGTTCCCACGGCTACAATTGTCCCTTTTTGTGGTTTCTCTTTAGCAGTATCCGGGATGATTATACCTCCGGCTGTTTTCTCTTCCGCTTTTGCTGGTAACACCAACACACGGTCTTCATTTGGTTTAAAATTCACTCCTGACATTGTTTTAGAATATTTATTACGAGATCGCGAATAGTCACATTTTGTGCCATCGCGTGTAAGCATGAGATTGCTGTCATTTTTGGCAGCAAGGCAAAAAAAATGTCAGCCCGTCTGTGACAAGCTGACACGTATAAAAATTATTTGACCTTCGGCTATTCTGGAAGCGGTGCTTCGCTATCATCAAATCCTGATGATGGAACTACAGCGTTTCCAATTACTTCTTCTAAATCACTTCGTTGTTCGTCCACCACCGTAGTGCCAGTGAATGCGGTTGAAATTAGGCAAAGTACAAGCAAGGAAATGGCCAATACCCAAGTTCCTTTTTCAAGGAAATCTGTCGTGCGTTTTACACCTACAATTTGATTGGAAGATGAGAATCCAGATGCTAATCCACCACCTTTGGAATTCTGAATCAAAACGATTCCCATAAGCAAAAGGCTTACGATGAATATGAGTATAGAAATGATTATCATGATCTATTTATTTTCTGTTTTCAATTTTTCAATAAGGGCGGCAAAATAAGCGCTTTTTTCAGGATGTAGCAAACTGAGTTTTTCATATGTCGAGACAGCCTTTGAAATACTCCCTTGTGAAGCATAAACCTTTGCCAATGTTTCACTTACAATTTCAGTGTTATCAATTAGGCTTTGCTTGGCAGCTTTAGCCGGAGAGTAGAATTCAGCCCGCTTTGGAACCAACGAATCTTCATTTTCAATAAAATGTTCGATAATGGTCATTGACTGAGCGAGTGACGTTGATTTTTGCGTTTTAGGCTGAGAATCAATTCGCGGTTTTTGAATGGACTCCTTTACCTCCATATCTGAAAGAACGTTCATCCAATCAGAAAATCGCATTTTACTGGGTTCAGAAATGGGTTTTATTTCCTCATCATGTTGAGCTGTATTTTCTTCAGCCGCACCTGATGCACTTTCAGGAATTAATTCCTTGTCTTCAGTTTTCACTGATACTTCCGCCTCCACTTTTTGCCGGTTGGTTTTCGACTTCTTTTCCAGAGACTCATCTGTCTCCAGCAAGTCTAAAATGGCGCCAGCGCTGATGGCCTCAGATAGCAATTGACGGTCAAATTCATCAACCTTAGTAACTTCAATTTCCTGAGAATCATTGGATTCTTCAATTATCTCAATTTCTTCCTTTAATGAAACGGGGCTTGTTTCGGGGTATATGAAATTGTGCAATAATTTTCTGCTTGAAACTCGAATAGCGGCTTGCCTAACGGTATCATCATAAGAAGGGTCATTAAGCGTAAAGGCTGACTTAGCGTAAATTGCGTGTATAACACCCGAATATTCATGTTCATCTAAAATTCCACGAATGGCGTTTAACCCTTCTTGGTTAATCGACTTGTTTTTTAAAATTTCCGTCCACTGCATCATTACCAGTTACCAAGTGATTTATTAAAGATGTCTTGGGTCAATTTCTCGTTGATTTGGTCGATGAGTGACTGTTCCACTGAACTCAAATTTGTGTTTGCATCGAACTGTTCGAAATTGGAAAAAGTTTGCTCGTAGCTCTTTGTTTCATCCTTTGTATCTGTATATCGAACCTTTACCGTAATGGTTAGTCGGTTCAAAGTAGAAGCATCTTGGGTAACAGCTTCACTAGTCACACGGTAATCAGTTATTTCCCCTTCAATAATTAAATCTCCATTTGCTTTTACCAAAGTTAAATTGGTTTGTCTCAAAAAAATATCTTTAAGGGTTTCCGTAAAAGACTGGCTAAGCACAGGTGGAGCCAAGGGTGCGTAAGATGGAAAAGTTGCAATCGAAATGGTGTTTATTCCAGTAGCAACGCTGGCACCTGTGAATGAATAATTCACCTTACACCCGAAAAGGAATAACGTAATAAAAACCAAACAAATATGACTGGATTTAATTGAGGTCATATTCCTTTATTTTCCTGTATAGCGTTCGTTCCGAGATTCCCAATTCTCCGGCCGCGTTTTTTCTTCGACCATGATATTTATCTAGTGCCTTTTTGATCAACTCCTTTTCTTTTTCTTCGATCGAAAGTGATTCTTCTACTACTTCAGAATCATCGATTATTTCATCCGTTCGAGCTGGTACGGCTGAGTGAATTTCGTATCCAAAATCATCGACAGACATGCTTTTGTTGGCTGCGGGTCGGCCATATATTTTTTGAAGATCGGCAGCTTCTATGTGATCCGTGCCGTTCTTCAGAATTTCCATGACGAGTTTTTTTAAATCATTCACCTCGTTTTTCATGTCAAAAAGCACTTTGTACAGAATCTCGCGCTCATTTAAATCTGTTTGGGATTCGCCTCTATACAGCGTTGGAACTTTGCTGGGTTGGTAGTTGGGTAAATAACGAGTAAGCGTTGGGCTGTCAATTTCTCGTTTGCTCTCGATTACAGACAGCTGTTCGGTAATGTTTTTAAGTTGACGGATGTTCCCAGGCCACCGATAATCTTCTAATATTCGAATGGCATCGTCTAGAAGCCGAACTGCTGGCATTCTGTATTTATCTCCGAAGTCTGAAGCGAATTTTCGAAAAAGTAAATGAATGTCTTCCTTTCGCTCTCTAAGAGAAGGAATTTGAATGGGAACTGTATTTAATCGATAGTATAAGTCTTCTCGAAACTTGCCCTTTCTAATGGCTTCTGGTATATCCACATTGGTTGCAGCCACAATGCGCACATCCGTTTTTTGAACCTTGCTCGATCCGACTTTTAATACTTCTCCAGTTTCGAGAACCCGCAAGAGCCTTACCTGTGTTGAGATCGGAAGTTCAGCTACTTCATCCAAGAATATTGTCCCTCCATCGGCTACCTCAAAATATCCTTTGCGGGTATCATGAGCTCCCGTGAACGAACCTTTTTCATGACCAAATAATTCAGAGTCGATGGTGCCTTCGGGTATAGCACCACAATTCACAGCAATGTACCCATTGTGTTTTCGTGTGCTATTATGATGTATGATTTGAGGCATTGCCTCTTTTCCAGTTCCACTTTCGCCTGTTATCAATACAGACAGGTCGGTGGGGGACACTCTCAGTGCTGTTTCAATTGCTCGATCTAAGATCGGACTTGTGCCGATTATCCCAAATCGTTGTTTTGCTTGTTGAATCGTCATTTCCTTAAACTACGGTTTCTCCAATTAAAGTTCCTGACGTACAATCGGTGATAAACACATTGACGTAGTCTCCTTTTTTATAGTCCTTTTTGTCAAATACACACATTACATTTTGTGAATTTCGTCCACAAAGCTGTTCAGACGATCGTTTGGAATATCCTTCAGCCAGCACGCGATAAGTCTTTCCAACGGCTTTTTTGTTGCTTTCCATGGAATGGACTTTCTGAAGCGCTATCACTTCAGCCAGCCTTCTTTTTTTATCCTCCAAAGAAACATCGTCCGTGTACTTTCTTTCGGCTAAGGTTTTAGGCCTTTCGGAATAGAAAAACATATAAGCGTAATCATATTTGACAGCTTCCATTAAACTAAGCGTGTCCTGATGTTGCTCCTCAGATTCTCCGCAAAACCCTGTTATGATGTCTGTCGAAATTCCACATTCTGGAATATATTTTCGAATCGCATTAATTCGCTCCAGATACCAATCTCTCGTGTATCCTCGGTTCATTTTATGCAGCACGTCTGAATTTCCACTTTGAACCGGAAGGTGAATGTAATCGCAAATGTTCTCGTATCGCGACATGATTTCTAACACATCATTCCCCATGTCTTTTGGGTGGGAAGTCGAGAATCGAATACGTAAGTCCGGATTGACCAAGGCAACTTTTTCGAGCAGTTGAGCGAAATTTACGGTCTCATCCATGGAATCGACTATTTCGCCTTTCTTACTTATGTTCCATCTATAACTGTCAACGTTTTGACCAAGTAATGTGACTTCTCTATAACCTTTTTCAAATAGATCGAGCGCCTCAGCTACAATCGATTTTGGACCGCGACTCCGTTCCCTACCTCGAGTAAACGGAACGACACAAAAACTACACATATTATCGCACCCTCTCGTGATTGATATAAAGGCGCTGACCCCGTTTGAATCTAATCGTATCGGAGAAATCTCAGCATAGGTCTCATCGCGAGAAAGCAAGACATTAACGGCCTTTTGACCAGATTCAAGTTCTAAAACCAAATTAGGTAAATCCCTGTAAGCATCAGGTCCGGCAACAATGTCAACCAGCTTTTCTTCTTCAAGTAGTTGAGATTTTAGTCGTTCGGCCATGCACCCTAGAATTCCAATAACCTTATTAGGGTTTTGCACCTTTTCCGCATTAAACTGCTTCAGTCGATTGCGAATCCTTTGTTCAGCATTATCTCGAATGGCGCAAGTATTAAGCAAGATAACATCCGCATCATTCGCATTTCGAGTGGTCTCGAATCCGGCATTTGCCATAATCGAGGCAACGATTTCGCTGTCTGAAAAATTCATTTGGCACCCGTAGCTTTCTAGGTAGACCTTTTTTCCAGTCAAACGATCCGACAATTGTTCGACCATTGTTGCCTCTCCTTGTTGGTTTTCGTCTAGTAGTTCTGTTTGATTTTGCATAGAAAAATTCAAGGTTGCAAACTTACTCATTGACATGGACTGCAATAATGGCAGACCTTAAAATAAAGGCTTCTTAACATGTTGGATTTAAAGTTCAATAATTCTGCGAGATTATTTTGCGCTTTATTTGCACTTCCCAAATCGTGGTTTTAGAGGGTTTGAGGATGAATTTTATAAAAGTGTGCGCATGAATTTGGTAATCGTAGAGTCTCCGGCAAAAGCTAAAACAATAGAGGGCTACCTCGGCAAAGACTTCGTTGTGAAGTCGAGCTATGGTCATGTTCGGGACCTTCCTAAAAAAGGAATTTCGATTGATACGGAAAATGATTTCCAGCCTTCATACGAGGTGATGCCCGATAAAAAAAAGGTAGTTGCTGAGCTGAAAAAATTGAGCAAGCAAGCTGATATGGTTTGGCTAGCTACGGATGAGGACAGGGAAGGAGAAGCTATAAGTTGGCATCTTTTCGAAACACTAGGTTTAAAGCAAGAAAAAACCAAGCGGATTGTTTTTCATGAGATAACGAAGCCGGCAATTATTGATGCCATTGACCATCCACGAGGAATAGATAAAAACCTTGTTGATGCTCAGCAGGCTAGGCGTATCCTCGATAGGATTGTTGGTTTTGAACTGAGTCCTGTTCTTTGGCGAAAAGTAAAGCCATCGCTTTCTGCAGGTCGTGTTCAGAGCGTAACCGTCCGGCTTATTGTTGAACGTGAAAAAGAAATAGATGCCTTTGAGTCAGAGAGCTACTTTAAGGTGAAAGCTCAGTTTATGTCTAAAGGAAAGCCCTTTTCCGCAGACCTAAACAAAAGGCTTAAAGGAGTTAAAGATGTAAATGCCTTTTTAAACCAATGCACTAAATCGACTTTTTCCATCAAAGAGGTGGATAAAAAGCCGGCAAAGAAGAGTCCTGCAGCTCCTTTTACTACTTCGACCCTTCAGCAAGAAGCGGCAAGAAAACTTGGTTTTTCTGTAGCGCAAACGATGCGAGTGGCTCAGAGTCTTTACGAGGCGGGAAAAATAACGTACATGCGTACGGACTCTGTCAATTTGAGTAAGACAGCTATTGATGGAGCAACAAGCGCAATCAAGGCCGATTATGGAAGTGAATATGTTAATCCAAGGAAGTATTCAACTAAAACCGCAAACGCTCAAGAAGCTCATGAAGCAATTCGGCCGACCTATTTCAATCAAGCAACTGTTTCGGGCGAGAAGCAAGAACAACGGCTATATGAATTGATTTGGAAAAGAGCAATTGCTTCTCAAATGAGTGATGCGAAGCTTCTTAGGACTACTATTCGCATAGAAGGATCCGGCTTGGAGGAGATGTTTGAAGTAAAAGGGGAGATCATAACTTTTGATGGATTTTTAAAAGTTTACTTAGAAGGAACCGATGATGAGACCGAAGAAGAAAAAAACACCAATTTACCGGATGTTAATGCTGGTGAGGCATTAGAATTAATCGGATCTGAAGCGACAGAAAAATTCACACATCACCCAGCTCGTTATTCAGAAGCAAGTTTGGTTAAAAAACTTGAAGAGCTTGGAATTGGTCGTCCTTCTACCTACGCGCCAACAATCTCTACAATTCAAAAGCGTGATTATGTTGTAAAAGAAGATCGAGATGGGCATGAGAGAAAATATAAAGTAATCAGCTTGATCCGAAATGAAGTCAAGGAGGAGACGCGAACTGAAATGACGGGTGCTGAACGTGCGAAGCTTTTTCCAACAGACATCGGCATAGTAGTGAATGATTTTTTAGCGGAAAACTTCGAAAAAATTATGGACTATCATTTTACAGCCTCGGTCGAGGAAGAATTTGATACGATAGCACGAGGTGAAATGGTTTGGACTAAAATGCTCCATGATTTTTACAAACCATTTCATGAAAACGTAGAGTTTACACTCGAAAACTCTGAACGAGCTTCTGGAGAACGAATTCTTGGAACGGATCCGAAATCAAATAAACCGGTAATTGCACGTATCGGAAGGTTTGGAGCTATGATACAAATCGGAGAAGTGTCGGACGATGAGAAGCCGACTTTCGCTAAACTTAGACCGGGCCAAAGTATACAAAGTATCACTTTTGATGAAGCGATGGAGCTATTCAAACTTCCACGAACACTGGGCGAGTATGAAGGCAAAACTGTTGTCGCTTCAGTTGGTCGCTTTGGGCCGTTTGTTCGTCACGATGGGGTTTTTGTTAGTATAAAAGACGTGGATCCTTTGGAGATTACCCTAAGCGAAGCAGTGGAATTGATAAAGGCTAAGGCTGAAGCAGCAGCGAAAGCGCTAATTAATGAGTTTGAGCATGATCCAACAGTTAAAGTGTTAGTCGGTCGCTACGGGCCTTATTTTTCCATTGGAAAGGACAATTACAAGATACCTAAGGGTGAAGAAGCGGAGAGTCTGACCTTAGAAAGATGTTTGGAAATTGCTTCAAACTCGACACCATCCAATAAGTCAAAAAGAAGAAGTGCCAAGAAATAATGGACTACAGCGCATACTTTGATCCAATTGCATTGACCGAAGGTCAAGAAGCTAGTTATGGCAGTTACGTCATGAATGTAATGGAAAGTCAAGTCGCTGCTGAATGTCGATTAGTAATACTCTTTGTCCCTGAATTTAGATATACTGGAGATTCTATCCTCCATAGAGACGCATCTGCAATAATTGATCGCTTGATTGGGTTGTTTCCACACAGTTATGAGCCTAAAATTGGTCTTCTTGGCTTACTCAAGTTAGGAGAATCAATCGATGATACGGAAATGGCACTTTCTGAGATATGTCAGGATTTAATGCAAGTTGGCGCGTTGCCGTTGGTAATCGGGGGGTCGCGCGAACTAACTTTCGCCTGCTATAGATCCTTTGAGCGCAACGAACAAGTGGTTAATATCACTTCAATAGATGCATACTTAAATATTCAACGTCAAGAAACTCTTGGATATATAGGTCGAATCATAAAGGAACAGCCTAATTTTTTATTCAATTATTCGAATTTAGGATATCAGACTTACCACATTGCACCTGCGGAGTTGAGTTTAGCGGATGAGCTTTATTTTGATGTTTATCGGTTAGGAGAGTTGCGAGGAAATGTGGTTATGTCCGAACCAATTATTAGAAGTTCAGAAGTGCTGAGTGTTTCAATGGAGTCGATAAAGGCGTCTGACTTTTCTTCAACATTCAATCCCCAGCCAAATGGGTTTTATGCGGAGGAGGTGTGTCAAATGATGCGTTACGCTGGACTTGGTGAGAAATTGAAAATCGTTGTGATTTCTGATTCTATTCAATCGTTAAGTCAGCAGGACGACCTCCTCATTGCAGAAATGATTTGGTGCTTAGTTGATGGAGTCTATTGCAGAAGGTCGGAAATACCAAGCGGTAAAAACGAAAGTTTCTTGAAGTATCGAGTGTCCATTAAAAACGATGAATTCCAATTGGTGTTTTATAAAAGCTTATCTACAGATAGATGGTGGATGGAAGTACCGGTTCCACCAGAGTATTCGAATCGATATCGAAAACACCATCTTATTCCATGTTCATATGAAGATTATAAAAGTGCAACCCAAGATGACTTGCCAGACCGTTGGTGGAAGGCATATAAGAAGCTTCTATAATGCTCTTTATCGGACATCTTCACTAATTCATGTTGAAAAAATCGCATGTTCGTGGAATTTTGGTTGAGCAAATCGTTTTTTGGCTAATTTAGCTCCTCCCAAAAAATTATGACCATTTAAGTGTAGATGAATATTAAAAGCTTGAAATACGCGTTACTGTTAATGTTGTCAGTGTTTATTACTGGTCAACTTGAAGCACAACAAGACCCGCAATTTAGTATGAACATGAGTACAAAACTCTATGTGAATCCTGCGTTTGCTGGCATGAATGACGGTATATGTGTCAATATGCTTGGACGACAACAATGGGTTGGTTTCGAAGGCCGACCAGAAACATATTTAATGTCGGGTCATGGCACATTTATGATTCCCGGCATTCATTTAAGAAGTGGAGGTGGGATATCTTTAATAGGTGACGGATTGGGGCAAATGCATTTTACGGGCCTCAAGGCATCATATAGTGCACATATTCCATTAAACTTTATTGGCGGTGAGCCTGGGCATTTGGGAATTGGTGTATCAGCGGGATTATTGCAAGTTGCAATGGGAAGTAATTGGAGAAGTAACGTAGAAGCGTATTTAGATCCAGTAATTAACGATGTGCAATACGCGGTAAACGGCTTTGACATGGATCTCGGAATATACTATAGAACAAAAGATGTGTTTTTTGGCTTATCGGCTACGCATTTAAATGCAGCGGATTTTCAAGCCGAAGGCTCCGAGTTGGTTGACTTTGGTGGAGTTGCGTGGAATACTCAGTTTGATATGGCACGACACTTCTATTTAATGGGAGGTTACGATTTTGAAATACCTAATTATAATTTGATTGTACTGAAGCCATCTGTATTTGTTAAGACCGATTTGGTGTCTGCCCAGATAGATCTTAATATGATAGCTGAGTGGAATCATTTTCTTTGGGGAGGTATTACATATAGATATAATGATGCCATCGTGGCGCTGGGTGGAGTGAATATTGGCCCGAGTTTTATTCCAAAGGGAAATATTAGGGCGGGTTATGCATATGATGTTACCACCTCAAGAATAGGTAAAGGTAGCAATGGCTCGCATGAACTATTCGTGCAGTACTGCCTAAAGCTTAAGACTCAGCCACCAGTACAAAAACATAAGACAGTAAGATTCTTATAGAATAGATTACTTTTGACGCTTTTCTTAAATAAAGAAAGACCCCAAAGACAGATAAATTAAAAAGGAGGAATTATGAAAAACATGCTAAAATTATCGGCCTTGGCAATTTTTGCGTTGCCGTTTTTGCTAAGCAGTTGCGGTAACTCCGGGAGTGGTCAGCTCGTTGGTGTTCAGAATAGAATCCAATGGTTTCAACCAGATCCATATGGAATGCTTTACTTGCCAATGGGATCCTATAATATGGGGCCTAGCGATCAAGACGTTCCTTCCGCAAGTACGACAAAGTCGAAAACTGTTTCTGTTCAGGCATTTTATATGGATGAAACAGAAATCACAAATAATGAGTACCGTCAATTTGTTTATTGGGTTCGTGATTCGATCGCGCACCGAATAATTGGAGATGAAGTAGATGAAGAACATCTTATCATGGTTAACCAATATGATGAGGATATTGACCCACCGCATATTAATTGGAATGAGCGTATTTCATGGGATGATCCAGAACAAAGAGAGGCCCTTGAAGTGATGTATTATCCAGAGTTTGAGCGTTTTCGAGGTAGAAGGGAAATGGATGGACGGAAATTGGACTATGAATACTTCTGGATTGATTATCGCGATGCAGCGAGAAAGGGTGGTCCAGGAGCTCCCTTACGACAAAGAGGAATGACCGATCGTTCTGTATTCATTAAGCGAGATGTGATCAATGTTTATCCGGATACTTTGGTCTGGGTGCATGATTTTACTTACTCGTTCAATGAACCAATGACTAAGATGTATTTCAGTCATCCTGCATACGATGATTATCCTGTTGTGGGTGTGACCTGGAAGCAAGCTCGAGCCTTTGGTATATGGAGAACCGATCTATTAAATCAGTATTTAAGAAGTATTGGTGGAGTTAAAGTTCAAGATTTTCGATTACCGACTGAATCTGAATGGGAGTACGCTGCTAGGGGAGGCTTGGATTTGGCGCCATTTCCATGGGGTGGTCCATACATCAGAAACACAAGAGGTTGTTTTCTAGCGAACTTTAAACCTATGAGAGGTAATTATGTTGATGACGGAGGATTCCATACGGTACCAGTTACATCTTACCAACCGAATGACTATGGTTTGTATTGTATGTCAGGTAATGTTGCAGAATGGACTAGTAATGCGTACGATGAATCTTCCTACGATTTCGCTCATGATTTAAACATGGACTACGTTTATGAAGCAAAAGATGATGACCCTCCCGTTTTAAAACGAAAGGTGATTCGAGGAGGCAGCTGGAAAGATATCAGCTATTATCTCCAAACTGGAACTCGTACTTACGAATATCAGGATACTGCGAAAAGTTATATTGGTTTCCGTTGCGTTATGTCGTATTTAGGACGTGCCAAAGGAGACGATATTTAAATCAAAAAAAAAACATCAATAAATTACTTAATCAAAATCCCTAATTAGTTCAAATTATGTCACAAGAAGTAACAGGTTTCAGACCAGGAAGTAAAAGTTGGAAAAATTTCATGGCAAAGCTCTATGGTATTGGAGCAGCCGTTGTAATTGTTGGTGCCTTGTTTAAGATTATGCACTGGCCTTTTTCTGGTCCGTTATTGGTTGTTGGACTTTCAACAGAGGCGGTAATCTTCTTTTTCTCTGCATTCGAACCAATGCATGAAGAGCCAAAATGGGAATTAGTTTATCCAGAATTAGCTTCGCATGAAGATCATGAGCATTCAGAAGATGATGGACACGAAGAGATTGCAGAAACAAGTGAAGCGAAGGAAGATTTACCAGTTACGGAGCAATTAGATAATTTGCTTGAGGAAGCTAAAATCGGTCCAGAACTTATTGAAAGTTTGGGCGCTGGTTTACGATCCCTTTCTGATAACGCTAATAAATTGTCCGATATATCTGATGCGTCTGTAGCCACAAACGAATATGTTTCAAGTGTTAGAAATGCAGCATCCAATGTGACTCAATTGTCAGATACATATTCGAGAGCATCCGAAAGCCTTGCAAGTGTTAGTTTAAGCGCTGAAGATGGAAGTAACTATGCCACCCACCTAAAATCGGTTTCGGCTAAACTTCAAGAATTGAACTCTGTTTACGATATGCAACTTCAAGGTAGCAAAGAGCAAATGGCAGCGAACAAGCAATTCCAAGAGGGCATTGGAGATTTGATGTCTAACCTACAATCATCGATTGAAGACACGAAGCAGTATAAGCAGAATATTTCTGAGCTTTCAACAAATCTTGCCGCATTGAATCGTGTGTATGGTAACATGCTGGCAGCGATGAATGTTGGAGGATCAAGTAACGCTTAAGAAGAAATCATATTAATCTCTGTAAATAGATAACTACAAATGTCAGGAGGAAAAGAAACCCCGCGGCAGAAGATGATAGGTATGATGTACCTAGTGTTAACTGCCCTACTCGCAATGAACGTTTCTAAGGATATCCTTGATGCCTTCGTTATTATTAACGATGGTATCACGGTTACGAATAAGAACTTCATGGCGAAGAACGAGTTCACGTATAACCTTTTTGAAAAAGCAAAAGCTAATGATCCTGAAAAGGTGAAGAAGTTCTATGACAAAGCGTTTAGAGCAAAAGGATTAGCAGATGCCTTGTACGCTCATATCGAAGAGCTTGAAAAAGCATCATTATTGCCGTAACACGGCTGGGTTTGAGTCGATTGAAGCAGTGCCCGATGATTCACTTTTTCTGCCTGAAAGAATGTTGATAGCAAGGATAACTACGACATTCCGACTCATATTTTGGTTGGTTCGGATCCTGCTAATCCGGTATCGAAGGGCGCGTTTACTGCGCGGGAGTTACGCGTAATGATAGATCGACGATTTCAATCAACGATCTGTTGTTCCTGTTTGACGATGAGGATGGAGCGTGCAGCTCTGCAGCTTGGTTTGAAGTACGGATGATTTTGGAATGAGGAATCGTGTGAACCAAGAGACCTGGGAGACGGGTAACTTTGACCACGTTCCTCTTAGCGGCCTCCGTTACAGCATGGACCAACGCGAATTCAGTCGGACATTCGAAATGCGGAAGCGGATATTATCAAGGCACTTTATACCGAAACATCTCGTGCTGACGATTTCAAGTTCGATACACTTTAGCTGCGAAGGTTATCCCTCAATCGAACTATGTGATTCAGGGTGATAGCTTTCAGGGCTGATGTTTTCGTGGCTGCGTTTAGTACCACTCAAGACCCACGTATGCGCGTTGGGTTTCGACTTTTAACGACTCGTCCGATTTCGCGGCTGGTATCCTTTGAGGACCTTGACTCGAATAACATTGCCATTAAGAACGGTATGGCGCGTTACGCAGTTCCTGCAAGTCAGCCGAAGGCGTAAAAGAATGGGGTGGCGTCATTCAAATCAAGGCGCCTGATGGTACTTGGGCTAGCTATACAAGGTGCCTAAGCAATCTTACACGGTGGCGAAGCCTGCACTTGGTCGTTTCTCCTACGGCAATGAACGTGTTCTATCAGAGGACTTGATAATCCGGTAGAGGTGTCTGTGCCTGGGGTGCCTACAGACAAGCTTCAAGTTAACAATGTCCAACGCTTCTAAATCGGGTTCCAATGGGAACTTTAAAGTTAGGCCGGGAGCGGGGACGACCGGTGTCAGTCAGTGTTAGCGCGGAAATTAACGGTAAGAACACCAACTTTGGGAAAAAGGAATTCAGGGTTAAGAATGTGCCCGATCCGAAACCATTTTTTGGAGGGAAATCAGGCTCTGACAATATCCCACGTAAAGGACTTGTTAGCTGCTGCGTGGTGTTATCGCGAAGATGGAGAACTTCGAGTTTGACTTACGATTCGAGATTATCAGCTATCAGGTGTCCGCTACGATTCGAGGAAATGTGGTGGAGCAGAGGTTGTAATGGGCCTGGCCTTTCATCTGGAGCTCAAATGCGAAGTAGATTATTGCAGAGCTGAAGAGCTGGTCAGAAGGTTTACCTAGAAAAAGTCAAGGCCAAAGGTCCAGATGGTACTATGCGTGATCTTGGGGACCATTGCCCTTAAGGTGATTTAAAACAAATAATTATGAAGTCACATGTAAATATTCTGCTTATCGGCTATAATTACCCTATGCGTTGCAGTTGGTGTAACTGTAGATGCCCAGAATGTACTTGGATGGTATCTATCAGCCCGAGCATACGCTGGAGCGAAGAGTGATTCCTTATTCTCCGCTGCGAGAAGCGGATGTAATGTGGCTTCAGGAGAGTGTGGCGACGCGTTGATCTTCGAGAAAAGATTAACCATCCCATGTTTTATCCTGAAAAGCCTGTACAGGGGCGAAAATCATTGTTCGATGTTATTAAGGAATCGATCCTGAATGACGGAACTTTAACAGCATATGATCCCGGGCCATTAGGTGATGATGACATGTTCACCAAGCGTATGACACCGGATGAGGTTCGAGCTTTATTGTCTAAGATTGATACCGTTTATACAGAGAATCTGTTGACTGGAGCGATGGAAATGCAACTTGTTCCGATGGACATTAGATCGGCTGATATTAAGTGGTACGAGATTAAAGAAGAATGGTTCTTCGATAGACAGCGATCAGTAATGGAGGTGCGCGTTATTGGAATATGTCCGATGATGGCTGTAACCGATGAATTAACAGGTGAGTATCGAGGATTGAAAAGACTTTTTTGGATTTATTATCCTGAGGCGAGGTATGTTTTCGTCAAGTCTGAAGTGTTTAATCGAGGAAATGACGTTGAGCGAAGAACGTATGAAGATATCATTTGGAAGCGTCAATTTGGAAGTTATATCGTTAAGATGAACAACGTTTACGATCGAACCATTATCCAATATAAGCGTGGCTTAGATGCTTTATTAGAGGCAGAGGAATTAAAGAAGGAAATCTTTAATATGGAACATGATCTCTGGAGCTATTAATTGAATTCGTAGATTATTTTAAAGGGGCCAATTGGCCCCTTTTTTTATGATTATTCGCCTAAGCCACAGAATGACTAGACGAACTGTGACAATACAAAAAGGCGAAAGGACGTTTTAATAATATGGAAATAAGTTCATTAATTAAAGCTGCAGCGGTTGGGATAACCACTTTGCTCGCGCCTATTCTTATGATTGGGCAAAATATTTATGAAGGTAAATTGGCACCTAAACTATCACATGTTCGCGAAGCAGATGTTATGTGGATGAAAAGGGTATGGAGGCGTATAGATCTTCGTCAAAAATTTAATCATCCCTATTATTATCCAGAACGACCTTTGGATGGAAGGCAATCCTTATTTGATAATTTGGTTGAGGCAATTTATAAGGATGAAATTCGGGCTTTTGACCCTGGTCCCCTAGGTGAAGATGATATGTTTCAAAGACAGTTCAATAGAGAGGAATTTGATAATTTACTGTTAAGCAGAGACACGGTTTCTACAATAGATCCGTTTACTCTTCTGGATTCAAAAACAGTGGTTGAAACTGAAATAAAGGGAGTCGACATCATAATGTACGAGTTAAAAGAAGAGTGGTTTTTTGATAAGCAACGTTCAGTTATGGATGTTAGAATTATTGGAATATGTCCTTTGCTACGAGTTGTTGATGAATACACAGGGGAATTTCGGGGTTACAAAAGGCTTTTCTGGGTTTACTATCCTGAAGCAAGAAATTCAATGGCCACATGGCCTGCATTCAATCGATCAAATGATCAAGAAATGCGCTCATTTGATGAGCTGTTTCAAAAGCGGATGTTCGATAGTTATGTAGTGAAGGAAAGCAATGTTTATGATCGCTCAATCCAAGAGTATGCTCGTGGAGTCGATGCGCTTGAAGAGGCTGAGAAAATTGAGCAAAAGCTATTTGTAATGGAGCATGACCTATGGAGTCACTAATTAAGAACGGACCAATGTTGTTGAATGCTCTCTAAAGAGTTATAGACTCCAGTAGAGCATGTCTTTTATCGTGTGCCGATATATTCCTTTAACGTCAACCAGAATTCCTTTATCGTCACGCATTAGTTTTTTAAAGTCAGAGCTATTCATTTTAACGTATTCGTCATGATTGACGGCTACGATAATAGCATCGTAATAGCTTTGAAGTTCTGGAATTAAACCGAAGCCATATTCTTCCATAAGTTCGTCACTATCGGCATATGGATCGGATACTTCTACGTCCACCATATATGAGCGCAATTCCTTTACGACATCAGCAACTTTAGAATTACGAATGTCACTGACATTTTCCTTGAATGTCGCCCCCATCACCAACACTTTCGCACCAGCAACATTTTTCCCCTGAGCCAATATTTTTTTCACTGTTTGTTTGGCGACATAATTGCCCATGGAGTCGTTAACATATCGGCCAGAATTGATTATTCGAGCGTGATAGCCAAGCTCCTCCGCCTTATAAGTCAAATAATAAGGGTCGACTCCAATGCAATGACCACCGACCATTCCAGGGAAGAATTTGAGAAAATTCCATTTTGTCCCGGCCGCTTCTAAAACCTCGTAGGTGTTGATACCCAGTCGATTGAAAATAATTGAAAGTTCATTCATTAAGGCAATGTTTACATCGCGCTGCGTGTTTTCAATGATTTTTGCCGCCTCAGCTACCTTTATGCTTGAGGCTTTGTGAACCCCCGGTTCAACAATTATTTCATAAACCTTTGAGATAATATCAAGTGATTCTTGATCGCAACCAGATACAACTTTTAGGATTTTAGTGATGGTATGCTCCTTGTCTCCAGGGTTTATTCTTTCCGGTGAATAGCCTACCTTAAAATCTGATTTGAATTTCAATCCAGATTGTTCCTCTAAAATAGGAATACAATCTTCTTCTGTACATCCAGGGTAAACCGTGGATTCATACACAACATAATCACCCTTTTTCAATACCTTACCTACGGTGGTAGATGAGCCTATTAAGGGTCGAAGGTCAGGTTTATTGTGATCGTCTATTGGAGTTGGCACCGCTACAATAAAGAATTCCGCATCTTTTAAATCTTCCAAGTTTGCCGTGAAAGAAATATCACTATTTGCAAAATCACTCGACTCTAATTCATCGCTAGGATCAATATGATTTTTCATCATCTCAACCCTTTTTTCATTAATGTCAAAACCGATAACGGACAATTTTTTTGCAAATGCTAAGGCAATCGGTAGCCCAACATAACCTAAGCCAATAACTCCAAGCTTAGCTTCTCTCTTTATTAATCTTTCGTATAAGTCCATCTTTTATAATTCAGTTTGTTTTGAAACCTTATTGTCTTTAAGTATATAATTCTCTCCAGATTCGGGGCAAATAGCTGTATTACTTGTATCGAAATGAAGCTTATGCCCATATTCACTCATCCAACCGATTTGTCGTCCTGGGTTTCCAACGACCAAAGCGTAATCTTCTACTTCCTTTGTTACTACAGTTCCCGCTCCAATGAATGCGAACTTCCCGATGTTATGACCACAAACAATCGTTGCGTTTGCGCCAATGGATGCACCTTGGCGAACCAAAGTCTTTGAATATTGTCCTCGTCTGTTAACGTGACTTCTAGGATTAATAACGTTCGTGAATACCATGCTTGGACCTAAAAAGACATCATCTTCACAGATGACACCTGTGTAGATTGAAACATTATTCTGAACCTTCACATTATTTCCTAGAACAACCTCCGGAGAGATCACACAATTTTGGCCAAGGTTGCAATTCGATCCAATTTTGCAACGGCTCATGATATGGCTAAAATGCCAAATATTAGTGCCTTTACCAATTGAACATCCTTCGTCAATAACGGCTGTATGATGTGCGAAATAGTCCATTAATTATCGAAAATATGCATCAAAGGATTTGTGTTCTTTTTTATATAATTCGTCATGTGAAAGGCTTTTGAAATATTCAAAAGTCAATCTTAAGCCTTGAGCACGATGGATTTTCGGTTCCCAGTCAAGAATTTCACGAGCTTTGGTTATATCAGGTCGCCTTTTTGCAGGATCGCCTTCAGGTAGATCCTTATAGACTATAGACTGATTCGTTCCGGTTAAATTGATTATTTCCTCTGCAAATTCAGCAATGGTGATTTCATCTGGATTGCCAATGTTCACAGGCATATCGTAGTCGCTTAAGAGAAGCCTGAAGATGCCTTCTACAAGATCATCAACATAACAAAAGGATCGTGTTTGAGACCCGTCACCGAAAATGGTGATGTCTTCTCCTCTCAGCGCTTGCCCAATAAATGCGGGAAGTACTCGTCCATCATTTAGCCTCATTCTTGGGCCATAAGTATTAAAGATTCTAACAATTCGAGTCTCTATATCATGAATTCTTTGATAAGCCATCGTCATGGCTTCCTGAAAGCGTTTAGCTTCATCATATACTCCACGAGGACCAACAGGATTTACATTACCCCAGTATTCTTCCGTTTGTGGATGGACGTTAGGATCACCATATATTTCTGAAGTAGAAGCAACTAATATTCTTGCGTTTTTTGCGCGTGCTAAACCCAACATATTGTGGGTTCCTAAGGAGCTCACTTTTAGGGTTTGAATGGGAATTTTAAGATAGTCAATTGGACTCGCAGGGGAAGCAAAATGAAGGATGTAATCAAGATCTCCTGGTACATGAACAAAAGTGCTTACGTCATGATGATAGAACTCAAATTCCTTTAGTTTGAAAAGATGTTCGATGTTTTTTAAATCACCTGTGATTAAATTATCCATTCCGATAACTTCATATCCTTCATGAATGAACCTATCACATAAATGTGATCCTAAAAAACCTGCAGCTCCAGTGATTAATACCTTTTTCATTTACTTAACGGTTTCGCGACCAATGCTTTTATAGTAAAACCCCAGTGATTTCATTTTTGATGGATTATATAAATTCCGACCATCAAAGATTATTTTACTTTTCAATCGTTTCGCTAATTCATCGAAATCGGGTGTTCGAAATACGGACCATTCGGTGCAAATGATAAGCGCATCTGCCTCATCTAAAGCATCATAAGGATCCAAAGCGTAATCAATACTATCCGCAATTTTTAATTGAATATTATGCATGGCTTCTGGGTCATAAGCCTTCACGCTTGCGCCTCTGTCCAACAAATCCTGAATCACATAAAGAGCAGGTGCCTCGCGAATATCATCCGTATCTGGTTTAAAGGCCAATCCCCAAATTGCAAAACGCTTACCTCTCAAATCCCCTTTGAAGTATTCCGAAATGTAGGGCGTTAGAATAGTCTTTTGACGTTCATTAACTTCCATAACGGCATCCAAAATTCTGATATCCGAGTTGTATTCTTTGGCTGTTTTGACTAATGCTTGCACGTCCTTAGGAAAACAACTACCGCCATATCCTATTCCAGGAAACAAGAACCGATTGCCGATACGCGTGTCGGACCCAATTCCAATTCGAACTGAATCTACGTCTGCGCCCACTTTTTCGCACAAATTCGCTATTTCATTCATGAAAGAAATCTTCGTTGCGAGGAAGGAGTTAGCGGCATACTTAGTCATTTCTGCTGATCTTTCATCCATGAAAAGGATTGGATTTCCTTGACGAACAAAAGGGCTAAATAACTCTTCCAATACCTTGCGAGCCTTATCGCTACTTGTGCCAATAACTACTCTATCGGGTTTCATGAAGTCATCAACTGCAAATCCTTCCCTCAGAAATTCTGGATTAGAGACTACATCAAATTCATTCGAATTATTAGCGGAAACGGCTTTCTTAACAAGATCTGCCGTACCAACTGGTACAGTACTCTTGTCAATAATTATAGCGTATTTGTCCAGCATTTTACCGAGCTCATCTGCAACCCCCAAAATGTATTTTAAGTCTGCACTTCCGTCTTCATCTGGAGGAGTTGGTAAGGCCAGGAAGAAGACATTTGAATGATCGACCGCATCTTTTAATTTAGTACTGAATTTCAGTCTTCCTTGCTTAATATTTCGCTCGAATAAGTTGTCTAAATGCGGTTCGTAAATTGGAATTATTCCATTTCGCATCTTGTTCACTTTTGACTCATCGACGTCAACACAAACGACATGGTTTCCCATTTCTGCTAAGCAAGTTCCTGTTACGAGACCTACATATCCTGTTCCGACTACAGCAATATTCATTTCTTAATAAAATCTTTTATTGAGTTAACGATGTGATTTAACTGGTCATTTTCCAGCTCAGTGTGTATTGGGAGTGATAACACTTTTTCGCACAATGACTCGGTTAATTGTAAATCGCCCTTTACATACCCATATTCCTCATATCCTTTTTGAAGGTGAGCAGGGACAGGGTAATAGATATTAGAGGGTATTCCTAAGTCGCTTAAATGTTCTTGCAACTTTGTTCTATCAATTCCTTGAAGTTTCATCGTGTATTGATGATAAACGTGAGAAGATGACGGTGATGATACGGGGGTTTCAATTTCATTTATGTCTTTGAAGGCCTTGTCATAGAATTGAGCCACAGATTGCCGGCTCGCTTCGTACTCATCTAGTCTCCTTAATTTTATTCGCAAAACTGCTGCTTGAATGTTATCAAGTCTCGAATTAACCCCAATAATGTCGTGATAATATCGTTCGCTTTGGCCGTGATTCGCAATCATCCGAATCTTTGCAGCAAGCGTGTTGTCATTGGTCATAATTGCCCCGCCATCGCCATAACATCCTAGGTTTTTTGAAGGAAAGAAAGAAGTGGTGCCAATGTGCCCGATACAACCAGCACTTTCTGGTTTATCAGAATGCTTCGATTTGTACTTTGCACCAATCGCTTGTGCCGTGTCCTCAATAATGTATAGGTTGTGCTCCGCAGCTAAGTCAGTAATGGCGTCCATATCAGCACATTGACCATATAAGTGTACGGGAACAATAGCCTTAGTTTTGCTTGTAATTTTTGATATCGCATCTTGAACATCTAGCGTGAAGGTATCTGCGTCAACTTCCACGAAAACAGGTACCAATCCCAACAAGCCGATTACTTCGCAAGTGGCAATGTAAGTGAAACTTGGTGTGAGCACTTCATCACCAGGTTTACACCCAATAGCCATTAGGGCAATCTGAAGGGCGTCAGTACCATTGGCACAAGGTATAACGTGTTTAACGCCTAAATAGGCCTCCAATTCCCTCGTAAACAAACGAACATGCTCGCCACCGATAAACGCTGAATCCTCAAGGATACCCATTATCGCTTCGTCTACCTCAGGCTTTATTTTATGATATTGTGTTTTTAAATCAACAAGCTGAATTGGCTTCATATGTGCTAAAAAAAATGAGGTGCGAAGATATCTTTTTATATGGCCTGATTTACCTGTCATGGTTCTGATGAACCACTAAATAATTGCGATGAGGATTTGCGTAGTGCATTCATATTTTCGTGCTATGAAAAAACTATTCGGACTATTGGTCTTTCTTTTTTTCTTAAGTAATAATGGTATTTGCCAACGAAGTGTAAAAGATTCAACCCTCGCATTCGTCAGTCTGGGTGCAAATTTGGGTTTGCAGACTCCGTTTGCCGATCTTTCGGATCGATTTGGGTATGGCGGTCTAGTTGGCGGAGAGCTCATGTTAAAGACGAAGTCGAATTTGACCTTTGAAGGACAATATGGGTTTTTCTTTGGCAACAAGGTTAAAGAAGATACGATTCTAAAACCGCTCCTAACTTCACAGAATTTTCTAATCAATAGGGAAGGAGAGCCTGCAGATGTTTTCTTAAACGAACGAGGTTTTTTGATCAACGGAAAAGTCGGTAAAATATTTCCGGTAATTGGCCCGAATCCTAATTCCGGGCTTCATTTAGCTGTTGGCGCTGGTTTTATGCAACATAAAATCCGAATATTAGAACAATCTCAAAAGGTTCCACAATTGTTGGGGGAATACATAAAAGGTTACGATCGCCTTACAAATGGGTTTATGCTATCGCAGTCAGTTGGCTATAGTCATTTTAGCAATTATAAACTAGTGAACTATTATATAGGATTCGAAATTCATGAGGCTTTTACACAAAATCGAAGAAGCCTTAATTATGATACCGGAATAAAAGATGATCATAATAGACTTGACATTATGGGAAGCATTATACTTCGTTGGTATTTCCCCATGTATAAACGCCAACCTCAGGAGTTTTACTTTTATTGATCTATGCTGAAAGTTTATTCGGTTGCTATTTTTCTTTATGCTATTGTCGCGAAAATTCTTTCTCTGTTCAACAGCAAAATTGAACAATGGGTTCTAGGCCAGAAAATTTGGCGAGTTGATCTTGCTCAATTGCGAGTCCTACAAGAACCTATCTGGTTTCATTGTGCTTCCGTTGGAGAATTTGAGCAAGCTCGGCCGCTCATCGAGGCAATTCGTGCGCAATTCCCCGATATAAGCATGGTTATAACATTTTACTCACCTTCTGGATATAAATTAAGACGCGATTACGGCAAAGTCGACTTGGTGACTTATATGCCGTTGGATTTGAAGGTGAATGCATTAAGGTTTCTTGATGCATTGAATCCAAGAGCTGTGATTTTCGTCAAATATGAACTTTGGTTTAATTTCATGGATGTCATATCTAAACGGAAAATACCATTTGTGCTCGTGTGTGCACATTTTCAGAAAGATCATTGGATATCAAAGCCATACGCTCGTTATTTCGCAAAAAGACTAATGCAATTCGATAAGATATTTCTTCAAGATAAATTGAGCGCAAACGTTCTAAATAATTATCAATTAAATAACCTAAAGGTGGCAGGTGATACTCGTTTTGAGCGGGTTCAACAAGTTGCATTGGCTCAATTTAATGATGATGTTCTCATCGAGTTTGCCACTAATTCTGAAGTCTTAGTTGCTGGAAGTACATGGATGTCTGACATAGAAGTGCTAATTCCAGTTTTGGAGGCAAATCGAAACCTAAAAATTATTGTGGCACCACATGAGTTAACCATAGACCAGCAAAACAAGTGGAAATCATACTATAAATCAGAAATGTTGAGATACAGTGAGCTATCTGGTTCGATTAACAGCAATGTCAGATTGATTTATATAGATTGTATTGGCCTTTTGTCTAAACTATATAGATTGGCAACTTATACCTATGTCGGAGGCGGCTTTGGTTACAATGTGCATAATACGCTTGAAGCGGCAGTATATGGGAAGCCCGTTTTCTTTGGACCAAAGAACAAGCGATTCGCTGAAATTCAGTCGCTTAAGGCAATTGGAGCTGGTTTTGAGATTCAGGATGGAGCTGATTTCGTGTCGAAGCTTAATTCACTTACTCCAGAATTGAGAATTGAAATAAAAAGTCAGTTGGCTCAATATTTTCAGGCCAATATTGGGGCAGTTCAAACAATACTGCATTGGATGGTTGAATCAGAAGTTTTAGAGCATAAAAAAACCCCCTCAAAGGAGGAGGTTTAGTACCCGGGGCGGGGGTCGAACCCGCACGACGCAATAGTCACAGGATTTTAAGTCCTGCGTGTCTACCAATTCCACCACCCGGGCATGCTGACTAAAGTTGTTAATTTCTCGATACTATGTTAAGAACGAATGTCAAAAAAAAGCCCCCATTTAGGAGAGGTCTTTTTGACTTTGAGCGAGAGACGGGATTCGAACCCGCGACCCCGACCTTGGCAAGGTCGTGCTCTACCAGCTGAGCTACTCTCGCAATAAGGACGGCAAAAATAAATTTTTCTTTTAATCTCCAAGGCACAAGATTCAATTCACGTGAATCTTTATTTATTAGGCCTTTTTTCCAAGGAGTTTTTTCACCTCATTGAGCTTGAAAAGAGCCTCCACTGGGGTAAGGCTGTTGATGTCGAGGTTAATGAGTTCATCTCGAATTTGTGACAATACGGGGTCGTCAAGCTGGAAAAAGCTCAGCTGTATGTCTTCTTTTAAAGCTCGGACGCTTGTTTTTGACAATTCTGTGCGTTCGCTCTTTTCAAGTTCAAACAAGATTTCTCCTGCTCGTTTGATAAGCGAATTTGGCATGCCGGCCATTTTTGCCACCTGAATACCAAAACTATGTTCGCTTCCGCCTGCAATTAGCTTTCTCAAGAAAATGATTTTATCCTTTGTTTCTCTAATCGAAATGGTGAAGTTTTTGATTCGAGAAAACATCGCTTCCATCTCATTGAGTTCGTGATAGTGCGTTGCAAATAATGTAAGCGGACGATTTTGATTTTCATGCAAGTATTCTGCGATTGACCATGCAATCGAAATACCGTCATAAGTGCTTGTTCCCCGACCAATTTCGTCTAAAAGGATAAGGCTTCTTGGCGATAGGTTGTTTAATATGCTAGCTGTTTCATTCATCTCTACCATAAAAGTTGACTCACCTTGTGATATGTTGTCAGAGGCGCCAACTCGAGTGAAAAGCTTGTCAATTATGCCTAATCTCGCCCGCTCAACGGGAACAAAACTTCCAATTTGTGCCATTAAGGAAATAAGCGCACATTGTCTAAGGATAGCTGATTTACCGGACATGTTTGGTCCGGTGATCATGATGATTTGCTGATCATCTCGATTTAAGCTAATGTCGTTCGGGATATATGGTTCACCTATAACCATTTCACGCTCGATTACAGGATGACGACCCGAGATGATTTCTATTTCATGGGAATCATCTACAACAGGTCTTTTGTATTGATAGTTTATAGCATTTGTGGCAAAAGCACTCAGACAGTCGATTTCCCCAATCGATTTTGCAACGGACTGAATGTGGGGAATAAACGGTTGAAGCCGGTCGAGAAGTTGATAATAAAGCTGTTGCTCAATTGCTGCTATCTTTTCTTCGGCACCAAGAATTTTTTCTTCGTATTGCTTTAGCTCTTCAGTAATGTAGCGTTCTGCATTAACAAGTGTCTGCTTACGAACCCACGCATCAGGCACTTTATCCTTATGCGCATGGGTAACTTCTAGGTAGTAACCGAATACATTATTAAAGCCGATTTTTAAAGACGTGATCCCAGTTTTTTTCGATTCTCTTTCCTGCAGTTGAAGGAGGTAATCCTTACCAGAGAATGCGATTGATCTTAACTCATCAAGTTCTTGGTTTACGCCTTCAGCAATGAAATTTCCTTTTGATATTACGGCAGGAGCATCTTCGTTAATTGTTTGGTTGATGAGCTCAATGGATTGGATGCAATGATGAATTGATTTGTTTAAGTCGGTATGACTTGTGGAGTGAATTTCAATCGAAGATAGTTTTTTGCTTTCGTCAAGTGAGCGCGATAGTTGTAGCGCCTCTCTAGGGCCTAATTTCCCGATTGAAAGGCGCGCTGTCATACGCTCTAAGTCACCTATTCTTTGTAATTGCTCTTTTGTTTTATCGTGTTTTTCTACATTGGAAATAAACTGGTCAACAACGTTGAATCGGTCGTTTATCGAGGTAATATTGATCATTGGAAAAGCTAACCACGACTTAAGCATGCGACTTCCCATGGGGGTCGAAGTGCTATCTAATATCTGCAGTAGTGACTTTCCATTTTCATTTGATGAACTAAATAGTTCAAGATTTCTTTGAGTGAATTTATCAAGCCAAACATGTTCGTTTGCATCGATTCGAGAAATGGTTGAAATGTGTTTTAATCGATCTATTTGAGTTTCACTCAAGTAATGTATAGCAGCTCCTCCAGCAATTACTGATTCTGTTAGATCCTTTATTCCAAAACCTTTGAGGGAGTGTGTCCCAAATTGCCGCGTTAGTGTTTCTTCTGCAAAAGGATGTTGAAATGCCCAATCTTCCAAATGATAAGTGTGATACTTATTTCCGAATGTTTCCTGATAGAGTTGCTTCTTACTTCTTTCGAAAATTATCTCGCTAGGCGCAAAGCCAGAAACGAGCTTTTCGATGTACTCTTTGGAACCTTGAGCAGCGAAAAACTCTCCAGTCGAGATGTCAACAAATGCAGCCCCGGTGACATTTGTGCCAAAATGAACGGAGGCAAGAAAGTTGTTTTTACTGCTGTCAAGAATTTGATCACTAAATGAAACACCGGGTGTCACCATTTCAGTGACTCCCCTTTTTACAATTGATTTTGTCTTTTTTGGATCTTCAAGTTGCTCGCAAATAGCAACTCGTTCACCGGCTCGAACCAATTTTGGGAGATATACATCTAGACTATGATAAGGGAACCCTGCCAGTTCAATGGTTGAAGCCGTTCCGTTTTTTCGCTGTGTAAGTACAATTCCCAATATTTTTGATGCGCGGATCGCGTCTTCACTGAATGTTTCGTAGAAATCGCCTACGCGAAAAAGCAAAAGAGCTCCAGGATGCTTCGCTTTGATCGCGTAATATTGCTGCATCAAAGGAGTTTCGCTTCTTTTTTTGTCGGTTGTCGTTTTAGTATTACCCAAGCGGTAAAGTTAAAGTCACCTCATCGTGGTTTAAAAAAGACCTTGCTCCAGTTTTCAATAATTATGAACAGAAAGTTAGATAATACTGAATTAGAACGCCCTTCCATAGAAGAATTTAGAGGAAAGCGGAAACACCCGATAGTAGTTGTGCTTGATAATGTTCGTAGCTTAAATAACGTGGGTTCAATTTTTAGAACATCTGACGCCTTCAATGTACAAAGAATAGTACTCTGTGGTATAACCGGTACACCTCCACACAGAGAAATACAAAAAACTGCTCTTGGAGCAACTGAAACAGTCGCTTGGAGTTACAATCCTGACGTTTTAACCGTGATTCAAAGCTTAAAGGCTGAAGGATTCCTGATTGTTTCTGTCGAGCAGGCTAGTCAGTCCATTTCTCCTCAGTTACTGAAAAAATACTCGGACGAGAAAATTTGTCTAGTGCTGGGAAACGAGGTAGAGGGGGTAAGTCAATCCGTAATTGGCGCTTCTGATGTTGTTGTAGAAATACCACAAGAGGGTACTAAACACAGCCTAAATGTATCTGTTGCGGCCGGCATTGTCTTGTGGGAGTCGATTAAAGCTTTGACGAAAGACTAATTCTCAGTACAAGTCCAATTAGTACGTTCGTATATAGTAACTTGATCGGTATACTCACGACCATTACCGCATATTTCCGTTTCTCTTACGGTTGAGGTGGCATTAGGGTCATCTTCGGTTGTGGTACATGTCGCGCATTTTTCACAAGAGCTCAGTGCAAATGCAAAGAATGCAACGGAAAGAATAGTAAGGGCTTTTTTCATCGTCTTTGTTAGTTACAAGGCAAATATAAGAGAATATGAATCTGAGCTTTTTGATATTGAGTAAACGGCAAAAAAAAAGCCTCGATCATTGATCGAGGCTTTTTAAACTTTATTAGATTATTACTTCCAAAGATCGCTTACAGAAGTATCTTCTCTGTAATCAAGGAATTCAGCATCTTTTGCTGCTTTCTCTTTTAAACTTGCGTCTTTTTCAATGGCTGCTTTGAGGTTATTGATAACCATATCCTTGTTGCTAGATCTAGCACCAATTATTGCCTTTAAGTAATATGCTTCAGTAGTTGCTTTAGCATCCGAAGCTTCAATTGCGTTCAACGCACCTTCCGTGTTACCGTTTAAAGTCTGAGCTAAGGCAGTGTTAAACGTATTGTTTCCGCTCATGTTACTCACAGCGTCTGCGTATTTACCATCCATGATATTCAATATACCAATGTTGTAGTTTACTTCCTTTCCTGCGCCTTTTGCTTTTTCGTAGTAAGCCATAGCACCTTTGCGGTCTCCCATTAAACGGGTAACAACACCTAGGTTGTTCATGACAACTTTCTCAGATGAGCCTGCTTTCTCCGCCTTTTCAAATTCCGTTTTGGCTTCAGCAACTTTGTTTTGTTGTACATACACCCAACCAACGTTGTTGTGTCCTCTCCAATCATCAGCATGAACTGACTGAGCGGCTTTGTAAACTTCAAGCTTTTGGTTTAGGTCATTATAAAGAGTTGCCGTGTAAAGGATTTCCTCAGCAGTAAGCTCAGAAGGGTTCTCTTTAACAATACGCTTCAAGTCATCATCAGTTTTAGCTTTTTCTTCAGCATTAATGGTGATTACCGATCTTCTCAATGGAGGAAGAATTTGCTCAGCCAAAATAACGTAAGTCGCAGCCATATTCTTGATTTCTTCTTCTCGTTTCTTGTCATCAGCATACATACCAAGTACTCGGATAATCATATCCTTATCCTCTATATTGGATGCTTGAAGCTTGGTTTTGAAACCTTCCCAGTCCTCTCCTTTAGGTGACTTCTTGTATAAGGTTTCAGTCTTACCAGCAGCGATCTTTCTCTTAGCAAACATTGCGCTTAGAGCTTTTGCAGCGGTATTAGCACGATCGCCAGCTAAATTTTCATTTAAGGCTGTTTCTCCATCAGGAGAAGCGTAAGAAGAAATTTCAACAGACTTCCAGTCATACGCATACGTCACACCTTTGTCCATGAATTTTCGAACTGCTTCAATGTCAGCTTGCGTTAATTCTTCAGGTCGAACTACGCTTGATTGAATAGCATAATTGATTTCAGCGTTCATTTTTCGAGGACTAACTTTCGTGAACTTGTCAGCTCCTAAAATTGGCATTTCATCGCTTTGAACCATCAAAGGTGTAATGACCGTTCCTTTACCGAAAGGTACTGGCGTGAAAGTTTTAGTTTTTGTCTTAAATCCTGCATCAACTATGATTTCGAGAACAACGTTTTCCATTGTTGATTCGTAAGGAATCTTGTTGCTCACACTGAAGCTTCCTCCAGTTGACTTCATGATTTTTGTTCCTTCTCCAGTTGCTTTTTCGCCAACGAGTTTAATTGTTTCGAATTCCTTAACAATCATTCCGTTAAAGTCTTTCATTACTGGTCTAACATTCGCAACTGCTTTCTTGTGAAAGAATTTTGCTGGATATCGACCGCTTACACTGATAGCGATTGAATCTCCATGCAGTTCAAGTGGATCAGGGCTCATGGTGTATTTAACCAATCCGTGCTTCTTGTTCATCTTTTTCAATGGATTACATCCAGATGCTACAAGAACAACAGCAGTTAGAAGAGCAAATATTGAGTAGGTTGATCTCATTTTTGTTGTTTTTTCGTTTAGTACGTACTTCTTTTTTAAGATAGTTTGAAGCTGCAATATTAATCAATGTTTGTAAATGCTGAGGCATTTATCAGTCAAGGATTTAGAATAAGATTAATAGTGATTAAATGATAATCCATGAGGCCATTTTTTCGACAAGACATCATTTACATACGATAACACCTTTTCAGGAGTATTAGTTTCGGTTTGGTTTAGTTCTAAGACAACGATCGGAAAAGAGGTTTCTTCTCGGAAAAAGGAAAAGTATGACGTCTGAACAGCCTGTAGGTAATCGCTCGAGATTAATTCCTCAAATGTTCGGCCTCGTTTTTTTATTTGACTTAAAATTTGATTCACAGACATATGTATATAGATCAAAATGTCGGGCTTGGGCATAAAACGGTCCATGATTCTAAATAAGTTCTGAAAAAGAAGATGCTCGTCCTCTCGCAAGTTGATTTTACTAAAAATCGCGCTTTTCGAAAAGTGATAATCATATACAGTGTACTCATTGAAGATATCACCTAAAAGGTTTTTCGACAATTGATGATACCGTTCAGCCAAAAAGAATAGCTCAACTTGAAATGCGTATCGGTCTTTGTTGGAATAGAATTGAGGGAGAAAAGGATTGTTCTCAAATTCTTCAAGAATTAATCGCGCACTTAGTTGACTGGCCAAGCTTTTGGCACAAGTGGTTTTTCCAGCGCCAATATTTCCTTCAATTACAATGTTCTTATAATTCATTGAATTCTAATCACTTTTGAGTTGTCCTCGCTTTGGGCTAAAAGTTCCTGGTTTGTCAAGGTTAGCTTTGGGTGTATATATTCTGGGGCTATTTCGCAGAGCGGCAATAGGGTGAATTGGCGAAGATGAAGTCTTGGATGCGGTACCGTTAAATTTGAATCCTCGTAAATGATGGCATCATAGTATAAAATGTCAATGTCTAAAGTTCTATCGATAAGCGCAAAATTAGCGTTACGCACCCTACCCAATTTCATTTCTATACTCAAAAGCGCGTTAAGCAATTCCACGGGTGATAGCTTGGTGTTAATGCGAATAACTTGGTTGATAAACCACGATTCACTTGCCATCCCCCAGGGTTCAGTTTTATAAAAACTTGATTGATCATCGATGTCGCCAACTTCACGCTCAATCATCAATCTTGCCTGAGACAATATGGTGGTCATGTCACCACTGTTCGAACCTAAAAGTAGATAAGCGTTATGCTTCATTTTACCCTTAATAAACGCCTGTTGCCATTCGTCAAATTGTGCACTACAAGCGTGACGATGTCATTAATATTTGCTGCGAATATTAAATCTATATCCAAATCAAGGTGAATTAATTGAGCACAAAATGTATCGGGAATGCTCTAGCCAGTTAAAATCAAAAATCAAATCAAAATGAAACAATTTTTTAAATACATGTTTGCCTCTACCTTGGGAACCATCCTAGGTTTTGTCTTGATCTTTATCTTATCAGGAATGATTCTAGCGGGCATCATTGGCTCGGCTGTAATGATGGCTGGAAAGTCAGGTAAAGATGTTAAAGTCACAGAAAACTCCATTCTCGTAGTTGACATCTCGGAGAGACTGGTCGAGCGTAAAACCCGTTCGCCTTTTGAAGGGATTGAAATCGAAGGATTTGATGATAATCGCGGAATCGCGCTTCGTGAATTTATGGCAGCTATTGAAGCTGCCCAATCAGATGAGCGCATCAAAGGCATTTATTTAAAGGGCGCAATGTTCAACGGCAGTCTTACCGCAATGGAGGAGGTTCGATCAGCATTGATTTCATTTAAGGAAAGTGGAAAGTTTGTCATAGCATACAATGAAATCTATTCGCAGTCGGCATATTACGTGGCTAGCTCTGCAAGTGAAGCTTACATTTTTCAAGAAGGTATGTTGGAGTTATTTGGGCTTAGATCTGAAATCGCTTTTTTCAAGAATGCAATGGATAAGCTTGGAATTGAAGCTACAATTATAAAAGGCCCCAATAATGTTTATAAAAGTGCTATCGAGCCGTTTTCGAGAGAGGATATGAGTCCTGAGAATGAACAACAGATTCAACGATTGATTGATGTGCTATGGGAAGGAATGTCAGCGCGAATTTCGGAATCTAGAAATATTGAGTTGGCTGATCTCAATGCATCAATGAACGAATTGAAAATACGGAAATCAGAAGATGCGGTCGAGCTTGGCCTTTTCGATGGGGCTATCTATTACGATCAACTTTTAGAAAATTTCAGATCAAAGCTCGAGATAGAGGCTGATGCGGACATCCAAAGTGTAGAAATGAAGGATTACGTAAAGGTATATGATAAGAAAGATAAGAGCGATGAAGACAAAAGTTGGGAATTAAAAGATGAGATAGCCATCATTTACGCCATTGGTGGAATAGGCAGCGGGGAAGGTGATGATGAATCAATTGGATCTGAAACACTTGCTAAAGCAATAAGAGAAGCTCGGTTAGATGAAGACGTGAAGGCGATCGTGATGCGCGTTTCATCGCCAGGTGGTTCAGCTCTTGCAAGCGATGTGATTTGGCGAGAAGCTAAGCTAGCTGCCGAAGCAAAACCATTTGTTGTTTCATTTGGAGATGTAGCGGCAAGTGGTGGATATTATATATCGACTCATGCGAATCGGATTTTTTCCGGAGCTAACACCATAACCGGTTCTATTGGCGTTTTTGGTTTAATGCCCGACATGCGCGGTCTCATAACGGATAAAATGGGGATCACGTTTGATGGAGTGAAGACCCATGATCATGCTGATTTTGGATCGCTTCAACGCGGATTTGATGAGATAGAAATGGAAATGTTGAATGAATTTGTTACCGACACCTACAATGAATTCGTAGGAAGAGTTGCCGAAGGAAGAAATATGTCTATTGAAGATGTTGATTCCCTAGCTCGCGGTCGTGTTTGGATTGGGTCTGACGCTGTCGCGAACGGTCTGGTTGATGAAATAGGTTCGCTTAATGATGCCATATCTTATGCCGCTTCAATGGCCGAAATAAATAATTATGACATCATCGAGCTTCCAAAACAAAAGGATCCATGGGAAAGCTTTATGAAGGAATTTAGCGGAGGAGCTAAAGCTAAAGTGGGGCAATGGGTATTTGGTGATGAATACGAATGGATTCAGAAGGCTGAACAAGTCAAAACGATGAAGGGAATTCAGGCGCGGATGCCATACGAAATAAAGATTCAGTAAGAATCACTCACGAAACGAAAAGGCCCAGCATTCGCTGGGCCTTTTTTATGCCATCTGTTTTCTTAAGGTTGAATAATTAGGTCTCACATTTCGCGTTTCCAAGTTCGGGTTTTTAGCCGATGTGAATTCTATTTGATCAATTAATTACGAGCCATTACTCATGCCGAGACTTTCTGAACCGATAAGATTAATTTCGTTTTTAATACTAAGCGCCCGAAGAGTAAACAATGGTAAACAAGGATATCGCATCAGTTTTTAAACTAACTGGGCAACTCATGGAGTTGCACGAAGAGAACACATTCAAAGTTCGAACCTATTCCAATGCTGCCTTTCAGATTAGTCGTTTTTCCGATCCAATTGAAGAAATGGACCCGGATTACTATGGGACCATTCCAGGAATTGGATCGAGCTTGATTCCCAAGCTGGAAGAACTTTTGGATACGGGCCGGTTGAAGTATTTGGAAGAATGGATTCAAAAAACTCCAGCTGGTGTAATCGAAATGCTTCAAATCAAAGGTCTGGGGCCGAGTAAGGTTAGAACCATTTGGTGTGAAATGCAAATTGAGTCTCCTGGCGAGCTATTGTACGCCTGCAATGAAAACAGGCTGGTAGATCTAAAAGGATTTGGTGAAAAAACTCAGCAGGCGGTCAAGCAAGCCATTGAGTTTATGATGGAACACAAGAATAGTTTCTTGTACGCAGCCGTTGAGCCAATCATCTTGGAGTTCGTGGAAAAGGTGACCGAAGCTTACCCTGATGCATTAATTGAAGTGGTTGGAGCTGCAGCCCGTAAAGAGTTAGTGATAAACGAGTTGGAGTTTTTGATTGCTGGAGTTGATCAAATGCAGTTCAACATAGAAAGTAAGATCAAGATAGGTTCAACCATAGTTTCTAAAGAGACTTTTGATCGAGAGTGTTTCCTGCGAAGCAGTCATGAAAATCATTTGAAGCAGTTGAACATAGCAGATGAAAAATCAGGAGCCGAGATATATAAGAACAATGGAATGCGCCATATTCCGATTGAAATGCGGGAAGGGCAAGGTGAATTTGAATGGATAAAAAAATACGCGGAGTCTGATTTGATAACTGATCAAGATTTGCGTGGGTGTTTACATAACCATTCCACCTATAGTGACGGGATCCATACTTTGTCTGAAATGGCAACCCACCTGCAAAGATTGGGTTTCGAGTATTTCGGAATCAGCGATCACAGTAAAACCGCGGTGTATGCCGGAGGCTTAAAGGAGGATGATGTCGTTCGTCAAAACGAAGAAATTGATGCTTTAAACCAAAAGATGGCGCCTTTTCGAATTCTAAAAGGGATTGAAAGCGACATATTATCAAATGGCGACTTGGACTATGATGAAAGCGTTTTAAAAACCTTTGACTTTATTGTCGCATCCATTCACAGCGCCATGAAAATGGATGAAGAACGAGCCACAAGTCGATTGATCAAGGCCATAGAGAATCCATACACTAAAATTCTTGGCCATCCTACAGGTCGGCTGCTGTTGAGTCGGCCAGGTTATCCTATTGATCACAAAAAAGTAATAGATGCTTGTTCTGCCAATGGAGTGAGTGTTGAGTTGAACGCCAACCCGATGCGCTTAGACATAGATTGGACTTGGATTCCATATTGTATGGAGAAAAACGTCATGGTAAGTATCAATCCCGATGCGCATCGAAAAGAAGGATTTCAGCATATGCGATTCGGGGTAATGGCAGCTAGAAAAGGTGGATTAGTAAAAGATATGTGTCTTAATGCCCTTGGATTGAAAGAGTTAATGGATAAATGGTGTCTCTCATAGTAATAGGAACGATTAAATAGAAAGCAATTGCGTAATTCGCAAAGACTTAATGGCAATAATCAATTCCATATTTGGCTGGTTTATAAAAAAGCGGATTCATCAAATCGAGCTTTTCATAAAATACCCACATGACGTACAACATGAGTGGTTCAAGCGTTTAATCTCAACAGCAAAGAACACCGAGTTTGGTCGAAATCATGGTTTTGCAGATATAACCACCATTGAACAATACAAGCAAAGAGTTCCAATTCGAGACTACGATGGCTTTAAAGCCGACATAGATCGCGTAATCAAAGGAGAACAGAACATCCTTTGGCCATCTGAAATTACCATGTTCGCTAAGTCAAGCGGAACAACAAGCGATAAAAGCAAATTCATTCCTGTAAGCGAGGAATCATTAGAAGATTGTCACTATAAAGGAGGGAAAGACCTCATGTCTTTATACTACAATGAGTTTCCTGAATCGCGGTTGATGGAAGGGCGAGGGTTGGTAATGGGTGGAAGCTCTGATTTTGTACCCTTAAACGAAAGCAGTTATTATGGCGATTTAAGCGCCATCATCATTCGAAACCTTCCTTTTTGGGCCTCTTTACATCGCACACCTGATACTAGTGTGGCACTCAATCCGAGTTGGGAGGAAAAAATTGAGCAAATCGCAGACATAACGATTGAACAAAATATTACAAACATCAGCGGAGTTCCAAGTTGGATGATGGTGCTTCTGAGACGGATATTGGAAAAAACAAATAAAGCTTCAATCATTGAAGTATGGCCGAATTTAGAGTGGTATGTCCATGGCGGGGTAAATTTTGAACCATATCGAAATGCATTTCGTGACATAATAGGAGGGAAGGGACAGGTTAATTACTCTGAGACATACAATGCGTCCGAAGGTTTTTTTGGCATTCAATATTCTTCGAAATCGAGTGACTTATTATTAATGCTGGACTACGGTATTTTTTATGAGTTCATGCCGATGGAGGAACTGGAAAAAGCAGAACCAAAAACCCTTCAGCTCGACCAAGTGAAACTAGGTGTAAACTATGCCCTAGTCATTTCAACCACCGGAGGTTTGTGGCGTTATCTAATTGGCGACACAGTGGTTTTTACCTCAACATCCCCTTATTGTATTCGAGTGAGCGGTAGAACGCGGCATTTTATCAATGCTTTTGGTGAAGAGTTGATCGTTGACAATGCCGAAAGGGCCGTTGCCTTAGCTTGCCAAAAAGCTGGAGCAGCAGTGAGGGAATATACGGCCGCACCAGTATATATGGAAGGAAAAAAATCAGGCGCTCACGAATGGGCCTTCGAGTTCGACAAGGATCCGGCTGATTTAGAGTACTTTGGCGAGATGCTGGACAATGCCCTCAAATCCATCAATAGCGATTATGAAGCAAAGCGTTTTCATGATAAAGTTTTGGGAGCTCCGATATTACATAAGGTTGCCTCTGGAACCTTTCATCAATGGATGAAAGATCGCGATAAGTTAGGCGGTCAAAATAAAGTGCCTCGTTTGGCAAATTCGCGCAATCACTTAGAAGAAATCCTCGACTTAAATTTTTCTCAATGATGATGTCCAAAGTAGCGACATATTGGATTAAATCAATTTTTATTGCAGCAACGCTCTTAATGGTGTCTGGAAAATTTCATGCTCAAGAAAGAATGTGGAAGGTGGATCAAACGATTTCGATTTCGGCCGAACGCGCGATATTAGATCAACTTAATAACGTATATGTCCTTAGAAAGGGTGAGGTAATTAAGCTTGATGCCAAGGGCAAGGAACTTTCGCGCTATAGTAATAAGCTTATTGGCGAAGATGTTTTACTCGATGTAACTAATCCGCTTAAGGTGTTATTGTATTCACCTGAGCAGATGCGGCTGATCACGCTCGATTCACGTTTCGGTGAAATGAATGAACAAGTCAATTTTTTTCAATCGGGATATGAGCAAATTTCACTAGTTGCAACTTCGCATAGCAACGGAATGTGGCTGTATGATCCCATAGATTTTAAATTGATTCGACTGAATAAAAGCATGGACGAGGAGCGCACGTCCTTAAACTTGGCCCAACTTTTCAAAGTCAATCTTTATCCAACCGATTTGATCGAGATTAATAACAAGGTTTATATGACAGATCCTAATCATGGGGTTTTTGTCTTTGATAATTTCGGAAATTACTTACGTAAGATTCCCATAAAAGGAATTCGGAAAGTGGTCATTAGTGACGATAGGCTTTTTTATATGAACAAGGAATCGCTTCGGGCGCTTAACTTGCTGGATAGCAGTGAAGAAATCGTTACGATCGAAATGAATTCAAAGTCGTATTTTTCGGTCAATCGAAATCGAATTGCCATAACGAAGAAGGATGGGATAATTATTTATCAAGCATTGCCTTGAATCCTTTTCTTTTTCAGTCGGTTTAGCTTAATTCGTACGCGATTACCACAAACGATAGGATTTGAATTATGGAGAAGGGAAATAACTTACACATTGCAGTTTCGGGAAACATCGGATCAGGGAAAACTACCCTGACAGGTCTGCTTTCAAAACATTACGGCTGGCAGGCGCATTTCGAAGATGCAGACGACAATCCCTACATCAATGATTTTTATGCCGAAATGCAGCGTTGGTCATTTAATATGCAGATCTATTTCTTGAACAATCGCTTCAATCAAGTCTTAGAAATTCGCGAGGGAAAAAATGCGGTCATTCAAGATCGAACCATTTACGAGGATGCCTACATTTTTGCGCCCAACTTGCACAGCATGGGATTAATGACAACTAGGGATTTCGAAACCTATTTTTCACTTTTCAATTTGCTTGACCGATTTGTTCAACCGCCAGATTTATTGGTTTACTTGAGAGCAAGTGTGCCGCGATTGGTGAGTCAAATTCAAAATAGAGGCAGGGAATACGAAGAGGCCATTCGCTTAGATTACTTAAAACGACTCAACGAGCGTTACGAAGCTTGGATTTCAACCTATGATAAAGGGAAGCTGTTGATCATTGATGTGGATAACAATAATTTCAGAGATGATCCCGAAGATTTAGGAGAAATCATTCGAAAAATTGATGCCGAAGTGCACGGACTATTTTAATAGCATACAAAGAGCGCCTTATTTAAGAAACGACATAAAAAAAAGGGGAATCAATCGATTCCCCTTTTTTTTGTGTGATTTAATAATCGCTTCGATCAATCAGAAAGAACAATCACCTTATTCTTCAGCACTTCAACTACGCCCCCTTTAACATCAAACTCTTGTTTTGAACCGTTGTTCTTTATGATGACTTTGCCATCTTTTAAGGAAGCAACAATAGGTGCGTGATTGTTGAGGATGCCAAAAGATCCATCCATTCCAGGAAGCTGAATAGAATCTGCTTCACCTTCAAAGATTAGTTTGTCTGGGGAAAGAATTTCTACTCTCATTTTCTTTACTTGCTTTCAGCCATTAATTTCTTACCAGCTGCGATAACATCATCAATGTTTCCTTTAAGGTTGAAGGCAGCTTCTGGATATTGATCCATTTCACCGTCTAAAATCATATTGAAACCTTTGATAGTGTCTTCAATTGGAACCAAAACTCCTGGGATACCTGTAAACTGCTCGGCAACATGGAAAGGCTGCGATAAGAATCGCATAATTCTACGTGCACGGTGCACAACAAGTTTGTCTTCTTCAGAAAGTTCGTCCATACCAAGAATCGCAATGATATCTTGAAGCTCTTTGTAACGTTGAAGGATTTCCTTCACTTTCTGAGCTGTGTTGTAATGTTCGTCACCAACGATGTCTGCCGTCAAAATTCGAGAAGTAGAATCCAATGGGTCAACCGCTGGATAAATACCTAGCTCGGCAATTTTTCTAGATAGTACTGTGGTAGCATCTAAGTGAGCAAATGTTGTTGCTGGTGCCGGGTCAGTCAAGTCATCTGCAGGAACGTAAACCGCCTGAACCGATGTAATCGATCCGCGTTTTGTAGAACTGATCCGTTCTTGCATGGCACCCATTTCAGAAGCTAATGTAGGTTGGTAACCAACCGCAGATGGCATACGACCAAGTAGGGCAGATACCTCAGAACCAGCCTGTGTAAATCGGAAGATGTTATCAACGAAGAAAAGGATATCACGTCCACCACTTTCTTCATCCCCATCACGGAAATACTCAGCAGCAGTTAATCCGGTTAACGCAACACGAGCACGCGCACCAGGAGGCTCATTCATCTGACCAAAAACGAAAGTCGCTTTTGATTCTTTCATGGCTTCCTTGTCAACCTTTGACAAATCCCAGCCACCTTCCTCCATAGAATGGGTGAAATGCATCGCCATATTTAACGATACCAGATTCGATCATCTCTCGCAATAAGTCATTTCCTTCACGAGTTCGCTCACCTACGCCAGCGAAAACAGAATAACCATCGTGTCCTTTTGCAATGTTGTTGATCAACTCTTGAATCAATACGGTTTTACCCACACCAGCTCCTCCAAACAATCCAATCTTTCCACCTTTGGCATAGGGCTCGATCAAATCGATAACCTTGATACCAGTGAATAAAACTTCAGTAGCTGTTGTTAAATCTTCAAATCTTGGAGCTTCTCTGTGAATAGGTCGACCTCCAGTTTGGTCTACTTCACCAATTCCATCAATCGATCCTCCGATCACGTTGAATGTTCTACCTTTTATTTGGTCGCCCACAGGCATTGTTATCGGTGTTCCTGTAGCAGTCACTTCCAAACCACGCATCAAACCCTCACTGGAATCCATTGCAATGGTTCTTACTGTGTCTTCGCCTACGTGTTGTTGGCACTCTAATACAACTACTTCACCTGTTGATTTGGTAACAGTAAGTGCATCAAGAATGTTTGGAAGCTCTCCCCCGTTAGCGTTGAAACGTACGTCAACTACAGGTCCGATAATTTGAATAATTTTTCCTTTATTTCCAGCCATGTGTGCTGATATTTAGATAGTTACGGTTAATGTTAATCGTCTGTCTTTCAGGGCGCAAAGCTAAGTATTTCATCTCTTAAACATAGCCCCGTTCTGATATTTTTAAATATATACATTTGGACATTGTGAGTAATCTTTGTAAGACTCACATTTACAGATGGTTAACTTATAAGATATAGTTGATAAGTGTTGAAGATTTTTAAGGGAATTGAATCCTACAAGTCGCATCGTGGTGCTTGCGTAACAACTGGGACTTTTGATGGCGTTCATATTGGACATCGAGTCATATTAAAAAGGCTCAGTGAAATGGCTCAGCAAAGCGACTTAGAAAGTGTGATGGTGACTTTTGACCCTCACCCACGAAAAGTGCTTTTTCCAACTCAAACAGGATTGCGTTTGCTAAACACGATAGAAGAAAGACTTGAAAGATTAGAATCATGCGGAATTGATGCTGTCATCGTTCAACCTTTTACGCTGGATTTTTCGCGAACCTCTGCCTTGATTTATGTTCGTGATTTGTTAGTGGGTAAAGTCGGGATGAAGAAATTGGTAATTGGCTATGACCATCCAATTTGGAAAAAATCGAGAGGGTAGTATCGAACAACTAAGGGAGCTGGCACCATTGTATGGATTTGACATTAACGAAATACCTGCCCAGGATATCGATGATGTGAAGATTAGTTCAACCAAAATTCGAAATGCGTTAGAGCAAGGCGATATTCAAACGGCCAATGCGTATCTGGATTACTGCTTTAATTTTTCAGGAATAGTCGTTGAGGGTGATCAAAGGGGACGTAAATTGGGATTTCCTACTGCGAATATTGAGGTTGAAAATCCAGATAAAATCATCCCAAAAGAGGGAGTATATGCCGTGATGGTTGAGTTTGGCGATCAAAAACACTTTGGCATGTTAAATATTGGAAGGAATCCAACGTTTGATGATATACGTCATGGACGAATTGAAGTGCATTTGTTTGATTTTAATAAAAATTTATACGGGCAAAAACTCAAGATTAATTTTCATGCGCGCATGAGGGATGAGTTTAAATTTGACAATGCTGATGCGCTTGTCGCACAAATTGAAGAAAGAGGACATAACAAGCGCGCTCAGAGTCTTATTTGAATGAGAATCCTGCTGACCATATTCTTATTGCTTCTTGCGCCGTATTGTGCTGGCTCAGGTCATGGAGTATTTACATCCATGGAACAGATGCCATGAAAATCAGCCAGAAGTCCGTCGTAAAATTGGACTTGCGCTAAAGAGATCGAAGATTCGAAAGAATGGCCGGAAGAACTTATGCCAGTTTCCGAACCTGCTAAGCTTTAGACCTGAGTAAGAATAAAATCGGACTCAGCACATTGCCTTCTGACTTGTAACCTGCTTATCCAAGGGTTTAGAATACCTCGAATCTGACTTCTAATCGATCTGGACTCCCTGCCCAACTTCTATTTCGGGGATCTTGGAAAATCTCTCAAGTGCCTTGATGCTAGGGAATAACGAGATCTATCATGTGTCTCCAAAGAAATATCGGAGCCTGACACAATCTGGAAGACGTGGGAGCTGTGGAGTAACAACATATACTACTTGCCTACAGAAGTGCAGGGGAAATGGCTGAAGCATTTGAAAGGATTTGGATCTTACGCAACATTCAACTGAAACATGGAATACCAAGAGGCTATGCAAGTCACTTTTTGATGGCTCCTGACCTTCGGATTGCGCTTCTCGATGAGCTGTGCAATTGCGATTGATTGCCCACTGATTCATTGAGAATCGCTTACTTTTGCCTCCATGAACTCAGTAAGGACTGAAAACAGCTAGCATTACTCGATAGCGAGCGCATTCCCTGTCTTGCTATTTCTTGGCTGGATCGTGCGCTTCGTCCTCTGGAGGATCATCACAAGAAGCCGCCGTCAGGGGGGAAGTTTAAGTGCAAGTAGTCTACTCGAGTATTTCGTAGTCGATTACCACATCGTTAATTGGCCAATCGCCGCTGAGTCTCGGTTCTCGTTCGAGCGATTGCTTCGACGACTTCCATTCCCTCGATTACCTCTTCCGAAAACTGTGTGCTTGCCATCTAAGATGAGGCGATGCCTCCCTTTGTTTTGTACAATCTTCCTCTCGTTCTCCAGTCGGTACTTATGAGTCCCATACTCCTCCTTCTGTGGCGTCTAGCCCTCCATCCGTGTATTATAGGTCTTTCCGATTACGATGTAGAAAGCTGTATTGTGACTGATTTCTTCTCTGGGTTATTTACGGTAGCTCATGGCCATTGCCACTGACGCCGCGCTCGTGGATATGGTGCTTTTTGTTACCTCGGACGGAATGTAATATGATGCTACACGGCCTTCGTTCTTCGTTCCAGCTGTTTTGTCATCGTCCGAGTTGCCGCCCTGTATCATGAAATCTGGGACCACGCGATAGAAAATGGTGCGGTTCATACAGATCCGCGCTTTATACGTGATGGACGAAGTTCGCTCCGATGCAAGCGGCGTGTCCTCGAATAGCTCTATGTCTAATGTCTCCTAAGGCTTGTCTTTAAGTCTTGACTACTCGTTCGGGGTTCTCTTCGCCGTATGCGGTGAAGTACGCCTTGATATTGGCCTCGTCTTGGGCCAGAGCTCAACATGCTTAAGGAGTTCTCAGCTCTTCCTGTGGCGTGACTTTTTCTTCAGATGGTTGCATCACTCTCATTTATCCGATTTTGGCGGACCGCATTCGATTACAGGTGGCATGAGAAGAACGCCAATGAGTAGTGATAGAAATAACGAAGAATTGATCGAATGAAGGCTTTATTCAGTGGCTGCATTGGGCGTTACCTTTCGCGTGCAATGTTCGGAAAGTTAGCTAACATATTTCGGTCGAAGGAACGATTGGTCATGCACGAGCCTATGATCTTTGCTTCAGACCTCAAGGTCGATGTGCATTCTCACTTTATTCCCGGGATTGACGATGGTGCGGATACCATCGAAGACAAGTGTCGCACTGGCCATGATATGCCGGGATGAAAGAGCTCGGTTACTCTAAGAAAGTGATCACGACGCCTCATGTGATGAGTGATTACTATAAGAACACTCCTGATATCATCAATAGAGGCTGTGACGAGCTTAGAGAAACTTTGGTTAAAGAAGGAATTGATATCGACATTGAATGTGCGGCCGAATATTATTTAGACGCTGAGTTAGCATCGAAAATTAAAAAGAAGGAACTCTTAACCTTTGGCGACAATTATGTATTGTTTGAATTGCCTTTTATCGGCGAGCCAGCCAAACTTTGCCAGTGTCGGTCATATTTGAAATGCAGCTGGCTGGTTATACCAACCGGTGCTGGCGCATCCAGAGCGATATGCTTTTTGGCATCTTCGATATCTCGAAAAGTATCAGGGTGTTGCCGACAAAGGCGTGCTGCTGCAGTTGAATATGAACTCCTTGACCGGCCACTACTCACCAGCAGGTGAAGAAGGTGGCTCGAAGGTTGATAGAGTACAGAAATGATCTCATTTCCCTGGTCGGGTCCGATTGCCACCATGTGCGGCACATTCGATCTGATGAACCACGCTGCTCGCGTCGCACTGCTTCGTTGCATGCAACTTAGCTAAATTCAGGCCAGTTGTTGAACAACGCTACGCTGTAGGCCTGATCTACTTCTGCTTCTCGGTGTATTTTCTTAATCAATCCTGAAAGCACTTTTCCAGGGCCTACTTCCGTAAAGTGAGTGGCTCCGTCATCCACCATCGATTGAACCGATTGCGTCCATCTTACCGGTGCCGTGAGCTGGGCGATTAAGTTTTCCTTGATGATCATTGGATCTGAAACCGCACTAGCGGGAACGTTTTGATATATCGGGCAAGAAGGTGTAGCGAAATCAGTCGATTCAATTGCCGCCTGGAGCTCCGCGCGCGCAGGTTCCATCAAGGGACTATGAAATGCGCCTCCGACCGGAAGCGGTAGCGCACGTTTTGCGCCTAGTCCCTTCATTAATATGCATGCCTTTTCAATGCCTTCATTAGAACCACTAATAACGAGTTGACCGGGGCAATTGTAATTGGCCGCAACCACAACATCATCTATTTGAGTGCAAGCATCTTCCACAATGTGATCTTCCAACCCTAAAATAGCAGCCATCGTACTCGGGTTCTGTTCACAGGCGTTCTGCATAGCCAGCGCTCTTTTGTATACAAGTTTGAGCCCGTCCTCAAAGGTCAACGTATTATTTGCGACCAATGCCGAAAGCTCTCCCAAGCTGTGTCCAGCTACCATATCGGGAGAGAATCCAGGAATGGTTTTAGAGAGGATTACAGAATGTAGAAAAACAGCGGGTTGTGTCACCTTCGTTTGTTTCAAATCATCTGGAGAACCTTCAAACATGGTTTTCGTGATTTCGAATCCAAGAATTTCATTTGCGCGATCAAACAATGGTTTAGCGATTTCATTTGATTGATAAATGTCGCTTCCCATGCCCGGGAATTGTGCGCCTTGTCCAGGAAATACGTATGCCTTTTTCATTCTTAACTTAATTGTGCTGAAATTAAACTGATAAATTCTTTTCGAGTTGCATCCTTTAAGAACTCGCCGGTAAACGCCGAAGTGGTCGTGGCAGAATTTTGCTTCTGAACTCCTCTAATCTGCATACACATATGTTTGGCCTCAATCACGACGGCCACTCCTGCAGGTTCGAGTGTAGATTGGATGCAATCTTTTATTTGTTGTGTGAGTCTCTCCTGAACTTGAAGCCGTCGCGCAAATACATCAACCACACGAGGAATTTTACTCAGTCCAACAATTTTCCCATTTGGGATATAGGCTACATGCGCCTTGCCAAAGAAGGGTAGAATATGATGTTCGCATAAAGAATAGAGCTCTATGTTTTTTACAATCACCATTTGCTGGTGTTCCTCCTCAAAAAGTGCGGAATTGAGAATGTCTGCACCGTTTTGCTCATATCCTTGCGTCAGAAATTGCATGGCTTTAGCAGCACGTTCCGGGGTCTTCAATAATCCTTCCCTTGAGGTGTCTTCTCCACAGCGTTCAATAATATGCTTGTAGTGATTGGAAAGCGCTTCTATGTTCTCAGAGTTGTAGCTGTCCTTTCGCTCAAAACCCTTATCAGCATCAAGGTATTCATCCATAATACTCTACGTAATTGTTTTCGGTTTCCTGAAGTTTTACGCAATGAAGCGTCGCGCCATTGGAGGCAATGTTTGGCTCTAATTCATCCCATATGGCGATGCAAATGTTCTCGGTGGAAGTCATAATGCCCTTCATGAATCCTGTGTCGAGATTTAAATTCTTGTGGTCGGTATGGGTGATGATCTTATCCTTTATTATTTCGCCAAGAATCTTTAGATCCATCACAAAACCAGTCTCCGGCGAAACTTCGCTCTTCACAGTAACGAATAGTTGATAGTTGTGACCATGCCAGTTTGGATTGGCACACTTTCCGAAGACGGCTTCATTTTTTTCTTCACTCCACTCTTCCCTACTGAGCTTGTGTGCGGCAGAGAATCTTTCCCTTCTTGTTATGTATACGAGCTTTGACATAATCAAAATTAAGGTGCGAAGATAGCGAGCATTCAACATTAAATACCTTTGCGGAAAATCACATTTAAAATGATTGTAATTACTGGGGCTGCAGGGTTCATTGGAAGTTGTGTGGCGCGTCATTTTTCGAGTTTGATAGATTCTAAAATCGTCTTAGTGGACGATTTTTCAATCAATGCCAAGATTCCCAATCAGGTTGGGTTAGAAGATCATGAGAAAATTGAGCGAGGCCAGTTCTTTGATTGGGTGAAGGATGAACAGATTGACTCAATCATTCACCTGGGCGCGCGCACCGATACGACAGAGGTAGACTATGAAATATTTGAAGAGTTAAATCTTGAGTACTCTAAAGCAATTTGGAGGCTGTGTCAGGACCGGAATATTCCTTTGATTTATGCCTCATCTGCGGCAACATATGGCGGTGGTGAATTTGGGTATGATGATGACCACGCTATTGTTGAGAAGCTAAAACCGCTAAATGCATACGGGGTTTCTAAAAATGAATTCGATAAGTGGGTTTTGCAACGTTCAGACGATCTGACCTGGTTCGGATTAAAGTTTTTTAATGTCTATGGTCCGAATGAATATCACAAAGGCCGAATGGCGAGTGTTGTTTTTCATGCTTTCAATCAAATTCAAAGCAATGGCAGCTTAAAGCTCTTTCGATCGCACAATGAGAAGTATAGGGATGGTGAGCAGCTACGAGACTTCATCTATGTTAAGGATCTTTGCCGGGTAATATTCTTTTTATGGAAGAACTTGCCGGCGTCCGGATTGTACAATCTTGGCACAGGCACGGCGCGTACCTTTTTGGATCTTGCAAATTCTACGTTCAAGGCCTTAGATTTAGACCCGAAAATCAGCTTTATAGATACGCCGGCCGACATCAGAGATAACTATCAATACTATACCGAGGCAAATATGAATAAGCTAATAAATGCTGGGTTTGCAGAGCAGTTTACGCCGCTCGAGGATGGAGTCAAGGATTATGTCCAGAACTACCTTTTAAAGAAGAAGGGCTTTTAGAGACTGTGTTTGAGCTCGAGAAGCATGTTTTTTACGCTTCCCAACCGTTCAATTAGCTCAGCCTTGCTTTCAAGATCGTCTGTACCTTCCTTAAGCTTCTTTTTTGCACCCTCCAATGTGAATCCGCGCTCTTTAACTAAGTAATGAATCAACTTAAGATTCTTGACATCCTTCTCCTTATAAATTCGATTTCCTTTCTTGTTTTTGGATGGACGAATTACGTCGAATTCTTTTTCCCAAAATCGAAGTAGAGAAGGGTTTACACTAAGAAGTTCAGAGACTTCTCCAATTGAATAATACAGCTTAAAAGATTCTTTCTCTTTGTAGGGCATGTGACAAATATAGTCTAGTCGAAAGACTGATTCTCCTGTGATGACAATTGAATCATCATATCGTACTCTTCTGGAGAAAGGTCGTTGAAGTAAAAGTTAACTGGATTGACTTTGTGGCCGTTCTTCGTCACTTCGTAGTGCAAATGGGGTGCGCTGCTAAGTCCAGTGTTTCCCACCAAGCCTATGACTTCACCTCGGTTTATTTCTTGACCCTGCTTTACGTTAATCTTACTCATATGCGCATACAGAGTCTTATACCCATATCCATGGTCGATTATCACGTGATATCCATAGCCGCTTCGAGATTTTTCCAACTCAACAACTTTCCCTTTTCCTGTGCAATAGATATCAGTGCCGACAGGGGCTGTAAAGTCATTACCCCAGTGAAATCGAACAGTTTTGTAGATAGGGTGAACGCGTTTGCCAAAACCTGAAGACATGCGCTTGAGATCTTTGTTTGAAATGGGTTGCACGGCCGGAATGGATGCCAGCATATCCTCCTTTTGCTTTGCCAGTTCTATAACTTCATCAAAAGACTTTGACTGAATATAGAGTTGCTTAGCTAGACGATCTAATTTCTTTGATGTTTCGATAACAACCTCGGACTCATCCCTGAATCGCTCTAGATTCTTGTATCTGTTAACTCCTCCAATTCCTGCCTTTCGAATGTTGTCGGGTATTGGTTCAGCTTCGAAAATTGTTCGATAGATATTATCATCGCGATTCTCTAAATCAGCTAATATGGTGCTCATTTGATCGAGTCGATTGCTCATCAAATCATATTGAATCAATAATTCTTCTTTATCATTTTGCAATTGACGCTCTTGTGGAGAATCATAAACGATATTGAAGACAAGATAAATTCCGACCCCTGAAACAATGGATGCTAGGGCATACCAAGATGCCTGGGCCATACGTTTCCAAGGATTCTTTCGAATCTTTTCGTAGCTGAGAGTGTTCTCGTTGTATTGGTACTTTACCTTTGCCAACCTATTTATCTTTGCATTTGGAAGCGCGAAAATAGGACAACTACTACTTTCGCTGTCTTTTTTGTACTTCCATTCAATCATTTTAACATAGTATGCACTGGACAACCGACAGGATTCGAGGCACTTTCCTTGAGTTTTTTAGCAGCAAGGCTCATGATATTGTAGCCTCTGATCCGATTGTTATTAAGAATGATCCAACCCTAATGTTTACCAACGCTGGAATGAACCAGTTCAAGGGGGTTTTCGTGGGTAATGAGATTGCCAAATCTAGACGTGTCTGCGATAGTCAAAAATGCTTGCGAGTTTCTGGTAAACACAACGACTTGGAAGAAGTAGGAAGAGACCATTACCACCACACCATGTTTGAAATGTTGGGGAATTGGTCGTTTGGAGATTACTTTAAGAAGGACGCAATCAATTGGGCCTGGGAATTACTCACCGAGGTTTATGGTCTGGATAAAGACCGTCTGTACGTATCGATTTTTGAAGGAGATGAATCACTGAAATTGGGGCTGGATGAAGAGGCGAGAGAATTGTGGTTGCAGCATGTTGCCGCTGACCGAATTCTAGAATTTGACCGAAAAGATAATTTCTGGGAGATGGGTGAAACAGGTCCGTGCGGTCCTTGTTCCGAGATTCACTACGATATGAGACCTGCAGCGGATCGGGCCAAAAAGGGGGGCGCGCAATTGGTAAATGCAGACCACCCAGAAGTCATTGAAATCTGGAACCTTGTGTTTATGCAATATAACAGCCTCGAGAATGGGGGCTTGGAGCCATTAAAGGAAAAGCATATTGACACAGGTATGGGACTGGAAAGGCTCTCTCGCATACTACAAGGAAAGTCATCAAACTATGACATCGATTTATTTAAAGCCTTAATTAAAAAGACTGAAGAATTGTGTGGCTTGCAATACAATGCTTCGCCATCCTTCAAGGATATTGCGTTTCGAGTGATTGCAGACCACGTAAGGGCCGTTTCGTTTTGTATTGCAGATGGACAGCTTCCTGCGAGCAATGGCGCAGGTTATGTCGTTAGACGGGTATTGAGGCGTGCAGTAAGATATGGTTATAGTCAACTAGGTATTGCCGAACCCTTTTTATATCGGGTTTCAGAAGCGTTAGCAGAGGTGATGGGAGATCAATATCCTGAGTTAGTGTTGAATAAAGATTTGGTAATCAAGGTGATTCAAGAAGAAGAAAAGTCATTTCTTTCCACTTTAGCCAAAGGATTGGAGCGGATTTCGACCTATATATCAGAGAATCCAGCAACGGACATTTCAGGACAATTTGCGTTTGAATTATATGATACATATGGTTTCCCTATCGATTTAACGGATTTGATTGCGGATGAACATAACCTAAAGGTTGATCATGATGAATTTCAAACTTCATTAGAAGAGCAAAAGGCCCGGTCAAGGTCTGCAACCAAAGTAGAATTTGGTGATTGGATTATTTTGAGTGAAGGTCCGAATTCAAATTTTTTAGGTTATGAACGTTTGAATTGTACATCACAAGTTGCTAAATATCGAAAGGTCAAGTCTAAGGGAAAGGATGTAGTTCAGTTGGTCTTGGAAGAAACTCCGTTTTATGCGGAAAGTGGAGGTCAAGTAGGGGACGTTGGCGTCTTGACTTTCGGGGCTGAAAGCATTAAAGTGCTGGATACCAAGAAGGAAAATGGTGAAATCATCCATTTTGTAAACAAATTGCCAGGCAATATTGATGGAGCTGTTGTCGCTCAAGTAGATGAGGCTAATAGACACGATATTGAGAGAAATCATTCTGCCACGCATTTGTTGCATTTTGCTCTAAGAGATGAATTAGGGAAACACGTGGAGCAAAAAGGTTCCCTGGTTGAAGGAGGTCGATTGCGATTTGATTTTTCTCACTTTGAGAAAATTGATGAATCCAAAATCGAACGTATTGAAAAGAAGGTCAAGTCGCTTATTCAATCGGGAATAAGAAGTGAAATTCTGAAAGACGTTCCGATTAATTCGGCCAAGGAAATGGGCGCAATGGCATTGTTTGGTGAAAAGTATGGTGATTTCGTACGTGTGGTCAAATTTGGTGACTCTGTAGAATTATGCGGTGGCACTCATGTCGGTGATGCGAGTGACATAGGCGGATTTAAGCTTTTACATGAGTCCAGCATTGCAAGTGGAGTTCGAAGGATTGAAGCTATATCAGGTAGAGAATACGAAGCATATGTTTCAGAGCGATTGACGATATTGGAAAATGTCTCCATTGCACTGGGGAAGCCGATAAATATTTCCCAAGCCATAGAAAAAATGGTGGAAGAGGTTAAGAGTCAGGCTAGGCTTATCGAGTCATTCCGTGTTAAAGAAAAGCAACAATTAATGAATCGCCTAGAGTCGCAAATGTCCAAATGTGACGGGTTTGAAATAATTAAACCGGAGCCCCTATCGATCGATTCTAAAACCTTGAAGGATATTGCATTTCAGCTGACTCAAAAGCATGGTTCGCTGATCGTTATTGCTGGTACCACTGAGGAGGATAAAGTTTCGGTAGTTGTTGCTATTAGTAAGAACCTTGCGACTCAACGGGAATTAAATGCTGCATTAATCATTAAATCAATCGCATCAGATATTGAAGGCGGTGGTGGTGGCCAACAATTTCTAGCAATGGCAGGTGGATCCAATAAAAAAGGGCTCCAAAGAGCCCTTAATAATGCTGAAGCTATAGTTATGTCTTAAGCTAGCTGCCCTTCAACTGTGCTTGCTTCTTTATCACTTTTTTGATTGTAAACAGGGCCCTTGTATTTTTCGTTGTAGGATAAGCCTAGATGAAGGACATAGAATCCGTTAAAAGTTACACATAGCGCATAATCAAGGAGTTTGTAATGTCCGAAACTCTGGCAAAGCTCAATGTAAACTTTTATCATGAAATAAGCCCAAGGGATAAACAATAGAGCCGCGGCTCCATATTGCAGGGCTGGATTTTCTAAAAAAAGAAGTGCTAATGCAATTAACGGTGGTGGAAGAATCACAAAGAGACTATGACTGGCTGGTCGTCCCATTATTTTCAGGAACGTTATTACGTTTTTGACTGGAATCACGCAATCAATTCCAGGTAATCCACATTTATCGTATAGCGACCATTGGGCTAAAATCCCAACAAATGCTAAGCATGCTAATGGAACCAATACACCTATTCCAAATTTGCTCGCAACCTCTATTATAGCTTCCATAGTTTGATTTATTTACGCTAATGTACGATTTATTTGATTCAAATGCGAGTTGGTCGACAAAAATAGACGCTACATCGAAAATACAATTTTGAACATAAAAAAAGGGCGGACTCATTGAGTCCGCCCTTTTACAATAAGTGAGCTTTACTTACTTCTTGATAAGCGTGCTAACAGAAGTGCTTCCGTCAACGCTAACTTTCACTAAGTAAGAACCAGCAGCTAATTCAGCTACATTCAATTCGCCTGTTGTTTGACCAGCAGCGATTGTTTGCGTGATAATTACTCTTCCTGTAACATCAAGAACAGAAACGGATCCTTTTGCAGCAGCAGCGCTTCCAAGGATGATGTTTACGTTGTCAGATGCAGGGTTAGGGTAAAGACCAAATGATGCAGCATCAATTGAACCAATTCCTAGTGGGTCAGGAGTAATTTCCTTAGTCTTAACATCTACATCGCAACCATTGTCAATAGTCAAGGTAACTGTGTAAGTTGTCAAGTTATTAGGATCGCTCCAAGGATAGTTAACCGTAGCAGTAGCTGTAGTAGCTGTCAAACCATTGTAACCAAAATCCCATAAGTAAGTTGTATTTGCACTGATGTACAATGAACTTGTAGCATCAAGGAAATACGCATTACCTGAGTGAGTCTCAACGATTGCAGCCTCTGGAGCTTCAAGAACAGTCAATTGGAATCCATCAGTAGATGAACAACCATAGCTATCAGTAGCAGTTACCGTGTAGTTTCCAGCATCGTTGAATGTGTTCACAGCAGAGTTAATGCTAGAACCACCAGACCATGCGTAAGATGTACCATTATTGATAGTAGCATCTATAGAAAGTGGAAGAGCATCAGAACATGCATCTTGATCCACGATCTCTACAGCATCAGACTGCGTAACAACGATAGTCGCTTCACTCTCGCAACCATCTTCAAGCTTAGTTACAGTGTACGTTCCGGCTTCACCAACATTTAACGTTGGAGTAGTTGCACCGGTTGACCATGTGAAGTCAGCAGCAGCGCTTCCACCTGGCTCAAGGTCAGTTGTAGCATCTGCACAAATGTGCTCAGTTGAATCAAGACTAGCGTCAGGCACCAATCGAATAACAGCAGCATCAGAACCTGTTCCACAATACTCTGTAGTAATGTTTACAGAGATGTTGAATGTTACTGGCTCATTCGTTGCAGTAAGCGTCACAGATGGCTGAGTTGAAGTTTGGTTGTTGACATTCCAAGTAATGGATTGTGCAGGACCAGCTTCGACAATGTGCGTATTACCACAAATTGTGTCATCAGCTCCAAGGGAGAAAGTAGCAGGAGTTACATACTCAACAGCTCCGATATCCGGTGTACTTAAACTTCTTGCATTGTCATTGATATCATCAACGATAGTTGATAAAACCATACCTCCATTACCCATGGTGTCATTACAAGTTACGCAAGTAGCAAGATCCTCCCAACTTGGGTTAGTTGTAACTGAGTGCATATCCTGTCCTGTAGCCGCTTGAAGGTCTTCCAAAGTATTGTACTGAGAAGATCCAAAATATAAAAGCGCTCCAGAAGCAGTATAATAGTTGTTGTGATCGCTTGTGTTGATCGCAAAACCACCATTGATATAAGCAGCATATCCACCGCCCATACTCGTAACACTATTGTTTACAAAGTTCATTGCACCACCTTGGTATATGTAAACACCGTAAGAACTGTTGTTACCATATCGGTTAAACGAGTTGTTATAAATGTCTACCAAACCTGAGTTGTACATGTAAAGTGCATAGTATGCAGCGGAAGAAGTCTCATTTCCTGTAGTAATACAGTTATTAGCGATTTGACTTCTAGGGTTGCTTGAACCTACACAGTTGTAGAAATAAACAGCATAATACCATCCGTTTCCAGTATTAGCACCAACGTTGTTTTTAGTTACGTTGAAGTTGTTTACATAATACCAGTATCCCATTGCGTAATATCCGTATCCGTATTGGAAAGCTGAATCATTACGGATAGTATTTCCATTGAATTCTACACCATCAAAATAGTACAAGTAAGCACCATAATAAGATTGATCCTTCATGTAGTTATTCTCGAAAGTCAAATCAGTCTTATATGAAGATGTGGATCCTGAATTACTGTAGAACCAAGAAGCACCTTTTTCAAGCTTGCAATCCATAACAGTGAAGTCATTACTCATGCCTTGCATGTAGATGAGCGATTGACCATTAGTTGATGTGCCAGTTGTTCCTTTCAACCAGCAATGATCGAAAGTTACGTTGTCTGAATTGCCAACCAATTGAACGGGATTAGCTGAAGTGTTTTCAATTTTGATGTTCTTGAAAGTAATCCAATCTGTTCCGTTTAGAATAACAGTTCCACCACCGCTATAAGTGATGTCAACTGTGTTGTAGTTTGCAGAAGCACTTTGGAAAGTTACTGTAGCATCTTCACTTACTCCAGTGATTTCTGGAAATTCAACTTGCTCGTTGTATGTTCCTGTCGCCATGCTGATAACCACGTCATCGCAAACACCAGTAGCAGCTAAAGCATCTCTTGCTGCTGAAACAGAAGCAAAATCACCAGGGATGGTGTAAGTACCAGACATTCCTTCGAATAAATCTACACTTAATGTGTCATAGGCAGCAGCACTGTCTAAAACACCATTTGGTAGAGATGTCCAAATCCGGATGTTATCTGCATTGTTAAATGATGTTGAAGCAACAATTGTTACTGTATCATTTGATTGTGGTGCAAGGTTTCCAGTCCAACTTGTTGTAGCAGCTGTACCGTTATTTAAGGAATAGTTAATTGTAACAGAAGTCAAATTAACTAATCCAGTGTTCATTACAACCACGACTACTGAAGTATCCTCATCACATAGTGGAGCCGAAGGATTCAAGATATCACCCGGCTGAGCATTGTTCGTAGGAACAGTAAACTCAATAGCTCCAGGATCTGGAGTTGTTGTGCTTCGCGTTGCACCGTAGAAATCAGTAGTAACGCCTAAAGCCGCTCCTCCATTATTGATCGTGCCGCTTTGAGGCGTGTTGTTTGTTGAAGAAACAAAGTTTGGATCTTCTCCAAAGCTATTAGCTTCTTGACTTGTTCCAGTTTGCCAAGTAGAAATGTTATAAGCTGTTGTTCCAGTGTATCCGTCATAATTGTAAATATCACTTGCTCCAGCTATTGAGTAGACATTATTGTCAGCTGTCATTGCTCCTGTGTACCAATATCCATAAACAGTATACGGTCCTGTTTGCGTTGCCGTAACAATGTTATTTTTAAACTCATTACCGGCATATGCTGAACTTGAGTAATATAAATAAGCGGCTCTTGAATATGTGTAACTATTGTTTACAATGATGGTATTGTGATGGATTAGCGTATAATATCCATAACTGCAATACATTCCGTATTGTGTATATGGACCATTTCCAGTGACTTCAAAAATGTTGTTTTGAATTTCTACAGGATTCGATGAAGTTCCATAAGCTTGGTAGAAGTATGCAGCGTAGCCACCTGAAGTGCCACCTACTCGAACTTCGTTCCCCTCAATGAGAGATCCATCGTCCAAATAATATGCATAGATGCCATAAGGATAAGAGTAACCTCCGCCTGTAACTGAATTACCAGTTATCTCGCATTTTACCTTATAGGAAGAATAGTTATAGACATAGATGCCACGATAATAGAAGTCTGTAAGTGAATTATTCTCTAAAACAACATTAGCTGTGTTCGTGTAATTGTAATAATCAGAGTAATAGAAACAAATACCATTTGATCCTCCAGTTATAGTATTGTTAGACAATACTAGGTTTTGAGGTGAAGTATAATATGCTGTAAAAGCAGAATATGTCGTAGAAGTGCTAGTTGTGCTCGGGCCATCAATTTCACAATTCTCGAAAGTGATATTGGTTAACAACCCACGATATAAATAGATACAAGCATTGTACGATCCTGTTGTAGCAAAATGCAATCCATCAAACGTGATGTTGTTGTGATTGCTGTTATACCAATAAATTGGATATGAGCTATATGTCCATAATACTTCATTCGTGTTTGAGGCTGCCGCCTGAAACGTAATTGTATTTGTGGTAGATGTTCCAGAGATTGACTGTTGGTAGCTATATACCTGTTCGGTATAAGTACCTTGAATACAGTTAAACACTACTGGACCATTAACACCTTGAGATGTCAAGGCTGAGAACGCTGCGGAAAACGTTTGATAGTTTGTTCCACCCGTTGCCTGAGCACCATTCACCGTGTATGTTCCGCTCAATTGAGCAAAACCTACGACAGCAAGAAAAGCACTCGCAATTGTTAGTAAGACTTTTTTCATATATAATTGATTTAGCGACCAAAAGTAACGATTAGTCGATAAAAAATGAAGTTAATCCGATTTATCCTTGGATTCTAAACAAAAAAACGGGGCGAACTCATTGAGTTCGCCCCGTTTCGAAGAGGTTTATTTTACTTACTTCTTGATAAGCGTGCTAACGGATGTGTTTCCGTCTACGCTAACTTTCACTAAGTAAGAACCGGCAGCTAATTCAGCAACATTCAATTCGCCTGTTGTTTTACCAGCAGCGATTGTTTGCGTGATAATTACTCTTCCTGTTACATCAAGAACAGAAACAGATCCCTTTGTAGAAGCAGCACTTCCAAGGATGATGTTTACGTTATCAGATGCAGGGTTAGGGTAAAGACCAAAGGATGCAGCATCAATTGAACCAATGCCTAGTGGGTCTGGAGTAACTTCCTTAGTCTTAACATCTACATCGCAACCATTGTCAATAGTCAATGTTACTGTGTATGTCGTTAAGTTGTTAGGGTCGCTCCAAGGATAGTTAACAATAGCAGTAGCCGTAGTAGCTGTCAAACCATTGTAACCAAAATCCCATAAGTAAGTAGTGTTTGCACTGATGTACAATGAACTTGTAGCATCGAAGAAATATGCATTAGCTGAGTGTGTCTCAGTAATAGCAGCTTCTGGAGCTTCAAGAACAGTCAATTGGAATCCATCAGTAGATGAACAACCATAGCTATCAGTAGCAGTTACCGTGTAGTTTCCTGCATCGTTGAATGTATTCACGGCAGCATTAATGCTAGAACCACCAGACCATGCGTAAGATGTACCATTGTTGATGGTAGCATCTATAGAAACTGGAAGTGCATCAGAACATGCATCCAGATCTACGATCTCGACAGCATCAGACTGAGTAACAACAATAGTCGCTTCACTTTCGCAACCATCTTCAAGTTTAGTTACAGAGTAAGTTCCAGCTTCGCCAACGGTAAGCGTTGGAGTAGTTGCTCCTGTTGACCACATGAAGTCAGCAGCAGCACTTCCACCTGGCTCAAGGTCAGTTGTAGCATCTGCACAAATGTGCTCAGTAGAATCAAGATTAGCATTAGGTACCAATCGAATCACAGCAGCATCAGATCCTGTTCCACAATATTCAGTAGTAATGTTTACAGAGATGTTGAATGTTACAGGCTCGTTGTTAGCAGTTAAGGTAACAAATGGCTGAGTTGAAGTTTGGTTGTTAACGTTCCAAGTAATGGATTGTGCAGGACCAGCTTCGATGATGTGTGAATTACCACAAATCGTATCATCAGCACCAAGCGTGAAAGACGCAGGAGTAACATACTCAACAGCTCCAATATCTGGAGTAATCACACTTCGGTTGTTACCATTGATATCATCCGTCAAGGTTGATAAAACCATTCCTGCATTACCCATAGTATCGTTACAAGTAACACATGTAGCTAAATCTTCCCAATCTGGGTTGGTAGTTACTGAGTGCATATCCTGTCCTGTAGCGGCTTGTAAATCCTCTAATGTATTGTACTGAGAAGATCCAAAATAGATAAGCGCTCCAGATGCAGTATAATAGTTATTATGATCACTAGTGTTGATCGCAAAACCACCATTGATATAAGCAGCGTATCCACCGCCCATACTCGTAACACTATTGTTTACAAAGTTCATAGCACCACCTTGATATATGTAAACACCGTAAGAACTGTTGTTACCATATCGGTTAAACGAGTTGTTATAGATGTCTACCAAGCCTGAGTTGTACATGTAAAGTGCGTAGTATGCGGCTGAAGATGTTTCATTTCCTGTAGTAATACAGTTGTTAGCAAACTGACTTCTTGGGTTGCTTGAACCAACACAGTTATTTAAATAACATGCGTAGTACCAACCATTTCCTGTACTCGCGCCAATGTAATTCTTGGTAACATTGAAGTTGTTTACGCTATTCCAGTAACCCATTGCATAATAACCGTATCCATATTGGAAAGCAGAGTCATTACGTATCGTGTTACCATTAAACTCAACACCATCAAAATAGTACAAGTAACCTCCATAATAGGACTGATCCTTCATGTAGTTGTTCTCAATGGTTAAGTTAGTCTTATAAGACGTTGTTGAACCAGAAGTACTGTAGAACCAAGAAGCACCTTTTTCAAGTTTGCTATCCCTAACGGTAAAATCATTTGCAGTACCTGCCATATAAATAATAGCTTGTCCATTGGTAGATGTACCATTCGTGCCTTTCAACCAGCAATGATCGATGGTTACATTATCAGACTGACCATTCATTTGAACTGGATTAGCTGAAGTATTTTCAATTTTGATGTTTTTGAATGTAATCCAATCCACTCCATTGAAGTTAACTGTAGCTCCACCATTAGCTGTAATTGTAACGTTGTTATAATTAGCTGTTGCACTTTGGAAAGTGATGGTTTTGTCTTCAGCACTTCCGCTAATTTCTGGGAAATCAACAGCTTCATTGTACGTTCCAGTTGCTACGTTGAATATAACGTCATCACATAGACCAGCAGCAACCATTGCGTCACGCGCAGCTGTGATTGAAGCGAAGTCACCTGGAATCGTATATGTACCAGACATACCGTCATATAGATCAACCTGAATCGTATCGTAAGCAGCAGCGCTGTCCTGAACCCCATTTGGTAAGGAAGTCCAAACTTTAACATTATCGCCATTGCTGAAAGAGGTAGTAGGTACAATAGTTACGGTATCCAGCGCCTGAGGAGCTAAGCTTCCTGTCCAATTTGTAACAGCTGCTGTTCCTGCATTCAACGAATAGCTAATATTCAAGGAAGTTAAAGCAACAAGACCAGCATTCTTAATCACAACTATACGTGATAGTATCCTCATCACACAACGGTGCTGCAGGATTCAAAAATCAGAAGGCTGAGCATTGTTTGTTGGAACACTGAACTCAATAGCTCCTGGATCAGGAGTAGTTGTACTTCGACTCGCGCCGTAGATGATCCGTGGCAACTACCTACTGGCAGCTCCGATGTTGTTCACATCCGCGCTCTGTGGTGTCATGTTGGTCGCAGAAGTTAAATCTGGATCAGCTCAGCTACGCTGTTTGCCTCCTGACCTGTACCGAACTTTGCCATGCAGCAATTGTATAAGATGTGGTTCCGCTGTAAACATTGTAATTATTAATGTCAGATCCGCCATCCATAGAGTAAACGTTATTATCCATAGACAGACCCGTAGAATTGATTACGTATGAATACATCGTCCTCGGACCAGTTTGTTCAGAAACAACGATGTTGTTTTTGAACTCATTACCAACATAAGCAGTACTAGAAAAATACATATAAGCAGCATAAGAACCGGTATACGTATTAGTTATTCTAATTGTGTTGTGGTGGTATTTAGCATAATAACAATAACCAACTAACATTCCGTATTGATAGTAGGAAGTATTGGCGTTCGAAAGGTTGAAGATGTTATTGTAAACAAGAACTGGGTTTGAAGAATTGCCTTGTGAATAATAACCAATCATGCCATAACATCCAGAAGAGCCTGTTGCTTCAACGTAGTTGCCACTTACTTCAGATCCCGCACCCATATAGTATGCATAAAGTGCGTAAGAATATTGGTATCCATTCGGATCATCCGTTATCGTATTGTCCTTAATAATCCATTTTGGATAGTAGCCAGAGTAGTTATATACACCATAAGCACTCCAGTTTGTAACATCATTACCTATCACATTCGTTACAGAACTCGACTGTAAATAGTATAAGTATAGACCATAACTTCCATTAGTAATCTCATTGTTTTCGAAGGTTACATTATTTGCTGTAGTGAAATACATGTACACTGTAGCATAAGAATTGGAAGTATTTGTACCCGCTGCGTAACCTTCGATTTCACAGTTTTCAAACGTCACGTTCGTTAAGGTGCCGTAATAAATGCGAATAGCGTTACTCGCCCCTGTGGTTTTGAAGTGAATACCGTCAAACGTTAGGTTACTGATGTTGTTTGGGTTGTACAAATACAAAGGATAGCTGCTGTATTGCCATAACACTTCATTCGTGTTTGCGGCCGCAGCCTGAAACGTAATTGTATTTGTTGTAGATGCTCCAGAAATTGATTGCGAGGAACTGTATACCTGTTCGGTATAAGTACCTTGAATGCAATTAAATACAACTGGACCATTAACGCCTTGAGATGTCAAGGCTGAGAACGCTGCGGAAAACGTTTGATAGTTTGTTCCGCCCGTTGCCTGAGCGCCATTAACGGTGTATGTTCCGCTCAATTGAGCAAAACCTACAAAGCCGATAAGACCACTCGCAATAGTGAGTAAGATTTTTTTCATAAAAAGTTTAAATTGGTTTATCTACCAAAAATAGGCTTTCATGGGCCAGAAAAAATATTTGAACGAGAATACATGGAGGTGTATCTTGCTTTTAGAAACAAATAGGAATTCAAAAAACAAAAAGCAAGGAGTCCAATAAGCGGAGGTGAATTTTAAACACTAAATCTGAGGTAGCAATACCATGAGTAATGAATTTGATCGCTTGAAATACATATTTAATAGATAAAGGCAAGTTGTTGTTAGATGGAAAGTGCAATTCTATTTCTGAAATTCTTATTTTATGTATTCTACAACAACAATTCTTGACTGTTAGCAGTTCAATTTGGAGTATTCATTAGCGTAAATTATCCTAAAATATTACAAGGAGTTCAGGCATAAAAAAAGGCGCCCGATTGGGCGCCTTTTTTAAAAATATAAGCGTTCTACTTATTGAACGATAAGCGTGTGCACTTCTGAGTTTGATTCAGAAATCATCTTTACAAGGTAAGTTCCACTTGCCAATTGCTTGGTGTTCAATTCGATGTTTTGCTGTCCATTGAATGACTCTGCAAGAACAATTCGCCCAGCATTGTCAAGAACAGTCACATCAAGTGTTGACCATTGCGCACCAGCTGTAATGAATACGTTGTCTTGAGTTGGGTTAGGGTAGATGCTGAAAACAGTGTTTTCAACTTCATTCACTCCAATTGGATCAACGGTGATATTCATGGTAGCTAGATCAGTACCACAACCATTATCAATTTCAAGAGAAACTGGGTAAGTTGTAGGTGTTCCATTCCAAGGGAAAACATAAGCAGGGTTCAATTGCGTTGAAGTATCAATGCTGTTGAATGTCCATAAGTAAGTTGTGTTTGGACTGATTTGCTGAGAAGTCTGGCTGTTGAAAAGGAAGGCCGTTCCACCTGTTCCAGCATAATCGATAGCAGCTACCGGCTCACCAAGAACCATTAAGTTGAAATCAGAGCTAGAAACACAACCATGCAAGTCAGTTGCAGTTACATTGTATGCACCACTCGTTGTAAATTGGTTCACAGCAGAAGTCATAGCAGAACCACCAGACCAAGCGTATGATGAGCCATCAGGAATGGTTGCATCAATGCTAATAGGAGCATCAGCCTCACAACCTTCAACATCTGCAATTTCAACTGCGGTAGATTGAGAAACAACGATAGTAGCTTCACTTTCACAACCTTCTTCCATTTGAGTCACGGAATAAGATCCGGCTTCGCTCACATCGATGGTTGCAGTAGTAGCTCCCGTGCTCCAAGCATGCGTTGCTGTAGATCCTCCACCTGGAGTAAGCGTAATAGACTCATCCGCACAAATGTGTTGAGCAGTATCTAAATCAGCTCCTGGAACTAATCGAAGTACAACAGCATCTGAAGCGTTTCCACAATATTCAGTAGAGATAACCACGGCAACATTGAAGTTAGATGGTCCATTTCCAGAAGCAGTAAGTGTAACCGATGGAGTAGAGAACGTTTGAGTAGCTCCACCATTTTCAGATACACCCCACACTACCGATTGAGCAGCTCCAGCTTCCACTAATACTTGGTTACCACAAATGGTATCGTCAGCACCAAGCGTAAAGCTGTTAGCATTGATGTATTCAGTGGCTCCAATGTCTGGTGTTACTGCAGATCGTACAACTCCGTTGATATCATCATATACCAATGGAGTTCCTGCATTACTTAATGTATCGTTACACGTAGCACAAGTCATCAAATCTTCAAAGTTCGGATCGGTCATTACAGAATGCATTCCTTGTCCAGTCGCATTTTGATAATCTTCCAATGTATTATACTGCGTAGTTCCGTAGTATAAAATTGGGCCACTTGGCGTATAGAAGTTGTTGTAATCTGCTTGATCTATGGTGAATCCACCATAGATATAAGCTGCAACACCACCACCTTTACTATAGATGCTGTTATTCTTTAAGTTGATCGCACCCCCGCTGTAGATGTAAATACCATAAGAGTTATTCAAACCAGAGCGGTTAAAGGTGTTGTTGTAAATATCAACCAAACCAGATTGTGACATGTAAAGGGCATAGTAAGCCGCAGATGAAGTTTCATTACCTGTAGTAATACAGTTATTTGAAATCTGACTTTTTGGATTGCTTGAACCAACACAGCTGTACATGTACATGGCGTAGTACCAACCGCTTCCAGCCGTGGCTCCAATGAAATTATGAGTCACGTTGAAGTTGTCGCAGTAATACCAATATCCCATAGCATAATAACCGTATCCATATTGGAAAGCAGAGTCATTCTTAATGGTATTGTAGTTAAATTCAATTCCATTGAAATAATACATGTAACCACCATAATAAGATTGATCCTTAATCAAGTTATTGTTGACTGTCAAGTTATTCTTCTTGGTAGTTGTTGAACCTGAAGTAGAATAGAACCACGCAGCTCCTTTTTCCATTTTATTGTTTGTCAGGCTGAAATCATTTGGAGTTCCAATCATATAAACAAGTGCTTGAGAATTGATAGAAGTTCCAGAAACACCTTTCATCCAGCAACTATCGATAGTTACATTGTCAGATTGACCAGGAATTTGAACAACATTACCACTCGTGTTGACAAGCTTCAAGTTTTTGAATGTAATCCAATCCCCACCATCAAATGAAAGTGTTGGGCTTGAACTAGAAGTTAAAATGGAAGTATTCCATGTAGCTCCCGTTCCTTTGAAAGTTACTGTTGCATCTTCGCTAACACCAATAATGTCATCAATGACAACTTGTTCTGTATATGTTCCAGAAGCAACATTGAAAACAACGTCTCCACAAACGCCAAATGAATGAAGATCATCAACGGCAGCATTAAAGGAAGCATAGTCGCCAGGGATTGAATACGTCCCGGAAAGTCCTGTAGCAATGATCACGGTGTCATTGTTATTCGCAGGTAAACTATCTGGCACACCGTTTGGCAATTCAGTCCAAACGTGAAGTTGGTCTAAGTTAGAGAAACTCTCATTGCCAATGGTAATCGTGTCAGTTCCACCAAGTGGAGCAACAGATCCGTTGTAATACATGGAAATAATAGATCCTGATCCTATTTGATACTTTACAGAACAGTTCTGAAGGGTATCAGAACCAAAGTTGTTTAAAACGACTTCAATATCAATGCTATCCAAATCGCAGGTAGGTACACTAGGACTCAAAATAGCTGCGATACCAGCGTCATTAGCAACAGGAGGTAAAAAGCCAAATTTGATGTTAGCCCGAAGGTTTCCATTGTAGGTGTTTCCAGTTGTCATTGTACATCCAGCGCCCGCCCATGAATCAGCATACTGGCTGTATACAGTGTTTCCAGAAGTACTGGTGTAATACACACTGTGGTCAGAAGTATAGCTGGTGTTGTCGAAGCAAACACTAACTACGATGTTATCACTACCATTCCATGCGAATGGGCTATTAAATGTATATGTATTCCAACCAGTAGTCGTGTTTTGGTTTGAATTAGTATAAACTGTTGTTAGTCCGCCAACAAAACCAGTTAAACTTGTCGCAGTTGTCGTTCCGATGGCGACATTAAAGCCTGCCATGGATTGACCACCGACAGCTTGAACGTTAAAAGCGAGGTTAACAATAGATCCTCCAAAGCCTCCAGCAGAAATAATTTCCGTTGCAGTATAAAGGAGTTGTGTTCTGTCGTCATGGTAAAACGTGCCATAAGGTGTCGGCCCTGTATTATAAGTTCCAGTTGAGGCTGTACCGTTACCAACGGTAACTAAAAGTTGCGAAAATCCGTTGAAGGATAGGGCAACCAATACAACCAAACTAAGTGAATAGTAGAGGTTTTTCATAGTAATTGAATTAAATTATAGAGACGAAAATAATAATACTTTCTGATTCCCCTGCAATTTACCACAGCGTAAATAGATTATGTTCTGAGATAGTTGATTCGTGCTTCTAAATAATAGAAAGTCCGATGAACATCTTAGAATTCACCAAACAATTTCTCACATAGATAAACTGTAAAGAACACTGGGTGCGTATTGCTATAAGTAACGCCAAACGCACACTACTGGGTATCTTCCACAAGATAAAGGGAAGGTACTTACAGAGCTATCGAAATGAGCTTTGTTACAAACTCAACCTCAGACGATACGTTGAAAGACTCTTTGATAGACTAAATTTAGCTATAGCTAAATCTTACTGGTAAGTTCTGGGGGAATCAGATAATACTTTCAACGGAGATGAAAAGATATAATGGACTTTTGATGGAGCAAGTATCCGATTGTTGAACTCCTGAGGAAAAGCCCGCATTTTGATTTGTAAATCATTTTAAGCAAAAAAAAGGCGCCCGATTGGGCGCCTTTTTTAAAAGTAAATGCGTTCTACTTATTGAACGATAAGCGTGTGCACTTCTGAGTTTGAATCAGAAATCATCTTTACAAGGTAAGTTCCGCTTGCCAATTGCTTCGTGTTCAATTCGATGTTTTGCTGACCATTGAATGACTCAGCAAGAACAATTCGTCCAGCATTGTCAAGAACAGTCACATCAAGTGTTGACCATTGCGCACCAGCTGTAATGAATACGTTGTCTTGAGTTGGGTTAGGGTAGATGCTGAAAACAGTGTTTTCAACTTCATTCACTCCAATTGGATCAACGGTGATATTCATGGTAGCTAGATCAGTACCACAACCATTATCAATTTCAAGAGAAACTGGATAAGTTGTAGGCGTTCCATTCCAAGGGAAAACATAAGCAGGGTTCAATGCAGTTGAAGTATCAATGCTGTTGAATGTCCATAAATATGTTGTGTTTGGACTGATTTGCTGAGAAGTCTGGCTGTTGAAAAGGAAAGCCGTTCCACCTGTTCCAGCATAATCGATAGCAGCTACTGGCTCACCAAGAACCAATAAGTTGAAATCAGAACTAGAAACGCAACCATGTAAGTCAGTTGCAGTTACGTTGTATGCACCGCTCGCTGTAAATTGGTTCACAGCAGAAGTCATAGCAGAACCGCCAGACCAAGCATAAGATGAACCATCAGGAATGGTAGCATCAATGCTAATAGGAGCATCAGCCTCGCAACCTTCAATATCTGCAATTTCAACTGCGGTAGATTGAGAAACAACGATAGTAGCTTCACTTTCACAACCTTCTTCCATTTGCGTCACAGAATAAGATCCTGCTTCGCTTACATCGATGGTTGCAGTAGTAGCGCCCGTACTCCAAGCATGAGTTGCCGTTGATCCGCCACCAGGAGTAAGCGTGATAGACTCATCTGCACAAATGTGATCAGCGGTGTCTAAATCAGCTCCAGGAATTAATCGAAGGACAACATCATCTGAAGCATTTCCACAATATTCAGTCGAAATAACCACAGCAACATTGAAGTTAGATGGTGCGCTTCCAGAAGCCGTAAGTGTAACTGATGGAGTAGAGAAGGTTTGAGTAGCTCCACCATTTTCAGAAACTCCCCAAACAACAGACTGAGCTGCTCCGGCTTCAACTAAGACTTGATTACCGCAGATAGTATCATCAGCACCAAGCGTGAAGCTATTCGCATTGATGTATTCGGTAGCTCCGATGTCTGGTGTTACTGCAGATCGAACGACTCCGTTGATATCATCATATACCAATGGGGTTCCTGCATTACTCAATGTATCGTTGCATGTAGCGCAAGTCATCAAATCTTCAAAGTTTGGATCAGTCACAACCGAATGCATTCCTTGACCAGTTGCATTCTGATAATCCTCTAAGGAATTGTACTGTGCGGTACCATAATATAACAATGGACCATTAGCCGTATAATAGTTGTTGTAATCTGCATGATCAATGGTGAAGCCACCATAGATATAAGCTGCAACACCACCACCTTTACTGTAAATGCTGTTATTCTTTAAGTTGATCGCACCACCGCTGTAGATGTAAATACCATAAGAGTTATTCAACCCAGAACGGTTAAAGGTGTTGTTGTAAATATCACACAGACCAGAAGCCGACATATACAATGCATAATAAGCCGCAGATGAAGTTTCATTACCTGTAGTAATACAGTTATTTGAAATCTGACTTTTTGGATTGCTTGAACCAACACAGCTGTACATGTACATGGCGTAGTACCACCCACTACCAGTTGTTGCGCCAATGAAATTATGAGTCACGTTGAAGTTATCGCAGTAATACCAATAACCCATGGCGTAATAACCGTATCCATATTGGAAGGCCGAGTCATTTTTAATGGTATTGTAGTTAAACTCAATTCCATCGAAATAATACAGGTAACCACCGTAATAAGATTGATCCTTAATCAAGTTATTGTTAACCGTCAAGTTTTGCTTCTTCAAAGTAGTTGATCCTGAAGTAGAATAAAACCAAGAAGCTCCTTTTTCCATTTTGTTGTTTGTCAAACTGAAGTCGTTGGGTGTGCCATCCATCAAAACTAGGGCCTGCGTATTTGTTGATGTTCCAGAAACTCCTTTCATCCAACAGCTGTCAATGGTTACATGATCTGATTGACCAGGTAGCGAAACAACGTTGCCGCTCGTGTTAACAAGCTTCAAGTTTTTGAATGTAATCCAATCACCACCGTTGAACGCAATTGTAGGGCTCGTGCTCGATGTTAAAACAGAACTGTTCCAGTTCGCATTGGCTCCTTGGAATGTAATTGTAGCATTCTCGCTAACACCTAATATATCGTTGATAGATAACTGCTCGGTATAAGTTCCTGATGCAACGTTGAAAACAACATCACCACAAACACCAAACGAATGAAGATCATCAACAGCAGCGTTAAAGGAAGCATAGTCGCCAGGGATAGTGTAAGTTCCAGAAAGACCAGTTGCAAGTGTAATGGCTAGTGTATCGTTACTTGGAATACTATCTTGAACGCCATTCGGCATTTCTGTCCAAACGACTAAATCGTCAAAGTTTGAGAAGCTAGTATTGGTCAAGATAACCGTGTCTAAGCCGCCAATTGGGTCCACACTTCCAGTGTATGCAAATGAGTTGACCGTTCCGCTATTAACCTGCCATTTGATCGTGCAATTTGTCAAGGTGTCAAGACCTAGGTTCTGAAGTTGAACGGTAACGTCAACTGAATCCAAATCACATGTTGGAATACCTGGGTTAATGATTCCAGCAATACCGGCATCATTGTCATAAGGACACAGTGCAATTATTTTAACGTCATCTACATAGATTCCGTCATAAGCATTTCCAATTCCGTCAAGAGAATTAAAGTTGAAGCGGATTAGAATGTTCTGATTTGCATAACTAGATAAGTTATAGGTGAATGAGTTCCAACCGCCATTTACCATTTGACCGTTACCATAATTGGTATAAGAATCAGCGATTGTTGTCCAAGAACCGCCTCCATTTGATGATAATTGGAAAGTCAGCCTGTCATAATAACAAGTACTACCACTGCTACCACATTCGTTCACAATTCGATAATTGAAAGAAAGTGTTCCGCCTGAAGCAGGAATATAAACACTTTGAGAAGTCAAGTTTCCAGAAACGGTATTGCCACCATTCCCAAATTGACAACCAGATCCACTGAAAAGTGCTGATCCAGGAGCCGTGTGGCCACCAGCGCTACTAGAGGCACAGCTACTTGTGAAGCCCCAGTTTCCTGATGAGCCATTTGCTGCTGTAAAAGTTCCTAGAGAGGAACTGAAGGTTTCGTTTAGGAGTTCGCATTGGGCCGATGCATCAGTGCTGACAACACCAGCAAACACTAACGCACCCAGCGCTCCCTTAATTAGATTAATGTAATTGTTTTTCATATTTAGAATTTAATGGTTGAAAGATCAAATCTACCATTAAATCTTTTGATGAACTTAAGGCTGAAGGTCTTTGCGCCCAAGTTATTAGTAACATCCCGATAGAATGGAATTCCTAAGCGAACTTTTTAGCATCAGAAAATGTGATGGTTTCGTCAGACATAATGACTAAACGCTCGATGGTGTTCCTCAGCTGCCTGATGTTTCCAGTCCAATCAACATGACTCAAATAGTTAATGGCTTCATCACTAATTGCCATTGGTGCGGTTCCGTATGACTCACTCACTTGGGTCAGGAAGTGTTTGATTAAGAGTGGAATATCGGTGGTACGCTCATTTAAAGAGGGCACCTTGATCAGAATTACTGAAAGTCTATGATATAGGTCTTCCCTAAATCGACCTTCCTTTATTTCTTCTTTTAAATCCTTGTTGGTAGCGCAAATAATTCTAGGCGAAACCGCGATTTCACTTTCACCACCAACTCTTGTAATCTTGTTTTCCTGAAGAGCTCTAAGCACTTTAGCCTGAGCGCTTAAGGACATATCTCCTATTTCGTCCAAAAAGAGTGTTCCTCCAGACGCGAGTTCAAATTTCCCTAAACGTTGTTTAATGGCAGATGTAAATGCGCCTTTTTCATGGCCGAACAATTCACTTTCGATTAACTCGGAAGGAATAGCCGCACAATTCACTTCAATAAATGGAGCTTTTGCTCGTCCACTCTTTTTATGAATCTGTTGAGCTACGAGCTCCTTACCTGTGCCGTTAGGACCTGTTATTAATACCCGAGCTTCAGTAGGCGCTACCTTATCAATTAAGGATTTCACTTCCATAATTGGTTCAGAAATACCAATTATGGGCGAAGCACTTTTGTCGGATACCTTGCGCTTTAAACTCCTCGTTTCTTTTACAAGAACCTTCCTGTCCAATGCGTTTCTAACGGAAACTAGGAGACGGTTCAAATCTGGGGGTTTACTTATATAGTCATAAGCACCTTTTTTTAAGCTTTCGACAGCAGTGTCAATCGTACCGTGCCCCGAAATCATAATTACTGGAATGTCAGGGTTTATATTTTGAATTTTTTCCAAAACCTCAATTCCATCCATTCCTGGCATTTTGATGTCGCAGAGAATGGCATCAAACTCCATTTTTTCGACTAGCGCCAAACCCTTCTGTCCATTTTCAGCATCCTCGACTTGGATTTTTTCAAATTCAAGGATGTCCCTCAACGTATTACGAATAGGACGTTCATCATCTATAATCAGAATTTTAGCCATGATTTAATACTTTAACCATTTTATCATCTCCTTAAAAGATGCTTTTTTTCCGTACATAAGGATGCCAGTACGGTAAACCTTTGATGCGATCCAAATCATTGTGATGAAGGTTGCGACAAGCAGAAACATACTCAACCACACCTGCCACATATCGCCACTTTCGATTCCAAAAGCAATTCTCACCATCATCGTTACGGGAGAGGTGAAGGGAATGATTGACATCCAAACGGCAATTGGACTATTCGGATTGCTGAATATGACAAAACTTGCCACATAGGAGAGTAGGAGAGGGAAAGTGATTGGTAAGATGAATTGCTGAGTATCCGTGTCGTTATCTACAGCGGACCCAACTGCAGCCATCATAGCGCTATACAATAAGTATCCACCGACAAAATAAAAGAGAAACATCCCCAGCATAAGCGGAAAATTCACTCGCTTCAGCTGCGTGAAAAGGTTGTTTTGATCGCTCATGGAAGTTAATGCCTCTGGAGTCTCTGCGGCCATGGATTGCTTAAGTTCCGTTGTCATGTTCATTTGTCGGGAAACGTCATTTCCTGAATATTTTGAAGAAAGCAGTGCGTATTGTGCTCCGCCAACTAACGTAAAAGTCAGTATTGTCCAAAGTAAGAATTGGGTCAAACCAACGGCAGCAATACCAATTATTTTGCCCGTCATTAGTTGAAAAGGTTTAACACTTGAAATGATCACTTCGATTACTCGATTTGATTTTTCCTCAATGACACCTCGCATGACTTGAACGCTATACATGAAGATGAACATGTAAATGAGTATTGAAAATCCGAAGCCGACCAATCCAGGAGTAATATCCGTTTCTTGTGCGTCATTCGAAATACTGTCAAATTTGAAAGTTGCCATTTCAAAAGGAGTTTTTATCCTTTTATAGTCGCTTTCCGAAATATTGAATTCGCCTAACTTTAAAATTTCACCTCGTTGTTGAACAATTTGTTCGATTTTTCTCTGAACCCGAAAAGAAGGTTGCTTCTTAAAATAGAACGAGCCCGAGTGATTGGTGTAGTATTTTTTATTTATGTGAAGTAAGCCCGTATACTCGCCCGACTTCAGCGCTGCAAAAGCATCATCCACTGAAATGTCTTGCACATCGAATTTAACCAAGTCACCGCCATCAAGGTTTTCGAACAAGGGATAATTTTCGTCTATAACGAGTATGTGCTGATTTTCGGGTTCATCAAGACTGAGATAGATGGCTGTGATGCCAACAGTTGCCATAATAAGCGGTCCCAAAATGCTCATAAGAATGAAAGAGCGTTTTCGAACTCGGCTGAGGTATTCTCGTTTTATTATGAGTAGTGTTTTATTCATGAGGTGTGGATTCCAATTGAACCTCATTAACAACTTCTAAAAAGATGTCGTTCATTGATGGGCTATGTTCTTTCAAACTTTTCAATTCAACATAAGGCAGCAATGCTCGCAATAATTCATTCGCTGAATGCGGACCATGGGTCTTAATTTGAGCAGAATGAATTTCATTTTTGGTTGCCAACGAAACTAATTCAAACCTGTGCCCTAGTGCATTCGCAAAAGCTACGGTACTTCCTTGGAATGTTAATTCAAACTGATTTTTACCGTATTGTGATCGAACCTCAGATAGGTGATTGTTAATCATTATTTTTCCTCGATTGACCAAGCAGATATGGGTACATAGCTGTTCTACACTTGACATGTTATGCGTGGATAGAACTATCGTTACTCCACATTCAGATAAAGCTAAAATCTCATTTTTTATAATGTCCGCATTCACAGGATCAAATCCACTAAAAGGTTCATCTAAAATTAACAGGTCGGGTTTACTAGCCACTGTTATGACAAATTGCAGGCGCTGCTGCATCCCTTTCGACAGCGAGTCAACTGGTTTATTGAGCCATTCGGACATTTGAAACTTGTCAAACCACAATTTCAAATTGGTGGTGGCTTCAATTCTTGAAAGACCCTTTAACTGAGTTAGATATAAGGCTTGCTCCCATACCTTCATGGACTTATACAATCCCCTTTCTTCAGGTAAATAACTGATTCTAGTAACTTTATGGTTATGTTCGAATAAATTCACAGAGCCAGAATCTGGGCCAGTAATTCCAGTTAGAATTCGAATTAAAGTTGTTTTTCCAGCTCCATTCGGACCGAGAAGACCTAGAATCGATCCACTCTCAATTGCAAGCGAGACGTTGTCCAGGGCTACAAATTCGCCAAAGGACTTAGATATGTTCGTTACGCTTAAGATTGCGGCCATTAAAAGCGGGAGTTTAGCTACCTAGCTATCAGGTGAAAAATTCTTTCATCCTATTAAAGAAGCTTTTTTCGTTTCCTTGAGGATTGGGTTTGAAGTTATTCGATTTTCTTAATTGATCCATCATTGTTTTTTCCTCGGCAGAAATACTCTGTGGTGTCCAAAGATTAACGTGTATCAATAAGTCACCCGATTCATAGGAGTTCAGGACCGGAAGTCCTTTGCCTTTTAATCTTAAAGTTTTACCCGAATGGGTTCCTTGGCCTATTTTGATTTTAGCTTTTCCGCTTAAAGTCGGTACCTCGATTGAGGTGCCTAAAACGGCATCAGCGAAGTTTAAGTAGAGATCATAGTGCAGATTTGCCCCGTCTCGTACAAATGCCTCGTGGCTCTGTTCTTCGATTACTAGCAATAAATCTCCAGCTGGGCCACCCATCGGGCCGTCATTTCCTTTACCACGAACGCTCAGCTGCATCCCTTCTTCGACTCCAGCCGGAATGTCAATAGGGATGACAACTTCTTTTCGTTCTAGCCCATCTGGCATTACGCCTGGTTTTGATTTCGATACAGTTTTTCCAGTGCCAGAGCACGTGGTGCAAGCACTCGCGGTTTGCATTTGACCCAAGAAATGTCTGTGTAACCCGCATCACGCGGCCTGCACCATTACAAGTGCCGCACGTTTTGTATTCAACACCTTCGGCTTGTACAAGCTTGTTTACCTTGATTTTCTTTTCAACTCCGGTCGAGATTTCTTCCAGCGTAAGTTTAACTCTTACGCGTAAATTCGATCCTCGTCTGATTGATTGTCCTCCACCGCGCGAGCCACCTTGAGCGCCACCAAATCCAAATGCACCTCCGAAAATGTCACCAAAATGTTCGAAGATGTCTTCAACATTCATTCCTTGACCACTGAATCCTCCGCCACTATTGCCCATTCCAGCGTGGCCAAAACGATCGTATTTTGCCTTCTTTTCTTCGCTGCTTAAAACCTCATAAGCCTCTGCAGCTTCCTTAAAGTTATCCTCAGCAGCTTGATCACCAGGGTTTTTATCTGGGTGATACTTGATGGCCAGTTTTCGATATGCCTTTTTTATCTCTTCAGGTGAAGCATTCTTTTGAACCCCCAACACTTCATAATAGTCTCTTTTCGCCATATACTTAACTTCCTACAACCACTTTGGGATGCCGTAATACTTTGTCATTTAATGTGTATCCAGGCTCAATGTCCTCAATTATTTTCCCCTTCAACTTGTTGTCGTCAACTGGAACCTGGGCGATAGCCTCATGAATTTCGGCATCAAAGGCTTCACCCTTTGATTTAACGCGCTGAAGACCTTTGGCCTCAAGGATGTTTGATAGTTTTTGCTGAAGCAAAATGAAGCCCTCTTTAATTGCTTCAATGTCAGTGATTTTTTTGTTTGACTCAACGGCTCGCTCAAAATCATCTAACACAGGTAAAACTCCTTTCATCAGTTCCGATGAAGCCGAACTGATTAATTCAATTCTTTCTTTGGCATTTCTTCTTCTGAAGTTTTCAAACTCAGCATATAACCGCAGGTATTTTGATTGCTCTTCTTCAAGTTGCCTTTGAAGCCCTAAAACAGGGTCTATCGACTCAGCCTCACCGTATTCATGAGTTTCTTGCCCCTCCGCTTGGGTTTCAATGTCTGGGGTTGATTCTTGTGTCAATTCTTCCGTTTCTTCTTTTTCTGCCTTCTTATTCATAGTGTAAAATTGATCGTGGGACGCCAATGGCAAAAGTATTGCCATTGGTGAATAAAAGACAAATTGGCAGAATTCTAGTTTAGAAAGTTTATCGGCAGTTTACAGACTCTTAACGAGCTTGTCCAACTCCATGTCAATCATATTGCCCCTGAGGTTTTTGGCTACGACAACACCTTTTTCGTCTATTAGGAAACTTGTTGGAATTGCTCCAACGCCATATAACTTGGCAGCTTCAGATTTCCACTTGTTTAGGTCGCTAACGTGATTTTTCCATATTAATCCATCCTTCTCGATGGCTGCTTTCCATGCGGATTGGTTATTGTCCAAAGAGACGCTGAAAACTTCAAAACCCTTGGCTGTTTTGAATTTTGCTTTGTTGTATTTGTTATAGGCTCGAACAACATTTGGGTTTTCCCTTCGGCAGGGGCCGCACCATGAGGCCCAAAAATCAATGAGAACAATTTGTCCACGCAAAGATGAAAGCTTCATTTCCTTACCGTCAGGATTGGCCATAACGATATCTGGAGCCATATCTCCAACGTTTACGGGTGGACCATTCAATGTGAATGATGGGTTCGTGTCCAGTGCATTGGAAGCAATGCTTAATAAGATAACAAGGGTAAGGCTAAGTAATCTCATAGTTTAGATTTATAGGTCGCTTCTAACAATGTTCGCGCCAATTGCATTTAACCTTAGGTCAATATTTTGATAACCGCGGTCGATTTGTTCAATGTTTCGAATGACGCTAGTTCCTTCAGCAGAAAGTGCTGCAATCAGTAGAGAGACTCCAGCACGAATATCGGGGGAAGTCATTTGAATTCCGCGCAAATTAGATTGACGGCCTAATCCAATAATTGTCGCCCGATGAGGATCACAGAGAATTATCTGAGCTCCCATGTCAATCAATTTGTCCACAAAGAAAAGTCGACTCTCAAACATTTTTTGATGAATTAGCACACTGCCTTTTGCTTGTGTGGCGACAACTAGAATTATGCTTAAAAGGTCGGGTGTAAAACCAGGCCAAGGAGCGTCTGCAATGGTTAAGATTGAGCCATCAATAAAGGTGTCCACTTCGTATGATTCCTGGCTAGGAATGTAAAGGTCATCTCCACGCAATTCCATTTTTATTCCTAATCTGGAAAATACGTGGGGAATCATTCCGAGGTGCTCGTAGCCAACATTTTTCAAGGTGATTTCGCTCTGAGTCATGGCAGCCAATCCAATGAAACTACCTACCTCAATCATGTCAGGAAGTATACGATGCTTGCATCCTGAAAGAGTCTCAACTCCTTCAATGGTCAATAAATTAGAACCTACCCCACTGATTTTTGCGCCCATTGAATTGAGCATCTTACAAAGTTGTTGTAAGTATGGTTCACATGCGGCATTGTAAATTTTTGTTTCTCCTTTGGCCAAAACGGCAGCCATTACAATGTTAGCTGTTCCGGTAACCGAGGCTTCATCAAGCAGCATGTAGGTGCCTTTTAATTCCTTAGCTTCCGCCTTATAGAAGGAGGATTTTGAATCAAAAATGAATTTTGCTCCAAGTTTTTCGAAGCCGATAAAGTGCGTGTCCAACCTTCTGCGACCAATCTTATCGCCTCCAGGTTTTGGGATATATCCACGTCCAAATCTCGCCAATAAAGGTCCTACTATCATGATCGACCCTCTTAGGCCAGCGCCTTTCCGTGCGAACTCCGCTGAGTTGAGATAGTCCATGTCTACATCATCGGCTTGAAAAATATAATGTCCAGTTTTTTTCTTTTCGACCTTAACTCCTAACGAAGCCAATAAATCGATCAACTTAATGACATCAATAATTTCCGGCACATTGTCAATCTCAACTGGATCGGCAGTCAGTAGGGTGGCGCAAAGGATTTGAAGCGCCTCGTTTTTGGCGCCTTGCGGAGTTAAGCTACCGTTTAATTTTCTTCCTCCCTCAATATGAAATGTTCCCATCTATGTTATTTTTTCCACCTTTTCTTTGACCGTCCTTTCCCTTGGCTTTTTGTGGTGCGCTTTGGAGATTGACTTATAATTTCATTGGTATGAACAAATTTAAATTCAGGATCAAGTGTGAGCATACCGTTTGATAAGGATGTCAATTGCTCAACGATCATTTCTTCATTAACCGAATCTCGATTGAAATTCAAATAACTTCTTTTCATCAGGTTTGCGATCATCTGAGTTAATTCTTGCTTTTCCTCATCGTTTTCAATCTTCACTGCAGCCTCAATCAATCCTTCGATTATTTTGCCATAGTGCTTAAACTTGAAATTTTGATCTGGATAATCCACTTTCTCTGGCCTAGTATCTCCCTTAGGTTCAGGTTTTGGATATGGGGAGTCAATGTCCAACGCAAATCCGCTGATTATGAACAAATCTTCCCATAGTTTTTGCTGAAGCTCGTCTGAACCCTTATAACTAGGGTTCAATTGATTCATGATTTGGATGATGGTTTCTGCTGCTTCGTTGCGAATCGTTCGATCTTCAATTAGTAGCGCGTGTTTGACCATTTCTTGAACATGTCGGCCATATTCAGCGAGAATCAGATCTTCTTTTTGTGTTGCGTATTCCATGTTTTATATATCCAGAATGTCTTATTATTCGATTATGTGAAGTTTGGCAAATTTGAGTAAAAGTTGTTTTTTCCCAATACCGCGAAATTCAACGGTCGCCTTCTTATTTGGGTAATCACCCTCCAAACCTACGATTTCTCCAGCACCAAATCGATCGTGTTTTACCTTCACTCCTAAAGCAAGTTTTGTCATTATTTCTTCGGAGAGCACGGCACCCTGAGTTTCAGGCTTTATTAACTTTCTTTGGATGGCATGCTTTTGAAGCGTATAGTTTTTTGAGGAAAGCTCTCTTTTTTCCTTTTTTTGAATCGCAGGAGACTCAATGAGCGAAGCGTCAATTTCGCTCAGGAATCGACTAGGCTCACAGTAGTTTAAGTTGCCAAATCGGAAGCGAGTCGTAGCAAAGGAAAGGAAAGCTCGTTTTTCAGCTCGTGTAAGCGCAACGTAGAAAAGCCTTCTTTCTTCTTCTAAGTCAGCGCGCGATGACATGCTCATCATACTCGGGAAAAGCTCTTCCTCAAGACCGGCTATAAAAACATATGGAAATTCAAGACCTTTAGCTGAATGAATAGTCATCATTGAAACCTTCGGCTCATTATTGTCCTTGCTATCCTTATTATCAACATCCGTCAACAACGCCACGTCTTCCAAGAATTTCCCCAATGATCGAGGATTGTTTACTTCTAATTCGGATTCATCCAATTCAATTTCGGTAAACTCCTTCATTCCGCTTAACAGCTCTTGAATGTTTTCGTAACGACTAACCCCTTCTGGAGTTTTGTCTGCGTAAAACTCCTTCATGATACCAGTCGCTGACGCGATGTGGTTTCCAACCTCATATGCGTCTTTTGTCGAGGCCAAGATTTGAAAGCTTCTAACCATCTCAACAAACCCAAGAAGCTTTTTTTGAGTACCCGAGTTTATACTAAGATGTGCCTGATTTAGATTTAGTAAGATTTCCCAGGGCGACACGCCCTCTTCGGACGCAGCTATTGTGATTTTATCTTTTGTCGTCTGACCTATTCCTCTTACTGGATAGTTTAGGATACGTTTAAATGCTTCTTCATCGTTCGGATTAACGCACATTTTGAAATACCCTAATAAATCCTTGATTTCCTTCCGCTGATAGAAACTCAGACCTCCATAGATTCGATAACCTATGTTTTTTCTTCTTAATGCTTCTTCAATGGCCCTGGATTGAGCATTTGTTCGATAAAGAATTGCGAAGCTCTCTTCGCTAACTTTGGCCGAGGCAATGGTGTCGAATATTTCATTTGCGATAAAGCTTCCTTCCTCTGTTTCACTGAGGCACTTTATCAGCTTTATCTGATCGCCTTTGTCGTTTCCCGTCCAAACATTTTTTTGCAGCTGATCTTTATTCTGACTAATGACTTGATTGGCCGCTTCAACAATGGTTTTAGTCGATCTGTAGTTTTGTTCGAGTTTGAAAGTTTCCAAATCAGGATAAATGCTTTTAAACTGAAGGATGTTTTGAATATTGGCACCTCTAAACGCATAGATACTCTGCGCGTCATCTCCAACAACACATATGTTCTCATAGCGCGCGGCCAACATTTTAAGGATATTGCTTTGAGAGAAGTTCGTGTCCTGAAACTCGTCAACGAGGATATAGCGAAATTTGCTTTGGTATTTTAATAGTACGTCCGTATGCTTTTTTAAGAGAATGTTCGTTTTAAACAAAAGGTCATCAAAATCCATTGCTCCCGCCCGAAAACAGCGAACTTCATACGCTCCATAAATTTTGCCAAGCAATGGTTTTTTGGCTTGTAAATCATCGTTGTAAATGGTCGTGTCCTTCTGATATTCAGTAGCGTTAATCAGGCCATTCTTTGCTGCACTTATTCTTCTCTGAACCAATGAGGTTTTGTAAACCTTGTCATCGAGATTCATTTCCTTAATGATCGATTTCAAAAGATTTTTAGAGTCATCCATATCATATATGGTGAAATTGGACGGATAGCCGATTTTATCCGCTTCAAACCTTAGAATCTTTGAGAATACCGAATGGAATGTGCCCATCCAAAGGTTGCGAGCAACTGATTCGCCTACGATAGCGCTAACCCGGTTTTTCATTTCCCTAGCCGCCTTATTGGTAAAGGTCAGAGAAAGGATGTTAAAAGGATCTACACCAGTATCGATTAAATGGGCAATTTTATAGGTTAAAACTCGGGTTTTTCCTGAACCTGCACCAGCAAGAACCATGGTAGGACCATCTGTTTTTAATACTGCTTCCCTTTGTACGCTATTTAGGTCTTCTAAGTATGACATTTTGTTGTTGACAAGGCCAAAAGTATCTTTCATGACCTCGAATGGCGAACTGAAGTAGGGGCGTTTTATTAACAGCTGGTAAAATATTCGAAAAAATCACTGCCTTGCAGCCCCCTGAATCATTGCGTTTAGAGAAGAAATTAAAGAATAGTAAAAAAATTAATGAACCCCATATTGTGTATGAAATTTAATCTCGTACCTTTGCGCCCCCGTTTTTAGTGGGGAAATATTGTCTAGACGTAGTAAAATCATAGCTTAAGAAAGCGAATGCCAACGATATCACAATTAGTAAGAAAAGGTCGGAAGAGCCTGACAAAAACCAGCAAATCGGCTGCGTTGACGTCATGTCCTCAGAGACGCGGAGTATGTGTACGAGTGTACACCACTACTCCTAAGAAGCCAAACTCAGCAATGAGAAAAGTGGCTAGGGTTAGGTTGACTAACCAAAATGAAGTCAACGCCTATATCCCAGGGGAAGGCCACAATCTTCAGGAGCACTCTATCGTGCTTGTGAGAGGTGGTCGAGTTAAGGATCTTCCTGGGGTTCGATATCACATAGTGCGCGGTGCACTTGATACTGCTGGTGTAGAAGGAAGAAAACAAAGACGTTCAAAATACGGAGCGAAGCGTCCGAAGAAATAGTAAGGCCAGATGAGAAAAGGTAGAGCTAAAGACAGAATAATATTACCAGATCCTCGATACGGGGATACATTGGTAACCAAGTTCGTTAACAATCTCATGGTTGACGGAAAGAAGAGCACGTCTATACAGGATCTTTTATCAAGCGATGGATATCGTTGAGAGAAAGACTGAAGAAAGTGGCGTGGATGTTTGGAGAGAAAGCATTGGATAATGTTACGCCCCAGGTTGAGGTTAAGAGCCGAAGAGTAGGTGGTGCGACATTTCAGATTCCACAAGAAATACGGCCAAGCAGAAAGGTTAGTCAAGGCATGAAATGGCTTATTCATTACTCTTCAAAGAGAAACGGAAAAAGCATGGGCGAAAAGCTGGCTGAAGAAATTATCGCTGCAGTCGAAAGAAGAAGGTGCGGCTTTCAAGAAGAAAGAAGATACTCACAGAATGGCTGAAGCGAACAAAGCGTTTGCTCACTTCAGATTCTAATTGCACCCTAAGAGTAATGGCTAGAAGAGATTTAAAATTTACGCGAAACATTGGTATTGCTGCTCATATTGATGCAGGTAAAACAACCACTACGGAGCGTATCCTTTATTACGGTGGTGTAAGTCACAAGATTGGTGAAGTGCATGATGGTGCTGCTACCATGGACTGGATGGCTCAAGAGCAAGAAAGAGGTATTACCATTACTTCTGCGGCTACTACACTTGGCTGGAAATACAGAGATCAGGATTATCACGTTAACATTATTGATACCCCAGGACACGTTGATTTCACCGTTGAGGTGAATCGATCACTTCGAGTTCTTGATGGTTTGGTCTTTTTGTTTAGCGCCGTTGATGGTGTTGAGCCACAATCTGAAACTAACTGGAGGTTAGCGAATAATTACAATGTTCCGAGAATTGGCTTTGTCAATAAAATGGACCGTCAAGGTGCGGATTTCTTAATGTTTGTCGCAAGTTCGAGAAATGTTAGGCAGCCACTGCATTGCCACTCCAAATATCGGTGCAGAAGAGAATTTAAGGGAGTGGTTGACTTGATCAATTTCCGTGGAATTACTTGGAATGAAGAGGATATGGGAATGACTTTCCAAGAAATTCGAAATTCCGGCTGACATGATTGATGAAGCTAGAGCAATATCGAGAACATTGTTGGAAGCTGTTGCTGAATTTGACGATAACTTTAATGGAGAAGTATTTCGAGGATCCAAACTCTTTGACTGAAGCGTGAAATACTTGATGCGCTTAGAGAAGCTACTATTAGCTGGTAAAGTTGTGCCTATGATGTGTGGTTCTGCCTTTAAAAACAAAGGGGTTCAAGCAATGCTTGATATGGTGATGGAGATTCTTCCTTCTCCTATGGATACAGAAGCAATCATTGGGAATTAACCCATAAGACAGAAGCAGAAAAGTCGCAAAGCCATCTTCGATGAGCCTTTTGCGGCTTTAGCATTTAAGATTGCTACTGACCCATTTGTTGGTCGTTTATGTTTCACTCGAGCCTATTCAGGAACCCTAGAACGCTGGTTCATATGTTTTGAATTCTCGATCAGGGAACAAGGAACGTATTTCTCGAATCTTTCAGATGCACGCAAATAAGCAAAATCAGATTCCTGAATTGCTATTGCGGAGATATTGCAGCATTAGTTGGATTTAAGGATATTAAAACAGGAGATACACTGTGTGATGAGAAGCATCCAATCGTGTTAGAATCGATGGATTTCCCAGATCCTGTTATTGGAGTGGCTATCGAGCCTAAAACGCAGGCGGATGTTGATAAGATGGGTATGGCATTAGCTAAACTGTCTGAAGAAGATCCTACGCTTACAATTTTTACCGACGAAGAAACTGGGCAAACAGTATTGAGCGGTATGGGTGAGCTTCACTTGGATATCATCATTGACCGTATGAAACGAGAGTTTAAGGTTGAGATTGATCAAGGTGCTCCTCAAGTTAACTATAAGGAATCGATTACTGGATCAACCCAGCATAGAGAGGTTTATAAGAAGCAAACTGGTGGTCGAGGTAAGTTCGCCGATATCATCATTCGAATTGAGCCAGGGGATGCAGAAAACCCAGGATTGATTTTTGAGAACGCAGTCAAGGGTGGAAATGTTCCTAGAGAATTTGTCCCATCTGTCGAGAAAGGATTCAAAGAGGCCATGAAAAATGGTGTGCTTGCAGGTTACGTTGTGGATAATCTCAAAGTGACCCTGCTTGACGGGTCCTTCCACGCAGTTGACTCGGATCAATTATCATTTGAATTGGCGGCCAAGCTTGCCTTTAGAACAGCATTACCATTGTGTAATCCTGTAATTCTAGAGCCTATAATGAAATTAGAAGTGGTTACTCCCGAACAAAATATGGGTGATGTAGTCGGTGACTTAAACAGGAGACGAGGTAGTGATCGAGGTATGGATGATCAGAGCAGGATCTAAAGTGGTTAAAGCGAAAGTTCCATTTCTGAAATGTTTGGATATGTCACGCAACTAAGAACAATTACTTCAGGAAGAGCACGTCATCAATGGAATTTCGCACTTATGCGAATGTCCAAAGAATATTGCTAAAGAGGTAATTGATGAGTGTAAAGGTAGATTAAAAAAGCTAATAAAGAATAAATAATAGAAAATGGCGCAACGAATCAGAATAAAGCTGAAGTCCTACGACCACAATTTGGTAGATAAATCAGCTGAAAAGATTGTGAAAACGGTAAAACCACCGGAGCAGTCGTAAGCGGACCGATTCCTCTGCCCACACAGAAGCAGATTTACACGGTGTTAAGATCACCTCACGTAAATAAGAAAGCTCGTGAGCAGTTCCAATTATCTAGCTATAAGCGTTGATGGATATTTATAGTCAGTCTCATCTAAAACAATTGATGCACTTATGGGCCTTGAGCTTCCGAGTGGTGTTGATGTAGAAATTAAAGTTTAACAATAATTAGAAAGATGTTAGGAATAATTGGAAAAAAGTTGGTATGACGAGTGTTTCTCTGAAGACGGGAAAAACATTCCATGTACTGTTTAAGCAGGGCCATGTGTCGTGACTCAAGTTAGAAGTGAAGAGACTGATGGTTATACAGCCACACAACTTGCTTTTGATGATATGTCTGAGAAGAAAACAATCAAAGCAGTGCTAAAGGTCACTTTGACAAGGCAGGAACCACAGGCAAACGTAAAGTTGTTGAGTTCCGAGATTGGACTGGCGAGAATGCAGTTGGCTCATACAATCGGAGTCGATATTTTCGTTGAAGGTGAATTTGTTGATGTTGTCGGAACAGCAAAAGGAAAAGGTTTTCAGGGTGTTGTTAAGCGACACGGTTTTGCCGGTGTAGGTGATGCCACTCACGGTCAACATAACAGACTTCGAGCCCCAGGTTCCATCGGTGCTTGTTCCACTCCTTCAAGAGTATTTAAGGGAATGAGAATGGCCGGAAGAATGGGTGGACAACGAGTTAAAATGATCAACCTAGAAATTGTTAAGGTACTAGCTGATAGAAACGTCTTGTTGGTAAAGGGAGCTGTTCCTGGACCTAAAGGATCATATGTTATAATCGAGAAATAATGGAATTTGCAATACATAACATAGAAGGAAAAGAGACTGGTAAGAAGGTCACTTTAGAAAAGGAAGTATTTGGTATCGAACCAAATGAGCATGCCATTTATCTTGATGTGAAGCAGTACTTAGCTAATCAGCGACAAGGAACCAGTAAGGCGAAAGGTCGAGCAGAAGTTAGTTACTCAACAAGAAAAATCAAGAAGCAAAAAGGCACAGGTGGAGCCCGTGCAGGTAGCATCAAAAGTCCAGTATTTGTGGGAGGTGGTCGAATTTTCGGACCTGAACCTAGAGATTATGGCTTTAAGCTTAACAAGAAGGTTAAACGATTAGCTAGAAGATCAGCATTTTCAGTGAAAGTGGCCGATAAAAATGTTAGAGTTTTAGAGGACATCAAGTTAGATGCACCTAAAACAAAATCATATATTAAGATGCTGGAAGGTTTGAAACTTTCAGATAAGAAAACACTTCTACTAACATCAGGAGTAGAGACAAACGTAGTTCTCAGTGCAAGAAATTTCCCGAAGGCGAAAGTTATGACTGCTGAAAACGTAAGTACGTATGATATTATGAATGCTAGCGTAATCCTACTTTGTGAAGGAGCGATGGCGAAGATTAATGAGATTTTAAAGTAATTGAGATGAGCGTATTAATCAAGCCACTTATTACAGAGAAAATGACTGAACTGAGCGAGAAGCGAGGTCAGTATGGATTTGTAGTTGATAGAAAAGCAAATAAGGTTGAAATCCGTAAAGCGGTGGAAACTCAATATAATGTGACAGTTACTTCTGTCAACACAATGATATATGCAGGGAAGTCCAAAAAGCGATTTACCAAGAGTGCAATTTTAGATGGACGAAAAAGCCATTTTAAGAAAGCCATGGTAACCGTTGCTGAAGGTGATATTATTGATTTCTACGCTAATATTTAAGAACTGAAGAAATGGCTGTTAGAAAACTAAAACCAACAACTCCAGGGCAACGATTTAAAGTTGTTAGCTCCTTTGATACCATCACTACTGATAAACCAGAGAGATCACTTCTCGTAGGTAAGAAGAGAACCGGTGGTCGAAACAATACTGGAAAAATGACCATGCGTCAAAGAGGCGGTGGGCATAAGCAGAGATATAGAATAGTAGACTTTAAGCGAGAGAAGCACGATGTAGTTGCGACAGTTTCTTCGGTTGAATATGATCCAAATCGAAATGCGAGGATCGCTCTGGTAGAATATTCGGATGGCGAGAAGAGATATATTATTGCACCAGCGGGCATACAAGTTGGTCAGGAAATAGTAAGCGGTGAGAACGCTGCTCCAGAGGTTGGGAATACATTATTCTTGAGGAACATGCCATTAGGTACAATTCTTCATAATATTGAGTTGAACCCGGGTCAGGGAGGTAAATTTGCCAGAAGTGCAGGAACATACGCTCAACTTGCCGCGAAAGAAGGTAAGTATGCAGTTCTTAAGATGCCAAGTGGTGAAGTAAGAATGGTGTTGCTTACATGTCTTGCGACTGTTGGAACAGTTTCTAATTCAGACCATTCATTAGAGCGAAGCGGAAAGGCTGGAAAGTCTAGATGGTTGGGTAGAAGACCACGAGTTAGAGGTGTAGCGATGAATCCTGTCGATCACCCCATGGGTGGTGGTGAAGGTAGAGCCTCAGGAGGTCACCCACGTTCACGAAATGGTATTCCAGCTAAAGGATACAAGACTAGGGCTAAGAAAAAGCCATCAAGTAAGTTTATCGTAGAAAAACGAAAGAAATAATTAGGCATGAGTAGATCACTTAAAAAGCCACCGTTTGTTCACTACAAGTTGCAACAGAGAGCGGATGATGCGCAAGCAACCGGTAAGAAGACTGTTATAAAGACTTGGAGTCGGGCTTCAATGATTACCCCAGAATTTGTGGGATTAACCATAGCTGTTCACAACGGGAAAAAGTTCATTCCAGTATATGTAACTGAAAATATGGTTGGACACAAGCTCGGAGAGTTTGCACCAACGAGAAATTTTAGAGGACATTCTGGAGGTAAAAAAGGAAAGAGATAATTAGATAAGTCATGGGAGTTCGAAAGCATAATATGGCCGAAAAAATGAAAGAGGATAAGAAAAGCCTCTTCATAGCTCGACTACGGAATTGTCCGACATCGCCAAGGAAAATGCGTTTGGTGGCGGATTTAGTGAGAGGAATGGGAGTGGCTAAGGCTTCTGCTGTTCTACAGTTCACTAAGAAGCATGCCGCTCGTGATTTAGAAAAATTGCTTCGTTCAGCAATATCCAATTTTGAACAAAAAACTGGAGAGCGTTGGGAAGAAGCAGATCTAATTATCAAAGAAATATCAGTGGACGGTGGACGAGTTTTGAAAAGAATTCAACCAGCACCACAAGGTCGTGCTTTCAGAGTTCGAAAGCGTTCAAATCATGTTACAATGATTTTGGATAGCGTCAATCCTGAGTTTAGAACACGATTATCAAATAATGTTGAAACAACTGAAACAGAAGCTTAATGGGACAAAAAACTAACCCGATTGGCAATAGACTAGGATTCATCCGTGGATGGGATTCTCAGTGGTATGGTGGTCGTAAATTCGAAGACAAATTAGTAGAGGACTACAAGATTCGAGAGTATGTTCAAGCACGTCTGAAGAATGCAAGTGTGTCGCATATAGTAATTGAACGAACCATGAAATTGGTGACAGTTACGATCAACACTGCTCGACCAGGAATTATCATCGGAAAGGGTGGCCAAGAAGTCGATAAGCTTAAAGAAGAATTAAAGAAATTGACTGGAAAGGAAGTTCAGATTAATATTTTCGAAATAAAGCGACCAGAGCTTGATGCAAAGCTTGTTGCCGATGCAATTGCTCGTCAAATCGAAGGTCGAATATCCTTTAGAAGAGCAGCGAAAATGTCTGTTGCATCGACCATGAGAATGGGAGCAGAAGGCATTAAGGTAATGATAAGCGGTCGATTGAATGGCGCGGAAATGGCTCGAACTGAGCAATACAAAGATGGACGTACACCGTTGCATACTTTTCGAGCTGATATTGATTATGCATTATCTGAAGCGCAAACTACCTATGGAAAAATAGGAGTAAAGGTTTGGATTTGTAAAGGAGAAGTATTTGGAAGAAGAGATCTTTCTGCAACAGTTGGATCAGGTACTCCAAACAAGGGTAAAGGTGGCCCGAGCGATAATGCTAGACCACGTGGAAGACGTAAACCTAACGCCTAAATCATTGACCAATGCTATCACCGAAGAAGACGAAATATAGAAAGCAACAAAAGGGCAGAATCAAAGGATTAGCTCAAAGAGGAAACCAATTAGCGTTTGGCACCTTTGGTATCAAGAGCCTAGAAATGGGCAGATTGAATTCTCGACAGATTGAGGCAGCTCGTATTGCAGTTACCCGATATATGAAGAGAGAAGGGCAAGTTTGGATTAGAATTTTCCCTGATGTGCCAATTACGAAGAAACCAGCCGAGGTTCGAATGGGTAAAGGAAAAGGTGCTCTAGATCATTGGGCGGCTAAAATTGAACCAGGACGAATGCTTTTCGAGGTTGAGGGTGTATCACTTGAGGTTGGAAAAGAAGCATTAAGATTGGCGGCTCAAAAGCTTCCAGTTATAACGAAATTTGTAGTTCGAAGGGACTTTACAGAATAATAAAGAATAGGTAATGAAGTCATCAGTAATTCGGGAAATGACAACCGAAGAAATTCAAGAAAAGTTGGTTGATGAAAAAGAAGCGTTAACCAAATTGAAAATGCAGCATGCAATTTCCCCTCTAGAGAATCCCTTGGTTCTTCGCGAGCGAAGAAAGGACGTGTCAAGGTTAATGACGGAGTTAACTAAGAGATCAAAAGAAGCTTAAGATATATAGATCATGTCTGAAAGAAACCTAAGAAAGGAAAGAATTGGTGTTGTGACAAGCAACAAAATGGAGAAATCCGTTGTAGTTACAGTTCATCGTAAGATGAAACACCCAATGTACGGTAAGTTCGTCAACGTCTCTAAGAAGTTTGTGGCGCACGATGAAAAAAATGAATGCGGAATCGGTGATACGGTAAAGATCATGGAGACGCGACCAATCAGCAAGCGCAAGTGCTGGAGGTTGGTAGAAATAGTTGAAAAAGCTAAATAATATTTAGAGATGTTACAGCAAGAATCAAGAATGAAAGTAGCGGATAACAGCGGAGCAAAGGAAGTACTTTGCATCCGGGTGTTAGGCGGTACGAAAAGGAGATATGCGAGCATTGGCGACCTGGTGGTTGTGTCAGTTAAGTCTGCACTTCCTTCTGGAAACGTGAAAAAAGGACAGGTGAGTCGGGCCGTAGTGGTACGAACAAGAAAAGAAGTAAGAAGAGCGGATGGCTCCTATATTCGATTCGATGAGAATGCTGTCGTTTTATTAAATAATACTGGTGAAATGCGTGGAACGCGAATCTTTGGCCCAGTTGCCCGAGAGTTGAGAGAAAAGCAATTCATGAAAATTGTGTCATTAGCACCTGAGGTGCTCTAAGTGATAAGCGAAATGCAGAAAAAATTGCACATAAAAAAAGGAGATCAGGTAATAGCGATTTCCGGTAATGAAAAAGGAAAATCTGGTAAGGTCCTAGAAGTGGATCGCAGTAAAATGCGAGCATTGGTTGAAGGTCTAAATATGATTTCTGTTCATACCAAGCCAAACGCTGCGAATGCAGATGGTGGTATAATAAAAAAGGAAGGTTCAATACATATTTCAAACCTTTCTCATATCGATCCAAAAGACGGGAAAGCTTGTCGAATTGGTCGTAAAACAGATGATAAAGGAAATAAGTTGAGAATTTCAAAAAGATCCGGGGAGGTTATCAAATGAGCGGCTACACACCAAGACTGAAAACAGAATACACGGAGACGATTGCTCCAGTGTTGATGGACAGATTTAAATATCGCACTGTAATGCAAGTGCCTAGGCTGAAGAAAATAGTTCTCAGTCAGGGATTGGGCGATGCAACAGCAGATAAAAAAATCATTGATAACGCACTAAGCGAAATGACCATCATAAGCGGTCAAAAGGCTATTGCAACCTACGCTAAAAAGGACGTTTCGAACTTCAAGCTTCGAAAGGGCATGCCGATTGGGGCGAAGGTTACGCTGCGAGGTGATATGATGTATGAATTTTTAGATCGATTTGTTTCAGTGGCTTTGCCAAGAACAAGAGATTTCAGAGGCATCAATCCTAAAGGTTTTGACGGAAGAGGAAATTATAATATTGGTATTAAGGAACAAATCATTTTTCCTGAAATCGATATTGACAAAATAAGTAGAGTGTCTGGTATGGATATCACGTTTGTGACATCTGCACCAACAAACGAAGAAGCATTTGAACTTTTAAAGGAATTCGGTTTACCGTTCAAAAAATAAGCTATGGCAAAGGAATCAATGAAGGCCCGCGAGCGCAAGCGAGAGAAAATGGTCGAGCAATATGCTGACAAAAGAGCGCAATTAAAAGCCGAAGGTCGATGGGAAGAGCTTCAGAAGCTACCAAAAAACTCATCAGCTGTGCGTTTACATAATCGATGTAAATTAACTGGAAGACCAAGAGGTTACATGCGACAATTCGGTATATCTCGTGTTACTTTCCGCGAAATGGCTAATAAAGGCCTCATACCTGGAGTTACTAAAGCGAGCTGGTAAAAGAAGAATAAGAAGAAACAATGGCAGTTACAGATCCAATAGCAGATTACTTAACAAGACTTCGCAATGCAATGCGTGCGAATCACCGTGTAGTAGATATTCCCGCCTCTGGCGTTAAGAAAGAGATGACTAAAATTCTCTTTGAAAAAGGATATATCCTAAGTTACAAATTTGAAGAAGTCGGATTTCAGGGTAATATTAAAATTGCTTTGAAATATGACTCAGTTACTAAAACTTCGGCAATTAAAGATTTGCAAAGAATTAGTAAGCCTGGACTTCGAAAGTACCGAGGGGCGGATAACATTCCTCGTGTATTGAATGGTCTTGGTATCGCAATATTGAGCACTTCAAAGGGCGTTATGAGTGATAAAGAAGCTCGTCAGCAGCATGTTGGTGGAGAGGTTCTGTGTTACGTTTATTAATAGAATAGAAAACAAAGAAATGTCTCGAATAGGAAAAGCACCGGTTAATATCCCATCAGGAGTTGAAGTTTCAATGAAAGATGGTGTGATTCAGGTAAAGGGGCCAAAAGGTCAACTTCAACAAGCGATTGATCCATGTATCGGAGTTACCATTGAAAATGGTACAGTTGTTTTTACGCGTGAATCGGATCATAAAGATCACCGTTCTAAACATGGTCTTTACCGATCACTAATCAATAATATGGTCCGAAGGGGTATCTAAAGGTTACATCGTTAAGCAAGAAATGGTTGGTGTTGGTTATCGAGCCGCTGTGCAAGGACAAAAACTTGAATTAGCTCTTGGATATTCGCATAACGTATTGTTCGAGATTCCGAAGGAAGTTTCTGTTACGGCTGAACAAGAAAGAGGTAAAAACCCGATAATCACGCTTGAGTCGTATGACAAACAGCTTATTGGTGCGGTTGCCGCTAAGATTAGATCGTTGAGGAAACCAGAGCCTTATAAAGGTAAAGGTATCCGATTCGTGGGTGAAGAAATAAGAAGAAAAGCTGGTAAATCAGCAGCTAAAAAATAATTAAGCGATGGGACTAACTAAAGCAGAGAAAAGAACTCGCATTAAACTCCGAATTAGAAAGACTATTTCTGGAACACCAGAGAGCCCAAGGTTGTCGGTGTTTAGAAGCAATAAAGAGATTTATGCTCAACTAATTGATGATATCAGTGGTAAAACATTAGCCGCGGCATCGTCTTTAGGAGATAAGTCTGCACATTCTGGAAACAAAGTGGATCAAGCTACTGTAGTGGGCAAGAAAATTGCCGAAGCGGCAAAAACTGCTGGAATAGAGAAAGTAGTATTCGACAGAAACGGTTATCAATATCACGGTCGCGTTAAGTCATTGGCTGAAGCTGCGAGAGAAAACGGCCTTAAATTCTAAAATACAATGGCAAGCGATAATATTAAAAGAGTAAAATCAAGCGAGATCGAATTAAAAGATCGTTTGGTTGAAGTACGTAGAGTAACTAAGGTTACAAAAGGAGGACGCGCATTTGGTTTTTCGGCCGTAGTCGTTGTAGGAAATGAAAACGGAGTAGTTGGACACGGGCTTGGAAAAGCAAAAGAGGCAACTAGTGCAATTGAGAAGGCAATTGACGATGCGAAAAAGAATCTAATCAAGGTGCCGATTATTAAAGGAACTGTTCCTCATGAGCAGGAAGGCCGATTTGGTGGAGCTCATGTTTTCTTAAAACCAGCCGCGCATGGTACTGGAGTTATCGCTGGAGGTGCAATGCGTTCCGTACTTGAGAGTGTTGGGGTAACTGATGTACTGGCTAAATCTAAAGGGTCGTCAAATCCTGCGAATGTGGTAAAGGCTACAATAGTGGCTTTAACGCAATTGAGAGATGCGGCAACCATTGCGAGACAACGAGGAGTAAGTTTAGACGTAGTTTTTAACGGATAATCATGGCGAAAATTAAAATAACACAAGTTAGGTCTGCTATCAAGCGACCAGCTGATCAGAAAGCGACCATGGTTGCTTTAGGATTGAAGAGAATGAACCACACCGTAGAAAAAGAGGCAACACCTCAAATCTTGGGTATGGTTCGGAAAGTAATGCATTTATTAACCGTAGAGGAAGTAAAGTAAATCCAGAATCATGGACTTAAGTAATTTAAAACCAGCAAAAGGCTCGGTAAGAACAAATAAGCGATTAGGACGAGGTGAAGGATCTGGTTCTGGTGGCACGTCTTCTAGAGGTCACAAGGGAGCGAAATCTCGAAGTGGATACTCGAAGAAGGTTGGATTTGAGGGTGGTCAAATGCCGCTTCAAAGACGAGTGCCTAAGTTTGGATTTAAAAATCCAAATCGAGTTGAATACTCGGGAATTAATCTTGACACTATTCAAAAGTTAGCTGATGACCTTAAAGTCACTGATATCACGCCTGAGCTTCTGAAGGAAAAGTCTTTAGCAGGTAAAAAGGATTTGATTAAAATTCTAGGTCGCGGTGAACTTACAAGCAAGATTACTATTTCGGCCCACGCTTTTTCAAAGACGGCTAAAGATGCAATCGAGGCTAAAGGAGGTTCAACATCGATCATTGAGTAAGTATGAAAAGACTGATAGAAACATTACAGAATATTTGGAAGATTGAAGACCTGCGCGTTCGAATTTTGAACACGCTTGGACTTCTTCTAATCTATCGCTTGGGGTCCTTCGTGGTACTTCCAGGTGTAGATCCAGGTATTTTGAATGAAATGAATTCTGGAGCGCAGGGATTAGCGGCTTTATTAAACATCTTCGCAGGTGGAGCGTTTAGTCGGGCATCCATATTCGCACTTGGAATTATGCCTTACATATCGGCTTCCATTGTCATGCAATTGATGGGAATAGCCGTTCCGGCAATTCAAAAAATGCAGCGTGAAGGTGAAAGCGGTAGAACGCGTATTAACCAATGGACGCGAATATTGACTATTGCAATAACGTTGTTTCAAGCACCAAGCTATATATCTACACAGATTCCAGCCCAAGCAGTAGTCGGTGGGGATGGTAGTTTATTGTCTTTTTGGGGAATTAGCACGGTATTATTGCTAGTAACGGGAACTATTTTTGTTATGTGGTTAGGCGAACGTATTACCGATAAAGGAATCGGAAACGGTATATCAATGATCATTATGGTCGGAATCATAGCACAACTGCCAAGCTCCTTCGCTTTTGAAGTTTCTTCAAGAATGGGAAGTGGTGGTTTTGTAATGCTGCTTATCGAATTAGTGTTCTTACTTCTTGTAACCATAGCGACTGTTGCTTTGGTTCAGGGAACAAGGAGAATACCTGTGAATTTTGCTAAGAAAGTTGTGGGAAACAAGCAATACGGTGGTGCTAGAAATTACATCCCATTAAAAGTGAACGCAGCTGGAGTTATGCCAATTATATTTGCACAGGCATTAATGTTTTTGCCGATAACGTTTGTCGGGTTTACGGGTCTTGATGCTGCGACTGGATTTGCATCGGCATTTGCGGATATAACTGGCTTTTGGTATAACTTCACCTTCTTCCTGTTAATTATTGCATTTACGTATTTCTATACGGCAATTACGGTAAATCCGAACCAAATGGCTGAGGACTTGAAAAGGAATGGTGGATTTATTCCGGGTGTTAAACCAGGGAAGAAAACAAGTGAATTTTTAGATAATGTATTATCAAGAATTACATTACCTGGTTCAGTGTTCTTAGGCTTAGTAGCCATTTTACCTGCTTTCGCAATGATAGCTGGAGTCTCCAATGGCTTTGCATACTTTTTTGGAGGGACTTCATTGTTGATTATGGTGGGTGTTATTTTAGACACACTTCAGCAAATTGAAAGTCACTTGTTGATGAGACATTATGATGGATTAATGAAATCTGGAAAAATAAAAGGAAGATCTTCTTCAGCCTTCGGAATGGCGGGTTAAGATCGAGTAGTGTTATGTTGAGAGGGAAAAGCGAAGAAGAGGTAACACTCATTAGAGAAAGTTCTTTACTTGTTGGAAAAACCTTAGCCGAAGTGGCAGGAATGATTAGACCGGGGGTAACACCTTTGGAATTAGATAAACGTGCATTTGAGTTTATTTCTGATCATGACGCGGTTCCTGGATTTTTAAACTATAACGGGTTTCCGAATAGTTTGTGCATTTCGCGGAATGAGGCTGTAGTTCATGGCATTCCGGATCGCAAACCGCTAATCGATGGTGATATAATATCGGTTGATTGTGGGGTGCTGATGAACGGATATTTTGGCGATTCGGCCTACACCTTTTCGGTGGGGGAGATTAGTCAAGAGCTTCAAAATCTGTTGGAAACGACTAAAGAATGCTTAGTTCAAGGAATTAAGCATGCCGTTGCTGGAAATCGGGTCGGTGATATTGGATTTGCAGTTCAAGAGGTCGCGGAAAGGAATGGATATGGTGTAGTAAGAGAGTTGGTTGGACATGGGCTAGGAAAGGCACTGCATGAGCCACCTGAGGTTCCAAACTACGGAAGACGAGGCAAAGGACCCAAATTAGTTGAGGGATTGGTTATAGCGATAGAGCCAATGATAAACTTGGGAAGAAAAGAGGTGAGCCAATTAAAAGATGGATGGACAATTGTTACGGCAGATAGAAAACCATCGGCACACTTTGAACACACGATAGTAGTAAGAAGTGGAGAGGCTGAAATTCTCTCCAGTTTTAAGTATATAGAGGAAAAATTGAAAATAATAGCATAAGCAGTAAATGGCAAAACAAGCTTCAATAGAGCAGGACGGAACCATTACGGAGGCATTGTCAAACGCAATGTTTCGCGTGGAGCTAGAGAATGGGCACGTAATTACGGCTCATATTTCTGGAAAGATGCGCATGCATTATATTAAGATTTTACCGGGAGATAAGGTTAAGGTAGAAATGTCGCCTTATGATTTGTCAAAAGGAAGAATAACGTATAGATATAAATAAACTGGATCATGAAAATCAGAGCATCCGTAAAGAAAAGGTCAGCTGATGACAAAATTGTGAAACGTAAGGGACGCGTTTACGTCATCAATAAGAAGAATCCAAAACATAAACAACGACAGGGTTAAATAATTAAGATATGGCTCGTATAGCAGGTATAGACTTACCAAGAAATAAAAGAGGAGAAATAGGGTTAACCTATATTTTCGGAATCGGTCGTTCACGCGCCCAAGAGGTACTTACGAAGTGTGAGGTGTCCTTGGATAAAAAGGTGTCTGATTGGAATGATGATGAGCTTGCTGCCATTCGACAGTATCTGAATGACCATTTTAAGACTGAAGGCGCATTACGTTCGGAAATTCAATTGAACATCAAAAGAATGATGGACATTGGATGCTATAGAGGTGTTCGTCACAGGTCAGGGCTTCCGTTAAGAGGTCAACGAACCAAAAACAACAGCCGAACTAGAAAAGGTAAAAGAAAGACTGTTGCTAACAAGAAGAAGGCAACTAAATAATCGATAACTAATAGAACACGTTTTCCATGGCGAAGACTCAGACAAAAAAGAAGAAAGTAAAAGTTGATTCAGTGGGCGAAGCCCATATTCACGCATCGTTTAACAATATTATTATATCGTTGACAAATGTGAATGGAGATGTAATCTCTTGGTCGACAGCAGGTAAAATGGGCTTTAGGGGTTCTAAAAAGAACACTCCCTATGCAGCTCAAATGGCCGCTTCAGATTGCGCTAAAGTAGCTCATGATGCAGGTTTACGTAAAGTTAAAGTTTTCGTAAAGGGCCCTGGTTCTGGACGTGAAAGTGCGATACGTAGTCTAGCAAATAGTGGTATCGAGGTATCCGAAATCGTTGATGTGACTCCTATGCCGCATAACGGATGCCGACCTCCTAAAAGAAGAAGAGTATAATATTATAGTTAAGAGAAAGAATGGCAAGATATACAGGACCCAAGTCTAGAATCGCCAGAAGATTTCGTGATCCAATTTTTGGACCGGACAAGGCATTGGAGCGTAAAAATTACGGACCAGGTCAGCATGGACCCAATAAGCGAAGAATGAAGCAATCTGAATATTCTGTTCAGCTTCAAGAAAAGCAAAAGGCGAAATACACATACGGCATACTAGAAAGACAATTCTCAAACCTTTTCAAAGAGGCTAGTAGAAGAAAAGGAATTACAGGTGAAACGCTTTTGATCCTTTGTGAGTCTAGATTGGATAATACCGTTTACAGATTAGGCATTTCTCCTACAAGGAGTGGAGCACGTCAGTTGGTAGGACACAGACATATTACTGTGAATGGCGGGATAGTTAATATTCCTTCGTACCAATTACGACCTGGAGATAAGGTTGCCGTGCGTGAGAAATCCAAGTCTTTGGAAGCTATTGCCAACTCAGTGGCAGGAAGTTCAATTAAGAGTTATCCTTGGCTTGATTTCGATAAGAATGCGCTAAGCGGAACTTTTATTGTGGCACCATCGCGAGATCAGATTCCGGAGAATATCCGAGAGCAATTGATCGTAGAACTTTACTCTAAATAAAACATAACAACAATCATTGGATATAGGCAGAAATGTTTAAACACCCTTCTTCAAGTATTTAAACGAAGACACTTTATTCCAATCAAAACTGAAGAAAAATAATATGGCAATTTTAGATTTTCAAAGACCTGACAAGGTCATAATGATTCAGGCGGATGACTTTAAAGGTCAATTCGAATTCCGACCTCTAGAACCTGGATATGGCATCACCATTGGTAACGCATTAAGAAGAATTCTTCTGTCGTCATTGGAAGGGTTTGCGATAACAGCTATTAGAATCGAAGGCGTTGATCATGAATTTAGCACTATTAAAGGTGTTATTGAAGACGTTACTGAAATGGTTCTAAACCTGAAAGAGGTGCGGTTTAAGCAACAAATAAAGGAGGAAGAAACAGAGAAAGTAAGGATAAAAGTTAGTGGCCAGGACGCATTTAAAGCTGGTGACATCGGAAAATTCACTAGTTCGTTTCAAGTACTAAATCCAGATCACATTATCTGTAATATGGATAAGTCAGTGACGTTAGAAATGGAAATTTCTATTGGAAAAGGTAGAGGTTATGTTCCTTCCGAGGAGAATAAAACTGCAAATGCCGCATTAGGTACAGTTTTCTTAGATTCAGTTTTTACCCCAATTCGAAATGTTCGTTATACGATTGAAAACTATCGGGTTGAGCAGAAGACGGATTATGAAAAATTGATCTTTGATATTGATACTGATGGATCTATCCATCCAAAAGATGCACTAAAGGAAGCAGCTAAGATTTTAATCCATCACTTTATGCTTTTCTCTGATGAGCGAATCACATTGGATCAGGTTGAGAAGAAGGCTGAGGAAGAATTGGACGAGAACACGTTGCACATGCGTCAACTATTGAAGACTAAGCTTGTGGACATGGATCTTTCAGTGAGAGCACTAAACTGCTTAAAAGCAGCAGACGTTGAAACATTGGGTGACCTTGTAACATACGAAAAGAACGACTTACTTAAATTTAGAAACTTCGGTAAGAAGTCATTGACTGAGCTAGAGGATCTGGTTCAAGTTAAAGGTCTAAATTTCGGAATGAACGTTGGGAAATATCTAGCAGAAAAAGAATAAGAATCGCTTCATTAATTGAGCAATGAGACATCAGAATAAAATCAATCAACTCGGTCGAACGTCATCACACAGAAGTGCGATGTTATCAAATATGGCTTCTTCGTTAATAGAGCATAAACGTATAACAACGACCTTGGCTAAAGCAAAGGCGCTGCGCGGATATGTGGAGCCCTTGATCACTAAATCGAAAGAGGATACAACACATTCAAGAAGAATGGTTTTTCGTAAGCTGCAAAATAAAGATGCGGTATCGGAATTGTTCCGAGAGGTTGCTCCTAAAATTGCGGATCGACCAGGTGGGTATACCCGAATCATTAAGATCGGCTTTCGTCAAGGCGATGCTGCTGAGATGTGTATGATTGAACTTGTCGATTTTAATTCTGTTTACGTTACGGATAAGAAGGCAGCTGACGCGAAAAAGACAAGACGATCGAGAAGAGGAACTGCAGCTCCAAAGAAAGAGGCTGCACCTGCTCAAGAGGCGAAAGTTAGCAAAGAAGCTAATCAAGTTGTAGATGAAGCGCCAAAGGCAGAGTCAATAGATGAAGCTGATGCAGGAACAGACACAGAAACAAAAAAAGATTCAAACGAATAAATGAATCAACAATTGTGAAAATAAAAAGAGGATAAGTTTTAAACTTATCCTCTTTTTTTTGGACTAAACTCAGAATATTGCAGCATGAAATATGAAACTGGACTGAAGGCAATTCTACTTTTAGAAGATGGAACTCACTTCTTTGGAAAGGCCGCTGGAAAGATTGGTACAACTACTGGTGAGATTGCCTTTAACACGGGGATGTCGGGATATCAAGAAATATTTACGGATCCGTCCTATTACGGCCAAATCCTACTCATGACTCCTTCCCATATTGGAAACTATGGAATCCATGAGGATGAAGTGGAATCGGATTCAATTAAAATTGCTGGGCTGGTTTGTAAAAAATTCTCACCTATCTATTCTCGCCCTTCCGCTAATCAAGGAATTCAAGAATATTTTGAAAACCAAAACTTAGTTGGAATCTCAGATGTGGATACTCGATCAATAGTTCGACATATTCGTGATAAGGGAGCCATGAATGCTATAATATCCAGTGAAAATCTGGACATAGCCCAATTGTCCGATCAACTCAAAAAGGTTCCTTCTATGGAAGGGTTAGAACTTTCTTCTAAAGTTTGCACATCCAGCGCTTACGAAATGGGTAGTCCAAATTCCTTAAGGCGCATCGCACTTATTGATTTTGGTGTAAAAAAGAATATCGTACGTTGCTTGAACGAACGTGAGAGTCTAGTAAAAGTCTTCTCCATGCATACGAGTTTAGATGATGTTCTTGAATGGAATCCGGATGGAATTATGCTTAGCAATGGTCCTGGTGATCCTTCGGCAATGGAAGACTCAGTTAATTTGATAAAACAAATTGTAGAGACCGGAATTCCAACTTTTGGTATTTGTTTGGGACATCAACTACTAGCCATAGCAAGTGGGTTGAGTACATATAAAATGCACAATGGTCATAGGGGAATAAATCACCCCGTCAAGAACTTGAGAACAGGGAAATGTGAAATCACATCCCAAAATCATGGATTTGTTGTGAATCGTGAAGAAGCAGAAAAGCGTGATGATGTCGAGGTTACGCATATTCACTTAAATGATGACACGCTAGCGGGAATTCGCTTGAAAAACAAGCCTGTCTTTTCTGTCCAGTTTCACCCCGAATCATCTGCTGGTCCAAATGATTCGCGCTATTTATTCGATGAGTTTATCGCGCTAATTGATGAGAATAAAAACTAATTTCTAAAAGAAAAAGATGAGTGCTATAGCCCAAATATTGGCAAGGGAGATTTTGGATTCAAGAGGTAATCCTACCGTTGAAGTGGACGTTATTACTGATGATGGTTTGATAGGAACAGCCTCGGTTCCCTCTGGTGCATCTACTGGAATTCATGAGGCTGTGGAACTACGAGATGGTGACATGAGTCGTTATTTGGGTAAGGGAGTGCTAAAAGCTGTCAGCAATGTCCGTGAAGTGTTCGGTCCAGAATTAACGGGCGCCTTTGTTTCTAGTCAGGCAGCGATAGATGGACATATGATTCAAATGGATGGGAGTCCAAACAAGGCCAACCTCGGTGCCAATGCAATGTTGGCAATTTCATTAGCATGCGCGAAAGCTGCTGCACAAAGTCATGGTATGCCCTTGTATCGATATTTAGGAGGTGTTAATGCTAATGTTCTGCCTATCCCAATGATGAATATTCTAAATGGAGGAGCGCATGCTGACAATAAAATTGACATTCAAGAATTCATGATCATGCCGATTGGGGCTTCTAAGTTTTCTGAAGCCTTGAGGATGGGGACTGAGGTATTCCATCATTTAAAAGCCGTGCTCAAAAAGGATGGATATTCAACTAATGTAGGAGATGAGGGTGGATTTGCGCCAAATCTAGAAAGTAACGAGGCTGCAATCGAATATGTATTGAAGGCAATCGAGGCTGCGGGTTATGTAGCTGGAAAGGATATTTATATAGCGCTTGATGCGGCAAGCAGCGAGTTCTATGATTCAAACAAGAAGAAATATGTATTCAAAAAATCGACTGGAGCAGAGTTGACCTCTATAGAGTTGGTTGATTTTTGGGCAGAATGGGTAAACAAGTATCCAATCATTTCAATTGAAGACGGAATGGCTGAAGATGATTGGGACGGTTGGAAACTTTTAACTGAAAAGGTGGGTAATAAGGTTCAGTTGGTCGGTGACGATTTATTTGTGACAAATACATCGCGACTTCAACAAGGCATAAAAACGAATACTGCCAATTCAATTTTAATTAAGGTCAATCAAATTGGGACTTTAACAGAGACAATTAACGCTGTAGAATTGGCACATTTAAATGGATATACTTCGGTCATGAGTCATCGAAGTGGTGAAACTGAGGATTCTACCATTGCTGATTTGGCCGTAGCATTAAATACAGGGCAAATAAAAACGGGATCTGCTTCTCGTAGTGATCGAACGGCCAAATACAATAGGCTTTTGCGCATTGAAGAAGAATTGGGAAATAATGCTCGATACCTTGGCGATCAGTTCAAATTCTTGTAATTTAAGGCACTTGTAACTAAATGAGTTGTGGAGTATTTTCGCAGCAGTCAGAATAGAAATTTAATTAAGAAGAAAAGTAAGAGAAGATGTCAGATTATGCAGAACTAAACTACAATGGCAAATCATATAAGCTGCCAATTGTGGAGGGAACGGAAAACGAGAAAGCTATTGATATATCCAAGCTGCGAGGCGAGTCTGGACTCATCACAATTGACCCTGGATATAAAAACACAGGTTCAACAACCAGTGCAATTACTTTCCTTGACGGAGAAGAAGGGATACTCAGGTATCGTGGATATCCAATAGAACAATTAGCTGAGCGATCAACCTTCCTTGAAGTAGCATATCTCATTATTTATGGGGATCTTCCATCGAAAGATGAGCTTGAGCGATGGACAACAGACATTACTTACCATACACTTATTCATGAAGATTTTAAAGTGCTTTTGGAAGGATTTCCTTCAAATGCGCATCCTATGGGTGTCTTGTCTTCATTAGTTACAGCGCTAACAGCTTTTTATCCTGACTCAATTGATCCTGTTCGTTCTGCAGATGAGGTAAGAATAAGCATCGTGCGTTTACTCGCAAAGCTTCCTACACTTGCAGCATGGGCTTATAAGAATGAAATCGGACAACCGTTGGTTTATCCGAAAAACAACCTTGATTATTGCGAGAATTTCCTCAGAATGATGTTCGCAACACCGGCTGAAGATTTTATTCCGGACCCAATTGTGGCGAAGGCACTAAACACGTTGTTGATTTTACATGCTGATCATGAGCAAAACTGTTCTACTAGTACAGTTAGAATTGTTGGTTCTTCGCATGCTAGCCTTTATGCTTCAGTTTCTGCTGGAATTAATGCACTTTGGGGGCCACTACATGGAGGAGCAAATCAGGCTGTAATCGAAATGTTAGAAGCAATTCGTGCAGACGGAGGCGATGCAGATAAATATTTAGATAAAGCAAAGGATAAGGATGATCCATTTAGATTGATGGGTTTTGGCCACAGAGTATATAAGAATTTTGATCCTAGAGCTCGAATTATTAAGAAGGCCGCAGATGATGTGTTAAGCAAACTTGGTGTTAAAGATCCGGTTCTCGCGATAGCTAAGAAATTAGAAGAGGCTGCCCTCAATGATCCATATTTTGTTGAACGAAAGCTTTATCCAAATGTTGATTTCTATTCTGGAATCATCTATCGAGCTCTTGGTATTCCGACTAACATGTTCACGGTAATGTTTGCTTTAGGTCGACTTCCAGGATGGGTTGGTCAATGGAAAGAAATGCGAGAGAATAACGAACCTATTGGTCGTCCTCGACAAGTATATACTGGGGAAACAGAACGAGACTATCCAGGATAATTACTCACATTGAATAATAAAGGCGTGCACCTAATGCACGCCTTTTTTTTGTTGTTTAGAAATATTGGAATGAAAAAGGCCGGATTTAGTATTTGCTAAATCCGGCCTTTTCCTATAATTATTTACGAGCCTAGTCCATCATCGCCTTTTGCGTGATATCCTTTAGCTTTTCTGTTTCTTCAAGAGCTAACTCTAAATCAACCAAAAGTCTTCCACTGTGTTCATCTGTAATGATTTTCTTTCGAGCCGCGATGTCTAATTGACGCTGAGGTGGAATTTTAATGAATGATCCTCCCGAAGAGCCTCGCTCAACTGGTACTACAGCTAATCCGTTCTTAACGCTTTCTCTAATACGCTTATAAGCATTAAGCAATCGTTCCTCTATTTGTGAAGCAGCTTCCTGAGAAGCTTTTTCAAGTGCCTTCTCTTCTTTTTCAGTTTCCTTGATTATGCCGTTTAGTTCATTGTTCTTATGATCTAAATCTTTTTTTCGCTCATTCAAGTTTTCAGTCGCTCCAGCCATTACTTCTTTCTTCTGGATAATCTGTGCTTGAAATTCATTGAGTCTCTTTTCAGAAAGCTGAATCTCTAATGACTGGAATTCAATCTCCTTTGAAAGGGAGTCAAATTCTCTATTATTTCGAACATTCTTTTGTTGTTCTTCATACTTTTTGATCAACTCTTTGGAATCAATTATGGCGTTCTTTCGTTCGCTCACTTTGTTTTCCAGTTCTTCTAACTCGGTTTGAAGATTGTTGGATCTTGTTTCTAGACCAGCAATCTCATCTTGTAGGTCTTCAACCTCAAGTGGTAATTCGCCTCGAATTGTTCGGATTTTGTCAATAGCTGAATCAATCAACTGTAATCGGTAAAGTGCTCTGAGCTTTGCTTCTACCGTAATCTCAGTGCTCTTCTTTGCTGCTGCCATACTTTTTTATGAAATGAAATAATGTACAGGGTTCGTATTTACCTCTGATAAAAGGACGGCAAATGTAGCATTTTTATCCTGTAGATAGTTAGCAATTAACCGAGGTGTAAATTGCTCACTTTCAAAGTGTCCAACATCGCAAATGACCAGATTGTCGTCAGCGTCAAAAAATTCATGGTATTTAAAGTCACAAGTAATAAAAACATCCGCATGCGCGCGAATTGCTTGAGGCAGCAAAAAACTTCCCGAACCGCCACAAATGGCAACAGTTTTAATAGGTCGATTTAACAAAGCGGTGTGTCGAATACAAGGTGTTTTGAAAGTGTTGGAAATGAAGTTAAGAAAGTCCGATTCATGCATGGGGGCGGATAACTCCCCAATCATTCCACTGCCAATATTCTGATTAAGATTTTCTAATGAATAGATGTCGAATGCCACTTCTTCGTAAGGATGCGCATGTAATAATGCTTGCAGCAAAGTCTGCTTTAAATGTAGGGGAAGTATGACTTCGAGTCTTGTTTCCATCTCGGAATGATCAATACCGGGCTGACCGATAAATGGCTTTGAATCATTCGATGCCCTAAAAGTGCCCACACCTTTATGGCTAAAACTACAATGATCATATTCGCCAATGTGTCCAGCCCCCGCATTAAAAAGAGCAGTTCTAACCGGTTCAAGATGGCCAGTTGGAACGAATGTCACTAGCTTCAATAATTGATTTGATTTCGGAGACAGTATTCTAGTGTTTGTCAATTGCAATCGCTTGCCAATTTCAAAGTTCACTCCTGATGATATGTTGTCGAGATTGGTATGCATAGCATATATAGCAACATTGTTTTTTATGGCATGAATCATCGTCCGTTCTACGTATGAGCTTCCAGTTAAACGCTTTAACCCACTAAAAATAATCGGGTGATGCGCTATTATAAGATTACATCCTTTCTCTATTGCCTCTAAAACAACTTTTTCGGTGCAGTCCAGTGTGACTAATGTTTTAGTTACTTCTTCATTTCGGTCACCACATAGCAATTGAGCATTGTCATACGATTCTTGAAGTGAGGGTGGTGCCCAATTTTCTAGTATTTGTAGTACTTCGGATATTTTCATCTTGTTTTATTCGTTTAGCAAAGGAGCAGAAATTTACAGAAACTACCTTTGTGCCGTGCGGAAACTCCTTCTACCATTTTCTTGGGTTTATTCTTTGATTACTGCCGTCAGAAATCTGCTGTTTCAAATCGTAATAATTCGGTCGGTGTCGTTTGAAATACCCTTAATCGGAATTGGAAATTTAAGGGTCGGAGGAACGGGTAAAACTCCAATGATAGAGTACGTCATTGATCTTCTAAAGACTGAAAATAGAATCGCTACTTTAAGTCGCGGATATGGACGCAAAACAACTGGGTTTTTATTGGCGACTTCAGAATCAACAGCGAATGAAATAGGAGACGAACCGTGTCAAGTGAAACAGAAATATGAAGATATCGATGTGGCGGTATGCGCTGACCGAGTCCTCGGGGTTAAAAACCTTATTAAACACAATCCTAAATTATCCGTTGTACTTCTTGACGATGTATTTCAGCATCGTAGGATAAAACCGGGACTAATGATTCTATTAAGCGCATATGACGATTTATATGTGAATGATCACGTGTTACCGGCAGGTATGCTGCGTGAACACAAATGTGGTGCGAATCGGGCCGACATTATTGTTGTCACGAAATGCCCAAAAAGTTTAAGTAATGATCAAAGGCGAAACGCAATGTCCTTAATAAGCCCAGCTCCCTATCAAAAGCTCTTTTTTGCTTATGAAGATTATGGGATAGCATATTGTATCTCTTCAGGAAGGAAACTTCCCAACGAAACAAAACGGGTTATATTAGTAACAGGCATAGCTACGGTAGCAAGCATTATTGCCAAGATTGAGGCCGATTATGAAATCATTCAACATTTTAGGTTTAATGACCATCATGTCTATACTCGAGCTGATCTCGATAAAATTTCGGCATCCTTCATTCAATATTCAGATCCATCTTTAGCGATAATTACGACTGAGAAGGATGCAACAAGGCTTAAGAAATATATTACAGAAACCACGTTCAAGGATTTGTCTATATACGCACTTCCCGTAAAGTTGAATTTTCAGAATTCCGATAAACCCAATTTCAATAAAGTAATTAATGAATTCGTTAGATCAAATTAAAGAGACTGTTTCCTTTATTAAAGGGAAACTTAATGTGAATAAGCCGGTTGGTATTATTCTAGGCACAGGTTTAGGTGATTTGGCAAATGAAGTAAACGAACCACGAGTTTTGTCTTACTCAAGTATTCCGAATTTCCCTCAATCAACAGTAGATGGACATGATGGTAAATTAATCCATGGGTTCATCGATGGGGTAGAGGTCTTGGCAATGAAAGGTCGATTTCACTTCTATGAAGGATACACCATGGAACAGGTGGCCTTTCCAATTAGAGTGATGCATTTTTTAAATGTGAAAAACTTGATTTTGTCCAATGCCAGCGGAGGTATGAATCCAGCGTATAAAGTGGGCGAAATCATGATCCTCAATGATCATATCAACCTTATGCCAACAAATCCCCTGATCGGGCCGAATATGGACGCACTTGGGCCGAGATTTCCAGACATGTCCGAAGCATATGATAAAACCTATGTCAAACTACTTGTAGCATGTGGAGATGAAATCGGAGAAAAGCTGCATCAAGGAGTTTATGCTGCAGTTAGTGGTCCTTGCTTTGAAACACCAGCTGAATATCGCTACATCAGAAGAATAGGGGCGGACGTAGTCGGAATGAGTACTGTTCCAGAAAACATAGCTGCCAAACATCTTGGAATGCGTGTAGCTGCATTGTCCGTAATAACGGATTTGGGCATTGAGGGTAATGTAGAAACCGTCAGTCATGAAGAAGTTCAAGCCGCAGCAAGGGCCGCGGAGCCAAAATTGGCCGGCATTGTGAAAAAATTTCTTAAGAAAATTGACGCATAAGGTTAAGCCAGAGGTGGCTACCTTTGCCACTTTTATTTATAGTGATAGAGGAAATTAAAGATAAGTACGAGTTGATTGTAGGCCTTGAGGTTCACGCCCAATTGCTAACAAAATCAAAGGCATTTTCATCCGATAGAAATGAGTACGGCAATTTACCAAATACGAATACAAACCCGGTTAGTTTAGGACACCCAGGAACACTTCCTGTGTTGAATGAAAAAAGCGCGGAATTTGCTGTTCGACTTGGTCTTTCTGTTCAGGCGAATATTCGCGAAAACAATGAATTTGCGAGAAAAAATTATTTCTATGCGGATTTGCCTAAGGGCTACCAAATAACCCAAGACACGACTCCAATTTGCACAGGAGGGTTTATCTCCATTAAAGACGGTCAGGGCAAGCCTAAAAAGGTTGGCCTAACTCGAATTCATATGGAAGAAGATTCTGGCAAGAGTATCCATGACATCAGTCCGTTCGATACCCTGATCGATTTGAATCGCGCAGGAGTGCCGCTACTTGAAATTGTTTCTGAGCCAGATATGCGATCAGGAGACGAAGCCTACGCTTATCTCACTGAAGTAAGAAAACTAGTGCGTTATTTAGAAATATGCGATGGCAACATGGAGGAAGGAAGCCTTCGGTGTGATGCCAATGTTTCTATTCGCGAAAAAGGAGCAAAGGAATTCGGAACCCGAGTTGAGGTGAAGAATTTGAATAGCATACGAAACGTGAAACGAGCGATTGACTTTGAGTTTAATCGTCATGTCAAAATGATTGAAGCGGGTGAAAAAGTCCTAAAATCAACTTTGACATTCAACGCAGGAACTGGCGAAACTTCTATCATGCGAACAAAGGAAGAAGCGGATGATTATCGTTACTTCCCAGAACCAGATTTGCAGCCGCTTGTAATTACAAAAGATTATATCGAAGGCATTCGCAAGACAATGCCTCCGCTTCCAACGGAGCTCTACGAGAAATACATCAACCTTGGGTTGAGCGATTATGATGCTGGAGTTTTAACGGACAATAAGGGATTTGCGCTTTATTTTGAATCGCTTTTGCAATTTGTGAAGAATCCGAAATCGGCCGCAAACTGGATGATGGGCGAGGTGAAAGGACATATCAATGAAATGGCGATAGATATATCTGGTTTCGATGTGACGGCCGAGCGCCTTGCAGGACTTATCAATTTGGTTGATTCAGGAAAAATGGGTCAAACAATGGCATCCCAGCAATTGTTTCCATTATTGACAAAATTCCTTGATAACACTGCGGACGAGCTTGCAGAAGAACACGGTTTGGTTCAAGTTGCCAATACTGATGAGCTTAAAAGCTGGATTGCCGCTGCTATGGAACGATTCCCAGATAAAGTTGCTGAATACCGATCAGGTAAAAAAGGAATACTAGGTCTATTTATGGGTGAAGTTATGCGTCTTAGTGATGGAAAAGCTGATCCTAAAAAAACGAATCAAATGCTCAGAGAAGCACTAGATAATTAATTAGATGAAAATGAAAATCGCAGAAAAAATTCTATACCCTATGTTGGCACTAATGCTGCTTACGGGCGCTTGTTCAAATACAGTAAAATCGAATGAAGGTGCTAGTGGTGCAGCTGGTGACAGCCTGAGTCTTGATGAAAATGGGGAAATCATTGGACAGCACAAAACTCTTGTAAGGGAAGTAGGCCCGGTTAGTATAAAAGGAAGCATAAAAGGCGGAGCTGGTCAACCGGTTTATTTACAAATTGTTGAGTCAAAGGATGTGAAGCCTTTGGATACCATTGTCGCAAACGACAAAGGAGAATACGCGTTCACCTATTCAACAGATCGACCTGAATTCTACAGAGTAGGAGTCAATGAGCAGAACTCATTTTATCTTGTTTTATCACCCGGTGAATCGGTTGTTACTAAAGCAGAGATTGGGAATATGTTTAAATCATTTGAGGTGGTTGAGGGACCTGAAGAATGTCATCGAATGAAGGAAATGAATGGCCTGACGGGGATGAAGGATTCCATCAATATGATCATGCAGGCCGCTCAGATGAATAACGATAAACGCATGATGGAATCTGCAGTCGCTGCATATGAAAACATCAACATTAAAATGGAACGAGAGATTAAGGCATTCATCAATCGTAAGCCTGCTGGTTTAAGTTCTATGGCTGCGTTGCAAAACCTAAATTTTGATATTGACTTTGCTTATTACGACAAGGTGGTTCGAGCCTTAGATGGTGTTGCCAATGGGAACGATATCTACGATAATATGAAGGCTCAAATTGAAGGAATGAGGAATGTTGCCATTGGTGCTGTTGCCCCAGAAATCACTTTGGCACAGCCGAACGGTGAGGTCCTTAGCCTATCCGATTTGAGAGGTCAATATGTACTTATTGATTTTTGGGCATCATGGTGCGGACCATGCCGAAGAGAGAACCCGAACGTGAAAAAGGTATACGATAAATACCATGAAAAGGGATTTGAAATTTATGGTGTTTCCCTGGATAAGACGCAGCAAGCATGGCTTAATGCCATTGGTCAAGATGGCTTGGAATGGAAACATGTAAGTGACTTAAAGTACTGGCAAAGTGAAGTGGTTGCTGAATATCAAATTACCGGAATTCCGCTTACCATATTGTTAGATAAAGAAGGGGTGATAATAGGGAAGAACCTTCGAGGCGTGGCATTAGAAGAAAAGCTAGCTCAGATTTTTGGAGAGTGATGAAGGCCGCGTTTAGTATAGCGGCTCTGCTTATTATTGGCAATGTTCAAGCTCAGTATTTTCAGCAAGATGTTGCGTATAATATTAGAGTCGAACTAGACGATAAGAATCACATTTTGAGGGGCGATGAAGAAGTTGTTTATACCAACAATAGTCGCGATACTCTGACTTTCATATACTTTCATCTTTGGCCGAATGCATACAAGAACAATAAGACGGCATTAGCAAAGCAACTTATTCGAATGGGTGAAACCAAACTCTTTTTCGCCACTGAGGACGAAAGAGGATATATAGACAGTGTTTCATTCGCGCTAAACGGAAAATTGTGTTTATGGGAGTATGACCCCGAGCATATTGATATCTGTAAAATTTTCCTAGAAAACCCATTGCTACCGCAAGCCTCGGTCACCATTTCTACGCCTTTTAAGGTGAAGTTGCCAAGTGGGCAAATCTCGCGACTAGGACATGTTGGTCAGAGTTATCAAATCACTCAATGGTATCCAAAGCCAGCGGTATATGATACAGCCGGTTGGCATCAAATGCCTTATTTAACACAAGGTGAATTCTATTCCGAATTTGGGTCATTCGATGTTTACATAGATTTACCAAACAATTATGTTGTAGGCGCAACTGGCGATTTGCAGAATCTGGACGAAAGAAAATGGCTTGAGGAAAAGGTTGAAGAGACAAAGGTTTGGATCAATGAGCGCAAAGAAAATGATGATTGGGCTGAATGGAAAGATAAATTGGAGTTTCCAGAATCGTCAAGGGATAGGAAAACGCTTCACTACCATCAAGATAGGGTTCATGATTTTGGTTGGTTTGCCGATAAACGCTACCATGTTTTATTTGGTAAAGTTGCGTTGCCTGCCTCTGGAGATTCTGTTGAGGTTTGGACGATGTTTACCAACAAGCGGGCTTCCCTATGGCAAAACAGCATAGAGTATATGCAAGACGCGGTTTATTATTATAGCCTCTGGAATGGCGATTATCCTTACCATCATGCTACAGCAGTTGATGGTACAATTGCAGCTGGAGGAGGAATGGAATATCCGAACGTTACCATAATTGGAGATGCAGGCGATGCGCTAACGCTTGAAACGGTCATTATGCATGAAGTGGGACACAATTGGTTCTATGGAATTTTGGGAAGTAACGAGCGAGACTTCCCATGGCTTGATGAAGGAGTGAATAGCTATAATGAACAGCGATACTTAAGTACCAAGTATCCGAATGGGACAATTTTGAACAAGGAGGATGAACCAAATAAACTGTTGCGTTTCGCGGGCTTAGATAAATATGGGATAGAAGATCAACATGAATTGACTTATTTGATTCAGGCTAGAGCAAACCGAGATCAACCCATGAATGAACACGCTCAAGATTATTCCTTGCTTAATTATGGGTTCATCGTTTACTCTAAGTCAGCGGTGTCGCTCAATTATTTAAGGCATTATTTAGGCGACTCAATTATGGATGCAGGAATGCATCGCTATTTTGAGGAGAATAAATTCAAGCACCCTTATCCTAAAAGTCTTGAAAATACCATTGAACAGACCTCGGATGAAAATCTAGATTGGTTCTTTACAGATATAGTAAAAACAAGGGAAAAGATTGATTATTCTATCCGATCTGTGAAAGAAGTAGGAAATGAGACTAAGATTAAACTATCGAATAGAGGATTGGCAACTCCCGTAATGGTTTCCTTAATGGATAAGTCAGATGCTGTTGTGCACGAGGTTTGGGTCAAAGGTTTTGAGTCAGACACGACTATTATTCTACAAGGATTAGGACATCGTGTCGAAATCGATCGAAAGCAAATCATGCCGGAACTTATTCGGGATAACAATTACGCCAAAACGCATGGCATCTTTAAGAAGACTGAACCGATTAAGTTTAAATTTTTAGGTGCGGTTGAGCAGCCAAAAGTGAATCAAGTATTCTTCGCTCCTGTGCTAGGTATGAATGTGCCAAACGGTGCTATGCCTGGTCTGATGCTCTATAATCATTCACTTCCCAGTCGCAAGCTGAGCTACGTCCTGATTCCAATGTTTGGACTAAAGGGTAGTAATCTTGTTGGAACTGGGTTGGTGTCATATTCGGTTAACCCTAATTATGGACTTTTGGAAACCATTGAGTTTGGACTTGGAGCCAAACGCTATGTTTATGATCGCGTTCTAGGTCAGGAGTTAAAGTATAGTCGATTCCACCCAAACATTACTTTTTATATAAAACCAACTAATTATAGTGGTATTGTCCACCAAAAATTTGCCTTTGGTTCTATCATTAACCTTTTAGAGACACCTCAAAAAGATGCAGCAGGTAATTGGGAGAATCAACTTACTGCTGATTTGTTCAACCGAGTAGAGTATCAAATTAAGTTGGATCATCCCGTTTACGCCACTAAGTTATTCGCTCGGTTTGAGGAACATAGTGACTTTGTTCGAACGCACTTCGAGGCCAATGAGTTAATTGATTTTAATGGAAAACTCAAACTCAGTTTAAGGTATTTTGCTGGTGCTTTTCTTTCGAATAATTCAACTAATCCAGCTTATAATTGGCGGCTAGACGGGCAAAATGCTCAGACTGATTATGCCTTTGACGGAGAGTTTTTTGATCGATCTGGTGCGAATGATTTTTTAGGTCGTCAATTCTCAGAGAATCACGGTGGATTTAAAGTTCCTACGGCTGTAGGTCAATCAAGCACTTGGTTGACCAGTATCAATGTTAAAGCGAAAATAGGACGAACCCCTTTTGGCATTTTTGGTGACGTGGGCGTTTCTGCTTCCGATCCGTTTATCTACGATGCAGGTGTGTACGTTGCGATTGTTCCAGATATGATTGAAGTATATCTTCCGTTGTTGTATTCACCGTCTATCCAAACTGAAATCACCACCAATGGTCTAGAATGGTATGATTTGATTCGTTTTCAAATAGCATTTGACAAACTGAATTTATTCGAAAAGATTAAAAGAGTCGATATACCTTGATAGCGAAGAACATATATTTTGCTTCAGACTTTCACCTCGGTTCACCGATTGATATCGACCATAGTCGTGAGAAAAAGATCGTTCGGTGGCTCGATAGCATCGCGCAAGATGCATCAGATATCTATTTAGTTGGCGATGTCTTCGACTTTTGGTTCGAATACAAACATGTCGTTCCTAAAGGACATATCCGATTACTAGGTAAACTAGCTGAGTTGAGTGATAATGGGGTCAAACTGCACATATTTACAGGCAATCATGACGTCTGGATGTTCGATTATTTTGAAAAGGAGCTGAATGCGACCATCTATAAGGAGCCAATTATACGCGAATTCGAAGGCAAGAAATTCATGATCGGGCATGGAGATGGACTAGGCCCAGGGGATCACGGATATAAATTAATCAAGGGTGTATTCTCTAATCGTTTGTGTCAGCGGTTATTCGCTTTTTTGCATCCTTTCGTGGGCGTTTCCTTAGCTCGATTTTTCTCTAGAAAGAGTCGAGAATCAACCGGAGATAAGGATTCGATTTATTTGGGTGACGATAAAGAATATCTCATGCAATATTGCAATGATGTGCTCAAAACCAAGCATTTTGATTACTTCATTTTTGGTCATCGCCATATGGTTTTAGATAAGACGCTTAGTGGAGGCAGTCGTTATGTCAATCTTGGCGAATGGTTTCATTCTTGCCATTATGCGAAATTTGATGGCGCAACGTTAACCATGTTGAAATTCGGGGGCTAAGCGACTCGCTTGATAAGCTCGACAAGACGGTTTGAATAACCCCATTCGTTGTCATACCAGCCCACCACTTTGATCATCTTTCCGATGGCTGATGTCAATTGACTGTCGAAAATGCAACTGTGCGGATTATCTATAATATCAATGGAAACAATGGGATCTTCCGTGTATTCTAAAATGCCTTTTAATTGACCTTCTGCAGCTTCCTTAAACTTTGCGTTTATTTCCTCAATGCTGACTTCTTTGTTTAATACACAACTTAGGTCAGTTAACGATCCATTTGGAACAGGAACCCGAATACCCGCCCCGCCAATTCGCCCTTCCAATTCCGGAAAAATTCGTGTAATGGCTTTGGCAGCTCCGGTTGTGGTGGGTACGATGCTTTGTGCTGCTGCTCGTCCTCTTCTCCAGTCTTTATGAGGCGCGTCATGCAAGCGTTGATCGCTTGTATAAGAGTGAACAGTTGTGATATAAGCTTGTTCGATGGCCCAATTTTCTTGTAATATTTTCACTAGAGGAGCCGCGCTATTCGTGGTGCACGATGCATTTGAAATTATTTTTTCCGAACCATCTAGCAAATGATCGTTTACACCTAAAACAATGGTTTTTGTATCTGTATCCATGGCTGGGGCTGAGATGATGACCTTTTTAGCGCCAGCTTGTATGTGTTTTTCAGCATCGCTTGTCTTTCGGAAGAAACCTGAGCTTTCGATAACCACATCGATTCCGAAATCATACCATGGTAACGTTGCCGGATCCTTTTGATTATAAACTTGAACGACTTTATCATTGATAAAGAAGCACTTATCTCCTTCTTCAATTTGCCCTGGAAACCGACCATGAATAGAATCATACTTGAGTAGGTGCGTAAGCGTGGCAGCATCTGCCAAATCGTTTACAGCGCAAATCCTAATATTAGGGTGCTGCTGCAACACCCTAGTTAAGGTTCTACCTATTCGACCGAATCCATTTATTGCAATTCTAATTTCACTCAAGGCTAAAAAATTTGAGTGTAAAGGTAGCATCGTTAATTCATCTCATTGTTTGATCTGAATCATAATTAAAATGGTTATCTTAAAATAAGTGCTCGCCCAGTTTTGGAATCATCTCCCATTGTAAGTTTAATTATGTAAAAACCAGATCTTATGTTGGAAACGTTGAATTCAATAGTATTCGTTCCCTCAGTAACATGTTGTGATCGATTCATAACTTGTTGACCATTCGCATCAAACAGAATGAAGTCGCTATTTCCGGCAATTGTTGATTCAAATTCAATTTTTCCGACATCCTTCAATGGATTCGGGTAAATCTTAAGATCAGATAAACTAGCAGTTTCGTATAGATTTGGGACGACTTCAGAAATCCCAACAAGTGAGGTAGATTCTAAAATGCCTCTTCCGTGTGTGCCAACATATATTGTTCCCGTGTTCTTGGCATCAGTCCATCCCAAATGTTGTTGGCGAATGTCATAAACCGGAACATAGCTGAGCTGGTCATTTTCGTCACTCCAAGTTAAAGAGCCTCCATCGATATCTGAACACGCCCAAATGCCAAATTCAGTCCCAACTAAAACAAGCGAAGGGTTATTAAAGTCAAATTCCGCATCGTAAATGGGCATAGGTGGTAAGTCACCATGAATGTTTTCAAAATCGATATTAAAACTCAAAGCATTTGACGTGAACTGGATGCGATCGGGTGCGTTATATCCGCCTCTCGTCACCACCATTCTGTTGTTATTGTTGGGATCAATAGCTATACCTGTGATTCCGCCAAATCCGAAATTGCTAATCTGCTCGATGATTAATTAGCTCAAATCTTCTTCGCTGTAAAGCTGGTCTAAATTCATAATTCGATATAATTTTCCTTCAGCTGTGCCTGCAAAAAGAGTAGCTCCATCTGAACTATAAGCAAATGTGCTGACCGTCCCATTTATTCCAGGAATAGAAATGCGATCATGTACGCGTTGGCTGTTTAAAACATTGCGATAGATGGAAATTCCAGTGTGAGTATTGGTTGCAAGCAAAGACTGTACGGGATCTTGAATTTTGATCTGATCACCAGGCTTTAGGTCTGATTCGAGACGGTGTTCAATAAGGTAGGACTTTTTACTTGTGTTTAAGTTTTCACTGGCCACTAAAATGATGCTATTTGATTTGTATTCAACCTCGTAGCTCACAAAAACATTGGCATTTTCAGTTGGAGCTTGATCAAAAGCGACATTCAACTTGAACCGAGCATCATTTCCCAATTCGAACGATCCCGTACCATTGCTGATTAAGGTTTTGATATCCGAACTCATCGTTAAAACTTGACTGCCACTTCTTACCTTGATCGTTGATGGAATGATAATGGCCGAAGTCTGCAGAAGCTGAATCTCCTCGTTAAACGTCCTAATAATTCCGTTGCCTGTCGCAATAGCAGTCTCTATTGGCTCCATTGAGAATACAATAGAATCCTGACTGCGTGTGTCATGAATCGATTCCCAAAGGCTAATAACGGTCGCAAATGGGTTATTGACATCGTCATCGTTGTTAATCATTATGAATGGCGCATCTTTTTCTCCACGAGCAATGTTTCCATATTGAGATGAAACAAAATAGAGATCAGCGTATTGGCTCATTTCACAATCAAACCCATCTCCGCCAAAAAGCGAAATGCCAACATTAGGATCGTTTGCATTATCACTAAAAAGAGCTAACGTGCCGTTATCCTGCGACCCGCCAATTACAGTTCCTATATCGTTGCCGTGGGCAATTCCATAGAATTGGGTCGAGGTGTAGCCTTTATTTAATCCTTGCCATGTATTTCCATTATTCGTAGAAATGGAAACGCCACCGTCCGTTGTCACATAAAGACGCTTGTTATCATTAGGGCTATAATAGATGTAATGTTTATCGGCATGCACGTAGTTTGGCAACACATCGCGATAGGGCGCGGTGCCCGCTTCAGTTGAAATTCTGGTTAAGTTACCGTCAAAACGCCACAATTGAATACCTCCTATAAAGACATTGAAAGGGTCGTTTGGGTCTACAGCTAGGGCCGCGTTATATTTTCCTTGGCAATGGTTTGAACTACACATTGGTCTAAATTGTGAATGAGCGCTTACAAGTTTAACCCAGCTTTCACCTTGGTTTGTTGACTTGTAAAGAGAGTGGAAGGCATTGCTCTTTACATTGAGTGCGTAAATAAACATTCCGTTAGCAGATGCCGCTAAGCAGGTGCGATCCATGCCGGTTGGCAAATCCTTGGACAAGTTCAACAATTCAAATACGAGATTAGACGCATGGCCTTTGAATATTCTTCCATCCTCAAATGAGACAAAGACATGATCATCGGGTGTTACAATTACATCCGAAGCAGGTACGAGATTTGAACCACCAATTGATTCAATCGGGTTTTCCCATGTTTTCCCAAGATCGGATGAAACTCTAAGGCCTTGATCGGTTGCGGCAAATAATTGTCCATCACTTGAAGTGCGAATTCGATTCACGGCTATCCAAGGACTTGCCGTTTTTGAGTATCGATTGGATGGGGTTGTGGACGTTAAATGACTAAAAGTTACGCCTTCATCGTCAGAGTAATAGATACCAAACCCTGGCCACGAAACATCGAAATTGTCAAAACTTGATCCTGTACCAATGTATATGCGTCCAGAAACAGTGTCTTGATGGATTGCCGAAATAATGCTCGAACTGCTGTCTAAATTTTGGAATTGAATATGCGGTTCCCAATTGGCTCCTGCATCGTAGCTGATAAAAAGGCCACCAGAAATGCTCCCAACAAGTAGGAGGTTTGGTTTTTTGTATAGCTCTAAGATTGCGCGTGTTCTTCCTCCAACATTGTCAGGTCCACGTTGAGAAAACTGAAGGCCCAATTTGGTGGCCCGGCTGGCACGATGGGCTAATCCACCGTAAACATCTGCCCGGGCATTTAGCATGATTTCACCTGTGTTTGCATCGACTTGCGCCCATCGGTTAAAATAAGCATGAGATTGGTTAGGCGCAGACTTTCGCACTGTGTATTTTGGGTCTGAATTCGTCTGAACGTAGGCCAACGAAAGGGCGCCAATTAATAGGGAAGTGCTAATTACGTATGATGATTTCATGACTTTGATGTTTAGTTTCATGAAAGCTAGCTAGGCCCAAATCATATTACAACCGAGATTGAGATAACGGTTGGTTTGGATGAGGCAAAAAAAAGCCCCCTTCCAATTAAATCCTGGAAGGGGGCTCTGTATTTTAATCAAATATTGTTCTATCTCAATACCATGATTTTAGCCACCTGACGGCTTTCGCCAGCCTCGACACTCACATAATAGTTACCAGATCGAAGCATCAAAGTATTTAGTTTGATCGTGTTCTTGCCAGAAGCAACGCGCTCTTGCCAAGATTGTATCTGGCGTCCGTTGATGTCGAATAAAGTCACATTGACATTGCCATTATAAGCTGACGTTAGCTCAAGACTTCCATTATCCTTCATAGGGTTTGGATAAACTTTTAATCCAGTCAATGCTTCTTTTTGCGTTGGTAAAGGATCAACATCTTTAATTCCAACTAGGGAACTAGACTTCCACATTCCTCTACCATATGTGCCTATGAAATACATTCCTGTATTTTTTGCTTGTTCCCAAGGAAGCGATTGCTGACGAACATCATAAACAGGAACATAGCTAAACTGATCGTTTTCATCAGACCAAGTTGGCGCAATGTCCGTAGCGTTAGCTGTAGCCCAAAGTCCAAACTCTGTTCCGACAAGAATAATGTTTGGATCATTTCGGTCAATTTCTGCAGAGTAAATGGGCATTCCGGGTAGATTTCCATGAATATTCATGAATGTTCCTCCACTCAGTGCGTTTGTCGAAATTTTGATCCGATCTGAAAGGCCGTAGGCTCCGGCTGTAACCACAACTCGCTCAGGATTGTTCGGATCAACTGCAACGCTTGTAATTCCGCCAGCTCCCACAGAAGCGCTGCTCAAATTGGAAACGGTAATTTGATTTAAGTCTGCAGCGGTATAGAGGTTTTTTAATCCAGACACGCGATACAACGAACCGTTTTGAGTCCCAACAAAAAGGTGGTCTCCATCAGGCGTGAAATCTAAAGCAGAAACTTGACCACTTACACCAGGAATATCAATTGGAACTGGATTTTCTGTAAAGTTCAACACATTACGATAAATTCTGATCCCACCAGTTGATGTTGAGCCTCCTGTATTTGCTAAAATAGATTGAACTGGATCTTGCACTAAAATTGCGTCTCCAGGATTCAAACTATTCTCCAATCGATGCTCAAATTGATAGCTTGTTAAACCGCTATTTAAGTTATTGCTTTCAAGAATCAAGACTGAGTTGGCCGCATATCGTTGTTCGAAGCTTACAAAGATGTTTGAGTTTTCAGAAGGTGCAGTCGCAAAAGTCACATTTACATCAAACGAACCGTCCGCATTATATGTAATTGTTCCTTCTGAACCATTCGTACTCGTAAAGTTGGTTGAGTCTGTCGCTGAAGTTGTAAGCATTTGAGATCCCGAAAAAACCTTTATAGATGGGCCTATTACGATTGCCGCAGGCTGAACAGGATCAACGTTGGCAGAATATGATCGGACAATACCATTACTTACATCGATTGCTATTTGCGATCCTTCAACGCTGAAGTACACAGAATCACGACTTGATGGATCATTGATGCTTTCCCACAATCGAACTCGAGTAACAAATGGCCCACCGCTTCCGCTGATCGAACCTACAGGGAAACTTGAACCATTTCGCTGTGCAGCGTCAATTCGATTCACGGCTCCGTTTTGTGACGATGTGAAAACAATCGCACTAATCTGTGACATATCGTTGCCCATTCCATCACCACCAGTCATTTCAAATCCAACTTTAGGATCAGAGGCATTATCACCTAGCACGATCAAAGAACCATTGTCTTGATTTCCACACAACGCCAATGTACCATCGTTGCTGTGAGATATAGCGTAATTCTGAGTAGTTACGTATCCTTTATTAAGTCCACGCCATGATTGGCCATCGTTTTCTGACATAGCAACACCACCATCTGTAGTAACATAAACCCTTCTTGGGTCATTCGGACTGAAATAAACATAGTGCTTGTCAGCATGCACATAATTCGGAAGAACATCTTGGAAAGGGGGCGATCCAAATTCTGCAGCAATACGAGTAAGGTTACCATCGTATCGCCAAAGCGTTATTCCCCCCAGGAAGAATAAGTTCTCGTTAATTGGTGAAACTCCCAATGCAGCGTCATATATGCCTTGGCAGTAGTCGCCATTGTTCATTGGGTCAAAATCATCGTGATTGACTAATAATTTAGTCCAAAACTCACCACCTGTGGTAGATTCATATACTGCATTCAAACATCCCGCACCACTTTCAAGAAACATGGCATAAATGTGATCTTCGTTTTGAGCGGAAGCGGAAAGAACCGTTCTTCCCATACCTGATGACGGCATTCCCGCTTGTGTTACTTGTTCGAATGTGCCAACCAATCCATCGTCCGAAATATAAATGGCTCCGTTCGTAGTGGATGCTAATACACGTCCGCTTTTCATGGCGACCACATCGGCATAGATTGCTGTAGATGGAATCGTGTTACCACCATCAATGTAAATGATGTGATCCCAAGTTTCGCCCTTGTCCGTTGATTTTAGAAGACCTTGGCCAGTAGCTGCATATACATTCCCTGCTCCATCCGTGCGAATTCGATTGACATATAACCATGGGCTGCCGCCTTGGGTGAACCTATTGTTTGGTGTAGTTTCCGTTAAGTGTTTAAAGTTAATCCCGTTGTCATCACTATAAAAAATCCCGTAACCAGGCCATTTTTCCCCTTCAAAAGAAGAACCGGTTCCAACATATATTCTTCCGTTTGTTGTGTCTTGATGAATGCACGAAATGATACTAGATGAAGAATCTAAGTTTTGAAACTGGGTGTGAGGTTCCCATACTCCACCTCCATCGTAACTAATGAATATACCTCCAGTCACTGAACCTACGAGTAAAGTATCAGGCTTTCCAAATACTTCCAAGATCGAACGGGTTCTACCACCAACGTTGTCCGGTCCAAGGTTTTCAAAGGTTAATCCCATTGCGCCCGAACGGCTTGCTGAATTACGGATGTCGTTAAACGCTTCGAGCCGCGCAGCTGGGTTTAGCTCACCAGTTCGGCCATCAACGTGCGCCCAATCCATAGAATGTGGCTCGCGATTTTCACCATAATTCCCTTGTCGAGGTGAATATTTTGAATCAGATAAAAAGTTTAGTGATATTACAGATGCAACGGTCAAAAGACCAAGTCCAATGGGTAATATTTTTCTCATAGTCATGCTGTTAGTCAGGATGTAAAAAACGAAGCGCAATTTAATTAAAATAAAACCCTTTAACAGGCAAAATTGTTCAAGATTTGCTTTTTTGAGTAAACGGTTGAATTCGTGTAGAATACGGTCGCTAAATTTATAAATACCGCTTGCCGAAATGGAAAGCGACATATAAAGTCAAGTAGAATTGATCGTTATAGGTGTTTTCCATGATGGGAATTCGCTTCGCAAAGACGTCTAAGGTCGAACCAGTTTCTATAGCTCTAATAAATGCATCGTCTGCTGAATACTCAAAATTCAAGGCGAATTTGGCGTGACCACCAGGATAAATTTTTGTCGTACCCATTTTATAAAGGATGGCTGCTCTTCCTTCTACAATTCCAGAATTATGCAACGATGTGGAATATCGAACGATTTCAGCTCTTGAATTACCTGAATCGTTAGGCTTGAAATCGACATATACAGGTTTTGCAAGTCCGAATGTTGGGCCAAAAAGGGTGAACATACTTACACGAACCCCGCGTTTTATTTCTTTATCGAATTTGACTTTTTGCCATCCAAAAGATCCTCTTAAAAGCACAACGGAATTCAGCTTCCCGTAAAAAAAGCCTCGTGAGTTACTCGCACCGGGATTTGTAAGTTTAAATTCTTTCGGATGACGCAACGTTAAGACCTCAACGTTTACAATCCGATTTGAGAAACCTGTTGTTCGCCAACCTCTGCGGTAATAAGCCCCCATACCTCGAGTATGAAGGAAGACTCCCCCAGAGTTTTGAGTGCGATAATATCCGCGGTTGGCAATTGGATTGGCCGATTGCGCTTGCACTTCACCTGAGGTGAATAGCCCAAAAAAAAGAGGGATAAGAAATGCAATAGTAAGACGCATACCTTTCAAAGGTAGAATTTTTGAACTCGAAAGTTACGAGGTCTTATTCCGGCAAGCATTGTGTATTTGAGAATACGGCATTCAACACCAAGGCAGTGAATAATAAATTGGACACCAGAGTGTAGAAGGAAATTACGAAATTTAGGCTAAACCTTATCGTTAGCTGTTCGACTGCTCAACTTGAATTTCAGCGGCCCCGTATGCAGGACATGTTTCATGCGACTTGCATGAAGAACTCGCTAAGGCAATAAGGAAACCAGCAACTAAAACAAACATCAATTTTTTCATCATTCTGAATTTATAGTGAATACCTTCACCTTTGAAGGTCAAATTTAGACTTTACTTACGGGTTTGAGGAAATTCAGTTCCGTGTTTTCGACCAATTAATTAACAATTAAACTGTCACTTGAATCGAACGCAGCATATTACAAAGGTTGAACCAATTATTGAACCATCCTGGTTGGGCTTGCTGAATGAGGAGTTTCAGAAGGAATACTTCGCTGACTTAAAGCAATTTTTAATTGCAGAAAAATCAACATATGAAGTTTACCCGCCTTCAAGCAAAATTTTTAACGCCTTTGATCAAACGCCTGTTTCAAAAGTAAAAGTGGTGATTTTAGGTCAGGATCCCTATCATAGTCCTGGTCAAGCGCATGGCTTATCCTTTTCTGTGCTCCCTGGCGTAAAACTACCTCCTTCACTTAAAAACATTTTCAAAGAGTTAGCTTCTGATTTGAATATCAACTATCCTGAAAATGGTGATTTGACTCCTTGGGCCTCAACAGGGTGTTTTACTTTTAAATGCAACACTTACTGTCCGAAAATCTACTGCAGGCTCACATCAAAAAAAAGGTTGGGAAATATTCACGGATGCGGTTATCAAACGCTTATCAGACACGCAAGAACACGTAGTGTTTATACTATGGGGAAATTTTGCGCGTTCCAAAGCCGTATTGATTGATGAACAGAAACATTTTATTCTTGAAGCACCGCACCCATCTCCTTTTTCGGCATATACCGGTTTCTTCGGTTGTCGCCATTTCAGCAAAACAAACGAATACCTAAAGCAACGTGGATTGGATCCGATCGATTGGAATTTGGCTTAGCTTTTTCCTCTGGTGGAATTCAACATCCATTGCGCAGGAACAGCCAAGGCAGCGTTTTGAAATAAATGTATTGGATTCTGTGAACCCGAAGATTGAACACAAAATCAATCGAGCTAAAAGGAAGAGTGGAAATGCAGATGAGTTGAAATCGGCCCTTATCTAGTATGGCTTATAAGGAGGGGTATTTATTGCATGAAATATCGCGAATTGAAAAAACCGACACCATTGTTTTTAGCCTATATCTAAGTGAAGTCTATCGTTGGTCAACGATTGAAATGGATGAAGAGGCCGCGGGTTGTATTTCGAAAAGCGGATGTAGATGTTGATCGATTAATGCGCAAGCCGGTGTCGAGCGCACGAATTGGGCGCTCGCTCAACAAATCGCTCGCATATTTAGAAAACAACGGTTTCCCTTTTGCAAAACTTTACCTGGATGATGTGAGTATTGAAGGTGGATACATCAACTGTCAAATTAAGATTGAAAAAGGGCCATTGGTTAAAATCGATAGCTTAATCGTTCAAGGCGATTTGCAGGTTCGCGAGGCTTATATTGCAAACTATCTAGGTTTAAAAGAAGGTGGGCTTTATAATGAACGGAGCATTCGTAAGGCAAGCGCGGAATTAAGTGAAGTCGCTTTTATCAATGAGTTTAGGCCATTGGATGTGCGCTTCAATAAGTCAGAAACAAAAGTCACCCTTTATCTTAATCGAAACCGCGCGAGTAGGTTTGATGGTATCATTGGCTTTTTGCCAGATGATAAAACCGGCAAGCTGTTAATTACGGGTGATGTGGCGCTCCACCTAGAAAACGCCTTGAAACAAGGGGAAATCATTGACCTTAATTGGAGAAAATTACAATCGAATACCCAAGATTTAGAGGCGAAGGCCGTTCTACCTTATGTGTTCAATTCTCCACTCGGACCAGATGCAAGAATCAAAATTTATCGAAGAGACACCCTTTTTACCGATGTGTTTGGGCAGTTTGGATTACGCTATGTTTTTCAACGAAACAACTATCTAAGGGCATTTATCGATAGACAAACAACGAATTTAATTACCACCAAGCAATACGAAGGTTTGAGTCAAGCCCCACCGTATTTAGATCGAAATGTGCTTTCGTATGGACTAGGGGGTTAAGTATATGAAATTAGACTATCTATTAAATCCAGCGAAGGGGGTCGAGTTTGAAGGCGAGGCAGGAGTGGGCAATAAAAACATTGAGATTAACCAAAACTTGCCTCCATCCATTTATGACAATCTAGATCTTAACTCGGTTCAGTTTAAGTCAAACGTAAATATGGCTTATTACGTTTCTATTGTGCCAAGGCTGGTTTGGCATCAACGGTGTTTGGCAGCGTCAATTATGAATGGTCAGTTGTTTAATAATGAGGCGTACCGAATTGGTGGTTTTCGAACAATGCGAGGGTTTAATGAAGAGTCAATTTTCGCCACCACTTATGCCATTGGGAGAAGCGAATTGCGCTATCAAATTGAGAAAAACGGATTTCTTTTTGTTCACTTTGATCAGGCATGGTATGAGAATACATCATTCAATAAACTGGGAGTTCGTAGAGATACGCCATACGCCTTTGGGGCAGGTATTTCAATTGGCACGAAGGCCGGGGTTTTTAGTTTTTCATCTGCTTTGGGAAGTCAGCAGGGCAATCCTATCTTAATTCGAACCGCCAAGTTTCATTTTGGATTTCTTAGTGTTTTTTGATGTCCTAAGCTCTACGTTTGCCAAAATGGAAGTCCAGAAAAACAAAATACTTTGTCAATGATTCGTGTCCATCGGGTTCCATTATTCGTACAAATGCGCACAGTTTTTCTGATTCTTGTGGTCATTGCGACCGCCTCTTGTAAGTCGCATGAATCAGTGTCGGGTAGAAATATCAGTAGTCTTTATCGAGCTGATTTAGAAAATGTGTTAGACGTTCAATATGTCCTTTCACATAAAAAGGACGGGCCGTCCGAATTAACCTATCGCATTGCCCCGAACTCGCTGTTCATTGCCCAAGATGATTCTTATCGTGATATCGTGAGCTTTTCCATTCGCTATAGGATTTATCAGAATTATTCGGCAAGCGAACCGATTGATAGCGGCTATGTCGTGATGAAGGAAGTTGATTTCCTCCCTAATCACACGGTTGAAGGTTCAATTGAAATTATTGTTCCAAGTGGCCGGAATCATGTGGTGGACGTATTTCTGAAGGATTTAGGTTCTATTAAGTCAAATCGACAATATGTAGATGTTTTTAATGGGCAGAACTTCACGCGCCAGTCAATTGAGGTGCGAGCATCGAATGGCGAAATTGTTTTCAGCGACTATATAAAACAAGCGGACAGTGTATTTATTCAGGCAGAGCAGAGTGTCAATCGCTTGTTTGTGAGTTTTTATGATAGGGATTTCCCTATTGCGGCACCTCCATTTTCTGCCGTAAGTCAACGTCCTTTTAAATTCTCACCGGATAAGCAAACTCGCCTTTTGCCAAACGCACATGGTGTTTTTAAATTGAACGTTATTCAACCCGGAATCTATCAAGTCAACCGCGACTCTTTGAGCAATTCAGGTGGGGCGCTTTATTATTTTGGCGCAAATTTTCCAAATGCTAGAACCGTAAATGACTTGTTATTACCGCTTCGATATATAACGACTAGTCAGGAGTATGAGAAAATTTCGCAAGGAGATAACATTAAAAAGAATATTGACACTTATTGGCTTGGAGTAGGAGGTAGTCCTGAAAGAGCAAAGGATTTGTTGCAGGAATATTACGGAAGAGTTGAGGCGGCAAACCGGTTGTTTAGTTCTTATATGGAAGGCTGGAAAACGGACAGAGGAATGTGCTACATTGTTTTTGGACCGCCAACATCGGTTTATAGATCGTCCGCATCCGAATCATGGGTTTATGGTGAAGAGGGGAGATACAGCGGGCTGAATTTGACCTTTACTCGAGTAGTAAATCCATTTTCGAACAATGATTTTAGATTAAACAGAAACGGAACACTAAAATCACCTTGGTACAGAAGCGTTGAGTTTTGGCGTCAAGGACGGATCATTACATATTAAATATGAAATCAGAAGGACAACAGATTTATGGTTTGAGGCCAATTATTGAGGCAATTGAATCGGGTAAAAACCTTGACAAACTTTTTTTTCAAAAAGACTTAAAAGGAGAGCAAGCAAAGGAGTTGCTTGATTTAGCCAAAGAAATGGGTGTCTCGGTGATTAAATCGCCAAAGGAAAAACTCAATAAGCTTTGTCGCGCTAATCATCAGGGTGTAGTGGCATTCACGTCACCCATCGAATTTGGAAACATTGAAATGCTTATTCAAGAGATTTACGAACGAAGTGAGCTTCCCTTCTTTATTATGTTGGATAAGGTGAGTGACGTAAGAAATTTTGGCTCTATTGCCCGTTCTGCTTTGTCGGCTGGAGCGCACGCGATAATAATTCCTCATAAAGGTGCAGCCGCGGTCAATGAAGATGCCATTAAGACTTCCGCGGGCGCCTTGTATCATATTCCTGTTTGTAAGGAGTCTTCGCTAGGAGAAGTGATTCGATTGATGAGTGCGAGTGGAATAGTGACCGTTGCTTGTAGTGAAAAAGCGGAAAAGAGCATTCACTACATACCGCTAGATCGACCCGTAAATCTCTTGTTCGGCAACGAAGGAGTGGGGATTGAACCACATTTACTGCGAATGGCCGATGAGGCGGCAATGATTCCGATGTATGGTGCGGTGTCGAGTCTTAATGTGGCCGTGGCTGCTGGCATTTGCCTCTTCGAAGCAGCCCGTCAAAAGGCCCAATCAGATATTTAGCTTTTTTTGTTCAATCGTTTCAATTCGCCATAAGTCCGGTCCTGCAATTTGGCATCGATCCATGTTATGTAGTCGAAATATTCAAGAGCCACCTTCTCGTTTTGGTCTCTCATAAGAGTCTGTAATTCCTCACGCATGGAGGCAAAAATTGCCTTGGATTTTGTAAAGCTTCTGGAAATTTTTATCAATTTCTTGAACGATCGAATAAAGGTTACCTCGAATTCATAACCGACCTCAGCCGTCTTTTTTCGCTTTAGGTAGAAGCGTTCCGTTGATTTGATTAAATAGTCGAGTAGATCAAAATTTCCAAGCTCATAGTGAACAACTAGATTAAAAAGTTTTGAGAAGCTGTATATGTCCTGTCTTAGGTTAGATTCATTGTCATTGAGAACATGATTTATCTGCCTTAAGGCATCTCTATATCGCTCTGCACCAAACAAAACATTGGCGAATAGATGCTCAAAAACAACACTATCTTCTTTTGTGATTTTGTCTCCAAAATCATCCAATTGTACTTTTATGACATCCATCATGGCGATCGCTTTTTCAAACTCACCTTGCCGCTCGTAAGCCAGCATTTCGAAGTAATGTGTAGTTAAGAATATGCGCATTCTGATGTTAACTCGATTGAATCCAGGTTGGTCTTTTAGGGACCTCATTTTTGCAATAAGCTCAAACAGTCGAGTATAGTCGCCCGAACCTATATAATAGTAAAATAGGTTGCCGAGTGACTTTATGTACTGTTTCGGAATATCTTGAATTAGGTTTGGGTTTTCCTCAAAGATTCGAACCACTTTACTGAAATTAAGAAAGGAATCCTCGACTTCATTGCTTGTTATGGCACAAAGGCCTTTTATGTAATAGCAAGTTGCCGCTGCTCGCTTCGATAGCGCTGTGTTCTTGCCTTTTATCAGTTCATGCGACTGAATTTCGTTTACAATTTCTCGCTCCAGCTCATTACGGACATAGCCACCTTGTCTGAAAACATAATTGATTTTACTGTAAAGAATTTGATATTCGGCTAAGTTTCGAAGTCGTTTGATGACCAGATGCTCCTCATCTACAAGTTTGTTCAAATCGCGGTCAAATTTTCCTGATTGAAACTCCTCCTCGAGCAACATCTTTTCCCACTTAATAAGCTCGAATAAATAGTAAAAGCGTTCGTGGCTCTGTGCAATTTTTTTGGCTTTTTTGACCAGTTTACCACATTCTGAATAATGCGCCTTATTGTATAGAATTTCGATGCTTTGGATGTGTTCAGCAAGAATGGCTGAAATACTGTTTTCAGCATAAAAAAGTCGAAGGCTTTTAAGAATCAGTTTATACAAATGATTCTTCTCCGATGGCAGATGCTTAATAAAGGTTTCTTTTTTAAAGAGCACTTTAACCGCCTCTTCGTCATATTCATCCTGTTTCTCTATCGCGTCAAAGAGTTTGATGTAATTCTTCTCGCCACTTTGTAACGAAGACATCAATTTGAAAAATCGTTTTTCCGATTTTGATAGTGATTTTACCAGTCTAAAAAGCTCTTGAGATGGTTTCATTTGGAGTGGTTTGGAATTTCAAACTAAAAACACGTGCAATTGTAGGTATCAGACGTTGTAGTGTGTGTTATGGTGGCGTAGGAATTCAAACATTTTCGACATAATGAGGAGTTATTTAGGTTCAATTTGCTTGAAATCCTAATTGGCCGCTTAAAATTCAACACGATTCTACAACTTTGGCATATGCAGAAATTTTTGTTGATAAACCTTTTTTTCATTTTTGGATCAACTCTCCTCGCTCAACAGCCCAGTAATAAATATTGTTCAAAGTATAAGTTAGCTAGTATAGAGAATCGACTCTTGATCGAAGACAAACGGAGCGATAGTCTTGACATTCTTCATACGCAGATCAATCTGGACATGACTAACATAACAGCCGCTCAAATCTCTGGAAATGCTGTGCTAACTTGCAAGTCAAAACATTCAGTACTTAACTCAATGACCTTTGATTTTGAAGGGCTAACGGTGGACTCGGTGAATGGGGCAGATGTCTCGTCATTTGTTCATCAAGATTCGATTTTACGCGTTTTTTTTAGCGGCCCCTTAAATCTTGGTCAAGAGTCGGAATTGACCATTTATTATCACGGTTCACCAATGAAAGACGCTTCAGGGTGGGGTGGATTTTATTTTTCTGGAAATTTTAGTTGGAATCTTGGAGTTGGATTCGCTGATGATCCACATAGTTATGGTCGTATTTGGTTTCCATGTTTCGATAACTTTATTGAGCGTTCAACTTTTTCATTTTATGTAAAGGTTCAGCCCGATCGAGTCGCATCATGTAATGGTGTACTTGCCTCTGTCGAAACCAATACAGATAGCACAAAGACCTTTCATTTTGAGCTGGATCAATCTATTCCATCTTACTTGGCTTGCGTGGCCGTTGCTCCGTACATAACCGTTGAATCATCCGTAAATGCCGCCAATGGCCCTCTACCAATCGTGATTTATGGACGATCTGCCGATTCAATGAACATAGTACAATCCTTTACCCATCTTGACGAGGCGATTTTAAAGTTTGAGGAAGCATTTGGACCTTATCGATTCGACAAAGTCGGTTATAGTCTAGTTCCTTTCAGCTCAGGCGCGATGGAACACGCCACGAATATTACTTATCCAATCTATGCATCGAACGGAAACCTGTCTCAGGAAGGTTTAATGGCGCATGAGCTTGGACACATGTGGTGGGGAGATAATGTCACGTGTCAAACTGACGGTGATATGTGGATTAATGAAGGCTGGGCTTCATTCTCAGAATATTTGTTTCAGGAAGCGGTGTATGGGCGATCTTCATATGAAGAAGCTTTGCTTGAAGATTTGAGGTATATGCTTCAGTTCGGTCATCATTATGAAGAAGATTATCGGGCAGTTGCGGGGCAACCGCACCAATATGTTTATGGCGATCATGTTTATAAAAAAGGAGCTTTAGTGGCCCATAATTTACGCGGTTACCTTGGTGATGAATTATTCTTTAGTGCTGCTCATCAGTTTATGGAGCAATTCAAATACAGCCCTGTTAGTTCAGATTCCCTTGAAAAATATTTTTCAATTTATTCGGGCAAAGATTTAAGTTTTTTCTTTCGCGATTGGGTTTTTACACCAGGGTACAACCTTGTTGTTTTGGATTCGTTTGAGGCAGTAAACTCAAATGGTGGTTATGATTTGACCTTATTCGTCCAGCAAAAGCTTAAAGGAACCGCTACGTTTCATGAAGGTGTGCCGGTCTATTATTCTATTTATGATGAGAATTGGGATAGCGAGTCCGGAGTTGCGTTCATAGACGGTCGATTTGCAGAGATTAAAGCGATAGCATCGATCGATCCAAAGTATGTAATCTTATATGATCACGTAGAGCAAGCACAGGCGAGAACGGTGGATCGGGTTGTTGTCAAAAACCAAGGCCCGTTAAACTTGGATAATATGTATTGGGATGTAGACGTTGATGATGTGGTGGATTCGGCTCTTGTTTACTTTGAACACTTTTGGTCATCTCCCGATGATATCAAGGCATTTGACACAAAGGCCTATCGCTTGTCTAATTACCATTATTGGAGAGTCTCGGGGTTAAACCTTGATCAAATAAACATGAGCGGTCAGTTTTTTTATGATGGACGGCCAGGTGGGTCTGGATATTTGGACATGGACTTAGTTTCAATTCAAGAAGACAGCTTGGTATTGCTTTATCGCAGTGGTCCAACTAATGATTGGGTGGAGTATGGACCTTATCTTAAGAATATCTTAGGGACATCGGACAACGGATTTGGGTTGATAGTCTTAGATTCAATTTTCCCTGGAGAATATACTTTAGCCAACGTAGATCAAACGGCCCTTTCTAGTTATTCTGAGGAGAATTCGAGAGGTCTAAAAGTGTTTCCAAATCCTACCAACAACGAGATTACTTTCCAGCTATTAGATCTAAATTCTTCAATTCCGGTCAGTGGAATGATTTACGATCAATTGGGAAGGCTTGTGGACGAAATTCAGTTTGACGGAAATCAATCAAAGCTTAACACAACGAGTTATAAATCGGGCCTTTATACCTATAAAGTAGGTATAGATGGTTTGGAAGCTTCTGGCAAGTTTATAGTGGAACACTAGATTTTTAAGCCGAAAGTGAGAGCGATTCGATGATCAATTGAGTTAACAGTTGCAGCATCGACTAGGTTTGGATCATACAAGAAAAACCGATCAGTGCTCGTCCGATATTGGTAAGCAATATCAAAAAAATATTGGTCTATTCGATAACCTGCTCCTAGACTATAAACTTGAAAGGACCCATTGTTGTCTACAAGGCTTTTGTACGGATTTCCGTATGCTGCGTATCCGAAACGGGCAGAAACAAAGGACGTGATTCGATATTCTAATCCGGCTCTAACATTGACGGTAGGTTTGAGGAGGTTGCTGATTGCATCATTTTCTTGAGTGAATGGATCTGCATCAGATCGACCTCTCATCGACATCATTCGATAGTCAATAAAATCCGCCTCTATACTCACCAGTCCAAATTTTTGAAAAGTATATGCCAATCCTATTGTTGATTGTAGCGGGGAATTAATCCGAAATCGATATTCTAAAATATAAGGCGATTTCACTTCATAGGCAGTATCATTAGCTACCGTTATATTGTCTGATTCGAAGACATATTTAAAATTTTGAAGCTCAGGAGTCCGAATGGAAAGTCCGATTCGTAAGTTGTTTATTGGTCGATAAATAGCGCCAATCGTACCACTCCACCCCCGTCCACTATACTCATCATAATATCCTTGAGAAAACTCATCGACAATAGTTAACGTGTCTGTTTGGTCATAATACTCACTGTAAACTGCAGTCTTTTCATAGGATGTGTTAGATAGCTGTATGCCAGCACCCAAGTATAATTTGTCGTCATAGTTTGAGCCGAAGTTCAAATAGGTCTCTCTTTTCGTTCCAGATACCGTAACATCGTATGATTGGTCCACAGGTAAAACCCCGGTGGTATTATAATATCGATCTGGCTGGCCTGGATATGTTTCTAGCAGGACGTTTTGCCATAATAAATAGAGGTCGAAGGGATAGTTTTCTTGTAAATCATACCAGTTCACTCCAAGCTCGTTAATTTTATTAGTGTAGTCATCAACGATTGAACTATTCACGTCTTGGGCGGTAAGGGAATAGCTATCATGAAAAGAATAAGCTCGATTTATGCCAAAGGATACCGCGGTGTTTCGCCACTTTCCCGCTTGATTTAAATGCTGAACTCCTGTCAATGAGAAAGAACCAATAGTGAAGTTACCTTTCCCTGATGTAGATGAATTGCCATAATAGTCTCCAGAAGAAAAACGCTCAGCGTACATGGGCGAAATCGAAAACTCATTGTCGCGATAAACACCCAGTCCCGCGGGGTTTCTTAATGCTCCTGTTGCGTCACCTCCCAGGGCTGAAAAAGCTCCACCCAAGGCCATGAATCTCGCGGTCCCATTAATATCAGACCGTGAGAAATTCAATGCGTCTGATTCGGTTTGACCTTGCGTCCAAATTGAAACAAGAATCAGTATAAACGATAGAATTGAACGCTTCATAATCATCTTCGTCCTCCACCGCTGCTTCGAGGGGAAGTAGTGCCACCGCTAGACGCAGGTGAACGATCCATGCTCCCAGAATTGATTGGACTACTGTTCATTCGATCTGACTTTGAAGGTCGTTCGTAATTAGACCTACTCGGAGCACTTTGTTGTGGAACAGTCCGCTGTCTTGTGCTTGGTTGCGTTTGAGGTGAAACAGGTTGACGCGCTTGACCATTTGAGCCCCTTACTTCATTGTAGTTGGATCTTGCGTTCGAATTGGTATTGCTAGTCCCGTTTCTCTGATAGTTTTGAGTGGTTCTGTCAGTGGTCGAATTGTTCGTGTTTGACTGGTACGATGTGTTTGAACTTCGACTAATGTAACCGCGGCTATTCATTTCAGAAGTTGTTCCCTCAGGCGATGAATATCTAGTGGTTGAAGCTGGGCTTGAATAACTTGATGTTGTTCGAGTAGTCCCTTCATAACTAGCTCTGCTTGATCCACTGTATGAAGATTGATGTCTACTGGTCGCACTCACGTTGCTGGCCTGGGCTGAATTTGGGCTTGAAGTTTCTCCCATTTTTGATTGCTTGACTTGAGCTGAATGTGAGCCGCCAGATACACTGTATTTTTCTGATTTGTCCTTAGTCACCTTTTGGTTATAAGCCATTTCTGATCTTGAGTTTATATCCTTAGTTACTTGCTGATTCGTGTTTGAGACTTGGTAAATTCCTTTGCCATCAAAACGTTCGTTATTCCTTTTTGCTTGATTATTAGAGGATTCTAAATCGCGAACTGCAATGTTTTGGACTTTAGTTTCATTCGAATTACCGTTTGCTGAGGCAAGTTTTCCGGTTTTAGGTGCATCACCAGTTTGAGAAATTGGAACCCTAGTCGATCCACTGAATCCATTATCTGAAACGCTCGGTCTGCGACCATTATAAGTAGGCCGAGATTCTCGATTTTGGCCTCCGCCTGAATAATAGCCGTCATTGTATCCGTGTCCATACCCATTCCAATATGAACCATAGCCATTCCAATACGAACCATAGCCGCCATAGCAAGAACCATAACCACCGTATGGATATCCATAGCTGTAATAATCCCAATAGGAATAATTTCCCATATGTCTATACCATAACGGTTGATTATACCATGGGCGATATCCAATATTTCCCCAACCATATGAATAACCAGCATTCCAACCGTAGCGGCTGCTATAGCCAATATTTACACCGGAAAAAGGATAGGGATTCCAATATGACCAGCCATAGTTCCAATATGGGTCAATGAAGTAAGGGTCATAAAACCCGTAGCTCATATTTACATTGTTTTGATTAAACCGCTTTAAGTTGGTTGCGTACGAATCATCGTAATAATCGCCCTCCGAATAAGTAGTGTTGCCATAAAAGTTATTAGTAACACCGCTATTTGAACCAGTAGAAGCATTATTGGAGTAAGAGGCGACACTTGATTCATAAGCGCCTTGAGCATTTCGGTTTTGGTCTTTTGGTTGTTCCTTCCCGACACTATAATAATTACCATTATAGTCATCCACACTTTTATAGTCCTCGCCACTTATTTCTTGAACTATTGTATTGTCATTGTTGTTTTCAGCATAGCGATCGGATGCAGAGTAATAAATATCATCTGTTTCACTGCTTACATAACGCTGACTAGAGCAGCTAGAGAATAAGCCTATAAAAACCGAACTAACTATTAAAAGGATTTTTGAGGTGCTCATGATTTCGAATTTCCTAATGTTTTACTAATACCGTACCAAACTTTGTTAAGCTTAAAATATTGGAGTCGAATTCTTTCGAATCCAATAGGAATAGATATTCTCTATGAAATTACTACTAAACTTTTACTTACTTGCGAGTCGATTAATCAATAACAAAAAATATGAGGTCATTTTCTACTTTACTAGCGCTGATGGTGCTAACGACTGTTGTCAACGCACAAAACACGGTGAAACGAACCCCTGTTTATGAAGTTTTTTCTAGTTCGACTTGTCCTCCTTGTAAGCCAGCGAACGATCATCTTGTGCCCATTTTTGAAGAACGTCATGGTCAGATAGCTGTTGTGAAGTATCAAATGAGTTGGCCAGGTACGGGAGATCCTTATTATACTCCAGAAGGAAATGGCAGAAGAGGTATTTATAGTGTCAATTCAATACCATATTTTGTTCGAAATGGTGCGGCTGAGTCTTATTCATCCTTCAGTGTAGATGATATTGATGATGACCTCGCTGAAGATGCAATTGTTAAAATTGAATTAAGATATATGCTAGACCCTGAAAGTCAATCAATATCTATCAGAGGGTATGCCGAAGCTTTAGATACTGTGAAATCCGGAGCTCAGAGAATGGTTATCGCCATCGTTGAAAAAGTCACGTATCAAAACAAAAAATCAAACGGAGAAACAGAGTTTCATAACGTCTTCAAGAAAATGCTTCCTGAATCTGCAGGTGATTTTATAATTGGTCAAGTCATGCCAGGACAGACATTTGAGTATGATACTACATATGTTTTCCAAGGAGATTATCGTTTGCCTAACAATGCAGGGGATCCAATCAATGACAACATTGAACACAGTGTAGAGAGCTTTGATAGCTTACATGTGATAATGTTCATGCAAAGTGCAGGCACAGATAAAACCATTTATCAAGCTGCTACTGGAGTTTTATCTAAAAGTATTGAAGATTTTGAGCGCCCTTGGGGTTCTTGGCCCACATCGGTCACTGATGTCGCGGTTAGTAGTGATTTAAAAATATATCCAAATCCAGTGAATTACGGAATGGTTAGTGTCGAAACTCCGAATGGCGAACTCATTAACAACGTGCGAATTTATTCCATGACAGGAGCCGAAGTATCGAACCAAAATAGCGCATCTAAAGCTAAGGTTACCATGGATGTCACTGACATTGCTACAGGACTTTATATCGTTAAGGTTTCGACAAGTGGAGGAGAATACACTAAACGCGTTTCAATAATTCGATAGAAATTTTTCAAATTGCGCAAGAGGCTGAGTAAGATTGGATACTTTCTCATCTTGGCGCAGTTGTATTTCTACTTTTGGCGCCTTCAAAACTTAATATAGATGGCTAAACTGACCAAAAGATCAGATAACTATTCCCAATGGTACAATGAACTTGTAGTTAAAGCTGATTTAGCTGAAAACAGTGAGGTAAGAGGTTGCATGGTTATTAAACCCTATGGATATGCCATTTGGGAGAAAATGCAGGCCGCTTTGGATAAAATGTTCAAGGATACCGGTCACTCCAATGCTTACTTCCCCTTATTTGTCCCAAAGTCTTTATTCGAGGCTGAAGAGCAGAATGCTGAGGGATTTGCAAAGGAATGTGCCGTGGTGACCCATTATCGGCTCAAAAATGATCCAGACAAAAAGGGGAAGCTAATGGTTGATCCAGCTGCTAAACTTGAAGAGGAATTAATTGTGCGCCCAACAAGTGAAGCCATTATTTGGAAAACGTATAAGGGCTGGATTCAGTCGTATAGAGATCTCCCGATATTGATAAACCAATGGGCGAATGTTGTCCGCTGGGAAATGCGAACACGATTGTTTCTACGTACGGCTGAATTCTTATGGCAAGAAGGTCATACAGCGCATGCAACGAAGGGTGAGGCCATCGCTGAAACCGAACAAATGCTCAAGGTTTACGCAAACTTTGCGGAAGAGTTTATGGCTTTGCCAGTTTTACAAGGAATTAAAACTCCGAGTGAAAGATTTGCGGGTGCAATAGAAACCTATTGTATAGAAGCATTAATGCAAGACGGTAAGGCGCTGCAGGCTGGAACGAGTCACTTTTTAGGGCAAAACTTTGCTAAAGCGTTTGATGTTAAGTTTGCGAATAGTGAAGGAGGTTTGGATTATGTTTGGGCTACTAGCTGGGGCGTTTCAACACGTCTCATAGGCGCGTTAATCATGGCTCATTCAGATGATTTAGGCTTGGTTTTACCGCCAAAACTTGCTCCGATCCATGTTGTTATTGTTCCAATTTATAAGGGACTAGATCAACTTGATGAAATCTCTGTGGTTGCGAATTCAATCAAAACCGAGCTGCAAAATGCCGGACTTACGGTCAAATTTGACAACAGAGACACGCATAAACCAGGATTTAAATTCGCGGATTATGAGATGAAGGGAGTTCCTGTTAGAATAGCGATTGGCCCAAAGGATATGGAAAACAGTTGTGTTGAGGTTGCGAGAAGGGACACGCTCGAAAAAACGACAATTGCGCAAGATCTTGTGGTTGATTATATTATTAACCTGATTGACGAAATCCAAGAAAACATTTATAACCGAGCTCAGACGTTCAAGGTAAACAATACTTATAATGTTGATACTTATGATGATTTTAAAAAGAGGTTAGAATCGACAGGTGGCTTCATTAGTGCACATTGGGATGGAACACCAGAAACAGAAGAATTAATTAAACAGGAAACGAAAGCTACAATTCGGTGTATTCCATTGGAGAATGAACAAGAGGCTGGTATGTGCATACGCTCAGGGAAACCTTCAACACAGCGTGTGGTATTCGCAAAGTCATACTAATATGAAAGATGAAAAAATGGAAGCGCTGAAACGCGCAATCGTTCAAAAGGCCTGTCTAAAGCAAGATGTTTATGCGGTAACTAAAGAGGTGTTTAGTGAGCTTAAAGCCGTATTACAAGATGTGACAAGTGAAATTCACGATTTCATTACGCCTTCTGACACTCGAGTGATCGTGGAATTGAAAACTATGGGGGCGTTTGAGTCAAAAATGACCTTAGCGGGAGACACTATCATTTTTCATATGCACACAAATGTCTTTTCCTTTCCTGACTCACACATGATTTTTAAGAGTCCATATGTGCTCAAGAACAAAGACAACGCTTACTGCGGGGTAATCAATATTTATAATTTCTTGACCGATTCTTATCGGTTTAATCGACTCAATGATAGTGGATACCTCGTTGGAAGGATATTTGTTAATCGCGAACGGCATTTTTTTGTTGAAGGTCAGAGCCAGCTTGGGTTTTTATTCAGAGACTTTTCTAATTCTCATCTCGATGGAGAAATGTTAAGGTCGATCATTGAGACAGCTATGTTGCATATAATGGATTTTGATTTGTATTCGCCACCCTATCAATTGGTCAAAGAAGTCACCCTTCATGACATGCAGGCGCTAAGTCAAGATCTCAGAATTAAAACGGGAAAAAGATTGGGATTTAAGTTTTCATCTGAAGATGGTAACATTTCATTTTAAAAAAAAGAGTGTTTACTTGTTTCAATTGAAGATATAATTACATTTGCAATCCTTTTTGAAAAGGTATGGCCCGTTCGTCTAGGGGTTAGGACGCCAGATTTTCATTCTGGTAACAGGGGTTCGATTCCCCTACGGGCTACAACTAAAGAAAACTATGGCAAATCATAAGTCAGCATTAAAGAGAATTAGACAAAACGCGAAAAGAAAAGCGTTAAATAGTTACTATCACAAAACGACTAGAAATGCACTTCGTGCACTTCGTGGGTCTGATGATAAAGCTGAAGGTAGCTCTATGCTACCCAAGGTTGAATCTATGTTAGATAAACTGGCTAAAAAGAATATTATTCATAAGAACAAGGCTGCTAATTTAAAGTCTAGCATTGCAAAGCATGTTGCTTCCTTATAACGGGGTTGAATAAAAAATTGAAAAGGCTCTCCAATATGGGGAGCCTTTTTTATTTTCACAACAATGAGCGAAGACCCATCATCTGACCGACCATCATTCTCGATAAAATCCTGGGCGGAAGATGACCGACCTAGGGAGAAGCTATTAAATAAGGGAAGGATAGCTTTAACCAACGCTGAGTTAGTAGCTATACTAATAGGATCGGGTAGCAAAAATGAGTCAGCGGTTGAATTGTCCAAAAGGATTCTCTCGTCTGTCGATAATGATCTGAACCGGCTCGGGAATCTTGGAATAAGTGACTTGGTGAAGTTTAAAGGTATAGGCGAAGCCAAGGCGATATCCATTGTAGCTGCGATGGAAATGGGTCGAAGGCGAAAGGATTCAAGTCCAACAGAAGTTGTGAAAATAACATGTAGTAAAGATTCCTATGATGTGATCTATCCGTTCTTGGCCGATCTTGATCACGAACAGTTCTTTGTCATTCTATTAAATAGAGGTAACAGACTTATTGACACTTTTCGAATAAGTCAAGGAGGTGTTTCGGGTACTGTGGCAGACACGAAACTGATCTTGAAGTTGGGAATTGAAAAGCTCGCGAGTAGCATTATTCTCGCTCATAATCATCCTTCGGGAAATACCCAGCCTAGCCAAGCGGATTTAAAGTTGACAAAAAATATATCGGAAGCGGCTAAACTGATGGATATGAGCGTTATTGATCATCTGATCATTGCAGGTCAGTCATATTTCAGTTTTGCAGATGAAGGTCTGATGAATTCATGAAGCCTCGAATTGTAGTTTATACAACCAAAAAGACCAATCGATTGGTTTATATCATCTCCACCATTTTTGAGGAGCGGTTGGGTTGCGAGTTAATTATAACCAGAGATAAACGGGAGTTTTTGGAGGTGGATGGAGTTCGCCTAAATTATTCAAGTGAATCGATTGAGCAGATAGCTCAAATATTACCAAGTCCATTGTTATTCGAAAACAGAATTCGAGATATCGAAGTTGTCGTAAATGATGATAGTGAAATTCCGTGGTTATTTGCCAACCCTCGGTGTTCATATGGGTTTGACCCAATTGCAGCCTGTTTCTACCTGTTGTCTAGGTATGAAGAATATCTACCATATAGGAAGGATGAACACGGTAGGTTTGCATCAAGTTCAAGCCTTTTAGGTCGACACCAAGCCGATACCAAGCCTTTAGTGGATATCTATATTGGCCAACTTGGAAAGTTGCTAAATCTTGAATCAATTAATGATCGAACCGTCAAGCCTTCGTTCAAACTGGAAGTAACTGTTGATATAGATCAACTGTTTATGTATCGATCGAAGGGCATTGCAAGATCAATTCTAGGAGCTATTGCAGACCTTCTTCGGAATCGCACTTCATTAATGACAAGATTTGATGTTATCATGGGCTATAAAAAGGACCCTTTGGATATTTATGATTTCATCATACAGCGCTGCAAACGTCAAGGAATTCGGCCTAAATTTTTCGTTCAAGTAGGGGAGACGAGCAGATTTGACATTAATAATCCGATTCACCTTCCCAATGTGATTCAGCGCCTTAACGAGATTGCCTCGGATGCAGATGTTGGAATTCATCCGTCTTACTACAGTTCAGAGAAACATGATATTCTTGAGTCTGAAATTGAACGATTGAGTTCAGCATTAGGGGCAGTGATTCTTTTGAGTCGCCAGCATTATTTGAGGTTTCGAATTCCCACGACTTTCAGGAAACTTGAAGAGCATGGTATTCGAGAAGATTTTAGTATGGGTTTTCCTGATAAAAATGGTTTTAGAGCGGGAACGTCAATACCATTTAAATTCTACGATCTTGAAAGAGATGAGCCAACGCACCTAACCATTCATCCGTTGGTATTTATGGATGTTTTGGCAATTCGAAACAACGCAACTTATGATGAAGCCCTGAATGAAATGTTGGCGCTCCAAACCATTGTAAGAGAAAATGGTGGTACTTTCAATTCAACGTGGCATCCTGAAACACTTATCGGTTTAGGCGTCAATTATCCTTCTATGGATCTATTAACGAACTTGGTAGATGAAGGGAAGCATTAGGTTAGTTACGCGTGAGGATGTCAATGAAGATCGATGGAATGAATTGATAAACAAGAGTCAGTACTTCCGCCATTATTACTTGACTTATTTTTTGGATGCAGCGACTCATGGCTGGAGTGCCATTATTTGCGATGATTATGAATGGGTTTGGCCACTTCCAACGAAAAGATTCCCGGTAAAACAAATTATCCAGCCATTGTTAGCTCAACAATTAGGACCGTTTCCACCTGATAAAGTAGGGAAAGAAGATGTTTCTAATATCTGCGGAAAGTTGTCGCTAGATTATTGGCGACTTAATTTTAAGCTGCATGACAAGGTCAAAATAGACCTCCCTAGTATAAGTCACATAAACATTGAACTACAGCTGAATAAGCCCTATGAGGAATTAAGTAAAGCTTACAACAGGAATGTTCAGTCAAACCTGAAAAAGGCAAGGCATACTTATCTGAAAATTTCAGAATCATCCGATTATGTAAACGACTTGGTTGACATGTTTAAATCCGGCAAAGGAAAAGGTATAAGAGAATTAGATCACGCTTTTTACGAGACCGTAAAAGCCATCTATGAGGCTTTTGAAAGTAGAAAACAGGCACAGACTTGGATTGCTCGCCTCGATGGCCAAATTGTAGCTGGAGCCATGGTTTTTCATTCAAATGACAGACTTCTATTGTTCTTTACAGCTTCAAGCCAAAAGTCGAGGTCATGCGGAGCAATGCATGCTATAATCGATGCAATTATCGAACACTGGGCTGAAAAGGCTCAGATCTTTGATTTCGAGGGAAGTGATGATCCGAATTTGGCCTTCTTCTATAAAAGTTTTGGGGGTGTTGAAGAGATATATTTGCAGTATAAAACGAAATGGAAAATTCCATTCCTAAATAGGCTTTTCGAATGAAGACGATTAATCATCTGAGCAAGAATCACTCGTTGATTGACAATTATATCCGACAATTAAGAGACATCAATACACAGGGTTCATCCGAATTATTTCGAGAGAATATTCGGAGAATTGGACGGGTTTTAGCCTATGAAATTAGCAAGACCTTAGACTATAGCTATCAAATGATCTCGACTCCTTTGGCTTCGCACCAGCAAGCTCAGGTTTCAGACGAGTTGGTCGTTATTACCATATTAAGGGCGGGATTACCATTGCATGATGGTATTTTGAGTGCTATTCCAGAAGCCGAGAATGGCTTTATTTCGGCCTATAGAAAACATGACAATAATGGCGGCTTCGAGATTGAAGTAGGATACGTTGCTTGTCCATCCTTAGAAGGAAAAGTCTTGATTTTAAATGACCCAATGTTAGCTACCGGTAGCTCATTTGAGAATGCGATTAATGCGCTGAGTAAATACGGAAAACCGAAAAGAGTTCATCTGGCAGCCGTTATTGCCAGTCAAGAAGGGGTGGACTATTTGGATCAGCTTCTTGATGATAGTTTTTCCCTGTGGGTGGCTGCGATTGATCCAGCCCTGAATGAGGAAAAATTCATTGTTCCAGGCCTAGGTGATGCAGGAGATTTATCCTTCGGAATCAAGTTGCAAGCATAAACATGGTAGTAAGTATTCTTCAGTTTATAGGTGTTTTTTTATTGGCGAGTACCAAGTTCTTGTACAGTCCAGCTGCGGCTTATGCTTCGGACTATAGTTTTATTCAAACACTCTTGACAACATGTTTAGGCGGGTTTTTTGGGGTGATTCTTTTTTTCAAGACAGGAACGATTATCATGCGATGGTGGAATGCTCGCTTTCATCCCAAGAAGAAGGAAAAGAAAAAATTCACTAAGAAAAATCGGGCTTTTATTACTTTCCGGTCAAAATACGGGCTGTACGGGTTATCACTACTTACTCCCTGCATTATATCGATTCCGATCGGTTGTTTGTTAGCAGCTAAATATTATGAATCAGAAAAACTGTTGTATCCTTTAATGTTTGCTTCGGTCGTATTTTGGTCCATCGTTCTAACGTCTATAACCTATTTAGTTGGACCAATAGTTATTTGATTTGAAACACATTTATTTCGATTTGGATAACACGCTCTGGGATTTTGATACCAATAGCAAGCAAACGCTGATTGAAGTGAGTGATGAGTTCAAAATTGAAAGCTTGTCCGGTGTTCCCAGAGATTATTTTATAACTCGATATTTATTTCATAATGATCGATTTTGGGGACTTTATCGAGAGAATAAAGTTTCAAAATCACGACTAAGGTCGGCTCGATTTGAATTTGCATTAAGGGATGTTGGGCTTGGAGATAAACGATTGGCAAAACTAATGGGAAAGGCCTATCTGGAGCAATCACCATTGAAGACCGGACTAAATGAGGGAGCGATTTCGGTTTTGTCCAAACTTCAAAGTGCTGGATTGAGCATGCATATCTTGTCGAATGGATTCCATGAAGTACAATTATTGAAGCTTGAAAAATGCAATCTCCGAACTTACTTTAATGAAGTAATTACCTCGGAACGTGCAAATTCGAAAAAGCCAGATCCGAGGATTTATGAATACGCCATGCGTTTAACGGGGTCTATTCCAGAAAATTCTGTAATGATTGGAGACCACTCAGATATTGATGTTATCGGTGCCCTTAACTGTGGTTGGAGGGCCATACACTTCAATCAGAAGGGAGAACAGCACAATTATGAGAGCATCAGCTGCCTAGAAGAGTTAGTTCCCTTACTTTGCAAATAGCGCTATAATGCTTTGTCCTCCATAGGATTTCTGGTCAAGTTGAACATCGATCTTCGCATCTAATGGGATTAGGAGATCTACACGGCTTCCGAATTTAATAAAACCTAATTCTTCACCTTGTTCTACTTGAGCGCCAACATGAGCGTAATTAACTATCCTTCGCGCGACAGCTCCCGCAATTTGCTTGACTAGTATTTCACCATAGATGGGGTGTTTTATTACTACACTATGGCGTTCGTTATCAGTAGATGACTTCGGGTCCCAAGCAACAAGGAATTTTCCCGGATGGTATTTCGAATAGACCACTTCGCCTGATATTGGATACCAATTGATGTGGACATTCACTGGTGACATGAATATGCTCACTTGCCGTACTTTTCTTTTGAAATACTCTGAATCTTCAACTTCTTCAATCACAACAACTTTTCCATCGGCTGGTGCAATTACTCCATCCATCAATTCGATCATTTTTCTGGGAGGATTGCGGAAGAATTGAAGCACCGTAATGAGTAAGAACGCTGTTATTAGCCATGCTAAGACTTGAATGAGCATTAATGTCGGAAAGGCAATATGCGAGATAATTATCAGGGTGAGTGAAACAAGCACTGCGATGAGTAACGAGGCCCTTCCTTCTTTGTGAAATTTCATATTATTTCGGGAGTATGGCCTCAAAATAAAGAATCGATGCCGGAATAGCGAACATCATGGCATCAAAACGATCAAAAAAACCACCATGTCCGGGAAGAAATTTACCAGAATCCTTTACTCCCGCGGCTCTTTTTAGCCTTGATTCGAATAAATCGCCTAGTGCACCGAATAGGATACAAGTAAAGGCAAACCCGAGCATTTGGGGAATTCCGGGCATTCCATCAATGTAGGATAAGCCAATTGCAGCGAGAAAGGCACAAGTCATTCCTCCTAAGCTGCCTTCCCAGGTTTTATTGGGGGATAATCGTTCGAAGAGTTTAGTGCGTCCAATAGACCGTCCAATTAAATACGCGCCTGAATCGTTTATCCAAATCAAGGCGAAGAGCGAGATAGTTATAAGAATACTTGGCAGGTCATCGCGGTAAACGAGGAAATAGGTAATTCCGACAAACGAACTAGCTGTGAAAATTGGAGCGAAGATGCTTGTCGAAACATTCTCGAAGGGCCTTGAACCGATTCTGAATAATTCAACTACCGAAATGAGTAAAACTGTGCATGCCAATATGAAAAAGAAGGAAGTTACAGAAAATAGCTCGTAGAATAATCCATATCCAATTACAACCAGATTCAAATAAATAACTAAAGCACCAATGGTATTTGGCTCAGATCCGGTTTTACGAATCATTTTCAACACTTCAAGTAGCGTGAGTATCCCTAGTGTCGAATAGAGCAAAAACGAAAACCGTGTTTCATCAAGAAATAGCGGGCCTATTATCAATACAACAAAAGCAATTGAAGACAAGGTTCTCACTACCAGATTACTCACGATCAGGTTATTTTAGATTTCTTTAAGTTTAGAAAAAGAATTAAAAGAGGTTTTCAATTTGATCTAGCTCGTTTCAGTCAATCCAGGTTTATCCAATCCATCAGATTCAACGCTTTCAATTACATCTACTGCTGGATCGACATTCATTTCCTTTTCTTTATTTACATCATGGATCAAGGGTTCTTCTTCTTTGTTGAAAGTTCGATCGCCAAAAATGGTTTGCATATCCTCTTTATAGATCACTTCCTTTTCGAGTAGAAGGGCGGCTAACTTATCAAGCTTTTCGCGATTGTCTCTTAGGATTTGAAGAGTTCGTTCGTAGGCTCCATCTATTAAAAGTTTAACCTCATTGTCAATCAATTCAGAGGTTTTCTCGCTATATGGTTTTTGAAAGGAATACTCGCTTTGACCGCTGCTGTCGTAATAGCTTACATTACCAATCTTATCGTTTAAACCATAAACCGAAACCATTGCATAGGCTTGTTTTGTAATCTTTTCTAAATCGGAAAGAGCACCCGTTGAAACCTCGCCAAACACGACTTGTTCGGACGCGCGACCACCAAGGGCGGCACACATTTCATCCATCATTTGTGCTTTTGTGGTGAGCTGTCGTTCTTCGGGCAGATACCATGCTGCACCTAAAGATCTTCCGCGCGGAACAATGGTCACCTTAACTAAAGGCGAAGCGTGTTCTGTCAACCAACTTACGGCTGCGTGCCCTGCTTCGTGATAAGCAATGGCCTTTTTTTCCTTAGGGGTAATAATTCGACTCTTTTTTTCAAGTCCAGCCACAATTCTGTCTACCGCATCAACGAAATCTGCTTTTTCAACCTGTGTTTTTTTCCTTCTCGCAGCTATCAATGCCGCTTCATTACAAATGTTTGCAATATCGGCACCTGAAAATCCAGGAGTTTGTTTGGCAAGAAAGTCTACATCAACTTTATCATCAAGTTTCAATGGGTTTAAGTGAACTTTAAATATCTCTCTTCGCTCGTTTAGGTCAGGCATATCGACATGAATTTGACGGTCAAAACGTCCGGGTCGCAGAAGTGCTCGGTCTAAAATATCTGCGCGATTTGTAGCCGCCATAATGATCACTCCACTATTTGTTCCGAAGCCATCCATTTCTGTAAGCAGTTGATTTAGTGTGTTCTCACGCTCATCATTCGCTCCTTGAGAAACACTTTTTCCCCTTGCTCGACCCACCGCATCAATCTCATCGATAAAGATTATGGACGGTGCTTTTTCCTTGGCTTGTTTGAAAAGATCACGCACTCGAGATGCTCCAACACCAACGAACATTTCCACAAAGTCTGATCCAGATAAGGAGAAGAAAGGTACCTGCGCTTCGCCTGCAACAGCCTTTGCTAGCAATGTTTTTCCCGTTCCCGGAGGTCCTACCAAAAGTGCGCCTTTTGGAATATGTGCGCCTAGTGCGGTGTATCGTTCTGGGTTTTTGAGGAAATCGACTATTTCTTCAATTTCTTCTTTCGCTTCTTCTAAACCTGCTACATCCTTAAAGGTAATTTTTACATGGGTGTTTTTGTCAAACAATACGGCCTTCGACTTTCCAATGTTGAATATTTGACCACCGCCTCCTACAGGCCCGCTCATTCTTCTCATTATGAAAATCCAAATTCCAACCATCAGGGCTATCGGCAAAAGAAGGCTGAGCCATCCTTCACCCCAGTTCTTTCTGTTGTCATATTGAAGTGGGACACGTTCCTGCTCGGGCAATGCTTCTTGAACTGCGTTTAATTGCTCATTAAAGATTTCAACTGTACCAATCTCCATCGAATAATGAGGACCAAGATTTGACAATTGGCCAAAGGTTTTCTCTCGTACATCTTTGTACTGATCCTTTTCAAGCGCGTCTTTCTTTACATAGATTTCGACTAGGTTTTCACTTCTGACTAATACGAGCTTGTCAACATCTCCTTCTAAAAGCATTGTTTGGGAGAATGTCTTGAAATCTACGGGCTTAGTGCCAGAACTGAAACTAAATAATAGTTGCATTATAAGCACTGCAGCAATTACAACGTATATCCAATATGGATTAAACGGAGTCTTTTTAATCGGACTCTTTTTTTTGGGCCTTGGATTCGGATTTTGATCCGAACTATCCTTCTTTTTTTCACTCATCGACTAACTTCTTCTAACTTGTTATTATTCTTTTACTTCTGTGATTATTGCATCAGCCCATAGATCTTCCAAAGCGTAATGGGATCGAATTTCCTCTTGAAAAACATGAACCACAACATTAACATAGTCCAATAGAATCCAATCGGCTAGCGATTTTCCTTCAAGATTGAACGGTTTTTCACCACTGATTTTTTGTACTTGTTCGACAATAGAATCGGCAATAGAATCAACTTGTCGATTTGATGTGCCATGGCACACGATAAAAAAATCGCTGATTGAGTTTTGGACTTTTCTTAAGTCCATGATTTTGATCTGATGGCCTTTTTTGTCTTGGATACCGCTAATGATGATCTCTGCCAATTTTTCCGAATTGACGCTTGCTTGTTTTTTAGCCATTCATGTTTTTATTCATTGTTCAAAGTTAAGCAATCAAATTCCGTCCTTTGTGCTCTTTGATTGATTGAGAAAATACAAAGATGGACGGTAAAATAATACGCTTATCGGTGGTTGGTTCAACCAACATTTATACCAGTAACTTATTAAGTCAAAGTGGCATGAAAGAATGGACGGTGGTAGTTGCTGATTCGCAATCCGCTGGGAAAGGACAGCGCGGTAATGCATGGCAAAGCGATGAAGGCAAAAACTTACTATGTTCCGTTGTGCTTTTTCCAAGTTTTCTAAAGTCCAATCAACAATTTCTTATTTCGGCATGCGCTTCATTGGCAATTCTTGAAACGATCAAAATATTCGGAGTGATAGGTGCAATCAAATGGCCCAATGACGTATTGGTGAACCGCGAGAAAATTGCAGGTCTGCTAATTGAAAACACCCATCGAAAAGGACTTGTAGATTCAAGCATTATTGGTATTGGCTTGAATGTAAATCAAATGGAATTCCCAAACTACAAATGGCCTGCAACATCAATACGAAAAGCATTAGGCGGATTAGAAATTAATTTGGAAGATGTTTTAGTAGTATTAATGAAAGAGCTTCGGAAGCAACAAATGGTAATGAAAAGTAATCCGGCATCCTTAATTCAGGCCTTTAATGAAAGCCTTGAACTCAAAGGAGAACAAATAGCGTTTCAAACTTCTTCGCATCTTGATGAGGGCATTCTTCTCGGGGTAGAAGACTCCGGAGAATTGATCCTTCTAGTGAATGGACTAGAAAAGCGATTCGTAAATGGAGAAATAAAGCTTATGCGTATTTAGAGCTAAGCGCCTTCCCTAAATGATTAAGGAAATTGGTCATTGGTGCTTTTAACATGGTGCCGAAAAAACCATTGACTTCAGCATGAAACTCTGAATCGACTTTTGTCTTTCCTTCAACATTTTTGAGTTTAATGATCATTTCGAAAGAAAATGGTTTTTCAGCATCAGAAGCGTAAATAACTTCATCGCTTTTCGCTGATTTTAGTTTCAGGGAAATATGAGCTAATCCTTTGATTTTGAATGAGCATTTGTCGCCATCGCTCTTCCAATGCTCAATTCGATCTTCAGGTAGAATTTCAATCAAATTTGCAGGAATAGCTATGAAATTTGAAACGTCTATAGTACTGCCGTTAACCATGTGTGGGTCGCTAGTGAAAATCGCCATAATTTAGGAAGGATTTTTCTCCCATTGACTTGGATTTTCTCTCCAAGCGTTTAATGATTCGAGATCGCTGGCTTGAATGTAATTTGTTTCAATGGCTTTTTCCAACACGGATGAATAGTCAGTTAGCGTGACCAAAGGACATTTATACTCAAGGAAATTTTGTCTCGCTTGTTCAAATCCATAGGTGAATATCGCGACCATTCCTTTAACAATACAGCCTTCATTCCGCAAGGCGTCAACTGCATTTAAGGAAGACTTTCCAGTTGAGACTAAATCTTCAATAACAATGATCGATTGGCCCGATTCGAGTACTCCTTCAATTTGGTTTTGAGCACCGTGCTCCTTGGCAGTTGGGCGAATGTAAATTAACGGAAGTCCTAACTCTTGAGCTACCAACGCAGCTTGGGCAATACCACCGGTTGCTACTCCGGCTATCACATCAGGTCTTCCAAAATTTTCATCTATCGCTTTCACAATTTCTTGACGAATGAAAGTGCGAATCCTAGGAAAGGAAAGCGTTTTTCTATTGTCACAATAAATAGGAGAGTTCCATCCAGATGCCCACTTATACGGGTCGTCTGGGCTTAAGGAAATAGCCTTTACTTGTAAAAGATACTCGGCTATCTTGTGCGCTGAATTGAAGCTATAATTCATGGGGCGAAAATATAAGTTTTTTATGAAGGACTACGCTGTAGTCATCAGTGAGGATAAGGAATTCCGCAATTTAGATGATGAAAATGCTGTAGTCGATAAATTGATGAAAATGTTTGCATCGGGTTCTATATGGAAGAATGAAACCTTTCGTGTGTCCGATATGGATTTTGTGATCGAAAAGCTTTTTTCTCAATTCCGACACATTCGAGCAGGCGGAGGGTTTGTTATCAATGAAAAGGACCAATTGTTGGTTATAAAGAGGAGAGGCGTATGGGACCTGCCAAAGGGTAAAATAGAAGCAAACGAAAACAGTAAGGAGGCGGCAATTCGGGAAGTAATGGAAGAGTGTGGAGTAGATAGTCTCGAAATTATTTCCGAACCCTTTTCCACGTTTCATCTTTATACTGAACAAACGAAAACTGTAATTAAGGAAAGCATTTGGTATAAAATGAAATGTGGCTATGGTGGTTCCTTGATTCCTCAGCTAGAAGAAGAAATTACACAAGTTGAATGGCGGGATTTGCCTATTTCGGACGATTTTAAGACTTATCCTTCCATTGTTGAAGTATTAGATCATTTTTCAGAAGCGGCACCCATATCTGGCTCTTCCACTGTAGGTGGTTGAAGCTTGAAAGGCATCATTTTATTCGGGTGCTTTTTGTTCCAAACCTTAGCAAACATTCGTTCAATTCGCCCACCGGGTGGAGGAGTTGGGTTACAAATAAATTTTAGCTCTTCATCAAGAAAAAAATATTCAGGCATAGCTCGCAGCTCATAATCATCTATAACTTTATCTGGTGTGCCGACTTTTCCAAAGAACCAATCGAAATCGTGTTTTGAAGGTATGTCTCGCAGTCTTTTTAAGGATTCCGATGTGCTGAAACTAAACATAGCAATATCAGATCCATAACCCTCCCTCAATACTTTCATTAAACTCATTTGACGTACGGTTTCGGCATCGAATTCATCAAAAAACTGGATGTAAATGTGGCTTCCCTCATATTCGCTAATCCGATATAGGTTGCCCACGACATCGGCAAATACAAAATCAGGCGCCCTGGTTCCGGGCGCAAGCCGAAGCAATATGGCCTTGCTGTCCATAATAAGCGCTGAAAGTTCCGAAGAGTTTGCTTTAACTTGAATTTGATCAAGAAGCGTGATTATGGTGGAGGCCGGATAGATTTTCTCTCTTCCTAACTCATAAAGCTCTGTGACCATTAATAGATTCAGGTATTCGGGTTGAGTTAAATACGGATCAGTCGATAAATAAGCACTTAATCGTTCCAAATTGATCTGGTTTATAGAGGACTCAACGCTATCACTAAAGTGCATGGTCGATCTAGGACTCATGTAGTCGTTGTAAAATGTTTTGAATGCATTCGCAAAACTCAGCTGATTAAATGCCGGTTTATTCTCCTTGAAATATTTCTCATAAACGCTTTGTCTTGAGTGGCGAGTGCTAAGTTCAAATTCGGCCAACCTGAAATGAAAATGTTCCTGAAAATAGGGTGACTCCACATCTGCAAATTGCTCTTTCAGTTTTGGCATCAGCGAATCGGCTAATGATTTTATTCCACCGCCACTCCTCAGACTATAGGAGTCTGTTGTGTTGTCAATAAAGAATGAGTTGATTGTTTGTTCGAGCTTTGTAATGTGATAGTTCAATCGATCTGTCGATTCAAAAATCTCGGGTTGCAAGAAGATGTCTTTTGCTGGATTGAAACGATCAATTTCTGAGGGTTCGGGAATGACTATGGTGTATTGATCACCTGGGACCACAAAAAGATGGGCGTGAATTTTTCCAATCTTAATTAGAAATATGCCGGTTTGGACTACATCAACATTGAATTTGAAACTTCCGTCTTCCAATATTTCTTGAGAAACGATTGCCTCACTTTTGAAGGTAAAAAGATCTAAATAACGGTGAATTTCAATTTCTTTTCCTCGGTATGAAAACGCGTTTCCTTGAATCAATGTTTCCGTAGCATTCAGGGAGAAACTCGAATAAAGGATGGTGAAAAAGATTAAATATTTCATCCGTTTAATTCTCCTTTTGATTGATAGCAAATGGTACAAACTGTTGAATATCACCACCGTTTTTATGTATTTCACGTACAATACTTGAATTTATTGCAGCATACCTCGGATCGCATAAAAGAAAAAGCGTCTCAACACTTTTTTGCATGGCTTGATTCATTTGTGCTATGGCACTTTCATATTGAAAATCTTGAGCATTTCTAAGCCCCCTGAGAATGAAATTGCAATTATGATTAACACAATAGTCAACGGTTAGTCCGGTAAGTAATTCTACGCTAATTCGTGGTTCAGAATGATAAAGTTGACGAATCCATTCAAGTCGATTTTTAGCTGAGAAATAGGAAGTCTTTTTAGAATTCTGACCAACTAGAATCGTAATGGAATCAAATAATGGAAGTCCCTTCTGAATGATGGAGTCATGACCTAGCGTGAATGGGTCAAATGAACCGGGGAAAACAGCATTATTGTTCATTTTGCTTTAGTTTAAAGGTTGAAAACTTCACTTCACCATATTTTCTTTCTGAAAGGAAGAAATCGTAATGGGCAAAACTAGTAGTTCTTCTATGTTCAAGAATAAAAATACCATCACTGGCGAGGGTTCGGGTTAATACAAGATCAATTAGCTTATCGTAGTTATCAAAATCATAAGGAGGATCAGCAAAAACAAGATCGAACTTGGTTTCATTAAAGTTGAGCCACTTGAGCGCATCGGATTTCACAGTAGAAATGCATTTTAGATCCAATTCCTTGCAAACCTGATTGATCCATCTTATGGATGCATTATTCAGATCAATAGAGACAACATTCATTGCCCCTCTGGACGCGGCTTCTAGGCTAATGCTCCCAATTCCAGCAAACAGATCGAGCATGTTTGATTCAGGCCAAGAAATTTCGTGTTGTAGAATGTTGAACAGCGCTTCTTTGGCAAAATCGGTTGTTGGTCGGGCTGGAATTGACGAAGGTGCTCGAAATTTTCGGCCTTTATGACTGCCACCTACAATGCGCAAAGCAAGGAATGAGTTAAATAATCGAATCGTGCATTTTCAGTGATATTCAATTGATTGCTGACGTCAATGTTTTCCAAGCCGCTCGCGATTTTAAGCTTTTTCCAGTAGCTTGAAATCACCTTCCAGTTTTCATCTCCAATTGCAATGTCACCAGATAAAACAAGGTGATGTTTTTGAGGTGTGATCTCTAATATTTCTGCACAATAAAGGGTATAATAAACGAGATCTTCTTTACTTGTTTGATAAAAGGAATTACAAAGTGCTAGTTTGTTGTTTCTGAAAATCAATACATCTACGCGATCCGAACTTATATGGGCTAGAATCAACTCAGAAGCAATTTTTGACTTCAAGTCATTCAGGGCAAATTCAATCCGTGGTGCTACGTGGGGAATAATATTGACATGAATAAATGCCTTGTAAATGGCCTCTTCCAACTCCTTTGAAATGGAGAATAAAATCCGGGCCTTTAGATTTATTAGCGAATAGCTACGCAAAGAGTCAGTCTCTCCATTAAATTCATTCGTGACCTGAAAGAGATCTAAATCCTCTGAACTTTCAATGATGTTTGGAATGAGTGCGAAGTTTTCGGTTCGAATCGAGACAATGGTTTGTTCAAAATCGGATCTCAGAAAAGGATGTTCCTGCACTAAATTTTGAATGGCTTCCTTGATAGAGCCTTTTTGAAAAGGGTATTCCGCAAACCCAGTTACTAGGTTTTTGTTACGGTGATACCAAAATGCCTTTACACCATTGTCGTCTATCTCAAGGGAAAGGATGTAATAACTCGCAGGTTCATCCGAATAAGTAAGGTCGAAAAATTCTTTGTGCTCCAATTGATGAGCCGGATTTACTCCCAGTTTCCATTAGTTTTAGGATCAGCCATATTGCCCACCATCATAGGATCAGACTTGTCATATGGTGCACCATCCTTAGCTTGAAAAACTGGAACTTTCGCTCCCGACCGCTCAATTGTGCCTGCTTCCAAAATAAACTTCTTTCCTTTTGTGAAAGGAACAAAAGGCATGGAATCGACAACGAACGGATGCATCCTATCTTTTGCATGTCGAACTCCAAATAAACTGTCAATTACCGGAACAAGGATGGTGTCTCGGGTAACTAGCTTGGCTTCAATGGCATCTTCTAAGGTCATGGTGTCTGGAACTTCACCAATGGCTTTCACAACCTCCAACGAGTCGCTTTTAAGGAAGTTAACTAGTGTATCAAATGAACTAGTGTATTTCTGGTATTTGGCTTTGTAGGCTAATTCGGTTGTTCGAATGTCTTTTAAACGTTGAACAACATGAACATATCTTCTTTCTTTTTCAATTTGTTGTTCGATTGGCACCATGATAGATTGATAATCTGCATATGCCAAGGCAGAGATTAGGACTGCGAGGCCAATACTAAGACCAAGTCTTAACGTTTTGTTCAATTCTACCATTGAAGCCACTAAGCTTACAGCACCTGCAATTAGAAGCGCAAAGGCCCCAAACATGAACGCTCCATTTTGGTGAGTGGACATTCCATTGATTACCGTGATAAGTCCAGCTAAGGTCAATAAGACTGGAAACCAAATTTTCTTTACTAAATCCATACTATTATTATGTTTAAAGGCCGAGCAAAACTATAAATTTTACGTTGCAAGAAAAGCCAACAATCTTACGATTAGATTAACTCTATTTTGCGGTCGAAATGCTTGAGCGAATTGAATTCATAAACGCGGTTTCGGATCAAATTGATATACCGTTAAATAAAGATCAAAAGGATGCTTTAGCATCCATCTACGATTTTCTTTTTCATGGAGGAGGCAGATCAACGTTCATACTTCGAGGCTACGCAGGGACAGGAAAGACGACTCTAATCGGGGCGTTAATTCGGTGGCTGCATAGCGTTAATAGAAAAACGGTTTTATTGGCTCCCACAGGACGTTCAGCAAAGGTGTTAGCGGCTCACTCTGGATATCCAGCTTCTACTATTCATAGGCGGATATACGCTGTAAAACAGGATGATTTTGGAAGAATGTCGGTACAATTGACACTTAACAAATCAGAGAAGACAATTTTCATCGCAGATGAAGCTTCCATGATTGGAGATGGAACTGGAGATGAAAAAGGAATTGGCCGTTCCCTCATTCAAGATTTATTGGACTACGTTTATTCAGGCGAAAGATGTCGATTAATTCTCATTGGAGATGATGCTCAACTTCCTCCTGTTGGGTTAGATATGAGTCCTGCTTTAGATGAAAAAAAGCTCGAAAAACTCCTAAACGGGAATGTTTATCACTCCGTGTTGAGGCAAGTTGTTCGACAAGATGAAGGCTCCCTTATTCTCTCAAATGCCACGTTGATTCGTGATAAAATAAGCAAGGCCGACTATGCCGAGATGAAACTTCAGGTTGATTCAAGACTTGGCTTTCATGCCATCGAGTCTTTCGACCTAGAAGATGAGTTTTCGAACGCCTTCTCGTCTCAAAACAGTGACGATTCTGTTATTATATGTCGTTCAAATAAGGATGCCTTTAAGTTCAATCAACAAATTAGAGCGCGAATTTTGGATCGGGAGTCGGAGCTGGAGGCGGGTGATAGATTGATGATTGTTAAGAATAACTACCATTGGAAAATTCCAGGCAGACAGCAGAACTTTTTAGCGAACGGAGATATGATCGTTGTAGAGCGAGTTCACGGAATCAGCACCTTTGGCAGTTTCCGATTTGCTGAGTGTGATGTGCTACTTTTAGACGAAGATGTTCCTCCTTTTACGCTCATTCTATTGCTTAATAGTATTGACTTTGAAGGGCCTTCGATTCCAACTAAGGAGTTATTTAAACTAAGACAAATGATGATAGATTCGGGTGATGTTGATGCGTCAGATCCTGAGGAACGATTCTATCAAAACCCCTATTTCAATTGTGCTCAAATTAAATATGCATATGCCATAACTTGTCATAAAAGCCAGGGGGGGCAGTGGAAATATGTTTATGTCCATCAAGGATATTTAACCGAGGAAATGCTGGATCGTTCCTATTTTAGATGGCTTTATACGGCTTTGACCCGTGCAACCGAAAAAATTGGCCTAGTGGGATTCCACCCCTATTTTCTTGAGGATTTCCAAGAATGACAAATAATGAAGGCAAACATCCAATTTAATAAGTCTTTCAAAATTCACATCTTTCCAGCATGAAAAAAGTAGCCTCGATAATTCTTAGAATTTGCGGTTGGAAAGTGGAAGGCGTCTTTGGCGAGCCGCTTAAAAACTGCATTATCATTGTGGCTCCTCATACCAGTCAATGGGATTTTCTTTGGGGTATGTTAGCGCGAACTGTCTATGGTATTAAGGCGAAGTATTTAATCAAGAATAGCTTTTTTAAACCTGGAATCAGTTGGTTCTTCCATATTACAGGTGGGATTCCGGTGGATCGAACAAAAAAGAATGAGTTGACCGATCGATTGAAGAAAATGCTGGCAGATGGGCAAGAATTGAAAATTGCCTTTACGCCTGAAGGCACCCGAAAAAGAGTTGACCGTTGGAGGACAGGATTTTATTGGACGGCAATTGACACTGGGCTGCCCATCGTTCCTCATTATATCGACTATAAAAAAAAGGTAGTAGGCCAATTTGAGTTTTTCTATCCATCGGGCGATTGGGAAAAAGATAAGGCGCATTTAGAAAGTCTATACGCTGATGTATCAGCGTGTCACCCCGAGTATTTCAATAAGTCTTTTTGAGAAATAGGTAGATTACCCTAGCTATATGGTGTGATTACACTATAACCTAACACGGCTGGTTTTTTTTGATTTGTTCAAAATTATAAATGATGAAAAATCTCTACATAACCACCATTGCAATGGGCATTACCTTAATGTCCATGTCGCAAGTAATTGACACAAACTGGGTGCGCCAATACGATAGAACAACGTCATCGAGTAAAGTTTTGATCGCGGAAATGCCAAATGGCGATTACTTGTTGAACCAACATGAGCAATTCTATCAAATAGGTATAAATGGCGACTCGATCGATGCAGCCGTAGAATCAACCAACTGGGGACTTACACAAGCCATGATTGGCACTTCTGAAGGAGTATTGCTAGCCGGGAGCCATAATTCTTTTCCAGCCATCGCGCTTATGGACACAAACTTCAATATAGTTTGGACGAAAGCTCTATCGAGCAATGCCAGCGGTTCGGCCTTCGCGGTTTATTCTGACGGTACAGACTTCTATGCGAGCGGACGGCATGGGTTTTCATCTGACTTCATTACGAAATTCGATGCAACAGGTGATACAGCTTGGTACACAATAATTCCTCAAACAACCTTTTCTCAATTATCTGATATTATTGAATTGAGTGATGGGAATTTTCTCGCCACTGGAAATCTGGATGACTACCCATTGGCTGTCAAATTCAATGGAAATGGAGATACAATTTGGACGTATACGGAATATATTTTCATCAGTTTTTATCAGGCTCGAGCCTATGAACGAAGCAACGGGGAGATTGTCATGCTTGCCGAACGTTTCATGATTGAGTTAAATGATGATGGCATTAAAATCAGTGATACAAATTTCACCGTCAGTAGTTTTTATGACATGAAGTATCAGAACGATACAGTCTATTTGTTTGGAACGAAACGAGACACCATTTGGGGAAACGAAAAATGGCCTGTTGTCGAGATCCGAAATTCAAACTTTGACAGCCTAGGCACTTGGCGATATGAAGATAATTTGCACCCATTTGCCGACAACGTGCTTACAACAGCTATTCAGACACCAGGCGGTGGATTTATTGCCGTAGGAAAAATGCGCGATAGTGTCAATATTACGGCCAATACCTACAATATTTTGGCTGTAAAATTCAATGACGGGACGGTAAATGATACAATCACATACATTCCGGATTTTACGCAACAAAATGAAGTTCAGGTATTCCCAATACCCACTCAACAAGTGATAAACATTCATGCCTCGAGCGCAATGCACGATGTTAACTTAATTGATGCGTGTGGTAGAAAGGTTCGAATACTTGGCGATGTTGAGACGTCAACTCAGCTCGACCTGAGTACAATTCCATCGGGCGTTTATTACCTCGTTTCGAAGGATTCAAAACCAATTAAAATTCTAAAGCAGTAACAAGAAAAGCCGAGGTCCGATCGTAGGGATCGCAGCCTCGGCTTGTTTAATGCTTAATCGGCCAATGATTGTATCTCCACTAGCTGATTGAGTGTCTTGCTCGGGCGCATTGCCTTTGAAACCAAGGCAGGATCTGCGTGATAGTATCCACCAACGTTTACAGCAACTCCCTGACAGTCGTTTAATTCAGATACAATCTTAGATTCATTTTCAGCTAAAGCTCGTGCAAAAGGTTTAAACAATTCGCTAAGATCTTTATCATCCTTTTGAATCGCTAAAGCTTCAGCCCAATACATAGCCAAATAAAAGTGACTTCCTCTATTATCAAGTTCGTTCACTTTTCTTGAAGGCGACCTATCGTTTAATAAAAATTTACTCGTAGCCTCATCGAGCGTTGCACCAAGTACGATTGCTTTCTTGCTGTTATAGGTTGAGCCGAGATGCTCGAGGGACACGGCTAAAGCTAAAAATTCGCCTAATGAATCCCAACGAAGGTGATTTTCTTCAACGAATTGTTGCACATGCTTGGGTGCCGATCCGCCAGCTCCTGTCTCGAAAAGTCCACCTCCATTCATCAGCGGAACGATACTCAGCATTTTCGCACTTGTACCTACTTCCAGAATCGGAAATAAATCTGTCAAATAATCGCGAAGCACATTTCCAGACACGGAAATTGTATCCTTTCCTTCTCGCATGCGTTTTAGGGAAAGCTTAGTCGCTTCAATAGGCGAAAGCACTCGAATTTCAAGACCAGTGGTATCGTGGTTGGGTAAATACTTATCTACCTTTTTTATGATTTCTGCATCATGGGCTCTAGATTCATCAAGCCAAAAGATTGCCGGTATGTTTGTGGCTCGAGCCCTACCAACGGCTAATTTTATCCAATCTTGAATCGGTGCGTCCTTCGCTTGACACATGCGCCAAATGTCTCCGCTTTGTACATCATGTTCAATTAAACTAGTTCCCTTTTCATCGATAATACGAACCAATCCTTCGGTTTTAATTTCAAATGTTTTGTCATGTGAACCATATTCTTCTGCCTTTTGCGCCATCAGACCGACATTTGAAACGCTTCCAATCGTAGTTGGGTCTAACGCGCCATTTGCCTTGCAGTCATCAATCGTTGCTTGGTATATTCCTGCATAACATCGATCTGGTATAATGGCATTTGTGTCTTGTGCTTTACCATCTTTATTCCACATTTGACCCGAAGTTCGAATCATAGCAGGCATGGATGCATCAATGATAACATCGCTAGGCACATGTAAATTTGTGATTCCCTTGTCGGAATTAACCATTGCCAAATCTGGTCCGTCATGATAACACGTTTCAATCTCTTTTAAGATATCCTTTTGTTCGCTTTCGGGAAGGTTTTCAATGGCATTGTATAGGCTTCCGAAACCATTGTTTGGATTAAAACCTGCTTCGGCTAAGGCTTTGCCATGTTTCTCGAAAAGCGATTTGAAATAGACCTTAACAACATGCCCGAAAATGATGGGATCACTGATCTTCATCATAGTGGCCTTCAAATGGACGGAAAAGAGTAACCCTTCTTTTTTAGTTGATGCCTTTTGCTCTTCCAAAAAGGATAGAAGCTCGTTGACACTTAGTACAGAGGCGTCAATAACTTCGTCCTTAAGCAGTTTAATTTGGTCTTTTAATACTTGAACAGAACCGTCTTTGGCGACAAGTTCAATTTTAACGGTGCAATCTTGATTTACGGTCACTGATTTTTCGCTTCCGTAGAAATCACCTTTGGTCATGCTGCTGACATGCGTTTTAGAATTTGCAGACCAAACACCCATTTTATGGGGGTTTTTTCGCGCATATTCTTTAACGGCCTTTGGCGCTCTTCGGTCAGAGTTACCCTCGCGTAGGACTGGGTTAACAGCACTTCCTTTTATTTTATCGTAACGTGATTTTACTTCTTTTTCCACCTCGTTTGTTGGTGAATCTGGATAATCGGGAAGCGCGTATCCTTGAGATTTTAATTCCTCGATTGCCGCCTTTAATTGGGGTAGTGACGCACTAATGTTTGGAAGCTTTATTATGTTGGCTTCAGGCGTTTTGGCGAGCTCTCCAAGCTCCGTCAGCGCATCCTTTACTTTTTGTGACTCATTTAGGTAGTCAGGGAAATTGCATAAAATTCTTGCCGCCAAAGAGATATCCCGAGTTTCTACTTCTACACCTAATGAGGAAGTGAAAGCTTGAATAATTGGTAACAAGGAATAAGTGGCGAGTGCGGGAGCCTCGTCTGTTTTTGTGTAAATGATTTTTGCTATTGCCATAATTGCGTTTCTTCAAATAAAAAGAGGCGCAAAAGTAGCCTTCTGCGCCTCGATAATAAAACCTTAGCTTGTGTTATGATTCGGGTTTTTAATAGCCGAATATTTCCTCTAGACTCAATTCTTTAACTGGACCAAGTGAGTCTAAAGCGGTCATATCCATTTCATCTTTTTTTCCAATGACTAGATAGGTGTAAGTTTTATCTTTCACTTGAGCATCAAAGAATCGCTGTAAGTCATCAAATGTCATCGACTTAATTTCTGGATAAAGCTTTTCATTAATATCGTAGTCAATGCCTCTGTCCTTAGCCGATTCATATGCCCAAAGGATGCTTTGACCTACGGTTCGGTTGGTTTCTATTTGTTTCAGCGCGCTTAACTTAGATTGTTCAAATTGAAGGTCTGCTCTCGGTAACTCGCTCATCAAATCAAGCAGAGCATTTGTCGCGTCCCCAAGTTTATTAGCCTGTGTTCCGATGTAACCTCTGACATAATGGTGCTCGTCCGTTTTGTCAGGCGAAGTGAAACCAGCATAAGCTGAGTAGGCTAAAGCGCGTGATTCTCTGATTTCTTGAAAAACGATTGACGACAATCCGCCTCCAAAATATTCACCAAAAATTTTGGCATCCGGCATAATGTCTAAGTCCAATAATGAACCTCTGTGGTACATCATCAATTCAGTTTGAACCATATCATATTCTACAAAGAATACTTGGTTTTGATCTGTCGTAATTTCTTCATAAGTCTTGGGCAGAGGAATCGGCAACAAGGCTGGTGGAAGTTTATGCTCTGTATCCAGTACTGCTTTTACCTTGTTTAAGTCCTGGGGTCCGTAGAATAAGATTTTATGATCATAATGATTGAGTTTTTGAATCATTTTAGTCAAGTCTTCAGGGTTGACGGCCATCAATTCAGCTTCCGACATTACGGAATTAAAAGGATTTTCCGATCCATATTTGGCGTAATTCGCCATTGCACTGAAAAGGATTTGCGATTTATTTAGTTTTTTATCGCTTCGCTCTTTGAGCATGCCTTGGACCATTTCTTCATAGGAAGGTTTATCAGCGACTACAGAACTCATCAGCTTTTCAAAAAACTTGACGCCTTCAACGAAAGTTTCCTCTAATCCACTTACAACAACGTAGCTTCTTTCATCTGAAGGGTAAACGTTAAAGTCTAATCCCAATTTAAACATTTCCTTCTGCACTTCAGCCGGTGTCATTTCCGCTGTTCCTAAGAAAGGCAAGTACTTAAATGCTAGTGGCCAGAGCGGATCGTTATTTGTGCCCATCTCGAACACATAGAGCATGTTATAAACCTCATTCACATCATTATGAACATAACTCAACGGAACCAAAGTCTTGATCTTATCTGACTTTATTGCGGTTTTGAAATCGACAAACATTGGAGTCATTCGAGATTCATCCATTGCTTCAATTTGTTTGAAAAACTTGGATGTTTCTTCCCGGTTTATGCTCACTTGGGTGATTTCAGGCTTGTCAACTTTGTGTATATTCTTTTCGCCTTTACGCTTGTTTACTGCGGCATAGTTTTCTCCGAATTTTTGGTTAGCCCATGCAACCAATTCCGCCTTTGTTATTTTTTGCATTCGGTCGTAGCGATTAACTACATCAGCCCATTTTGAGTTTAAAATGAATGCATCGCTCATCAAGTATGCTCGAATCCAGTTTGCCTCCATTTGTACCATCAAATCTTTCTTTTGCATTCGAACGACCGCATCAATCATCCAATCATCAAATTTACCAGCTTTTACCAGGTTGATTTGATCGAGGAGAAGGGTTCGCACATCCTCCAAGCTCTGTCCTTGTCGGTTGTTTCCGCTAAGCATTAGAAATCCATAATCTTCATTCATCGTAACCGATGATCTTGCTCGAAGCACCTTTTGACTTTGCACAAGATTAAGATCGATTAGACCAGCCGTACCGTTGCTCAAAATCCCATTCATTAATTCTGAATAAAGGTCATCCTTCGATCCAGCTCCGTCCAATCGAAAAGCAACCATTTCAAACTCAGCATCGGCTCCGGAGACATCAGCAATTACTGGTGCCGATATTGGTTTCTCCTTCGGCATTACCGGGTTCTTCAATTCTTGCCTCTTATAGCTACCAAAGTACTTTTCAACCAACGCTACTGTAGCGTCTGGATCAATATCACCGGCCAAAACAATAGCCATATTGTTTGGTACATATCGACTCTTGAAATACTCGTGAATCTTCACCATACTTGGGTTTTTAAGATGCTCTCCAGTCCCAATGGTAGATTGTTGTCCGTAAGGATGAGTCGGGAATAAGATGTCCATTAGTTTGTAATAACCCTGACGGAAATCGCTGTCTTGCCCTCTGTTAAACTCTTCGTAAACAGCTTCAAGTTCCGTATGAAATAATCTCAAAACAAGTTCATTAAAGCGCTCCGACTCTAAGGCCAACCATCGCTCCAATTCATTACTTGGAATATCGTTGATGTAAACAGTTCGTTCATTGCTGGTGTATGCATTTGTGCCTTGCGCACCCATGCTGCTAATCAATTTGTCGTATTCATTTGAGGCGACAAAGGTTGCTGCAACTCCAGAAACGCTATCTATATTATGAAGTATCATTTTCCGTGTTTCTTCATCGGAAGATGCACGGAGTTGTTCGTATAAACTAGAGATAATATCAAGGTGTTTTTTCTCTTCTTCCCAATTCAAAGCCCCTAATTCAGACGTTCCTTTGAAGAGCATATGTTCTAAATAATGCGCTAGACCAGTCGCATCGCTTGGGTCTTGTTTGCTTCCTGTACGAACGGCAATGTTTGTTTGCACCCGAGGCTCTGCATGGTTTTCAGAGATGTAAATTTTAAGCCCATTTGACAACGTATAGATTCTAAGGCTGAAAGGATCATTAGGTACGGATTCGTAGGGGTATTTTGAATCGACAGGTGCGCTATGGGCAATTTGACTTAAGGCGAAAATGCCGACTATTAAAAGTGAATAGAGCTTTGCTTTCATAAAAGTTTGGGGTTAATATGAGATATCAAGATCAAGATCTTGTCTTAGTTTGATTAAGGATGCGTTTTGTTTAGCTAAATGTTCGAATTTGTCTCGAGGAGTAAAAAGTTTGGTTTCTGTAATTTGCTCCGTGAAATTTGTGGTTAATTGAATTTGGGTGTCACCGGTTAAAGATCTGATTAATTGTAAATAGTCAGACCTGTGATGGCTAAATTCTTCTTCCTCAACTCCATGGTGTAGCGAGACTTCTATTGTTTTCTTGTCATCTATATGAGATAGATCTATCCTCGAAAGAATGGCGCAGAAGGCATTTTTTCCCTCGGTTTGATATTGGTTGTATGCTGATTTCAAAGCTTGCTCGATACTTTTTCGTTCGACCGAATATTCTGCCTCGCTAGTGGATTCAATGACGTCTCCAACACTTTTATTCGGTTGAGGGTCGTCAATGTTTAAGGAAATGGTGGAGGTTCTTCGTTTCCGCTTTGTTGTGTCAAAATTTGCCGGTTCTTCTGCTTTAGATTGAATAAATTCAGGTTCAAAAACCGCCTCAACTTCTTTAATTGGTTTGGTTTCGACCGGTGCGTCTTCCGGCTCTGTTATATTGGAAACGACTTTGGTAGAATCGGCAGTTACGGGCTTAATCGAAGAATTTTGCTCTTTTATTCGTGGTTGCGGAGCAACTGTTTCGCTTAGTTCAGCGTTTTTTTTTTCGGTCTCTAAGTTGGCAATCGAAAGCATCGCCACTTCAATTAGAAGTCGTTGATTTAAGCTTCCCCTAATTTTAAATTCAGCGTGTTGAATTTCTTTTAAAGTCGCCAATAGCCATTGGGCTTCCACTGATTTGGCTTGCTGCAAATATTGTTTCTTAACTGAATCGGCCACCTCAAGGAGTTGAACCGTTTTTGGGTTTTGACAAACCAATAAATCCCTAACATGTGCGCCCAGTCCATTAATAAAATGGCCGGCATCGAATCCAAGCTTAAGGATTTCATCGAGCAAAAGAAGCGCCTCGCTATAATCGGCTGATTTCAAAAAATCGACTAGCCTGAAGTAATAATCGTAATCTAGAACGTGGAGATTTTTTAAGACCGCCTCGTAAGTGAGGTTACGATTCGTGAAGCTTGACAATTGATCGAATATGGATAAAGCATCTCGAAGCGCTCCATCAGCTTTTTGAGCAATAACATGCAGTGCTTCAGATTCAACCGAAATCTTTTCTTTTTTGGCAATGACCTCAAGGTGACTGACAATAGTGTCAACAGGAATTCGATTGAAATCATAAATCTGACATCGACTTAAAATAGTCGGAATGATTTTATGCTTTTCAGTCGTTGCTAGAATAAATATGGCATGCTTTGGAGGCTCTTCTAGCGTCTTTAAAAAGGCGTTAAAGGCTTGTGTAGAAAGCATGTGCACCTCATCAATGATGTAGACTTTGTATTTGCCAATTTGCGGAGGAATTCTTACTTGATCTGTCAAGCTTCGAATTTCATCGACCTTATTGTTCGAAGCAGCATCCAACTCAAACACATTGAATGAAAACTCTTCGTCTAAATGTTCTTCAGAGCGGTTTATTTCCTTTGCGAAAATTCTGGCGCAAGTAGTTTTACCAACGCCACGCGGTCCACAAAAGAGATATGCGTGGGCGAGTTGACCTTGTTCGATCGAATTTTTCAGCGTGTCAGTAATGGCGTCTTGCCCAACTACTTCCTCCCAATTTAAAGGTCTGTACTTGAGTGCAGATACAACGAAGTTTTCTTTTTGAGCAGCCATGAGCGGTCAAAAATAAAGTTCTGAACATGAAATGATAGTAGCCATTTCAGAATATTCATTGACGGAATATTAATGGTGGTCGATAAAGCTCAATTGTTGCATATTTGATTATTCCTATCAAAACCACGCTTATGAAAAATCACTACGAGCAAAATCTTAGTTTCTTAATCAGTTTCGGGATCATGTTTATTGCATTTTTTGGAAATGCACAAACTCCACAATATTCAAATAGTACGATCAGCACTGGAGGTAATTCCATTCCCTTGAGTTGGAATTCAGCCGGAGCTCGAGGGGATTTGTTATTTCCAGTTGGAGATTTTGGAACAGTTCCCAATGGTAAATACATAAGCACCATTTATATGGCTTGTGGTTCTAGTGGAACGGGAACGGCCTTATATGACTTTTTAGAAATAAGCTTAAAGCAGGACAATGTGACTGCCCTAAATTCGGGATCTTGGACAACAGGTATGGTAACGGTTTTAAGTACAACAAGTTATAGTATTAATAATACAATCGGTCAATGGTTTGCTATTGAGTTAGAAACTCCATTCCCTTACAATCCAAGTCTCCCGTTAATTGTTGGTATTAAATCGCATATGTCATCTTTTTATGCTTGGTATTGCTCTGTTGCTACCACCACAACGGGAAGCTGGAGATCTTATGCAACGCCTTATACAGCGACTGCACCTTCTGGAAATAACGCGTATAGAATGACGTTTGGATTTGATCTGACGGATGGAGCAAATCTTCCTTATTGTCAAAATTTTGAAGATGGGGATGGCCAGTTTCAAACAGGGGGAATTTTAAATTCATGGGAATATGGAGAGCCGGATAACACAAATATCAGTAGTGCTTATTCTGGGGATTACGCTTGGGTAACCGATTTAGATGGAAATTACAACAACGATGAGCTTAGCTATGTTCGAACGCCTCGATATGACATGACACAATTGGTGGATCCGGTGGTGAAATTTTGGACCATTCGAGATCTTGAAACTGGTGACGATGGCGTGTCGTGTCAAGTATCTGCAGATTCTGGGGCAACTTGGGCAACCTTAGGTTCAACGTCATCTAATGGGCCTTGGTACAATAGCAGCACGATATCGGCACTAAGTTCTTTAGGAAATGGAAATGGCTGGACGGGACAAAATTTGAACTGGACACCTATGCAACATTCACTCGCTTCATTTACGTCCGACACAGCAGTATTTCTTCGCTGGCAAATGGCGGCTGATGGGAATACAGCAGCAGAAGGGTTTGGATTAGATGATATACTTATCGGTGAATCAAATGATGTCTCTATTACGGAGTTATTTTATCCAGATTCTGTATGCGGACTCAGCGGAATGATCGTGTCAGCGCGAATTTGTAATCGAAGTGTGGTGGAAAAATATGGCTTTGACATTGACTTGGATACCAATGGCACAACTGTTTCGTATAGTTATCCTGATACATTACCAGTTTGTGGTTGCGATACCGTGGATTTGGTGAGTATTAATGGCTCAGCCGGAGGAACATGGAATCTTTTTGCTGAGGTCGTAAACTCAGGTGATGTGAATGCCGCAAACGACACCATTTCAGGAACAATGTTAACCTATGGAACTCCGGCCGTAATGGTTGTGGGAGGGGGTAATCATTGCCAAGGTGAAGTAGATACTGTCTCTTTTGTTTTCCAAGGCACGAGCCCGTTTGGTTTAAGTTATACGAACGGAACGACACCGTACAATATTTCAAATATTACGAGCAATCCGTTTCAGATATTGGTTTCAACTTCTGGTATTTATGAAGCCGTTTATGTTACGGATGGCAGTGGATGTCCTGGTGACACAAGTGGTTTAACTGGTCAGGCCGTTGTGAATTTCTTTCCAGCGCCAATCATTGACCTTGGTCCAGATTCAGCTGTGTGCCAAGGATATGTTCTGAACGCTGGTGCAGGGTTTTCAAATTACCAATGGAGTACGGGGCAAACGAATCAAACGATTGTGGCGAATCAAACCAACGTTTTTAGTGTTACGGTTACCGATAGCATTGGATGTGAAGGCTCAGATATTGTGGATTTAGAGGTCTTTCCAAAGCCAGTAGTAACGCTTACAGATACCGTACTTTGTGAAGGCGGCACTTTCTTGTTTAATGCCGGTGGTGGTGCGGCTGGGTATGTTTGGCACAACGGTGCGGTAGGGCAATTGTTTGCCATGGATAGTATCGGCACGGTGAGCGTAACGGTAACAAGTTTCTTCGGATGTACAAATAGTGCGTCCGCATCCATTACGGCAATTGTTCCGAATCCTACACCTTCAATTACATCATCGTCAAGTTTGGCTCCGGTCACTTTAAATGCAGGTCCGGGTTATTCAGCGTATCAATGGAATAATAACGCGACTACGCAAACCATTTCGGTATCTGTTGCAGGTACTTACACTTGCACGGTTACAGATTCTCACGGCTGTAAAGGTTCGGATAATCAAAAGGCGAAAATCTGGCCGACCGGAATTAAGGAAACCATCGAGGCGAATGGGGTAATTGTTTACCCTAACCCTTCTCAAGATTTTATTTGGGTCGAAGTTGGATCTGAATTTGCCTCTGCTGGTTATGATCTTGAATTAAGAGATGCAGCGGGGAGAATAGTCCGATACGAGACAGGCATTTCAGGATTTAAATTCCAATTGAATTTATCTGGTTTAGCGCACGGACAATACACGCTCATGGTGCTTAAAGACCAACGATCATTTACCTCGAGTTTTGTTATTGGTAGATAATTTAATAGTGAGTGGAGAAAAAAAGCCCAAGGGTCAATTTGACCCTTGGGCTTTTTAGCGTAAAAATTCGTATGGTGTTTAGTTAGGATATGTTAGACCAAATATGGATATTTGGAGATTAAGCATAATTTAACTTCTATGAAACGAGACGCAAACCTAAATATTGTATCGATATTTCTACTCCTATTAATCGCATTTGGCGGAGCGGTCGAATCCTTTGGTCAAACGCTTATGCCATTGCCTCCACAGGCTACAACCTACTCTGGAAACACCAGAGGTTATTGGTTTCAAGCTCCAACAGATTTCAGAATTGTTGGACTTAGAGTTCCGAACAGTGCTTCAACTGACGATCAAAGTGTTGCTGTTGTTCGCTTTAATAATGGTGCGCCTCCCTTTTACTCGGCCACTACGAATGATTTTCAACTGCTAGCACTTTTTCAAGATGTGCCAGGAAATACGGTACTTACGGTGAACATACCTGTTTATGAGGATGAGTACATCGGAGTGCTTGGGTCAAGAGGTTCAGGCGCAACCAACTCATACGGGGCGAATAATTTCTCAACAAATATTTTAGGAGAGTCGGTAACCTTGGCTCGCTGCGGAATGCAGTATAACCTAGAAACCACTAGCCCGCAAAATTTATGGCAAGAAAATGCAACAAATTTGGCTCGAGTTGAACTTTATTACAAGACCTTAATTATTGACGAATTTCCTTACTGTGATGATTTTGAGGAGGATGACGGAGGTTGGACGGTTTCCGGAATCTTGCCTTCTTGGGAATGGGGCGAACCAGATAATACAACTATTAGTTCTGCAGCTTCAGGGGATAATGCCTGGGTAACCAATTTGGACGGCAACTACAACAACGATGAACTTTCTTATTTGGTTAGTCCAGAATTTGACCTTACCGCACTTGTCGATCCTATGATTAAGTTCAAATCAATCCGAGACCTAGAGACAGGCGATGATGGAGTTCAGTTTCAAGTCTCAGTCGATAGTGGATATACCTACAGTGTGTTAGGGTCTTCGTCTTCATCGAATTGGTATAACAATGGATCTGTGTCAGCGCTTAGCTCTCAAGGTAATGGCAATGGATGGACTGGGTTGAATTCTAACTGGATTTCCGTTCAGCATTCGCTTTTATCCTACGCTTCTGATACTTCAGTTTTTTTTAGGCTGGTTATGGCAGCGGATGGAAATACAATTGACGAAGGATTTGGGTTTGACGATCTGTTAATTGCCGAATCAAATGACGTTGCCATCACCGCAATGTGGTATCCAGATTCTGCTTGCGGATACAGTGGAACTTCAATTACCGCATCAATTTGTAACATAAGTATAGAGCCTAAGTATGGGTTTGACATTAACCTTGATACAAACAACACAACCATCAATTATTCATATCCCGACACGTTAGCGATTTGCGGATGTGATACGGTGGAATTGGTTAGTATCAACACCTCTAATGGTGGCACTTGGACTCTGGCAGCAGAAATCGACAATTCAGGTGATGTGAATGCCGCAAATGATACCATATCGGGTGTGATGACCATGTTTGGAACGCCTAAGGTCAACCTGATCGGTGGCGGCAATAATTGTCAAGGAGAAATTGATACACTCAAGTTTTATTTTGAAGGCACTAGTCCGTGGAATTTGAGCTATACCAACGGAACGGCACCGCAAAATATTTCTAATATAACGAGTAATCCATTTGAATTAATTGTGACCCAATCGGGTGTTTATGAGCCAGTTTATGTATCTGACGGCAGTGGTTGCCCAGCTGATACCAGTGGCATCACAGGTCAGGCCGTGATTAACTTCTTTCCAGCACCAGTGATTGATTTAGGCCCAGATTCCTCTGTTTGCCAGGGATATGTGCTTAATGCTGGCGCGGGTTATTCAAACTATCAGTGGAGTACTGGCCAAACAAATCAGACTATTGTCGCAAACCAAACCAATATTTTTAGTGTTACGGTGACTGACTCTATTGGATGTGAGGGGTACGATGTTGTTGATCTTGAAGTGTTCCCAAAACCTAATGTAACTTTAACAGATACAGTCCTTTGCGAAGGAGCCACTTTTTTATTCAACGCTGGTGGTGGTGCTGCAAGTTATGTTTGGCATGACGGGTCTACTGGACAATTGTACGCTATGGATACGGTCGGAACGGTTAGCGTTACAGTAACTAGTTTCTTTGGCTGTACTAACAGTGCAACAGCTTCCATAACAGCAGTAGTGGCGAACCCAACTCCTAATATCACTTCCACTTCAAGTCTCGCGCCAGTTACGCTCGATGCAGGATCTGGATACATAAGCTATTTATGGAACAATAATGCCACTACTCAAACCATTTCGGTTTCGGTACCTGGAAGTTATACTTGTTCGGTAACCGACATAAACGGATGCAAAGGATCGGGAAGTAAAAACGCCAAGATTTGGCCCGCTGGAGTAGAAGACTTAGTTAGCGCAAATGGTTTTGCCATCTATCCTAATCCTGCTATGGATCGAACTTCAGTAAAAGTGGATGCGTCTAAATTCATGAACGGTTATGAATTGCAGGTTATTGATGTTCAAGGAAAGGTGTGCCTAGAAAAAGCCTCAAATTCTTCGAGTTTGTTAGAATTAAATGTGTCAGGCTTAGCTTCTGGTCAATACGTTGTTAAAATTTGGAGTCCAAACTTGGCTCTGGAATCAACTTTAGTAATTATCAAATAGAAAGTAGAATTTCAATACATCGAAATGTTAAAAAATAAGTTCTTAGTCGCCTTCATTATTTGTATCAGTTCTACGCTGAGTATCGCACAAAATGTGATGCCCTTGCCCGCTCATTCAAGTGTTTACACTGGGTCTGCGCGTGGGTTTTGGTTTGTAGCACCTGTAACTTTTGAAATTACTGGACTTCGAGTTCCAAGTCAAGCCGGAACTGGGGATCAGGCCATTCAAGTGGTTAAAATAAACGACCCAATGCCAATTGCTTTTACAAGTCAGTCTAGTAATTTTAATACCCTTTTTTACACCAATACGGGCGCCAATGGCCAAATTTTGCCGGTAAGTATCCTTATCAATGCTGGCGACACGATAGGTATATTAGGAACGGCCGGTACGGGAAATTCTTATGGCACCGGATATTACAGTTCCTCGATTTTTAGTAATATAGTTCCCATTCAAAGGTTTGGTTACCAAGGTAACATCAATACTGGGGCGACTACCCAAATCTGGGGAGTCGACTATCAGGGTTCAGGCAGCATTAGCCGGGTCGAAGTTTATTATGATTTGGCTGTTATTTCCAACTTCCCTTATTGTGAAGGTTTCGAAGATGACGATGGAGGTTGGAATAGCTCTGGGGTGTTGCCTTCATGGGAGCATGGCGAGCCAGATAACACGATCATAAGCTCGGCCTTTGGTGGCGATAATGCATGGGTTACAAATCTAGATGGTGATTATAACAATGATGAATTAAGCTATTTATCGAGCCCTTTATTTGATTTTACAAATTTGATGGATCCAGTATTGAAATTCTGGCAAATCAGAAATCTGGAAAGTGGTGACGATGGGGTTCAAGTTCAAATCTCAGCCGATAGCGGAGCGAGTTATTCGGTATTGGGTTCAAGTTCGTCAACGAATTGGTATAATAGCGGATCTGTTTCTGCATTAAACTCAAACGGAAATGGCAATGGATGGACTGGCACAACAAGTGCTTGGGCATCAGTCCAGCATTCCTTATTATCATATGCTTCAGACACCACCGTATTTATTCGATTCGTAATGGCGGCAGATGGAAACACGGTTAATGAAGGATTCGGAATAGATAATATTATAGTGGGTGAATCTAATGACGTTTCTCTCGTTGAGTTAATATATCCAGATTCTGAATGTGGTAACTCCGCTACCGTTGTTTCAGCTGTAATTTGCAACATAAGCGTAGTAGAAAAGTCAGGATTTGGTATCGATCTAGATACAAATGGGACTACAATTAACTATACATACAGTGAC
>CALSPD010000019.1 GCA_943788145.1 uncultured Flavobacteriales bacterium
CAATATTTCAAACATCGACTGCGGTCTTCCTGAATTCCTTTTAGACTCGATAAGCGACACATCCAACGGGTGGATAGCGGACGGCAAATATAGTATTATGGCGTTTCAAACACACTTGATTCCACGTGGATAATTGAAGCATAATCGATACGAGTTTAACCTCAATTTAAAAGGTAACCTTACCGATGGTGTAGGTCTCGTTAAAGCCATTTTTCTTTGTAAAGGCGTAGAAAAAATAGCCGGCAAAGCAGAATGGCATGGTCACACATGAAATAACACCAAGCTCTGGACGGTATTGATATTGGCTGTTGATGGTGTAGCAAGCCCGATCGACCTCACTCACGAAACTGCGATCGAGCTGAAGCTTTTCGTAGGGCTTTAATCTTTTTGGAACCAATCGTGGAAGTTGTGTGGCGGCTTTTCCCGTCTCACTATCAATGCTTGTCATCAAATAATCCTGGTCGAAATTTTTGGTTTTAATGGTCATTCCAGTCAAGTCCGATTCATCCTTTTCATTGAATATTCTAGATGAATAATAGAACACCATGTCGCCCTCGAGCCTCGGAACGACAAACATGGTTTCCACATCCCAAATGGATGAGCTGCTCGAGCTGAAAGACGCGTATTTTCTGACAGTATTTAACCAATTCATCTCACCATTTTCGAGCGAAAGCTGATAGGTAAATAAATTACCACGTTTCGAAGTGTAGGTTGTGGTGCTATTCATGTACATCGATCCAGTTGACGAATAGCTAGACGTGGTGTGCGATGAGTTGTAGATGTATTCGTAGTAGAAGGTCGCAATCTGTCGATCGGGCGAATAAATGACCCGAATTATTTCATAGTTACCTGAAACGACATCCTGATCTTTTTCTCGACTTTTCTTGCTAAAGAGAATACCTATTTTCTTAGCTGGATTGGTCATTGCCAGTCGATTGAGTGTGGCTTGGTCAAAAGGCGACTGAAACGCAGCGATACGATTATGCGATGACGAATGATATCGCTGAAGAAAGGTGCCATTGAAACTATTCACGGATGGTGTGGATGAACTGTTTCCCCAAAAGCTGTGAAAAGTGGACTTGTCATCCGAGTATAAGCCGGTTAGAATTAACTCTTCGCCCATATCTAAAATGGTGAATTCACCAATGTATGTTTCCCCTTCTCCGAAAACTTTTCGCTTGTCAATGCCATCCGTTAATGGGTTTATAAAGAGCAGATAATAGTCGCCTTTCTGATTATCTGCTACACTTTTCACCCATGTCATTAAAATGAGTTCACCATTGGCGCTATACTTTAGTTTTTGAAGGACAGACTCGGACGACCTGCTGGAAAAGATACTTGTTCTACCATAAGTTAGTCCCAATTGCGCTTCTCCTTTTCGTATGCTTTTGACGTGTTCGCTATAAACTTCATAAGTGATTTTAATGGGCATTCCAACCTCGTCATAGATTTGTTTTAAAACAATAAAGTCGTTGGCTTTTGGACGTTGTATGACACGATAGTCGGATCGATTCGTTTCTATTTCATAGACTTTTTGTGGGGCGCTAATCACGTTGAGGTCAAAGTCTATTTGGGAGGCATATCCCGAAACCACACCTTGATTGGTCTTTTCAGAAACTACTAGAAAACCGCTTGAAGTTTTTAAGACTTCTCTTAGTCTATAACTTGAGGTTTTTTCCATCGTCTGGTTGAGACTGATGGTTCGAATCGGTTCTAAATCTGATTTGCGGATGCTTTGGAGCTTTACAACGCCAGCAAACTGACTATAGCTGTCGCGGCTTTCAGAAATAATAAGGTAGATACGCGACTCATCTTCGGCAATGATTTCAGTCGCCTTCAACTTGTCTTTTCCTTTTAGTTTGACAGGCTGGCTGAATGAAGTTTCATAAGCTTTGGGGCCAAACTGTGCCTGTGCTGGATAGAAAAGGCTAAGCGAGAAAACAACAATAACGAGGCGAATCATGGGCACTAGCAATTGCTGCTAATGTATCCATTTCTATTCACGCCTTACCATTATCGTTATTTAAGTAGGTCTTCAATTTGGGCGCGCACGTCATCGTTTAATACACTCTTGCTCGGAGCGATCATGTCCACCAAAACCCCTTCCTTATTGATCAAGTATTTTTGAAAATTCCATTTCACGCTGCTGTCTATAACTCCGTTTTTGTCCTTTTCAGTAAGGAATTGATACAATGGATGCATGTCATCTCCTTTAACCGAAATTTTGGAAAACATCGGAAACGTTACTCCATAGTTCTTTTTGCAAAAGCTTTCAATTTCATCATCGCTTCCAGGCTCTTGTCCAGCAAAATTGTTAGCGGGAAAACCAAGGATAACCAGTCCATCCTTTGATTTCTCGTCATACAGTTTTTGCAAATCTTCATACTGCGGAGTTAGGCCGCATTTGCTAGCAACGTTAACAATCAATACGACCTTGCCTTTGTATTGATCCAAGCTGATTTCATCACCATCTATGCTCGTCATGGTAAATTGATAAATGGAATTTGAACTAGGTAAAATACTCATAGCGAACAAGGAGATTATAATGGCTAATGTTTTCATGTTGACTTATTTGTATAGTGTAACAAAGCAAATCATATTTTGATCGATCTATCTCCAAAAAACTTTTGTAAAGTCGGATTATAGGTGCGAACCATATCTCATTCAATAACTTGAATTATCTTGCTCAGTAAAATTAATGGATATGCGAAAGTTTCAGTTTGTGTTCATAATGATGTTAGCCTCCGTCTATGTGCAGAGTCAATCGGCATCCAGTTATACGGTGCAGCTTGAAGCCGAGGCCAACGCAAATGGGCCAAGTATAACGCTAACGTGGAACTTTGATGGAGCAGCATTGAATTATTCAGTGTTTCGTAAAACCGTTTCAAGTGCTTCATGGGGAACGGCCATTGCCAATTTAACCACCTCAGACACTACTTATACCGATGCCACTGTTACGGAAGGACTCGAATACGAATACCGAGTTACGAAATCTGCGTCATCCTATGTAGGCTATGGATACACACACAGCGGAATTAAGGCGAATTTGAATCTCAATCGAGGTGATCTGTTGCTATTGGTAGAAAGCAGTATTTATTCGAATTTGACCGATGAAGTAAACGTTTTGATGAACGACTTACTCGGTGACGGTTGGAGGGTTAAACAGCTCACCGTTCAGGCCGATTCTTCGGTGGCTTACATCAAATCGCTAGTGACCGATGCATATACCGAATTACCCCAACTCAACATGGTCTATGTGTTGGGTCATGTTCCCGTTCCTTATTCTGGCGAACTTTATCCAGATGGCCACACAAACCATGTTGGCGCCTGGCCTGCCGATGTGTTTTATGCGGAAGTAAACAATACATGGACGGATGCTTCGGTTAACAACTCCACTTCGGCCGACTCAAGGAACCATAATATTCCAGGTGACGGCAAACTGGATCAAAGCTCCATTCCTGGAGATGTGGAATTAATGGTTGGACGCGTAGATTTTTACGATTTACCCGCGTTTTCGGAAGGCGAAATAGAGCTTACGAGGCGCTATTTGAATCGAACCCACGAGTTTAAAATGGGTGAAATTGATTTGCAAAAACGGGCTTTAATCGATGATAATTTCGGAGGGTTTTCAGGTGAAGCCTTTGCTGCTAACGGTTGGCGAAATTTCGCGCCATTGGTCGGACGCTCAAATGTGTCCAGTTTGGATTATCGCAGCACAATGAACATAGACAGTTATTTATTCTCCTACGGTTGTGGAGGCGGTTCTTTCACCTCGGCTTCTGGCATTGGAACTTCGGTTGACTTAGCAAACGATTCGCTTTTGACGGGATTTACCATGTTGTTCGGAAGCTATTTTGGCGACTGGGGAAAATCCAACAATTTTATGCGAAGTGCTCTGGCTCAGGGTACAACGATGACGATTAGTTGGGCTGGTAGGCCGCATTGGCATTATCAATCTATGGGATTAGGATATCCGGTCGGGTACGCTGCGCGTTTGACTCAAAACAATAGCGGCACCTACGTTTATAGTTACGGTGCTCGATTTGTGCATATCGCACTCTTGGGCGATCCTTCACTTCGGATGGAATATGTGAAACCAATTTCCAATTTGACCATTGACACGATAGACACCTTCCACGTGAACATTCAATGGAGCGCGAGCATCGATTCAAACGTACTGGGATATCAAATTTATCAGCGTGTGGATGATAGTCCTTGGTTTAAAAGAAACGATCAGCCTGTGGTCGGCACACAATTTATTGATTCATGTGTATTGCAAAAAGGCCACTACGAATACATGGTTCGGGCAGTCTCGTTAGTAGAAAATTTTTCGGGCAGCTATTTCAATGAGAGCATAGGCGTGGCTGGGGAAATTGTGATTTCGTCAACCAAGTTTCCAGCAGGAGAAGCATTATTTAAGGAAACTGCTGGCACGAATCCAGTAGAGGGCGTTTTTGTAGCACAACCATCAAAATGGACCACTCTAGTTCAATGGGAAGTTGAAGGTAATACACTCGTTGGCGATAGCATCGCTTATACGACAGCGCTTTCTCCTGGTCAGTCCTTGGTTTATAACTATGAATTTTCAAATTCATGTGAGGCGACAGACGATCTTAAGTCTTTGACGCTAAACATCAACGACCTTAAAAGTTCATCAAGCGATATTATGGTCTATCCGAATCCCGCGACCTCCCGATCTGAAGTACACGTTGAAACTGAAATGGTTTTGGACATGGTAATTGTTTCTGACATTCAAGGAAGATCCATAGGGTCGTTCAAACCAAAAGGAAATAGCTTCGGTTTACCGCAAACACCTGCTGGGGTTTACCTGTTGGATTGTCGTCACGAAGGTCAATCTTACTTTGTTAAACTGATCATTGAATAGTGCACCCTTTTGTTCGATATATCAATGATTTTACCCATCTCGCATTTCCCTTCAATTGCTTTGGATGCCACAAGGCGTTGGAGGAAGGCGAGCTTCCCATTTGTGACGATTGTTATGGAGGCATGCCTTTGACAAAATATTGGCAACACGATGAGAATGCCGTTGAAAAACTTTTCTGGGGAAAACTGCCAATAGAGCAGGCTTGTGCTTATTGTTTCTTTACGAAACACGGCATGGTCCAAGAACTCATGCATCAGTTAAAGTATAACGGAAAGCCCATTGTTGGGGAGCTGATGGGGAGCTTTTTTGGCAGGCAACTATTGGGCACCGCTTATGCCGATGTGGATGTGATCATTCCAATTCCATTGCACGCATCGAAACAAAAGAAACGAGGCTACAATCAGTGTGATTTTATTGTAAAAGGAATGGCCAAAGAGCTGGGTAAATCCTACAATTTGACGGTTGTGGAGCGACTTAGAGCAAACGAAACACAGACCAAGAAAGGCGTTTATGAACGTTGGATTAACGTAAAAGAATTGTTCAAAGTAGTTCAGCCGCAGTTTGTGAATGGGAAGCATGTTTTGCTGGTTGATGATGTGGTTACAACAGGGTCAACCTTAGAAGCCTGTGCCGATGCGTTATTGCAAGTGCCAGGCACGAAAGTGAGTATTGCGACCATCGCTTGTCCGAGTCCGTTTTAAGCTAAAGTTCAATAACAACTTCTATCATTTGTGCGATAGTTGGGGTGTTATCTTTGGCCGCACAATGGCCGAGTCAATTCTAATAGATCAAGCGCTGTCGAAAGCGGAAAAGTACGAGCTATTGCTTGTGCAAATCCGCGCATTAATCGGTACCGATACCAACCAAGTTTCGGTCTTAGCAAATTGTTCGGCTGCCTTGCATCAAGGGCTTGGACACTTTTGGACAGGGTTTTATTTGACGCAAGAAACAGGACTATCGTTAGGTCCATTTCAAGGTCCCGTGGCTTGCATGCGCATTGAAAATGGGCGTGGAGTCTGTGGAACTTCTTTGGCTGAAAAGCGGACCATAATTGTCCCAGATGTAGCCCTTTTTCCTGGGCATATTGCCTGCAGCGCTGAAAGTAAATCTGAAATTGTCGTTCCCGTTTTCAATAGAGAAAAGGACGTTGTTGCGGTATTAGATATTGATAGCAAATTCGAAGCTTCGTTTGACGAAGTTGATCAGCGCTATCTTGAACAATTTTGTAGCTGGCTTGGTGAGCAAATTTTTTAGATCATATCATTTTGCGTGCTTATTGGCATTGATTCTTGCCGGATGCGCGCAACAGGTAACCCCTACAGGTGGAGATCGAGATATGGATGCGCCTCGAATTTTAAGCGCAAAGCCTGACAACGAGTCCACAAATATGCTGGACAACAAAATAATTCTTGAGTTTGATGAATATGTGGCATTGAAAAATGCCAACCAAGAGTTGATTGTTTCCCCACCGTTAAAGTATCCGGTAGAGTTCAAAATGAAGAATAAGAAGCTTCAAATTAGCTGGCGAGATACGCTGTTGGAAAACACGACCTATTTGTTTCAATTCGGAAAAGGCATTGCCGATGTCAATGAAAACAATGTACTGGATAGCAACATTTTTGTGTTTTCAACCGGGCCGTATTTGGATTCATTTGAAGTCTCGGGGAAAGTAATCGATGACTTCGATTTAAAGCCGCTAGAAGAAGTATGGGTAATGTTATATGACGCAGATATAGACTCATTGCCCCTTACAGAGCTTCCGCGCTACTTTTCCAAAACTGATGCAAGCGGAAATTTTTACTTGAAATATTTGAGACCAGGTAATTATAAAATCTTTGCATTGTCGGGCAAAAATGGCGGTTATCTTTATGATGCACCTGGCGAAGGCATTGCTTTTCTAGAAGGTATGATAAGCGCCACAAACCCTTCCGATAGTATCGCAAAAGACACGGCATACGCACTCAAACTTTTTGTCGAAGAGGATTCCATACAGTATGTAAAGAGCTTTGTTCAAGTTGGGAACACTGGATTGATCGTTGAGTTTAACCGAGCGGTCGAGGGGATGGTGATTTCAGAATTGACGGGTATTGAAGATGTCAAATCTTGGACAGAAAGTTGGTCGCTCGATCATGATTCAGTAACTTATTGGTTTGAGAAGCCAAATGAATATGACTCTTTGAAACTTCGAGTTGAAATAGGAGACTTTTCGGATACTATTTTCTTTCGAAAACCTTCAGGTAAAATGGGAAGAGCAAAAGGCGGCAAAGGAGGAAATGAGAGCAAAGGTTTGACGCTGTCTAGTTCTGGCGCGCGTCAGCTGCATTATAAACCGATGCGCATGGTTTCCAAAACGCCATTAGCGAGCATGGATAAACCCGAGGAGTTTGTTTTTATAGAAGATAAAGACACCATAGATGTTGCGCCTTATATTAAGAAAGAGTTTTACGCATTAGTGTTAGACTATCCTTGGAAGCAGTCATCAAAATACAAGTTGATTATCCCTGATTCGTTGGTTGCTGATCGCTTTGGCGTTCAAAACGATTCCCTGATTTTTTCCTTTGTTGCATCGCGTAAAGAAGATTTTGGTCAATTGTATTTTTCACATTCCCTACCTGAACTTGGACATAAATTCATCTGGCAACTAATGAAGGGCGATGATGTGGTTGATGAGCGCATCGTTGAAGCAAAAGGAAAGGTGAAATACGAATACCTACCCACAGGGAGCTACAGAGTTCGCTTGTTATATGATGCCAATGATAATGGTCAATGGGATACAGGCTATTATAAGGGCAAAAGGCAGCCCGAAATTGTGAAATACTTTCACGAAGCGATTGATGTGCGCAGCAACTGGGCCACAGAAATTGAGTGGAACTTAAAGAAGTGACCTCAGCTATTCAGCTTAAAAGCATCCTTGTCTTTCCAAACCGTAAATTTTGATCTGAATTCATCCAGATCAGAACGCGACAAGGTCACTGTTTCTGCCTTAGGCTCATGGGGTTGTATGTGATCCAAACGTTCACCTTTAGGAGAAAAAACACCGCTGTCTCCGGAATGCGTAATTCCATTGCCATCTTTTCCAATCCGGTTAACTCCAACCACATAGGCTTGGTTTTCATGCGCCCGAGCTTCCAGCAGGTTTATCCAAGGTTTTCTTCTCGCTTCTGGCCAATTGGCTACATAAATCAGAAGATCAAATGCTGCTTCGGTTTCAGCTCCATCATGACTGTTGTTTCGAGACCAAACTGGAAAACGTAGGTCGTAACAGATCAACGGGCAAATCTTCCAACCTTTATATGCTACGATAAGTCGCTCGTTGCCCGCGCTATAATGATCGTGCTCACCAGCAAAGGAGAATAAGTGGCGCTTATCATAACAGGCGTGATTGCCACCTGGTTCAACCCAATAAAGCCGGTTATAATAACTTCTGATGCCAGCTTCATCCATATAACTTATTATACTTCCTGCGATGACGGTATCGAGTTTTGATGCCATTTTAACCATCCATTGGTAAGTAGGTCCAAGATGGGGTTCGGCCAACTTCGATGGATTCATACTGAATCCAGTTGAAAACATTTCAGGTAAAACGATGATGTCGCTTTCGCTTGAAAGTTGCTCCAATTGAGAAGTTAAACTAGCAAGATTGGCATTGCGATCTTCCCAGATTAAATCGGTTTGTATGACGGTAATGGATAGATCAGAAATAGCACTCATATTTTGGACAAGATATCTCCTGCCCTCAAAAGTGTCTCTTCTTCCTTAGCAAAACAAAATCTTAGGACTTTATTTTGAATGGGATTATGATAAAAAACCGAAACGGGTATTGAAGCTATCTTATGTTCAACCGTCAGTTTAATGGCAAATTCCTCGTCATCTTCCTCCGAAATTTTCGAATAGTCTAATAGTTGGAAATAGGTCCCCTTTGACTGTTTTATTTTAAACCTTGAAGCTTTAACGGCATCTAAAAATATGTTTCTTCTGCGCTGATATTCCGCTCCAATATGGAGGTAGTTGTCAGGATATAACATGAAATCGGCAAGTGCGTATTGAATCGGAGCATTGGCCGTAAAAACATTGAATTGATGCACTTTCCTGAATTCATGCATCAGATTTTCGGGACCTACGATGTAACCAGTTTTCCATCCTGTAACATGAAAGGTTTTTCCGAAAGAGTAGACGATTAAAGATCGAGTCGCGAGTTCGGGATATTGAGCCACGCTCAAGTGCGATTCACCATCAAAGACAATGTGCTCATAAACCTCATCACTTAAGATCATAATGTCGTTATCCTTGGTAATCTTGATGAGTTCTTGGATGTCTTTTTCACCGATTATAGCCCCAGTTGGATTGTGTGGAGAATTAATCAGAATCATCTTCGTATGGCGACTCACGACTTTTTTGACTTGTTTCCAATCGATGGAGTAGTCATTTGCTTTAAGCTGCACATATACGGGCTTGCCACCGACCAATTCTATAGCTGGAGCATAACAATCGTAAGCAGGCGTAAAAAGGATTACTTCATCGCCTTCACTAATCAGCGCATTGATCGCTGTGAAAATTGCTTGAGTGCCACCAGCCGTTATGGTTATTTCCGTTTCGGGATTGTATTGCACGCCATAGGCATGTTCCATTTTAAGCGCCAATCGTTCGCGCAAAGCCATCACACCCGCCATAGGCGGATATTGATTTCGACCTTCGCGCATGTGCTTATAAACTAGGTCAATTAAGACGGGAGAAACTGGAAAATCAGGAAATCCTTGACTTAAGTTAACGGCATTATAATCTGCGGCTAGCTTAGACATAACCGTAAAGATGGTCGTGCCAACCTTAGGTAATTTGGAGCTTATTGGATTTGGATACGAAGGCATTTCCTCTGTGTGTAGCGTCTGCGAAGTTAGTTTTAACTAGCGCAAATAAGCAAGAAGATTTTATAAACTTGACCAGATAGACGAATAAATGAAATGCTCCGACTAATTAGCCTTTTGAAATACTAGCCGATATGAATTCTCGATTCATTCGAGCGATGTTTTCCAGCGAGATACCTTTTGGACATTCGATTTCGCATGCTCCTGTATTGCTGCAATTACCAAAGCCTTCGGCATCCATTTGGTCGACCATATTCAATACACGGTCCTTTCGTTCCACTTGACCTTGCGGCAATAATGCCAACTGTGAAACCTTAGCCGATACGAACAACATAGCCGAAGAGTTTTTACAAGCTGCAACGCAGGCTCCGCATCCAATACAGGTGGCCGCGTCAAAGGCATTATCTGCGTCTTCTTTTGGAATCGGAATTGCATTGGCATCCTGTGAATTACCAGATGTATTAACCGAAACATAACCTCCAGCTTGAATAATACGATCAAAGGCCGTGCGGTCAACAACGAGATCCTTGATTATGGGAAAAGCCTGCGCTCTCCATGGTTCAATGTGAATGGTATCGCCATCTTTAAATTTCCGCATGTGCAACTGACAAGTCGTAACTCCTCTATCCGGACCGTGTGGTTCGCCATTGATGTACATAGAGCACATGCCACAAATTCCTTCGCGACAATCATGATCAAAAGCTACGGGATCCTTGCCCTCCGTAATTAAACGCTCGTTTAGAACGTCCATCATTTCTAAAAATGACATATGCTCGGAAATTTCAGAAACTTGATACGTTTCGATAGCTCCAGCTGCTTTTGCGTCTTTTTGACGCCAAATTTTTAAAGTTAAGTTCATCTCGTTCTTACTTGTATGATCGTTGCTTTAATTCAATGTCCTTAAATGCCAGGTCTTCCCGATGCAAATTTGCCGTTCCAGGGTCGCCTGTCCATTCCCATGCAGAAACGAATGCGAAATTTTCGTCATCTCGCAACGCTTCTCCTTCTGGAGTTTGAGATTCTTCTCTAAAATGACCTCCGCATGACTCTGATCTGTTAAGAGCATCACATGCGAAGAGCTCGCCCAATTCCAAGAAGTCAGCAACTCTAGTGGCCTTTTCCAATTCAGGGTTGAATGAGTTTGTTGTGCCAGGCACAAATACGTCTTTATGAAACTCCTCTCTAATTTTTCTAATCTCAGAAATGGCCTCTTTTAGTCCAGTTTCATTGCGCGCCATACCAACTTTATCCCACATCACTTTTCCAAGTTGTTTATGGAAATGATCTACGGATTTTGTTCCCTTATTGTTGATTAAAGCGTCAAGTCGTGCCTTAGTTTCTTTTTCTGCAGCTTCAAATTCTGGCAAATCAGTTGAGATCTTCCCTGTGCGTATGTCTTTCGACAAGAAATCACCAATGGTATATGGAAGTACGAAATATCCGTCCGCCAATCCTTGCATCAAAGCTGAAGCGCCAAGACGGTTGGCCCCATGGTCGCTGAAATTAGCTTCACCAGCTGCGAAGCAACCAGGAATGGTTGTCATTAAGTTATAATCAACCCAAAGTCCTCCCATAGTATAGTGAACGGCAGGATAGATCATCATCGGGGTCTTGTATGGATTGTCATCCGTGATTTTCTCATACATCTGAAACAAATTCCCATACTTGGCCTCCACAACCTTTTCGCCTAATGCGCGAACAACTTCATCAGAAGGGTTCTCTATGTGACTTGTATTCGCTTTTTCCCGGCCGTATCGCATGATAGCAGAGGCGAAATCAAGGTAAACAGCCTCGCCAGTTTCATTCACACCATAACCTGCATCACATCGTTCTTTGGCAGCTCTAGACGCAACATCACGCGGGACTAGGTTTCCAAAAGCAGGATATCTGCGTTCGAGGTAATAATCGCGATCTTCCTCCTTGATGTCTCTTGGCTTGATTTTTTTGGACCGTATGGCCTCAACATCTTCTATTTTCCTTGGAACCCAGATTCTTCCATCATTACGCAGCGACTCTGACATTAGCGTCAGTTTCGATTGATAATCTCCCGATCGTGGGATACACGTTGGGTGAATCTGCGTGTAACATGGATTGGCGAAATACGCACCCTTACGGTGGGCCCGCCAAGCGGCGGTAACGTTGGACCCCATCGCATTGGTTGATAAGTAGAATACGTTGCCATATCCACCTGTTCCTAACACAACAGCGTGTGCTGGATGACGCTCCAATTCACCTGTAATCAGGTTTCGCGCTATGATTCCCCTAGCTTCGCCATTAACCAAGACCAATTCCAACATTTCATGTCGGTTATACATCTTGATTTTACCCTTGTTAATTTGCCGTGACATGGCTGAATAAGCCCCAAGCAAAAGTTGCTGTCCTGTCTGTCCTTTTGCATAGAAAGTACGTGAAACGAGCACACCTCCAAACGATCGATTGTCTAGCAATCCACCATATTCTCTGGCAAATGGAACACCTTGCGCTACGCATTGATCGATAATGTTTGCCGATACTTCTGCTAAGCGATAAACATTTGCCTCTCTTGCCCGATAATCACCTCCTTTTACCGTGTCGTAAAACAGACGGTAGGTTGAATCACCATCGTTTTGATAGTTTTTCGCGGCATTAATTCCCCCTTGAGCTGCAATGGAATGTGCGCGTCTTGGCGAATCTTGGAAGCAGAAACATTTTACGTTATATCCGAGCTCGGCCAAAGAAGCAGCAGCGGCACCTCCGGCCAACCCTGATCCTACCACAATAATGTCGATCGATCGCTTATTGGCTGGGTTTACAACGTTAATGTGGTTCTTATGATTGGTCCATTTATCCTTAATTGGACCATCTGGTATTTTTGAATCAAGCGTAGACATGCTGTGATTGATTTTTAGTTAGTGAGCTAAAAAGTGAAACATCGCAATGAAAATGAATCCTGCTGGAACCACAATTGCGTAAATAGTCGATACTTTTTTAATGATGGGAGTGTATTTGTTGTGTCGAAAACCAACAGACTGGAAAGCCGACTGAAATCCGTGCATCAAGTGCAAAGCCAAGAAGATGAAAGCGAGAACATAGATTCCGACTCTAACAGGATCCATGAATTTTTCTTGGAGTTCGTGGAAATATCGATTGTCAATGTTCCAAACACCATCAATAAACTTTGTCTTCAGTTCTGGAAGCCAAAAGTCATAAAAGTGAAGTCCTAAAAAGAGCATTACCATGATACCTGTGATAATCATGTTTCGACTCATCCATGTTGAACTTTCCTCCGGTTTTGAGTAGGCATATTTAATAGGTCGCGAAGATCGATTCTTCATTTCCAGAACCATTCCCATAATTAAGTGAAAGAAAACACCAAAGGCCAATACAGGCTGTAAGGCAAACTGCACAAGTGCATTTGTCCCCATAAAATGTGAGGCTGCATTGAACATATCCGCGCTTATAACGGACGTGAAATTTATGATCAAATGCTGCAACAAGAAGATGAGCAGAAAAAGTCCAGAAAGTGCCATCGCGAATTTTCGTGCGATGGATGAACCTAGAGCCTTGTTTTGTGATGACATATGCGTATGAATCTATTCAATGGACAAATGTAAAATCGAAATGTTCAGGGCAAAGGATTATACGCAGTCAATTTCAATTTTGATCAACGTCCATTTACACATTAAACTACATTGACCCTTACTTTGTGCCAAATGAAAGCTGATAAATCGAATATTATAGTCACGGGTTACCCAAAAAGTGGCAACACATGGGCGGTTCGACTTATTGCGGAAATTGTTCAGTGTCCTGTGGTGGGGTTTTTTGGTTCAGATCAAGAAGAAATTGCTGCAGAGCACGCTGAGCGCATCAGTCAGTATCAATGCTTTAAAAGCCATCATCAATATTTGCAGCTAAATGAGCTGTCGACTGATCGAGACAAAATCATCTATGTAGTCCGAGATCCAAGAGATATAGTGGTTAGCGGTGCGCATTATTTTAATCGAGTATCGCCTTTTAGAAAGGATAAAATGAGTCAATCGTTACTTGGTCGTTTGATCAATAAAGTACATTGGATTCTTGTTGGCGAGTCTAAAATGAGGCAAGAAATGGTCAGGGCAGTTTGCGTAGGCAACAAATGGATTCATCGATGGTGCGCTGTTTCATGGAGCGATCATGTTTTGGGTTATAAAAACCATCCGAATGTGCACTTCGTTCGATACGAAGACTTGCTCGAGAATCCATTGCATGAAACCGAAAAAATTTCAGAGTTTCTCGGCTTGGTTCGAACGAAAATAGAGCTAACATCAGCAATCAGTGCCCAATCTTTTGACAGCGTTAAAGCTAAATTCAAATCTACCGGAGACCAAGAGCGACTTGGCTTCATGCGAAAAGGTGCTCTTGGTCAGGGTGCGAAAAAGCTCAACTCGAAGGAATTGGATAACATCCAGGCGGCTTTGGGTGAAGTCTTGAAAAGCTTTGGTTATTGACTTGAATCAACTCTCCCAGCCCGCTTGTAAATGGCTAAAACGGGAGCAAATTCCTTTTCCCATGATAGATCGTCCTTAATGCATGTGGCTCGAGCTTTTCGTTCGTTCAGTTCTGCCATCATTTTGGTTAAAGAAAGACCAAAGTCATCTGCTTTATTTAGGTCATAAAAAATAACGTGGCCGTATTTATTATTCAGCTCATGCGATGAAAATTGATCGACAGATAGAAAGGGTAATCCGCAGAGACTATATTCCATAATGCGATTGGGCGAGGTGAGTCGATGAGATTCCCAAACATCTGTTTTCATGTAAAGAACTCCAAAATCCGCGGAGGATAGTTGGTCGTATAAAGACGCTGCATTATAGTCGAGAAAGAGAATTTTAAACCGGTAAGCATCATGTTTTTCTACCCAGTTTTTCACCTCGTAAAACCGCGGTCTATTTCCAATCAGCACAAAGACTAGGTTGTCGATTTTTAGCACTGCATCAAACATTGAACGTAGTTGATCATCGGTTTGATAGATATTTCCAGACTGCACAAGAATGTGCCCGTCCTTTAGGCCAAGCTGGCTTCGAATGTCTTGCCCAGCCACACCGCTTGGGGTCAGTGAAGTAATGTTTCGCAAAGCCATGATCTGTTTGTTCAACCCATAGTTCGATTTCATTTTATCGCATATGGCCGAAGTAGTGGAAATGACGAGATCTGCCTTTTTGCTATTCGCGCGTTCTCGCCATATCAAGAATCGCCAAGAGAGATAGCCCTTAAATCGATTCAACGGGTCGGGAAGGTCTTGATAGAATGCCCATTTTTTGAAGTATTCGTGCGCATCGTAAGCAAGGAATATACTTGGGTTTAACCCCTTCATTATCGCACCGATTTCGAGGGTAAAAAAGTCATGGCAATGCACAAAGTCAGGGTGATGGGCCAAAATTCTTTTCGCTGCGCGCTGCATATTGCTTTTGTAGCTCGATCGAAGTGGATAAAAAAGAAAGTCATCCAAAATACGCTCCAATTGAATCCCATTTTTTAACGTTTCCCTTTGGGGTAAATTAGGATCTTGATGACAAAAAATAGTTACCTGAAATCCATCGCCTATAAGACTGAGCGCCTCTTTCTCGACTCGTAAATCAGAGACAAAGGCGTTGTCCAAAACCATGGCTATGTTTCGTTTTTCACCCATCATCTCAAGGCGGATTTATACACGTTTAAAATTTGGGTTCCGATTTCACTTTTGCCATATCGCTTTCGCGCCTCAACCGAAATCGCTTCGCGGTAAAAGGAATCTGACCGTTCTATCATTTCATGTAAACCAATAGCCATAGCCTCTAGGTTTTTGGGCTCAACTAAAATTCCGTTTTTGGTGTCAACCATTTCGGGGATGCCATTTACGTTCATGGACAAAACGGGGGTGCCGCAACAAAGTGCTTCGGCAATTACTGTGGGTAAGTTCTCTTGATCGGTTGGGTGTACGAAAAAGTCACTTTGTTGCAAATATTGAGCTATGCTTGGCTTATTCAGGTAGCCATGAACCACTATGTCTAAATCATTAATATGCGCTTGAATATGACGTTTGACCAATTCGAGTTGACTTCCATGGCCAATGAAATCAATATGTAATCGGTTTTTAATTTCTTGAGGTAAGCGCTCAATGGCTTGAAAAAAGAGGATGGGATTTTTTGGAAAATGCCAGCCTGCCACCAATGAAATTCGAATTTGATTTCCTTTTTGAAACGGTTTAAAATCAAAACAGGCATCAGCTATATTGGGAATGACAGTTACTTTTTTTTCCTCCGCACCAAAAGATTCGATTAGTATGCCTTTCAACTCTTCGCTCACAGGCATGGTTTGTTTCAAGTTTGGTCGTTGAAGGAAAGTTTTAATGTCCTGTGTTTCCGCTTCTTGATCCTTTGTTGATAGACTCTTTATGCCGCGATGGTAGAATGAAAAATGCTCCGTAAAGACGATGGGTGCATTCTGCCTTAATAGAGCTGGTATGGCGTGCTTGGTCAAATGGCTGCGTACATGAAGGTGAATTAAATCAGGTTTACCCGCTGTTTTTTCCATTTGTACAAAGGCTTTTTCGTAACCCTTTTTGGTAAACATTTCATGCAGTCCGAACCTTCGAATGGGCAGGGATACATCAACTAAAAACTCTTCAATTCCGCTGCTCTTATGTTCAATTTTAATGGATGGTAAAGTCCATGGTTTTTTTGATGCCTTTAAATAGACGATGTAATGATGAGCGAAGTCACCAATGCTTTCAATGTGGGCTCTGATAAACAAACCATTTCCGGGTTTATCTATGGTTGGCCACCAAGCAACAATATGCCAGACTATTGGCTTTTTTGTTTCTCCTAGATTCATTTTGCCTCGTGTACTTCAATGTCACCAATTTGACCTGCTAGCTCAGAGAAGGTGCTTAAATAAGATCCATATATTTTACTGCATCGCGCCAAACAATAAAGATCGATTATTGCTGAGTCGATTCCTTCCGATAAATTCCTGTTCATGGTTTGATGTACGACATGTGAAATGCGACCAGCAAAAGCTTCCTTGAGCTCTGTTAAAACTTCAGGACTATCGGTCGCAACAAAGAATTTCACTTGTTCGTTGGCCGAAATCTCTAATTGCATAGCAGCTTTAAATTTTTCAATTCCACTGTGAGATTTGGACCACTCATGGTCGGTTCTTCGGATATGAAAACCAACGGTGTTTTCCTTGTCGATCTCTACGGAATCTATCCGTGAATGAAGTCGAGGAATCGGTTTTAACTTGAGCTGAGTTTCATTATTCAATGAAATTTTCCAACTCGAAGAGAGATAAAATGTTTCGCCTTTATTAAGATGAGGCGTGAGGAGTTTATCAATTTTTGATTGGGCTTTTATGGCAATTCCAGTTTGATTTAATCCAGAATCAGGATGATAAATCGGATGCAGATCTTTAAATATTTCATGAAGGTCATCATACCAAATTTCGCCTCGAATCCGGGCAATTTTCTTACTTAAAGCATAGACGATTTGTCTCCAACCCGATGGTTTTTTATCTGGAAAATAGCGTAATAAACCTGATCGTCCGAAGTTCAATCCTGGGTTTAAATGGATCACCGTGAAACGGCTGTCTGGCTCGAACAGGTGATCAAATCGCGCGTTTAGGTTGTCATTCAACTCCCACAGTACGATTAATTCAGCTTTGATTTTCACGCAAAGGTTCAATCCCGATTCTATTACCCGAATGCGATTGGCTAAACCACCAACAGGCTTGATATAGACGGATTTCAAAATGCTATGGATTATAGGTTATGGACATATTCCCTTGTGGTATGCAAATCTATTCGAACCCAACTACTTCACTGGACTTCTAGGTAATGCATTAAGTCGTTCGCTTTAAGTATCTCCAAAACCTCATCGTAATTTAGCACATAATCAGCCATGTCATTGGCACTCGAACGCCTAAGTTTTGATTCGGCAATGCAAGCGCCAACGCCTAAATATGAGGTCAATCGATCGAGCGTTTGTTGATGCTTTTCATTTGGTAGCAAATCATGCTCGTAGTTAATGTCTAGGTAGTCGAATCCTACCAATGCTTTTTGCTCCCAATCTGAAAAAGCATTCAATTTTTTTAATCGATCAGGAATGCTAACAGCGTCCACTTTTACCCTGTCTTTGCCTTTCTTCTTATGATCCAATCCTTTAACATGGTATTGGTCGCGTGCTTCAGCCACAAGACTGGACATTGCTTGTCGAAGCTTGTTTTTTCTGTTTAGAAAAATGATTTTCCATCCAGCTGAAAACTCGCTACGCATAAAATCTATGGCCTCCTCTGGCCTATAGCTATGAAACATGGTCAAGTCGTAAATCTTTATCCGATAGCCGTAAACAGGGGCTTTTCGAAGCTTTATTAACCCTCGTTTGTACCAGACAGGAAATAGAATCCGAATAGGCATGGAAGCACCGAAAATTTCTCCATCGCAGTGAATTTCAGGCGAACGATTAAGCAGGTCAATTAAAAGCGTTGATCCTGTTCTCCCTTGCGCGAAGACGATGAATTTTGTCTTCGGTTCAGCATAGCTTTTAAAGGCGGAAAGCGCATAGATCCTAAACTGGTTGATCGGATGTCGCCAGCGCTTTTTATAGTAGAGATAGGAAAGGAAAGATCTTGCTTTTGTTAGCATGGATTATGCAGCTGTTGCGAAGCGACTTCGTTTAAAATTCCCTTAATTCGAACGTTTTATTTTATTCAAAACACGATTGGCAATGGAACTTTTTCTATTGACAGGCGGATAGCTTTTTTCTCGAAGTTTTCTCAATCGAATGATTTGGTAGTCGTTATTTTCTACATGAAGTGAATACGATTGCAGATGCTCGATGTAAAGACCTGCAGGATAAACGGCTTTTACCAATTCGTCCGTATAAATGCTTTGATCGATGATTTGCAAACTGTTTTTCTGGCTTTCTTGGGTATGCCTCCAAGCTAGAAAATAAGGGTCGGGAATATGGATAACAACCATACCCTCTGGTTTGAGAACACTGGCAATTCTCTTAAATAATTCAGCATGCTGATCAATCGGTATGTGCTCGATCACATCGGGCAACAATACCACATCAAATGTTCCTTTTACGGTCGATTCTAAAAAATCACCCGCGAAGCATGTCACATTATGAAATCGACTTAGGTTTTTCTTGGCAATTTCAATGCTCTTTTCGCTTAAGTCATTGGCAACAACCTGACCTTCACTCAAGGTTTCACAGAGCAACTCAGTTACGGTGCCAATTCCACAACCAATTTCGAGTAAACGATCTGACGATTTTAGCCCAAACGCCTTGAGCCAATTGAGCACACTTTTGTGACGCAGGTTGATGCCTGCGCGTTGTTGACGGTCTGAAAAACCATCGTAATATTTAGCTACGTTGCTCATTCTTTAGGAATTTAAAATCCGAGGGGGTGAAGATAAAAAGGTTGCTCAGCTTAAGCCCCAATTTGATTTTATAAACTGCCACCAGATATACGAAAATGGCGAAGTACGCCACATTTGACGCCCAAGCCGCTCCCGTGATTCCATAGGATGGAATCCAAAGAAAGTCAAAGGATATAGTCATGATTAAACCGACAGCGGTCGCTTGAAGATTGTATTTAATTTTATTCGAGACAAAGTTGTAAACGCCATAAACCTTGGAGCTACAGGCGAAAAAATTTCCAATAAGCAGGATGCGGAATGGGATGACAGCGGTTCTAAACGCTTCTCCGTATAGCAGTGGAATAAGCCACTCTGCAAGCAACCATCCGATAATAGACAATACCATGATAATCGTAGCGTTCAGGCGCTGATAAGCTTCAAAAAAACGAATCCGAACGGGTTTAAATTTTGGATCGGCTAAATACGGCTTTATGATTCCTGCAATCGGGTCTGAAACGAGCCACAACATTTGGGTAAGGTTGACAGCAAGAATGTAGAAGCCCACTTGATCGAGTGTGGTATAGCTCTCAACGATGTATATATCAAGCCGATAATTCAAGAAATTCAGAAGGTTCGAAAAATAGCCAATGATGGAAAAGGAGAGGAGCAGCGTAATTTGCTCTCGAACTGATTTACCGAGAACCGGCCACGCTCCAAATTCGATGATATAAGCGACTAACCAGTAAATTGACTGGATAATTATTACAAGCAAAGAAGCTAGGATTACAGCATCAATTCCCAGTGGCGACTGTAGGTGGATCCAATATAAACAACCAAATACGCTGAGGTTTACTACCGCTTTTATGATTAGGGAACGATTAAGGTATTTGAATTTTTTGCTACCATAGAAAACGGAGCTCATTGTACTCATGAAGTAATTAAGCGCAAAAGCAACAATGACGTAGATAAAGACCAGACTAAAACTGTCGTTACTCGGAACAATGGAGTTTTGTGGCCAAGCCAGATGTAATCCGAATAGGAACAGGGCTAACGCAGTTGTGTTTAGGATTAAATGGTAAAGGCCAAGTCCTAAAATTTTTGGTGCATCTGTTTGTTTGCTCGCAATAAAAAAACTGGCCGCCATGTTAACACCCAATCCCATGAGCAGGCCAAAAAACATGATGTCATAGGTGATTATTCCGAAAATACCTTTCCCCTCCGGACCTAATATTCTCGTTGAAAGTATACTCACAAGTATGCCAGAAAGAAGCTGGGGGACTTGAGAAATGAGGTTGTAAAATATGTTTTTTGAAATCCCCAAAGTGTTGCCTACTCCTTGATAAACTTAAAGGATTCATTCGTTTTGCCGAAAGATGCATTCAGATAATATAGCCCAAGGGGTAAGTCTGAAACATTGTATGATTTTGAACCATATCCTTCACCCTCGTTTTTATACTCATGGATGAACATAAGTTCACCCAGCGCATTGAAAACACTGATTATAAGTAAGTCATCGTTTAAACTCAGAAAATAGGGAAGCGTAATCTGGCTCAATGTAGGGTTGGGGTATGGATTAAAAAACGTGCTGATCCCAACATCTGATTTACACGAACTATTATTCCATGGAGATACATCCATCTCACTTTCATCGAATAGAAGCCGAGCACATGCCAACTCAATGGATTCATCTTCGTTAAGTATAAGCCTAGTCTGAATGTTTGGCGTAAATCGCTCACCTGGATACAACGTGACGTCAAAATCAGCGATAAACCAATTGTCTTGATTTAAAGAAATGCGTGCCATTGGATTTTCAATGCGCATATTGCCTCTGTTGACTATGGTCAAATCAAATTCAACCATGCCATTCTCCAACTTTGCGTCAAATTGCTCAAGGATTAAATCAATTTCAACGGCACCAATTTGAATGGATTTGGTTGTTGACGAAGTGCATCCAAAATTGTCGCTAACGCGAAGTTCAATATCAAACTCTCCTTCATTTTCAAATTTAAATGAGTCTGATTGTATGCTATCCTGAGTCCCAATTCGCCAGAAATAATTCAAAGAAGGGTTACTCGTGTTAAGGAGCTCAACCATCAACGGTGGTGCTCCAACGAAAGGGTTAAAATCAAAACTCGCTATAGGTAGCTCCTGCACTTCGATGACCTTAGAACTAGTTGCTCTACAACCGTTTGCTGTTTCAATGGAATAATGCATAATGTATTTTCCTGATGTGGAAAAAAGAAAGACCGGGTGATTTAGATCACTTTCGCTAACGTCAACAATATTCCAATTTGAAATTTCAACTGAATCTTCATATAAGCTCGTAGCGTCTTTAAATCGAACGTTCGTGTTTGCACAAAGTGGGTCACTTGAAAACAACGGAACGGGTTCAGGGTTCACCAAAACATCAAACCCTGTTGAGTCGTAACAACCCGAAAGCTTATCCAATAGAATGACTGAGGCATTGTAACTCCCACTATCCTGATAAATATGGAAGGGATCGTCTTTTTCAATTGAGATGCCATCACCAAAATTCCAGGTCCAGCGATAATTACTGCCACTATAATTATCGGCAAAAAACGTGGTGTCGCCTTTGCAAGCGATGTTAGTTTCTATAATGGAAATGGGAGCCTGAATGAGCGAAACGACCCCGCTGTCCATGGCTATGCAGCCAAGATTTGTTTTAATCTCTACCCTTAAACCATAATCCTGAGCCGCAGATTGAAGAAAATTATAGGACTTAAGAAAACCTGAATCCAGCACTTGGTTTCCATTTAGGGTTTCCCATCGATAACTCAACACCGAATCGGCAGTGTCACAAGAGGTAATCGCCTTGTGTTTTACATTTACATTGGTACACAAAAGCTCGGACAAACGCACGATGCCAATCGAGAGGTTTTCGCGAATGTGAATAGTTGAATCTAGGGTTAGACTACAACCAAGTTGGGTCGAAACATGGAGCTGAATCAATGCTATACCTGGCTCATTAAATGAAGTAGAGGCCTGAGCACCCAATCCGAAACTCGAATTGTTTATCATCCAATTCCAACCAACAATCGAATCGCTCGATCCAGCCGAAGAAATGTCGAAGAATTCAGTGGATTGGTTGGCGCAATTAGCATCAACGATAAAATCCATTGTGGGTGATTCCAACACATTGATTTCAAGAGAATCTAGGTTACTGCATTTGGTGCCTGAATATGCGCGAAGTTTTACGGTGTAAGTTCCATTAGAGTCATATATCATGACTGGGTCTTGGAGGCTTGAAAAGCTGCCGTCACCAAAGTCCCATTCCCAATGGATAAGCCCCCCAACCGAAACGGTTGAATTGTCCACCCATGAAACTTCGGTTCGATTGCAAATGGGATTGTTTAACGATGAAAAACTCACGATTGGCTCAATGCTCACCACAACTGGAGCTGAAACCGAATCTTCACAGCCATTTGAGCCAGTCACCTTTAACTGAGCGTTGTAGCTGCCAATCGCGGCATATTCGTGTCCTGCGTTAAATTGGGTTGAAGTGCCGCCATCACCGAAATTCCAAAGCGTATTCATGCCGCCACTCATAAAAGAGCTCTGATTCTCGAATAAGGTTGTATCGCCTAAACAAGTTAAATCAAGATCAAAATCAACCGCTGGCGTTTCTCGAATGAATACGGAAAGAAATCCAGTATCCACACATCCGTGATTGGTTTGAATAGCAAGCATGACGGTCTTCGAGCCGGCTGAATCGAAAGCGTAACTAGGAATCATCAGTGTTGATGAATCAGATTCAAAGAGCCAATACCTGCCGCTAATACTGTCGTTTCCGGCAGAAGAAGAATCAATAATTTGTAGAATCACCTTAGCGCAGGTAGTGTCAATAAAGAATAATGCCTGCGGGTCGGGATAAATGGTAATGGATTGCGATGTTGAACTAACGCAGCCATTTACGGTGGTTAAGGTAAGAGAGGCGCTATATGTTCCCGAGTCGGTGTAAGTAACTGACGGATTGGATAAAACTGAGCTATCGCCATTTCCAAAATGCCACAGCCAAGAGGCAATTGAGTCAATTGATGTCGATGAATCGGAAAATGAGGTCGAAACGTTTTCGCAAACACCATCATAAGCGAAAGCCGGATTGGCGGTTGGGTTTACGATGATGGAATCGGAGGCAAAAAAAGTGTTACCACTATTATCTACTCCACGAAAAGCTACTTGAATTGTTCCTGTTTCTCCGGCTGAAATGTTGGGGGCGGCATTCAAACTCCAATTTGAACCGTTGAAGTCATTCGGAAAGTCAAGTCGGACGAGTCGCTCATTCGCACTTTGATAATTTGTAACGAAGGCATACCAACGGGAACTGTCATTGACTAGGTCAACCGACAATGCTTGGGCGCCAGAGGTTAATCCACCAAAATTAGAGTAAGTCGTACTTGAAGGAGTGGACATCAAGTCGGTGCCAAAATCAAGCTTGGTTAATCCTCCACCAGAGCTGCTTTTGTAAAATCCGTACCATCGACCATTTTCAGATGTAAGCTCAATTTGTTGCGGGTTTTCAGCCGTTGCACTCGAAAAAAGTACCGCTCCAGTTGCAGCTCCATTGAAGTGCGCGCCAAAATTTATTCGGGCAATATTGTCTGTTGCCGGACTAGCGGCAAAAATGAGCCAGTCACCACAATACTTCGCTAAAGCAAAGCAACTGCTGTTGTTGAGCAAAGAGTTGTCCTCAATTATGGTTTCGTTATAACCGCTGATGGGGTTGTTGGCGATAGAAGTTCCGAATCGGAGGACGGAAATATTATCAGGCGAATAATTCATCACCAAAGCAAAAACACTATCGTTTTGTTCCGCAATGACGATGTCTCTAGGCGATGCAAAAAGACCGAGAGGGTTGATGTGACATGTTGCCGTGATATTGTTATTCGCCAATGAATTTCCAAAGTTGAAAACCAAGAGTCGCTTTTGATCGGTCACTTGAATTCCATACCAGTTGTTGCCTTCTTTTCGAAAGCGAATTTTACTCGAACTCGTACCAGGATTGGAGTTAGTTGCCGTGAACACAAGTTGCTCTATGGTCGGTGTGTTTTCTAAGGAATTTCCAAAGGTTAAGCGATAAACCGTTGCAGCCGAAAGGTGATTGATGAATCCATACCATGTCGCTCCATCCTTAATTATACTGATGTTTCGAGCCGAGGCAAGTGAGCTTCCCACGTTCCCTAAATTAGTTGCAGTGGGTGTTTCTTCTAAATCTCCGGGGCTTAAATCCCATTCATAGGACGCAAAACTCCCATTTGCTGATAAAGAAATTGTATCGCCCAAGCAAACATTTGATGGCGTATTGATCGACACACTTGGACATTGACCAATGACCAATGTAGACTTCAAAAGCAATAAAACGAACCCGTATATGCGGAAAAACATTTTTTTAGGCATGGACTAACAAATGTAGGGAGTATATACCTACTCTAAACGCAATAGGTTGGGGCGGAAACGGTTAAACTTTACTGACAATAATTGATTTCTTTCGCAGTAGTGAATCCACAAGTCTCCATAATTACAGCGACCTATAACGATGGTCGGTTTTTGAATGAATGTATTGATTCGGTTATTAATCAGGTGTTTATGAACTGGGAGTGGATTGTCGTCAACAATGGATCTTCAGATAACACGGAGCAATTATTAAAGGCAATTGATGATCCGCGCATTCATGTGTGCCATCTGAGTGAGAACTTAGGTGTAAGTGGCGGACGAAACCATGGTTTGAAACAGGCAATAGGAACGTACATCTGCTTTTTGGATGGAGATGATATTTTGCCATCAACGAGTCTTCAAGCTCGATTGAAGGCCTTTGAGTCTGACGCTTCCTTAGAATTTGTCGATGGATGCGTAAAATCATTTAAAGGAGATCTTTCGAATTTAGTAGGCGAGTACAAACCTGCATTTCAAGGCAATCCTCGTAGTCGTTTATTGTCGCTTGACGGTTCGGTGTTTTATGGAAATACCTGGATGATCAAGAGGGTGGAAGGTAAATCCTACTTTTTTAACGAGGCGATTTCGCATGGGAAGAGTTGATGCTTTTTATCGAGTTATCAGTTTCTGGTAATTATGGGTTTACCGATCAATGTGTCCTCAATTATAGAAGAACCGATCATTCGGCCATGGCCAATCTTGACGGCTAAAGAAGGATATTTGAGCATAGCCGAGAGGATGAAGGAAATAAATGGAATTTCGCTGATCGAGCAAAGCAAGTTTGAGAAAAAAGCCCGCTCAATCATGTTTAAGAGCTATGCAAAACAAGGGCAATGGATGAATGCGGTTAAAACTTGGTTTGAATTTGCTCGACTATGAATATATGGTTTCATTACTTATTGGAGTATTAAGGAAGGCTTAGCTCAAGCTACAGTGCTGCCTCATCTGAAAATTTTGGCAGAATTTGAGAAGGTAAAATCCATTCAATTTATTTCCATGGAGCGCCAAGGTCCGATAATCGAGTTGGATCTACCCAAAGTGGTACACCACCCTGTTTATAGCAGTGAATCGAGTCGAGATAAACTGACTGATAAACGTAAAGTCGAGGCGACTATTGAATAGATTACATGATGAAAGAACCATTGATTTAGTCATGGCTCGTGGTGTAATGGCGGCATGGTTGAGTCTAAAATTTGTAAAACAAAATCAAGTCCCATTTTCTATTGAATCATTTGAACCCCATGCAGATTATATGGTGGAAGATGGTGTCTGGAATAGATTCGGATTACGCTATAGGGTGTTAAGTAATGCAGAAAAGGCCGAAAAGAAAATGGCAAATTTTCTATTGCCGGTAACGGAAGCCTACAGGCAAAAACTAATCAAAACGGAAGGTATTGATTCAGCAAAAATCCTGACAATGCCTTGCTGTGTGGATGTCAACCGTTTTCAGTTTAATGAAGGTCTTCGCGCCATTGTTCGCACTAAAATCGGGATTCATCAAAATACGATAGTTGGGATTTATACTGGAAAAATTGGTGGGATTTACCTCAAGGACGAGGCCATTTCACTCATAAAATTGGCGCAAGAACATTATGGTGCCGAGCGGTTTTATTTGATCATCCTCTCGCCCGATGTTCAGACTTGGAATGAAGTCTTGAGCCAAGCCGGATTTGAAAAGAATCAATATCACATTGGATTTGTGGATTTGTCTGAAGTAGGAGCCTATTTGAGCGCTGCCGATTTTGCATTCTCCCTTCATCGGCCTTCGCCTTCTAAAATCGGTATATCGCCAATTAAGAATGGTGAATATTTTGCCAACGGCCTCCCAGTTATTATGCCAACGGGCATCGGGGATGATTCAGAAATCGTTGAGAACGAAAAACTCGGAACGTCAATTCCCGATTTTTCAAAGATGGACAGGTCAGTGTTCGAACCCATTGATGCTTTAATGAAACTTGATCGAAACAATAGTCCGATTGCTGTCTGGGCTTTTAAACATCGATCTTTTGAAATTGTCCGACACAATTACGGGCACATTTTAGAGGCAATATAGCCGGCTAAATTCTGAATGAGCGCCATATTACTTTGGTTATGTCTTGCTAGTTTCGATCAATCCGTTTCATTTGTAAGCATATTCCTAAGATTATGAAGTATCATCCCATCGATAAGAACCTTTTCATTGACAATAGAAGACGATTTGTTTCGAAAATGCACGCCAAATCCCTGGCGGTTTTTAATAGCAATGACATCATTACAACAAGTGCGGATAGTACGAGGCCATTTAAACAACACACCGACATCCTTTGGTTGAGTGGCGTGGATCAGGAAGAAAGCATACTGGTCCTTTTTCCCGACTGCCATGATGCAAAACACAGAGAAATCTTATTTCTAAAAGAGACCAACGAGCATATCTCCATCTGGGAAGGTGAAAAACTAACTAAAGAAGCCGCCTTTGCAACATCGGGCATTAAGACCGTTTATTGGCTCAACCAATTTGATTCCATTTTCAATCAATTGATGAGCGAAGCTGAAAACGTTTACATCAATACCAACGAACATTGGAGAGCAAATATCGAAGCTCAAACGCGTGAGGATAGGTGGATCGCATCGTGTAAAGGGAAGTATGTTGCTCACACCTATTTGCGGAGCAACCCTATTTTACATGAGTTGCGCGCGGTCAAAAATGACATCGAGATCGAGTTGATGAAGCACGCATGCTCATTGACCAATAAAGGTTTTCGCAGAATTCTGGAGTTTATTAAGCCAGGCGTGATGGAATATGAAATCGAGGCTGAGCTATGGCATGAATTCATTCGAAATCGATCGCAAGGATTTGCCTATACACCAATAATTGGTTCAGGTAGAAATGCTTGTGTCCTCCATTACATCGAAAACAATCAAGCTTGCCAAGATGGTGATGTTATATTAATGGACTTTGGTGCTGAATATGCCAATTATGCTTCAGACATGACGCGATGTGTTCCAGTGAATGGTCGATTTTCACCGCGACAAAAGGACGTTTACAATGCCGTACTTCGCGTAAAGAATGGAGCGATTAACTTGCTTCGACCTGGCAAGACCTTGAAGGAATACCATGTGGAAGTTGGGCACTTGATGGAAAAGGAGTTGGTAGATTTAAAGCTCATCACCATGGATGATATTAAAAACCAAAATCCCGATTGGCCGGCTTATAAGAAGTATTTTATGCATGGCACCTCGCATTACATTGGGTTAGACACACATGATTATGGAACATGGAATGGACCAATTCCTGTCGGATCTGCTTTTACTGTTGAGCCGGGAATTTATATTCTCGAGGAAAACCTTGGAATAAGGTTGGAAGACAACTACATTCTGACGAAAGATGGTCACGTTAATATGATGGGTGATATTCCGATTGAAGTCGAAGAAATAGAATCTTTAATGAATGCCTAAACTTCGGTTTAAGAGCATAGATGTCAATTATACCGAGCTTGGCAAAGGGTCGGCTGTTTTGCTCATCCATGGTTTTTTGGAAAGCATTTGGATGTGGAAAGAAGTTGCTCCTGAATTAGCCAAAAGACACCGCGTTATTTGCATTGACCTGCCTGGGCATGGACTCTCAGATTGCATTGGCTATGTCCACAGTATGGAGGAAATGGCCGAAGCCTGTTATCATGTCATTCATCATTTGCGCATTCGAAAAGTCGCGCTTGTAGGTCATTCCATGGGTGGTTACGTTGCTCTTGCCTTTGCTGAACTGTTTCCTGATCATGTCCGAAGTCTTGCCTTATATCAAAGCACAGCCAAGGCTGATTCACCCGCAAAGAAAATCGATCGAGAACGTGCAAGTGATTTAATTAAAGAGAATCATGTGTCGTTTGTGAAACAGTCGATACCACTCCTTTTTCGGCCAGTCAATCGCAAAAAGTTCAAATTACAAATTGAAGGGTTAAAATCTGAAGCCTTAAAAACATCGAAACAAGGAATCATCGCTGCTTTGGCCGGAATGCGTGATCGCCCGAATCGCGAAGTATTATTGAAATTCCCGCCTTATCCAGTTCACATAATAGCTAGTGATAAAGATCCTAGAATTCCGCTGGAAGAATCTCAGAGTTTAGCGGCAATTTCGTCAGAAGTGCAGCTTCATTTGATCCAAGGAAGCGGCCATATGAGCTATATTGAAGATTTTCCAGCCGCTATTTCGGCCATTAAAAAATCGATTGCCTAGCCTTTATTTATCCGTTCTAAAAAAGCTTTGACGCCTGCGCTTAACTGCTTTACTTTTCCAGTAACTCCCTCTGTATTAACGTAAATGGTATTGTGACTGTCTGCTATTTCAGTCTCGGGACGAGTCTTAGTATAGTAATATGTTGCGATAGATTTTCGGTTGACTCCATGCGGAGTGTTCAATGGTTTAGGATGACCATGAAATGAAATTTCATTGGTTTCGAAAATGACACATCGGTTAAATTCAGGGGCTATTCGAGCTTTTTGATTCTTGTTGCCATCCGTTAAATCCCATAATTCGAGGTGACCTTCATAGTCATCCTTCCAATCTTTGTTCATGTAAACGATCACGTTCAATCTTCTGTGATAATTGCTAGTTGGATGAATGTTATAATCAACATGAACATTCAAAAATGCACCGTTAATGGATTGATGTAATCCACCGCCAAAAAGTTCCGCATCGCCTAAGATTTCCTGGTCAAATTCGGTAAGCCTTTGTAGCCAAGCCAAGAATATTGGGCTGTTCAATTCTGCAAAAACGTTTTGCAAGATAGAACCGGATTCAAAACGAGTTTTTTGAAACTTATTCTTCTGGTTGACATAGGTGGTTCCGTCCCACTTCCCTTCTTCGATTTTGGGATATTCAGCATGAATTTTTTCAGCCATTTCGGGATTGAATATACCATCGAAACTGACAAAGCGAAAAGGCTTGGCGGTATTGAAATTGCCTTTTATTCTGCTGAATTCAGATTCTAGGAGGGATGCATTGATGTACTCTAGGTCTTTCATTGTGAAGCAAATTTAGCTTTGGCCGTTATCTTGACGCGAAGGAAAGGATTTTAGTTTTCTGAGTTTATTTCTATGGCGGTTACTAATAGTCGTCCTGATAATTGTCAGTCGTTTACGCAGGAAATATCATGGTAAGCCTTAACGGAGTGACACAAATTTGCTTTCCTAAATACACCACCATGGAAGCAATTAAAACACAAAGCGAAAGCAATACTAGCATCAATCACGGAGCTACGACACCAAATTGGATTCAAAAATTTGATGAGACCGCTGAGTTTAACCGGTATGGTATTATTTCAGTCGGTTTTCTGCTCGTAGGCATTTTAGGCGGAGCAACCGTTGGAATATTTGGTTTCGATGCTGTTTGGAAATTGGCAACAGTAGTTGGGTTTTCAATGCTTTCTCTAACATTGATGCTAGCGGTAGCGCCAATAAAGTATGTGACTCGATCTATTCTGCTTGCATTATTAGTTGATCTTATTGTGGTCATCGTTTCGACCATTTAATAAAGGCTCGAAAATCAACAAACACTTTGTACGAATATTGACTGACCCGATCGGTCTTTTCTTTATAAAAAATCGCGAGCTCTGTCGCGATTTTTTTATGCGCTAAGGGAGCATTTTCCTATTAGGATTAGAACGACTTCCAGCCTTGGGCTTTGATTTGAATTTCTTCGCCATGCAAATAGACTATTGCCGCGCCAGATGCTTGGTCAGCAATGTGGCCGATTACCGAAATATCTTCTATCGCTGCAACTTTTTCGAAGTCATTTTGACTAATGGTAAAAAGTAATTCATAGTCTTCGCCTCCACTCAAGGCGCAAACACTGGGTTCAAGATTAAACTCTGCCGCCTGTGTTATTGCGCTTGGGTCAAGCGGGATTTTATTCTCGTAAATCTTCGCACCACATTGGCTTTGAGCACATAAATGCAAAATTTCGGAGCCCAAACCATCAGACACATCAATCATACTGGTTGGCTTAACCCCAATATCTCTAAGTGCTTTTATAATGTCTGTTCGAGGTTCGGGTTTTAAAATGCGTTCGAGCAGATAGTCGTGACCTTCTAGATCGGGTTGGATATCGGGGTTTGCCTTCCAAACCTCCTTTTCACGTTCTAAAATTTGCAAGCCAATATAGGCCGAACCGAGATCTCCACTAACGCAGATGAGGTCATTTTCTTTTGCACCGTTCCTATAAACAACACTGTCCTTATCTACCTTTCCGATGGCAGTGATGCTTATCATAAGCCCAGTAAGACTTGACGTTGTATCGCCTCCGATGATATCTACATTATGCTTTTCGCACGCCAGCTTTATGCCATCGTAAATTTCATTGATGGCTTCAACAGGAAATCGGCTTGAAATTGCTAATGATACAGTTATGTGCGTTGGTGTGCCGTTCATTGCACAAATGTCGCTGAGGTTAACAGCCACAGCTTTATATCCAAGATGCCGAAGTGGAGTATAACTCATGTCGAAGTGCACGCCTTCTACCAAAAGGTCGGTACTGACTAGCTCAAAGTGATCACCGCGATCAATCACTGCTGCATCATCTCCAACACCCATGATGGTCGATTTGTGATTCAGCTTTAAATCTTCGGTCAAATGACGTATTAATCCAAACTCACCTAATTCGCTCAGTGCTGTTCCTTCGCTCATGTTTCTAATACTTTAAAGGTTAAAGGTTGTGTTTTTCAACCTTTTTTGTAAAAATTCATTTCATCTACGTTCTTCATAACCGGTTCGGTCAATAGATAACGGACATCGTTTCCGGCTTGTATGGCCTTACGAATGAAGCTCGCAGAAATCTTCATTAAAGGCGCGTCAATCACAGTCACCTTAGGATGAGAAATGAATTCGCTCTTAGATTCTTTAATGGATAGATTCTCATCGCTTTCTACTCGGGGATAAACCAATAAGGACGATAGCTGAAGAATCTCTTCATAATTCTTCCACTTATGAAAAGAATTCAGATTGTCTTCACCCATGATAATCGTAAACTTATCATCCGGATATTTTTCTGTCAATGCGGCTAGGGTATGAACCGTATAAGAAGGTTTTGGCAAATCAAACTCGATGTTAGAGGCTTTGAGTTTGTTGTTGCCTTCAACGGCAATGCGAACTAGGGCAAGTCTATGATAATCAGCTAAAATGGAAGACTTTTGTTTCAATGGATTTTGAGGAGAAACCACAAACCAAACTTGGTCGAGATCCGCATATTGAACCATGTGATTTGCAATGATCATATGGCCCACATGAATAGGATTGAATGTGCCGAAATAGAGTCCGATTTGTTTACTCACGCGTTCAAAAATTCTAAAATTTTCGCTTCTGCCGTTGCAATAGCAATTGGAAGATCGTCATTCAATAATACCATGTCAAATTCCACGCTCATCGACAATTCTTCCGCAGCTTTTTTAAGTCGCATTTGAATTTTTTCTTCCGATTCCGTTTGTCTTCCTCTCAATCGTTTTTCTAATTCGATCGCTGATGGTGGTTGCACAAAGATGGAAAGAGCATTTTCACCCAAACTCTTTTTTAAAGCAATTCCACCATATACATCTACATCAAAAATGACTGCGTGATTGTTATTCCAGATGCGTTCGATTTCAGCTTTTAATGTTCCGTAAAATTGATCCGGATAAACTTCTTCCCATTCAACAAAACCATCTCGATCAATTTCTGCCTTAAAGCCATTTATACCCAAGAAATAATAATCAATTCCATCTCTTTCTTCACCGCGGGCTTCACGACTACTAGCCGATATTGAAAACTCTAAAGGGATTCCACGGTTTAACAGAGCGCGAACGATAGTTGTTTTGCCGGCTCCTGATGGCGCTGAGAATATGATTGCCTTTCCTTTCGGGTTCAAGCTTTTCGGTTTAGAGAATATTGAGCACTTGCTCTTTAATTTTCTCGAGTTCGTCTTTCATTCCAACTACTAAGCGCTGGATATCTGAGTGTTGAGCTTTGCTGCCAAGGGTGTTTATTTCACGACCCATTTCCTGGCCAATAAAACTCAATTTTTTGCCTTTAAACTGTTCTTCTTGAATCGTCTTTATGAAGAAATCACAATGAGCTCTTAGCCGCACTTTTTCTTCGGTGATGTCAAGTTTTTCGAGGTAATAAATCAATTCTTGCTCGAATCGATCTTTATCAATATTTGAATTATCGACTCCATCTTCATTCAGGTTCCCTGTGATTCTGCCTCTAATTCGATCGATACGTTCTTGTTCGAGCGGTTCGATGTCGTTCAATCCATCTAGAATGTTTTTAGCCCCTTGCCTCAACACGGTTGCTAGTTTTTCGCCTTCTTGTTCTCTGAACGCCAAGCATTTTGAGACGCACAATTGAACTGCTTCATATAAGACTGCATATTCTTCGTCCTCCAAATCGTCTGAAGCAGGTTTCAACACTTCCGGCATTTTCATGATGAGGGAGAGGTAGTCCGTGCCTTTATTTGAAGCCTCTTTCTCAATGGTTTTTTCCATTTTTTGAATCAACTTGAAATAACCCGCTACCAACTCCTCATTTAACACCGTGTTTGATTCACCAGGAGCTAAATCGCGCTGAATAGATAAATCAATTTTACCGCGTTGGAGCGCATTTGAGAGCAAATCCCTGATTTCAAACTCCCTTTCCCGATATATCGAAGGCATTCGAACATTCAGGTCAATTTGTTTGCTGTTTAGGGTGCGTATTTCGACCGTAAGTAGCCTTCCTTTATAAGAGGAAGAATGCTTGCCATAGCCGGTCATTGAATAGGTCATAAACTGTATTTGCGGTTGGTCAATCCAACGCGTTATCCTTCTTTAAATCCGACAAGCACCGAAACGCAGCCATTTTTCTTTATGTCTGCACCGCTCGCACCACTACTCGGAACTACGATACGAATTTTCAACTGCTGGGTAGATTCAACGTTGAAGTCAAACATAGTTTCATTTTTGCCTTCGCTTGAATAGATTTTATTGTTTCGATAATCGCTTACCTCGAAGAAGATGCCCTCGGCAATGGATGGATGCGCGCAAATGAACAAGCGATATTCTTGTCCAGAATAGAAGGTTTGCATTAATGATGCCTCTTCTCCATCAAACATAACAGCACCGTTGTATTGGCCGTTGCTATTGTATGAATCAAGCGATCCCATACATTTCTTCTTTGTGAAATTCTTGCATTGGGCATTAACCTCACTATTGGAGCCAATAATGAGTAAAACAATAATTGGAAGAAGCTTTATTAGTTTTATCATGGCTTCAAAATTTCGTTTCTAAGGTCTAAAGCCAGTTGCTTTAATTTTAACATTTCTGCAGGGTTAAAACTTATGGTGTTTAAACCTCCAATGGTGTGTACTCCTGATTTTTTATTTTTGGAAATGGTTGCATCGGTTTCTGTGAGTTCCAGACTTGCAAAAAGATCAAACACGGGTTGAAACATTGGACGAGCTTCTTGAATCATTGGGTCAGACTCATAATAGTCGAACATTTCACGCAGTTGATTTGAAGTGTAAACTTGTTCTGCCACACGCTGTGCGATTTTTGAATCAAGTGATTTTTCATCTAGAAATTGAGTGCCCAGATAAATACCCTCAGCCCAGCCACCTGCCATGACCAAAAGGGCAATCTGATCTCGGCTTTCTTCTTTTAATTGGCTGTTTGTATGCCAATACATCTCCGTCATTATTGCAAGCATCGAATCGCGCTCAACCATATTGTTGTTTGCCCGTTCGATTAATTCGGCTCGGAAAGCATCTTGAATACCCAATTGATCGCCAATGCGTTTTGCAGCGGCTAAAAATTTCATGGCGTCATTTTGCTGGTGGTGAACGCCTGCGTAACTCAAATCGGCTCCGTATAACCCAAGGGCTAAGGCCTGTTTTTGAGTGGAATGGTAAATTCCAGCTTTATTTGGATCGTTTAATAAATCCTTACGATATGACCCACCTGCATTTTTAATCAAGTTAGTGAGCTCAAGCGGGGAGGGCATAGAGTAGAATACGTTACGAGCTTTGTCATAGACTTCGCTCGTGTCTGTTGTTGTGTTTGTTTCAACTGGTACCGCTTCCATGGGCGGTTTTTCTTCTGTTGTTCCACAGCTCATCGCGAATGCGCTAATGGCCAAACTGAATATTACGGGGATTTGCTTCATTTCGAATTTGAAAGGTGCAAAGATATGTTCTTATGATGGGTTTCTCTAGTGTGCTTCGAGCCAATTATTTCCAGTGTTTATATCTACGACTAGTGGCACACTTAATTTATAGGCATTTTCCATTTCCATTCTCACGATAGGGGTAATGATTTCTACTTCGTCTCGGTGGGCGTCAAATACCAATTCATCATGCACTTGAAGAAGCATTTTGCTCTTAAAATTTTCCTTTTCAAAAACTCGGTTAAGGTTAATCATGGCGAGCTTAATAATGTCCGCAGCTGAACCTTGAATAGGCGCGTTAATAGCGTTGCGCTCTGCCGCGCTTCTTACAACATGGTTTTTGGAATTGATGTCGCGAAGCTGGCGCCTCCTTCCAAGAATGGTTTCGGCATACCCTTTCTTTCTAGCGAGCTCTATACTCGATTCTTTGTATCCTAAAAGTCCAGGAAATTGTTCAAAGTAATTATCGATTATTTCCTTCGCTTCACCGCGGGATATTCCCAAGTTTTGGGAAAGTCCGAATGCGCCTTGACCATAAGCAATTCCAAAATTGACAGCTTTTGCTTTTCCCCTCATGTCGCGCGTTACAGCATCTAATTCCACTCCAAATACTTTGGCGGCAGTTGCAGCATGAATGTCAAGTCCAAGGTGAAAAGCCTCTTGCATGCCCTTGTCCCCACTAATGGCAGCTATAATTCGTAGTTCTACTTGAGAATAATCGGCCGCTAGAATCAAAAAATCGCTATTTCTGGGAATAAAGGCTTTGCGAATTTCGCGTCCGCGCTCTGTTCGAATCGGGATGTTTTGAAGGTTGGGATTATTGGATGAAAGTCGGCCAGTGGCAGCCACAGTCTGCATATAGTTCGTATGAATTCGCCCCGTATTTGGATTCACCATTTCAGGTAAGCTATCGACATACGTACTCTTTAGTTTTCGGATCGAGCGATAGTCAAGAATGAGTGGAATGATTTCATGCTTGTCGGCTATTTTTTGCAGCGTGTCTTCGTTCGTTTGGTACTGCCCTGTTTTGGTTTTTTTGGCGTTATCATCAATTTTTAATTGGTCAAACAACACCTCGCCCAATTGTTTAGGAGAATCCATATTAAAGTCAACACCTGCGTGACCGTTTATTTTATCCCGAAGGCTAATTAAATCAGTTTCCAGCTCAACGCTCATTAACTTGAGGGCTTCGACATCTAAGTTAATCCCTTCAACCTCCATATTAGTTAGGACATGAATTAAAGGGCATTCCATTTCGCGAAACAACTTTACCAAATGGTCCTTGTCCAAATCTTTGTCTAAGGCGTATTTTAACTGTAATGTTATGTCGGCATCTTCAGAAGCATACTTTGTAATCTGATCTAAGGGGACATCGCGCATGCTACCTTGGTTTTTCCCTTTGGGCCCAATTAATGTCTCAATGCTCACTGGTCGGTAGCCGAGATAATATTCGGACATTTCATCCATGTTATGCTTTTGGTCGGGCTGTAACAGGTAGTGTGCGATCATAGTGTCATAGAGTTCGCCTTTAACAATGATGTCGTATTGGCGCATGATTTCGAGGTCGTATTTCAGGTTTTGACCAACCTTCTCAATTTTTTCATTTTCGAAAAAGGAGCGAAACTCTTCGGTGACCTTCCGTGCTTCATCTTTGCTTTCAGGAATAGGAACGTAAAAAGCTTCGCCAGGCTTAAAACAGAATGACATGCCAACAAGCTCAGCTGTTAATGGGTCGATTCCCGTTGTCTCAGTGTCAAAACATACTGATGACTGTTCAGATATACTTTTAATCAGTTGTTTTCGTTCCGCACTCGATTCAATTAGGGTGTATTTAGCGTCAGAATTTTCGATAGATTTTAGATCTGACTGTGGAATTTGTTCGGAAGACGGGGCTTCATTTATGCCAAATAAATCAAGTTGAGAGTCACTATTTCGATTGACGACAATTTCTTCACCCAAAATGCGCTTGGATAATGTTCGAAATTCCAATTCAGTAAAAATCTCAACCAGTTTCTCAATGTTAGGTTCTTCGCGAATCAAATCTTTTTCGTTCAATTCAACCGGAACATCGAGAATAATGGTTGCCAACATCTTCGACATGTATGCACTTTCCTTTCCGGCAATAACCTTCTCCTGCATTTTACCCTTGAGTTCATCGGTATGGTCATAGAGTCCTTCTACCGAGCCGTAGGCTTGGACGAATTTCATTGCAGTTTTTTCACCAACTCCCGGTATTCCTGGAATATTGTCAACGGCATCGCCCATTAATCCCAATATATCAATGACTTGCTCGGGCCGCTCGATGCCATATTTTTCACAAATTTCTTTAGGGCCTAATATTTCGACATCACTACCACCACGACCTGGCTTGTACATGAAAATTTTATCCTCAACCAGTTGCCCATAATCTTTATCTGGAGTCATCATATACACTGTATAACCTTCGCGAGCAGCTTTTTTAGCTAAGGTACCGATCGTGTCATCGGCTTCATAACCGGGAATTTCTATCGTTGGAATCCGAAATCCTTCGATGATAGCTTTTATCCAAGGCACCGATTTTTTAATGTCTTCGGGAGTCGCGTCCCGGTTTGCCTTGTAAAGGGCATATTGATCTGTACGAATGCTTTTATCGCCAGGCGGATCAAAAACTACAGCTATGTGAGTTGGGTTTTCTTTTCGCAATAATTCCCAAAGTGTATTTGTAAAGCCAAACATTGCGGAGGTGTTTTGGCCTTTACTAGAAATTCTTGGATTTGAAATAAATGAATAATACGCTCTAAAAATGAGGGCGTACGCGTCTAAAAGGAAAAGTTTTTTGTCTTCAGCCATGGATGTAAAGTTGAAAGTCGAAAAATAATGGAATGCAAACTATTCGGGTATGATTTGCGAATGAGATTACGAGATTGACCGCAACGAGTAGTGAAAATCTTGAACAAACCCCGTCACTTTAGATTTACTTTGAACGCAAAATGAACTGGAAACTCAATTTTTTAAAATCATGGACCGCCAAAATTCTGTTGGTTGGGATAATGCTGGCATTTGGGTTTTCTTGTGAAAAGGAAGACTTGGATCAAGAAGTGAAAACAGCATTCTCAGATACTTCCATTGAGCCAACTATTGAGTTCACTGGAAATGATTTACGATACGTAGCCGTGCGAGAAGCAGGGCCTGACGCACCAACCATTGTGTTTGTTCATGGAGCTCCAGGGTCGGGTGATGCATTCTACGATTATTTGAAAGATCCTGAATTAGCGACTGCCTTTAATATGATCACCGTTGATCGATTGGGTTATGGCGCCTCGAAACCAGGGAATGCGGAGCCGAGTATTAAGGCTCAAGCCTTATCCATCATGCCAATTATTGATCAAATCAGGCTTGACGGTCAACCCATTATTTTGGTTGGACATTCCTATGGGGGACCCATTATTGCTGAATTAGCCATGCTCCATCCGGATGAAATTGATGGTCTTTTGTTTCTTGCCCCAGCCATTGATCCAAACTGCGAAAAGTACGTTTGGGCAGGTAAATTAGGTTGCTCATGGCCAACGAAATGGGTGACTCCTGAGGGAATGGAAGTGGCGGCTGTTGAGAAATCAAACCATGAAAAGGAGTTAGAGCTAATGGAAAACGACTGGAGCCTGATTCAATCTAAAGTCATTTATGTGCATGGGACAAGCGATGGTATAGTTCCTTATGAAAACTATGATTTTGCGAAGAAAAAATTGGCGCATACCGACCTAAATTTGGTCACCATTGACGGTGGCAATCATTTCATTCCTTTTCAGAAGCAGGAACTTGTAAAGAGATTTCTATTCGATCTAAAAGAATAAACGAACGTTATTCCTGATAGAGTACTTGTAATACAACATCTCCTACAACTTGAAGCGTTGATTTATCGATAACATCCATGTTATCAGCGTGTGTGTGATGAAATTCACCAAAATCAAACCGACCCATATCGTAATGGATAATATCTATTGTTGGAATTTTAGCAATCTCATTTAAGTATCTATGATCATCTGTTATTTCATTCCCCTTGAAGGAACGGAAATAATTTTCATGGCCCAAGGCTCCAGCTATCTTCCACACTTTATCGACAATTTGAGGGGCGTAATAAAGGGAAACTCCTTCTTTTGGAAATACCGCATCGGCCGCCCCAACCATGTCCAACAAAATTCCAAACTCGGGTTTGTAGTCTTTAATTGGGAGATTTTTCGCCCAATACTTCGAACCCAAACACCATGAGTCACCGGAATTGCCTAGCATAGAACCTTCCGGTTTTCCGTAGTCTTCTGCGTCAAAGAAGACGATGTCCACACCTAAATCTGGATCAATTGAATCTAAATGAATGGCGCGTAAAACCTCTAAAAGAACGCCTACACCGCTTGCACCATCATTAGCCCCATCAATGGGCTTCATACGTTCTTTTGAGTCGCGATCGGCATATGGACGAGAGTCCCAGTGCGCGCAAAGTAGAATTCGCTTACTTGCATTAGGGTTAATCTGACCCATGATATTTACAGCACTTAATTCTTGTCCATTATAAGCTGTGAGCTGTGCTTTTTGGATAATGACTGTCGCTCCGTAAGACTTCAATTTTTTTTCTAGCCATGATGCACACCTGGTGTGTTCCTTCGTGTTTGGTACTCTTGGGCCAAATCTCACTTGTTTTTCAATAAAAGCATAAGCAGAGTCTGCATCGAACGCAGGCCTTGGTTTCAGTGTTAATTTAGACTCGGGTGGAAGTGTTTGAATTGGTGTTTTTTCCTTCGGTTCTTCACTGCATGATGCTATTAAAACCAGCATGACAGCACTAAACATTAGAAGTCGCTTAAAGCTTATTGAACTTCCCATGTCGCTCCGTCTTTTCCGTCTTTTACCACAATGTTCAGTTCATTTAAATGATCTCGAATGGCATCGGATGTATTCCAATCCTTATTTAGCCTCGATCGCATTCTAATGTCAAGAATAACATCCATTAGTCCATTGACAAGTCCTTCATTACCAGATTCATGGATTGAAGTGAGCCCCATAATGTCAAAAACAAAGGACTGAATGAGAGCCTGTAACTTTGATTTGTCGCCTTCCGATATTTTTAATCGACCATCAGCAATCGAGTTAATGGTTTTTACTGCTTCGAATAAGTGACTGATGAGAATAGGGCTGTTGAAGTCATCGTTCATTGCCTCATAAAACATTCTTTCAAAACCCGCAACATCAACTTCGCTTAACGCTGATGTTGGTAGCGATTCTAGTTGTTTTATGGCGGCCATCAATCGGAGAAAGCCTTTTTCGGACGCTTCTAGCGCTTCATTCGAAAAATCAAGTGTACTTCTATAATGGGCCTGCATCATGAAAAAACGCACAACCATTGGGTGAAATCCTTTCTTGAGCAAAGCATGATCACCGCTAACAAGCTCATCCGGCAAAATCGAATTACCAACAGACTTTGACATTTTTTTTCCTTCAAACGTCAACATGTTTCCGTGCAGCCAATATTTCACTGCATCCTTTCCGCTGGCCGCTTTGTTTTGCGCAATTTCACATTCATGATGAGGAAATTTTAAATCCATTCCTCCGCCATGAATATCGAATGTTTCGCCTAAATATTTCGTACTCATCACAGAGCACTCTAAATGCCAACCTGGAAATCCTTCTCCCCAAGGGGAGTTCCAACGCATAATGTGCGCGGTCGATGCTTTCTTCCATAATGCGAAGTCCAACGGATTGCGCTTTTCATCTTGAGCGTCTAGGTCTCTCGTGCCGCTAATTAGTTCATCTATTTTTCTGCCACTTAGTTCTCCGTAGTTGTTGCTTGCCGCATACTTCATCACATCAAAGTAAACCGAGCCATTGGCTTCATAAGCCATTCCCTTGTTGATGATGGTCTTGATGATTTCAATCTGTTCAATGATGTGGCCTGTCGCAGTCGGCTCGATGTCTGGAGGTAAAGTGTTGAACAAAGCCATTTTGTTCCGAAAATCAACGGAATAGGTTTGAACAATCTGCATCGGCTCCAATGACTCCAAACGAGCTTTCTTACTAATCTTGTCTTCTCCTTCGTCAGCATCACTTTCTAAGTGTCCTGCATCGGTAATGTTTCTGACATACCGGACCTTATATCCCAAAAACCGCAGATAGCGATTGATAAGGTCGAACGAAATAAAGGTTCGGCAATTCCCTAAATGCACGTTGCTATAAACAGTTGGTCCGCAAACGTAAAGGCCTACAAAAGGTGGGTTTATTGGTTCGAATTTCTCTTTGCTACCGCTAAGGGTATTATATAAATGTAAAGATGTCTCCATGATTCAATTCGGGAGCGTAAAGATAGTGGTGAGAAAATGTAAGAATGCTAAAATGCGTCTATTACTGCATACTTTTATCAATGACGCCTTCACCAACATATTGGCCATTTTGGTATAGCTCTACATTAGTAAGAATTCCATCACTGTTGTATTTATAGACTTTACCATCCCATAGTCGCCCGCCTCTAAATTCACCTTTTTGGTAGATCTGTCGGTCTCTATTATACAAGGTATGTTGACTATTACCATCAAAAACACCGGCATTTGGTTTAGCCTCTGTGCTCGCAACTCGAACCGTGGTTTTGACTTTGTTAGATTCGTCCCTAACGGGTTCAGGCTCGGCCTTGACCGCAACTTGAGGGTTTGAAGGCTCCTTGAAAGTAGATTGTGAAGCGTCCATTTGTCCTCCATTGAAAACACGCACTGACTTCACGCTACCATCTTCGTAATACTCCTTGATAGCACCGTCTTCTTTTCCACCGTTCCAGTTGCCTTCAATCATCAACTGACCATTCTCGTGATAATACTTTTGTGCGCCATTTCGTTTTCCACTTTCATCAAAGGTGAAATCCTGAGCTACTTGACCATTTTCATAAAAGCGTTTGAAGTTTCCTGTTTGCTTGGTCAAAGCCCAAGTACCTTGTTCTTCAATTTGGCCATTATCGTAATAGGTTGTATACGGACCTTTTGGACGACCGCTAATGTGCGTGATTTCCGATTTGATCTTTCCGTTCGGGTAATAAGTCTTCCAAAACGCCAACTTTTCTCCCAGATTCGTACATACCTTCCTCAACCGTTGCAGTAGCA
>CALSPD010000020.1 GCA_943788145.1 uncultured Flavobacteriales bacterium
ATCAGTAGCAAGTGGTATTACAGGAACTGACACTACTTATTGGAACAACAAACAAGACCAATTAGTAGCGGGCACTAACATTACCATAGTTGGTAATACCATAAGTGCAACAAGTAGTGTTACCACCTATTCCGTAGGCGACTTTGCCCAAGGCGGTATCGTATTCTGGGTAGATGAAACCGAACAACATGGTTTGGTAGCTGCTAAAGAAGACCAATTTGGGGTAGGCTTGAACCCATGGGCAAGATGGTACGCAGGAACTTATGGTAATACACAGGCAAAAGGAGACGGTCCATTTGCTGGTGAAGCAAATACCTCAATAATTATTGCAGCTCACGTTGCTATAGGTGATGATGGCTTCACTTATGCAGCGCGTGTTTGTAATGAGCTACAAGTTACCGAAGGGGGCAAAACTTACCGCGACTGGTATCTTCCCTCAAAAGAAGAATTGAACTTAATGTATCAAAACAAGGCAACTATTAATGCTACCGCAGGGGCAAACGGAGGCAGCGGTTTTGCTAGTGCCTACTATTGGAGTTTCTACCGAGGTCAATATGGGCGCAGCTTGGAAGCAGTACTTCGTCAATGGCGGCCAGGGCAACGCCATTAAGTCCATCGGGGGTAGGGTTCGTGCTGTTCGGGCTTTTTAACCATTTATCTATTTAACAATTTATCCGCGAAGCTGCGATTTTTTTTTTGAATATGGCATTATACTACGAATTACAGGTTTTTATTGAAAGAAAAACCACAGCTAACAGCACCTATGCCCAATAGCCTATGAAAGAGCAAATTGAAACAGCAGTGCCCCGCAGAAAATTTGTAGCGGGGGAGAGTGACGAAGCCCGCAAAACGGCTACTGGGCATAGCTGCGAAACGTTAGCGTTCATTGGAAAAAAACACGACAGTAATAAAAAAAACAATTAAGTATGACGAAAAACAAATCAAGACCCATTGCACTGCTAGCAGCAGGATTGCTTTGGGCGGGCTTAGCACAAGCTCAAGAATCCGTCAACGCCACAGGCGGAGATGCCACAGGCAGCGGTGGAACCGTTGCTTACAGTGTCGGACAAGTAGTTTACACCACCAACACAGGTACGCTTCTGGTACAGTGTAGCACAAGGGGTGCAGCATGCCTTCGAAATCTTTCACCGTTGGAATTAAAGAAACCGCACTGAACATTTCGCTTTCGGCTATTTCCCAACCCTACTTCCGATAATTTATCCTTGCAAATAAGCGATTACAACAACGAAAAAGTTGTCGTACCAGCTTTTTGATATGCAGGGTAAACTAGTTAAGCAACGGACAAGTAACTGCACAGCAAACGCAAATAAACACTGAACGAGTTTGCCTTCTGCTACTTACTTCATAAACGTTGTAAACCAAGAAAACAAACAAGTTCAATCATTTAAAATCATCAAAAACTAAAAGACAATGAAAAAGATTTATTACAATATTCGGGCGGCTATCTTAATGTCTGCCAGCGTGTTTGGGCACAGAGCACCCGAAAAAATGAGCTACCAAGCCGTTGTACGTGACGGAAGTAATGCATCTAGTTAGCCTCCACTGCCGTAGGTATGCAAATTTGCTATTTTGCAGGGACCACCTCATCTGGCACAGCCGTTTATGTAGAAACCCAAACTCCTACTTCTAACGCTAATGGTTTGGTTAGTTTAGAGCTTGGTGATCCGGTACGGCTGTAAGTGGTGACTTCACCACTCATCGATTGGGCAAACGGGCCTTATTTCATTAAAACCGAAACTGACCCAACGGGCGGCACAAGCTATACCATTACGGGCACAAGCCAGCTGTTAAGCGTGCCTTATGCATCTGCACGCAAAAAACGGCTGAATCAGTTACAGGTGCGATTACCGAAACCGACCCCATCTTTGGGCATCGTAGCAAGTGGCATAACGGAACGACACTACTTATTGGAACAATAAATTGGACAGCTACACGAAACCGACCCATTTTTGGGACATCTGTAGCAAGTGGTATTACGGGAACGGACACTACCTATTGGAACAATAAACTGGACAGCTACACCGAAACCGACCCCATCTTTGGGGCATCGGTAGCAGGTGGCATAACCGGAACTGACACTACTTATTGGAACAACAAATTGGACAGCTACACGGAAACCGACCCTGTTTTCGGTGACATCTGTAGCAAGTGGCATTACGGGAACGGACACTACCTATTGGAACAATAAACTGGACAGCTACACCGAAACCGACCCCGTCTTTGGGGCATCGGTAGCAGGTGGCATAACCGGAACTGACACTACTTATTGGAACAACAAATTGGACAGCTACACGGAAACCGACCCAATTTTCGGGACATCTGTAGCAAGTGGTATTACGGGAACGGACACTACCTATTGGAATAATAAACTGGACAGCTACACCGAAACCGACCCCATCTTTGGGGCATCGGTAGCAGGTGGCATAACCGGAACAGATACAACTTATTGGAACAACAAATTGGACAGCTATACGGAAACCGACCCAATTTTCGGGACATCTGTAGCAAGTGGTATTACGGGAACGGACACTACCTATTGGAATAATAAACTGGACAGCTACACCGAAACCGACCCCATCTTTGGGGCATCGGTAGCAGGTGGCATAACAGGAACTGACACTACTTATTGGAACAATAAATTAGACAGCTACACAGAAACCGACCCCTGTTTTTGGTGCATCAGTAGCAAGTGGCATAACAGGAACTGACACTACTTATTGGAACAATAAATTAGACAGCTACACAGAAACCGACCCTGTTTTTGGTGCATCAGTAGCAAGTGGCATAACAGGAACTGACACTACTTATTGGAACATTAAATTAGACAGCTACACAGAAACCGACCCTGTTTTTGGTGCATCAGTAGCAAGTGGTATTACAGGAACTGACACTACTTATTGGAACAACAAACAAGACCAATTAGTAGCGGGCACTAACATTACCATAGTTGGTAATACCATAAGTGCAACAAGTAGTGTTACCACCTATTCCGTAGGCGACTTTGCCCAAGGCGGTATCGTATTCTGGGTAGATGAAACCGAACAACATGGTTTGGTAGCTGCTAAAGAAGACCAAAGCACAGGGGTAAGATGGCATGCAGGAACTTATGGTAATACACAGGCAAAAGGAGACGGTCCATTTGCTGGTGAAGCAAATACCTCAGTAATTATTGCAGCTCACGTTGCTATAGGTGATGATGGCAGCACTTATGCAGCGCGTATTTGTAATGAGCTACAAGTTACCGAAGGGGGCAAAACTTACGGCGACTGGTATCTTCCCTCAAAAGAAGAATTGAACTTAATGTATCAAAACAAGGGCAACTATTAATGCTACCGCAGGGGCAAACGGAGGCAGCGGTTTTGCTAGTGCCTACTATTGGAGTTCGTCCGAGTACTCTAACATGTACCCTTGGCTTCAGAGCTTCGCCAATGGCCTCCAGTACGTCTTCTATAAGCACTACACATTTAGGGTTCGTGCTGTTCGGGCTTTTTAACCATTTAACTATTCATCAACTTAACGACCGCTTGTTGGTCGTTTTTTTTGAAACTTTATGGCGCTGTAATGCGATTTACGACCTTTCAACTTCGCAATTGACTAATGTCCATGATGAAACTGTGAAGATAACTATGGCTAGAATTCAGTTCAAATCAGACAACTTGATACACAGACATTCATTTAGACTTGGGGACAAAACTTGGAGGACTTTATATTCACATTCTGTGTAGCTGAAGAAAATGGAAAATTAAAAAAACGCTCGCCAACAAAGCCTAAGCAAACATGCTCCGAGAACGGTAAACATTCACGACTTATCTTTCAAACCAAATTCATCTTGGCGATGAAATGAGAGGTTTGAAAGCCGCACGTTTCTTAGCCAAACCGTTATAAGCTATTTTAGAAGACTATAAACAGAGTAAACAATGGATAAAAGAATAATTCTTCATATACCCTCATTCCTCAACTAATATTCCTTTGTCAGAAGGTTATCTTGTTGACTACATAGCTCTTGAAAAAGAGATTTTAAAATTGACAGATTGGTATACTGATGACCTGTTTTATTCAAATGAGGACGAAATGATAGTAGCTGAATTTTCTAGAATATTTTGCGATCCTGAAAGGTTTACTGATGATGCACAAGAGGTAATGTCACAATATGGAATGGGCGTATTATATGAAAAAAATGATAACGGGGAAGAAATTAGAATTGTAACTCCTGACCTAAAAGAAAAAGTTTTGACATCATATTATTGGAAACATCACAATAAATTAAACAACGCAGTGAATAATCAGTTGGACAATTATGGAAAAGTTACAATCATTGACTGTCATTCATATCCCAGCAAACCATTAAAAAGAGACCTTGATAAAAACCCAAAACGACCTGATTTTAATATTGGAACTGATTCATTTCATACAACCAAGGAGTTAATAGACATATCAGTTTCATTTTTTGAAAAAGCAGGCTATACCTTAGGCATTGACTGGCCATATAGAGGTTCTATTGTGCCCATGGAACATTATCATAAAAACAATAATGTTTCAACCATAATGTTAGAAATTAATAGAGCACTTTATTTGAATGAGCCAACTAATCAAAAGTCCGAAAACTATAACCAGATAAAAGAAATAGTAAGTGAATACATTAAAGCAATTAAAAACAGCTTATAACAACACCTACCCAAAAGTGGCGGTTCAGTGGTTAAATCAAGCTTTGTACTTCTATCAAAGTTTGTGCTTGGTTGACATTGAAGTACTTCGAAATCGCCACCTTCGGGTAGCTGCAAAACGTTCCGCTTTGTTTTTCGTGAATTTCATGTACTTCTTCAGGTTGTAAGCCATGGCCGCCACGATCATACACCTATTGGCATTGCGGATTCCGCGGGTGTTGATCTTTCTTAAGCCCATAAATTGAGTTAGCGTCCCAAAAACGGGTTCTACCGTGGCCGAACGCCTGCGTTTTAAGTATTGACCATAATTACCTTTCACTCGCTCAATGGCTCTTTCGTATTCTTCTCTATAGGCCGTTATCGTTATCCTGCGTTCGGTTGATTTACCGATGCATTGCGCCTTGATCGGACAGCCTTTGCACTGGCTCGGTTTGGTGAGGTATGTAATGCTCCCCGAAATTAAGGCAGGTAGTTAAGATAGGAAAACACCTAATTTTAATACCTGAACAATGAAAACAACAAGACGAAAGTTTACGAGTAAATTCAAGACCAAAGTGGTTTTGGAAGCATTAAAAGAGCGCGAGACAATCCACCAGCTTGCGGCTCGTTATGAGATCCACCCAACCCAAATCAGTATGTGGAAGCGGCAATTTTTAGATTCTGCAGAGGGTGTTTTTGAGGGTGATGTCAAGCCAGTCTCGAAGTCCGCAGAAGAGGACCATGAGAAGCTTTACAAGAAAATCGGAAGGCTTCAAATGGAGGTAGATTTTCTAAAAAAAAGTTTGGGCGAGGACTAAGCATTTATCAAAAACGCAAGATGGTAAATCACGAACACAAAACCCTGAGCATATCACACCAGTGTGAACTGTTGGGCATCCATAGAAGTGGCATGTATTACAAGCCACGGAGCGAGAGTACATTGAATCTGTATTTGATGAAATTGATCGACCAAACAATCTTTGATCGACCGTTTTATGGAGTCCGCAGGATGACACATCATATGAGGCATTCTGGCCACATGGTTAATGAAAAACGCATTGCTCGATTGTATAAACTCATGGACATTCGGGTGGTATATCCCAGAAAAAACACCTCCAAACCAGACAAAGGGCATAAGAAATATCCCTACTTGCTCAAAGGACTGAAAATCGAGCGAATCAACCAGGTATGGGCAACAGACATAACCTGGATCCCCATGAAACAAGGCTTTATGTATATGATGGCCATTATCGATCTCAAAAGTCGATATGTGCTGAACTGGAGCATATCTAACACGATGGATGCCGCGTGGTGTACAGAGGTTCTCAAAGAAACCATAAACATGCACGGTTGCCCGGAAATATTCAACACAGATCAGGGAAGCCAGTTCACCTCATTAATGTTCACTGATCTGCTCAAGGAAAATGACATTGCAATCTCTATGGATGGCAAAGGACGGGCAATCGACAATGTGTTTATCGAACGTTTGTGGAGAAGCGTGAAGGTCGAATATGTCTATCTAAACCCTGCCAATGGCGGAGTCGCACTTTATAAGGGAATCAAGGAATATATAGACTTTTACAACAACCAAAGACCTCATCAATCACTCGACTATGAAACTCCCAATCAAGTTTATCAATCACTAAGAAAAGCTGCCTAAATAATGAACCAAATCATATCTTAACTTTGACTGATTCCTGTCCTAAAGATGGGGGGTATTACAGTACAGCTTCTTTCGATTCCCGCTTTTCTCTACTTGGACTTTCCTGAAAGTCACCTTCTGTCCTTGGCTACACAGCCAATAATCGCCCTCTTTGTGGTACTCAAATCCTTCGGGGCCACCTTTATAAGTTCCGTGTGGCGGTATGTAACTCTCCAACCCCCGCTTGCTCTAGATAGGCGGAGTTCTCACCACTGCTGTAGCCAGCATCGGCTGCCAAATTGCGCCAAAGTAAATGCTCTTTCCTCAGCCGTGGTTGCAAGGTCTTTACGATCTGTTGCAGGCTCAGGCTATCAACTTTATCGGCAAAGTCGGCTGCGATGTGGGTGATCACATGATGATCGGTGTCCACGGCCATCTGAGCATGGTAATTAAGCTTGCGCGCCTTGCCAGGCTTTACGCTAATCCGAGCATCGGGATCTACTGGACTGTAGTGTGTTTTATTACTCGTGTATTTGCTGTCATTGTGTTTTGCCCCTGGGCGCTCGGTCTGCTCTTCCGACCATTTCTTGTTGCGAGAGGCCAACTCTTGAAGCTCGTCTTTGCGTGCAGTTACTTGCCTCTGATCTTCACCTGCCTTGTTGTTTTTAGCCTTGCGAGACGGACCGCCTTTGGGTTGATGATCATTATCGTCTCGATCCTCCTTCTTTGGTCGTTTGTCCACTTCGCTCATCGCTCTCACTCTGCGCAAGTGTTCTTCCAGTTCCTCGGCAGGCACCTTTAGCTCTAAGCTGTCCCCCCGATGAATCGGGACTTGCAGCATGCTCGCATTGGCTTTGATCCGGGCCGAGTCGATGGCCTGAGTGCGCCCACCTACCATGCCTTTTTCAACACACATTCGCAACACTCGCTCAAAAGCTTCGGTAAATACCTCGTCTGGTAAGAGCGCTCGAGTTCGACTCAGGGTGCTGTGCCATGGAAGCTGCTCGTCTATGTCGTATCCCAAAAAATAAAGGATATCCAATCGCATAGCACAATGGCCTAACAGTTGGCGGTCGCTGCTGATGTTTTCCAACTAGCCCACCAGCATGATTATCATGAACACCTCTGGGTCAATCGACTTTTGGACGCAATCGCCATAATATGCTGCTGTTAGCTTGCGCATAAAGCGCAAATCAAGTGCTGATTTTAGTCTCCGATAGAAATTCTCTGGCGGTACTTTATAGCTGAGCTGAAAGCTGGTAAACAGCTTTTCTGAATAGTCCTTCTTGCCTTGCATAGACCACAAGTTCTGAATTATCGCATTTTCAATTTATGACAACTTCATTCTCTTTTCAACATACTTTTGAGTTGTGCAACGGGCACAAAGGCTAAGAAAAACATGCTCCGTGAACGATTAACATTCACGACTTATCATTCAAACCAAATTCATCTTGGCGATGAAATTTACGGTTTGAAAGCCGCACGTTTACTTTGTGAGCTCGCAAGCTCGGTTCTTAGCCAGAACCGTTGGGCGTTATTTGAAATCGTATCAAGATCGTATAATTTCGAATCATATCGTATCACCCTTATCGTATCAAGATCGTATAATTTCGAATCATATCGTATCATTTTTGTGAGATTATCATAAATTTGGAATCATGGATACCGTACACACTTTAAGGTTAAGTATTGATTGGAGTCTAATCTCCATTCTGAGCAAGATCGATCGATATGACGCAGAATGGACAACCATTGAGAAAAAAGAGGGAAGAAGTCTCAAACAGTTAAAGTCTATTGCAACAGTGCGGAGTGTAGGCGCTTCAACTCGTATTGAAGGTTCAAAAATGAGTGATCAAGAAGTTGATGTGCTCCTTAAAGACCTAAAAATCGAAAGGCTTGTAGACCGAGATGCTCAAGAAGTGGCCGGTTATTTTGATGTTCTGGACTTGATATCAGAAACTTATGAAAACATCCAAATAACTGAAAACTCCATAAAAAACCTCCACAATCAACTACTTAAACACAGTGAAAAGGATGCATGGCATAAAGGAGATTACAAACAACTCAGCAATAGTGTCGAAGCCACGCTACCAGACGGGAGCAAACAAATTGTCTTTCAAACCACTCCTCCAGGAATAGAGACTCAGGAAGCAATGCAATCGTTAATCAACTGGTATAATTCCGATAACGAAACACACTCACTTGTGAAGGCCTCCATATTCTCTTACGAATTTGTAAGCATACATCCTTTTCAAGATGGAAACGGAAGACTCAGTCGTCTACTATCCACGTTGCTGTTGCTCAAACATGGATATAAATGGATTCAATACGTAAGTTTTGAGCATGAAATCGAACATAGAAAATCAGAGTACTACAGGGTACTTAGAAATTGCCAATCTCAAAGACCAAATGAGGAAATCAATGAGTGGATTAGATTCTACTTCGATGCTCTTTCTAATGTCCAGAGTCAACTGAAAGCTAAGCTAGACAGCGAAGGAATCGAGCAGCAACTATCTCCGAGAGAGAAATCAATTCTTGTTTACATATCAGACCATCCAGGTAGTAAATCTGGAGAGATTTCACAGAAGCTTGACATTCCTAGCCCTACAGTAAAACGAATATTAACTGAGCTGACTTCGAAACGACTCATAGAAAAATATGGATCCGGCCCCGGAACAAATTATTCCATAACTTAAAAAACAACGCCCAACAAAGGTAACTGACCCCGAATCAAGTTCGGGACAGGTTTAACAACCCTCCATTTCTTCCAAAAACGACTGCAAATAAGCCTCCCGATAGCTATCGGGATAAGAGGCTTTATTTTTTAGAGTTGGTCAGTTTTCCTAAATATTGAAGGTCGGATTTGGGCTTAAAATCGAGTACCCTTTTTTGTCTTCGTTAAAAGCAGTTTTCACGAACTCGGTCGCTCAACTGGAAAACTCGTAAACAGCTTTTCGCTGTAATCCTTCTTCCCCTGCATAGAAACTAATTTCCTCAATTATGCCATCCAGCAATCGCTAGTCCCTTTCTAGTTTTTCACATAGTTTTGAGGAGTAGTGCAACGGACACATCGGCTATAGCTCATGCTGGCTTGAAATTAATAATTGATATTTTGTACTTTCAATTACCACCCGCCAATTGGCGGTCGGAAACGTTTACCCGCCTTCCGGTTCACCAGCAGCAGAAATGGCAGGGAAACAAAATGCCGCACTAGCCATAGCCAGGAACGTTAGCATCAATAAAATAAAAGTCATGGCTGAAGTAACAGTAGAAAAAAATGAACAAATCGCGAAAATGAATTTTGGATCTATTTATCCGCATTACCTTAATAGAATAGAAAAGCATGGTAGAACGAAAGAAGAACTCGATCGGGTTATTTTGTGGTTAACAGGATATAGTCAAGATAAATTGGAATCCTTTATTGACGGCAAAGGAAGCTTCGGGGATTTTTTTGAAGGAGCGAAAATCCATGAAAATGCACACATGATTAAAGGCGTAGTCTGCGGCTATCGTATTGAAGAAATAGCTAAAGAATTTTCCTTGTACCGCAATTGCAGAAGAATGGAAAAGTTGATCGATGAATTAGCAAAAGGTAGAAAGATGGAAAAAATCTTAAGGCAATAGAAAAATTCGACATTAATACGAAAACAAAGACAACTTACACAGGAGCTAACGTGACGGATTTCATCAACTCATAGGTTGATAACGAACAGAAAAGTGCTGATAGTTTTCGTTTGATCGAATTGATGCAAGAATGGTCTAATGCTGATTCTAAAATGTGTAGCACATTATTCATTCCGAACATTTAGAAATGGTAGAGCTTGATAACTTTGGCGTTATGACCAAAGATGAATTGAGCCGGTTGTCCGATCAAGAACTTATCACCCAAGCCAAGAAAATGAAATCTGCAAGCATAGTACATGCCGTATTGATTGGATTTATGGTTGGAGTGATCCTTTTCAGCATTTGGAAGAACACCGTTGGGTTATTTACCCTGATTCCGTTGTTTTTGATCTACAAAGTATTCCACAAACCAGAGCAATACAAGGCGCTGAAAGAGGTTTTGAAGGAAAGAAATCTTTCGAATTAATTTCCGTCTGTTCAATGCGATGATTTGCCGCACCTTTACAGGACATAAAAGCCAAAACAAACCATGGAAAACCTTTCAAACAGAGCCTTAATTGCACGATTATTCAGTTCTGCTGAACAGCAATTAGAGGACGTTAAATTCGATAAACTGAATTGGGAAAAATGGTATGAAGCGGTTCAGGAATTAACTGGTCCCGAAAAGATGGTTTATGTGCTCGTAAAACTGAATCAAGCGGTAACAAACGGAGGATTCGTAGAGTTTTATAGAAACTCGTATGGGGTGTTTGCTCCTGAAATTATTCATGTATTGACCGAGATCAAGGCCATGGAAACGGCTGAAATTGTTTCAGGCACATTGCCTGTCGTGAATCCAGAAGGTCTATTAGATGATGCTTACAAAGCCTTTGTGTTCAGAATTCGACTTACAGACCATCAGAAAATGCAACTCTATTCTTCTGACATCCGTTACGATCAACTGGATGGAAAGGAAAATTTAGAGGACCTGTTAGGTGACTACTTGCAGAAACTTGTAGTATAGCTGCTTCTCTTTTATGGTGAATTATCCCTCTATTTCCTCATAGCCTTTCTCCGCAGGTCAGGAGAGGGACAGAATATAATAGTAAAAAAGGCTAGCTTTCAATGGCTTCGCGACTAGATGCGCTTCCAACTTTCATCACCAAAAACAATCACTCATGTGGATTAAACAACTGAGGTTCAGCGCTGAAAAGCGTTGTAACGATCAGACCTCCTTGCTTCCCTAAATCAAGCGACAGTATATGCTCGGCTGATTTCGCTTTGAAACAAAAAGGTGGGGCCAAAAGATCAATTCCGCTTTGTTTTTTCAATCTTATTCCTTGACCGGAAATAATGTCGAGGTTGGGATCGAAATCTCCATGTGGTACATGCTCGGTCAAAATCACATACTTATATCTTGTCAACTTTTCAACGATGGATTGAACCTCGGCATTGGACAAATGCTGCAGCACCTGCCGAAGTAGCGCACAATCAGCATGGGGCAGGGAATCATTCGCTATATCTAAGCAATGAAAGGACAAATGATCGGCTTGAAACAATTTCTTATTGCGCTCGATCAAATCTTCTACAATGTCAACGGCCGTGTAACTTGACGTGTGTTCAACCAAGGCTTTTCCTACGTTAAAATCGCCACAGCCCAAATCAGCTACCGATAAAGGGTGTTCAAACGAGTTCAGAAATTCCCTTACGACTTCAATGTATGGAAGTACCAATTCTGGTTGATGCGAACCAGATCCAGAATAATAATCATACTGTGGCCCACCCCAAAGCTTGTCACTATAAACCTGTTCCATTGCCATCTTAGTTGGCCAGGGCTTCTTCCCTATTTTCTTTGGGCTTTGTCGATCAGTAGTCATGGGATTCAAATGTGATATGCTTTAAGAATGGATAAATAACTCCTAAATAGAATCGTGCATTAAACGAATGCTCCAAAATTCATGAATACTTTCATACATCCCAATTAGTAATGTGGGGGTAACTTCGTATATAAATCGAAGCAAATATTAGTGGTGAGCATTCAAAACACATTGGAAGAATTCTACATTGGCATTAAAGAAAATCGATGGTATTGGCTCTTTTCCATTTTTTGTCGTTTGATGTTGGCGTACGCCTTTATAGTCGCGGGATTCGTGAAAATTTTCGGAGAACGATTTGCAAGCGGATTATCGACTCAACACCCCATGGGGGCGTATCTTGAGGCCTTACATCATACTGGTTCATACTATTCCTTTCTTGGAGTTGTACAGGTTGTGGCTGCTATTTTATTGTTGATTCCAAGAACGGTTGCGCTCGGTTCTATCATCTATTTTCCGATCATAGCAAATATCTGTGTGCTGTCGATAGCGCTTCGTTTTGAAGGTTCGATAGTGACTTCGCCACTCATGGTTCTAGCTAATTTATTCCTCCTTTTTTGAAATTATGATCGTCTTCAGTACATTTTACCAATTAGAAATCAATCCATACGTGGCTTGGTTGAAAAACCTTTAAAGTACAGCAGACGCTTTCCCTATTTGTTTTTTTCAACGGTCCTTCTAATGGTGCTTGTAGTAATTGGCATGGCGCGATATGGATTCGAAGTCATGCCAAGAAACTCGATGCGAGACTGCGAAATGCAATTCGCAACGAGCAAAAACAAAGCAGCAGGATTAAACTTTTGCAGCTGTATTCATGAGCTAGGAAGGCCCTTAAACAGCTGTTTACTTGAATTTGAGGATTCAAAAAATTAAGTTGATCTACTGAGAACCAATAATAACCCGATTAAATGGCACAAAAAAAGAAAGACGAATTTGATGATCTCGGTTTAGGTACAAAAGCACCTGGCGGTGGATTTCGTGCATTAAATAAAGACGGTTCATTCAACGTTCGAAAAACAAACATTTCATTTTTCGAACGGTTCAATTTTTTCCATGTCCTAATTTCAATGTCATGGGCCCAATTCATCGGATTGATCATTCTTGGTTATTTCCTTGTCAACTTAGTTTTCGCAGGTATCTATGTCGGCATTGGCATGGAATACCTGACAGGTATCAACGGGATTTCATCACAAGACTTGTTTATGGAAGCTTTCTTTTTTAGCGCGCAAACCATCACAACTTTAGGATATGGACAAGTGGCGCCCATTGGACCTTTGGCCAATACAATCGCGGCCGCTGAATCTATGCTAGGTCTGCTCGGATTTGCTCTTGCCACAGGTCTACTTTATGGACGGTTTTCAAAGCCGTCTGGAAAAATCAAGTATAGCGAACACGCGGTGATTTCCCCCTATAAAAACATAAATGCATTCATGTTTCGTGTAATTAACCCACAAGGCAATCAGCTTTTGGAAGTTGAAGTTACCGTAACGCTGTCAATGAGGCGAGAACATTCAGATTTACGAGATTTTCACCTGTTGGAATTGGAACGAAGCAAAGTGATTTTCTTCCCGTATATGTGGACCATCGTGCATCCAATTAACGAATCAAGTCCAATTTTTGGAATCTCTGAAGCTGAAATGCTCACGAAAGATGCTGAATTCATTATCATGATGAAGGCGTTTGATGAGTCTTTTTCACAGACAGTATATTCTCGTTCTTCCTACAAAGCTTTTGAAATCAAATGGGCTCAGAAATTCGTTTATCTCGTGAAACAAGAAGAGGACGGAATTAGCGTAGATGTGGGCCGATTAGACGAGACCGAACCAGCCGCCCTTAATTGAACCGATTGAAACAAAACAGATCAAACAAGCAGCTCTTATTAGAGAAAACAGCCTTTGTGCGCGATGAGTCTTTGGCCCATCGACCAACGATAATTTTCCTTCATGACTCTTTGGGTTGTATTGAATTATGGCGTGAATTCCCTGCTAGATTAGGAGCAATGGCCAATTGCAACGTCCTAATTTATGACAGACAAGGTTATGGCCAATCCTGTGCATTCACCTACGAAAAGCGTAGCAACGACTACATGGAATTGGAAGCTGACATCCTAATCGATTTGTTGGATTATTGGCAGATTGAAAATCCCATTCTATTCGGCCATAGCGATGGTGGTTCTATTGCCTTGATCACGGCCGGAAAATATCCAGATCGCATAGCTGCCGTCATCACGGAAGGTGCTCACATTTTTGTTGAAGACATCACGCTAGAGGGTATTCATGCCGCTATTAGTCTATATAAAAAGACCGACTTAAAACAAAAGTTGATGCGCTATCATGGGGCAAAAACCGAAGCTATGTTTTGGGCTTGGGCTTCCACTTGGACAGAAGCGTCATTTAGAACTTGGAACATCGAGCATTTCCTGCCCACTATCAATTGTCCATCGCTCATTGTGCAAGGTGCGAATGATGAATATGGCTCGTTGGAACAAGTAGATCGAATTGTAAGCGCAGTAAATGGTCAATCAAAGCGCCTAATTCTTGCAGATGTAGGCCATACGCCCCATAAGGAAGCGAGCATTAAAGTATTAAACGAATCGGTCAAATTTCTGTCTGGAATCAGCTGATTAGCTAAAAACAAAAACCTTACATGTCAATATCATTGATATTGTCAAACGGAGGTGGAATCCGATCTGGTTTTTCGTCAATAATCTGCAATAAATCGCGGGTAATGCCTCGAGCAATATTGGCGATCGGGACATCATTCGGTGAACCTTCAAACGGATTCTCACCGGCCAATCCAATGCGCAGCATCGTATTAAATACCCAAATAACGATGACCGTAAATGGAATATTGAACCAAACAAAATATGCGCCTATGAACGGGTTTGTCTTGGCTATTTCAATTCCCATATGGTAAAAGGATGGAATAATGGCCATTGGTAAAAGCCACATAAAAATGTGCACAAAATGATAGCCAATGCTGCCATATTGCTTAGGATAAGGGAAGTTTTTGATCCGTTCAGACTTTCCTTGCAGGGCGGTTAATTCTTGCAATATCTGCTGCAAATTCAAGAGGGTGAAATCCCAAAATTTCTTCTCATCGGTCAATTTGCGCAAATGACTCGATTGCAAACTCATGATGGCATTTGGCTTATTGTCCATCTTCATGACATATTCAAATTCGTCTGTCGAAAGATGAGGTTTCAGCTCGTCTTCCAAGCTCGAAGTATATTCAGGCACGTTGTATTGAAAGGTTGATTTCGCATGAATAACTTCATAGGAAGCTTCCCATTTTTTCTTAGAGCGCATGGCGTAGCGCAAAGCTGTCAACCAAGCAATATGCCTATGTGTAATTACATTAAGGGCTTCGCTTTCATCCTTAGCCGCCTCATTTCGGTGCATGTAAAAGCTGTCTTTCACAGTTATGATTAACGAACGGGAAGCGTTTACTATACCTCCCCAGACCTTTCTCGCCTCCCAAATTCGGTCATAGGCCGCATTGTTTTGAAAACCAACCATAAAAGCTACGGCCGTACCAATTAGTCCGACAGGAGTCAGTGGCACTTGTAGCCATTTTAAGCCTAATAAGTCATAGAGAACGGTGTAAACAATGGCAAGCACCAAAAAAAATATAAGCTCGCGCTTTGTCCAAATAACAACACTTTTAAATGAAAACCGCCTTTGCGTATACATGATGGTGAATTTAAAGGCAATGGTAACTAAGAATAGATGAAGAAACCAAAAGCACCTGCGAATTTTGATGTCAAACCTTTTCCCAGCTCTCTCCGGTTTACTACTATTGGTGTTCCATTCTGGTTTCATTTTTCGTCTGATTCCAAGGGAAAACGCCTAACGCACTATATCATGCAAAACACAAATCCGAAAGTCGATTGGTTCTTTAATAAAGACACGAAATGGAAAGCTGAATACGAACAGCTTCGAGCGATTGTGCTCGATTGCAACTTAGTCGAAGAATTGAAATGGGGCTGTCCGTGTTACACACTTAATAAAAACAACATTGTCCTTATTCACGGATTCAAAGAATATTGCGCCTTGCTTTTCATGAAAGGTGTGTTGCTCAAGGATACCAATGGTATCTTGATTCAACAAACTAAAAATGTGCAATCGACTCGGCAAATTCGCTTCAAAAACTTAGAAGAAATAACCAATCAAAGGGCGCTAATCAAAGCTTATGTTCATGAAGCTATTGAAGTCGAAAAGGCTGGATTGAAAGTGGAATTGAAAAGTACCGCTGAGTTTGAAACTCCTGAAGAATTTCAGGTTAAACTTGATTCCATGCCGGCTTTAAAAAAGGCTTTTGAAGCACTCACACCAGGACGTCAAAGGGCCTATAAACTTTACTTATCTCAAGCAAAACAATCCAAGACTAGAGCTGATCGAGTCGAAAAGTGCATTCCTCAAATACTAATCGGCAAGGGATTAAACGACTAAAAAATGACCACAGACATCAACGTATATTTTCAGGATGGATGCGGTAGGTGTCCACTATTCGCTACACCCCAATGCAAGGTTCACAATTGGACGCAGGAATTGAAATTGATGCGTAGCATCATTTTAGAATGTGGTTTGACCGAAGAAATGAAATGGGGCGTTCCTTGTTACACCATTACGTTGCCACAAGAAAAGAAAGAAACGAATGTGCTTATTCTTGCCGCCTTCAAAGAATACTGTTCCATCAGTTTTTTCAAGGGTTCGTTGCTTCAAGACTCGAAAGGGTTGCTAGACAAACGAAGTGAAAACACGCAAGGCGAACGCTTTTTTCGAATTACAGATATCAACGAAGTGCGCGCTATAGCTTCAGATATCAAAGCCTATATTTTCGAGGCGATAGAAATTGAAAAGGCCGGGTTGAAAATTGCCCCTAAAGAAGTCACAGCCTCAGACTATCCGATAGAGTTTGAGCAAAAACTGCAAGATTTTCCTGACCTGAAAGCCGCCTTTGAGGCATTGACTCCTGGAAGACAAAAAGGTTATGTACTGCACTTTAGCCAGCCCAAACAGGCCAAAACACGCATTTCACGCATAGAAAAATGCATTCCAAAAATTCTGAGCGGCAAAGGCTTTTTTGATTGAGTCGCCTTTGCCTTGATTTAGGTTCAAAAACGCCATTGTACCTCACAAATTCGAACGATTTCTTTTCTTTACGCATGCAATCGCTCAGGTATATTTTTCTTGTGATTATTACACTACTCGCGGCAAATGCACGACCTCAATCCGCTTCACCATCCGATTTCGTAAACCCTTTTGTAGGCACCGATTTTAATGGTCACACCTTTCCTGGAGCCACCACTCCATTTGGTATGGTTCAACTATCGCCCGACACACGCATTGACGGTAGTTGGGAAGGTTGCAGCGGCTATCATTACAGCGATACTTTGATTTACGGCTTTTCGCACACCCACTTGAGCGGCACTGGTGTTAGCGACTATGGCGACATTCTTATTATGCCAATTTTGAATGACGATTCCTTCGAAGCAGAGGAATATGCGGCAACTTTTAAGCATGAAAATGAAACTGCCTCTGCTGGCTACTATCAAGTCGGCTTCGACAACGGAATTCAATCTGAACTAACGGCAACCACACGCTGCGGTTTCCATCGATATCGATATCCAACTTCAAGCTTTAGCGTGATCATCGACCTTAATCACCGAGACCACCTCGTTGACGGAAAAATTGAAGTGATTGATGATCATACCATCCAAATAAAGCGCATTAGTAGTGCTTGGGCGAAAAATCAGCACGCCTATGCGCACATCGAATTCTCTCAAGCTTTTGCGCATCGATTTAACGAAGACAAAAGCAAAATCATCTTAAGCTTTGAGGGTGGTGACAAGGAGCTATTGATCCGGGCCGGAATGTCATTTGTGAGCCAGCTAGGAGCAAAAACTAACCTCAAAGCAGAATTGAATCACTGGAATTTTGAACACACGAAACATGAGGCAAAAGCATCTTGGGATAACGCCCTCAGCAAAATCATTGTTGAAGACGATGACATGGAAAAACTTCGTGTGTTTTACACCGCTCTCTATCACGTCATGATTCATCCAAACGTTGCTATGGACGTGAATGGAAATTATCGTGGAATGGACAATATCATCCATAAAGCCGAAGGATTTACCTACTACACCGTCTTTTCGCTTTGGGACACCTTTCGAGCCACTCACCCTTTGTTTACAATTACCGAACAAAAGCGAAGCCTCGATTTCATAAAATCGTTTCTTGCCATGTATGAGCAAGGTGGTAGATTGCCGGTTTGGGAATTATGCTCCAATGAAACTGATTGTATGATCGGCTACCACAGCGTTTCGGTCATTGCAGACGCACTGGCCAAGGGAATTGATGATTTTGATATTGACCTTGCTTATCAATCCATGACAGCAAGTGCAAATTGGGATCATTTGGGCCTTCCAGCCTACATTAACCAAGGTTTTTTATCCATCGATGATGAACACGAAAGTGTATCGAAAACACTTGAATATGCCTATGATGATTGGTGTATAGCACAAGTGGCGCTTCGCTTGAACAAAACTGAAGATTATAAGCAATACATACTACGTTCCAACGCTTGGCGCAACCTGCTCGACCCGGAATCAAAGCTTATGCGACCAAGGAAAAATGGAGGCTGGCTTACTCCTTTTGAACCTAGAGAGGTAAACAATCATTTCACCGAAGGCAACGCATGGCAATATTCTTTCTTCGTTCCGCATGACGTGAAGGGATTGATAAAAGCTATGGGAGGTGTTGCCCCTTTTGAAGCACAGTTGGATGTATTGTTCAGCGCACCAATCGAAACCACAGGCCGCACACAGCCCGATATCAGCGGTCTTATTGGTCAATATGCACATGGCAACGAGCCCAGCCACCACATGGCGTATTTGTACAACTACATTGGCAAGCCTGATAAAACGAACGTGAGAGTACATCAGATTCTGAGTGAATTCTACACTTCAAAACCCGATGGACTAATTGGCAATGAAGATTGCGGACAGATGAGTGCATGGTTCGTTATGTCGTCTTTAGGCATCTATGCTGTTACTCCAGGTAAGGCGGAGTATGCCCTTTGCGATCCATATTTTGAAGATTACACCGTCCGATTAGAAAATGGAAATAGCTTTTCAAAAGCCACGATTTTGAACGCACTGAAATCAGGGCTTTTCATCGATCACGATCAGTTAATGGGACAGAAAAAAGAGGAAAGTACGAAAGCGCCTGATGAGGAAATAGTCTACATGCTTCCACCTATTATCTCCGCACCTTCTGTTTCTTTTGATGACCGATTATCCGTCACGATTTCGATTCCTGAAGGGCATCGATTGCTATTTGATGTGTCGACTGAAAAAGGGACAACATCTGGAGATGAAAACGACTTGCCGCTGGTCTTAGAGGCAACGAGTCAAATAACGGCCTATAGCATTGGTCCTACTGATTTGAAAAGCAAACCTGTTAGCGCCAAGTTTTACAAAAACCCGCATCCCAATTGGGAAGTAAGCCTGCAATCTGTCTATAACCCGCAGTATTCCGCTGGCGGAGCGAATGGATTAATAGATGGGATTTTTGGTGATGAAAATTGGCGAAAAGGATATTGGCAAGGTTATCAAGATCAAGATTTTGAAGCCATAATTGATTTGAGTCAATCGACTTCAATTCGATCAATGAAAGCAAGTTTTTTACAAGACACGCGGTCTTGGATTATATTCCCAATTCAAGTAGCGTTTTACACATCACAAGATGGGGTTGATTTTGAAGAAGTTGGTATCGTAATTCATCGTTTTCCAGCCGAGTCTTATGACGTAGCGCTAAAAACATTTGAGCCTCTGATTAAGTCTCCTTTAGCGGCACGGTATATCAAAGTAAAAGCAGTCAACTTCGGAAAGCTTCCTATCTGGCATCAAGGCGCTGGTGGTGAGGCTTTTATATTCATTGACGAAATAAGTATTGAATAAAAAGGATCGAAATTCGAGATTAAAAAAAGAGATGCCATTTTCATAAAAATGACACCTCTGGTATTTATTGAACCTAACAAGTCAATAAACTACGAAAGCCTTATTGCTCGCACGCATAGTAGATTCCGCAAGTCGTTCCATCGCCTTCCGGAGCAATTCCTTCAACCTTTATCAAACCTTTCTTTCCATCTGAAGTTTGATATACAAAGATGATTCCTTCAGAAAGGACGATGTCACTTTCAGTTGGTGCATCCAAAGCCAAGATTTGCTCTAGGGTGACATCTCCCGTTGATGGGTCTAAACTTCCCGAATAGGCCGCGAACTTGGTAGATTGGTAGCCACAATCGTTGACTAAACGCTCGAAAGAGTGAATCGCTCGATAATTATCTGGAGAAACAGCCTTAAGCGCTCCTCCCTCCGTAGCAATACCAAAATCAAGTAATCTGGCATACGTTTGGGCTAAAACAGAATAATAATTAGCATTTCCAGAGCTTCCTCCGCCCCATCCAATATGGCGAGACTCAAAAAACGAACCTCTCGTTGGACTATCTATAAATTGATCGCTTAAGCCACAAGAACCCGATACGGCCACTCCTGCGGATTCAACGGTTACATTGTATGGACCAAAATCCTTTGTAGTTCCGTCAGCGGCATGAACCGTGAGCGTATAATCTGTTGACGTACCTGGCCAATCAATAATTTGCCATAGTGTATTTCCTTCGTCATCCAGCATATCACAAGTTGAGCTGGTTCCGTTGATGGTTCTGGTCAATTCAACTTTTACATGATCGTCACCACTATACTCCTGAAATCCAAATTCCAATCCACGGTTCGATTTAAGTGTAATGGAGGTGCCGGATGCTGTCATGAAGTTGTCACCTTCATAGTAAGTGAGTATGGCTTCAAGCCCTGCGAAAGGATCTTCTGGTTCCTTTTCGCAAGAGGTTAACACAAGCGATATTGTCATCGCGAAGCAGGCAAGGGTTAAGAGCTTTTTCATAGTTATTGGTTTTGTTGTTGATACAAATGTGCGTGAACCACAAACCAATTAAATCCTTGCATTACCCCATTTAAACTAAGGTAATTACCCTATTCTTTTTAGAATGACCATTTTGCCATTAACGAAATATTTCGTCCCATAAGAGGAATTCCGTTCCAACTCAAATGCGTTGTATAGTACTGATTTAGCAGGTTGTTTCCGGCAAGTTCCACAAAAATGTTGGTCGATTTCAAGGGCAAGTTTGTACTTATTGTGGCATCCATCAACCAATAATTTTTCGCGTTTCGTTCGCCAAAAGATAAGGAAGCCCGATTGTATCGATTCACCCATTTATTGGACAAACCGAATTGAAGTTTTTTCCAAGTATAGGTGTGATTAAGCGTAAACGCCAATGGACTCATTTGGGGTAAATACCCAAATCTTTCGGACCTACCGTAGCGATAAGATATAACAGCCGTTGTGGGGATTTTACCACTTTGAAACAAGCTTGATCCAAGCTCACCTCCTAGGATAAATGCTTTTCCGATGTTTTCATAAATCTTAACGCCACCACCTCCTGGAGTCATTGCAAAATATGCCGGTTCCTGAACCCCAAAAATGTATTGATCAAAAAGGTAAGCATAGGCCTTTGCATAAAACTGTTGTCCGAGTTGATCGAATTTAACATCATCAGATACATGCAGAAATTGTTCGTTTTTTAGATCTGGATTACCGATGTAATCGAATCCATCTTGACTATTGTATAGGTAAAAGCCAAAGCGTTCGCTTAACTCAGGTGCGCGATTTCCAGCTTTTAATGTCAATTGATGCTCAAAAGACGATTTGCGAAATCGAATCCGTGCTGAACCCGCTCCGGCATTGGTTTGAATTCCATCGGGCATAGTGTAGCCAAATACTTCCAATTGCTTGATCCCTGTGGGCGATTGCATCTTATCGACACCTGTTGATAGACTTGCCGAAACAAGGATATCGTAGTTTTCATTGAAATAATAGGTCGCGGAAGGATTCACAGACGCAAAACTCCGAACTACCTCTGGCCAAGTTTCCATATACATTTCGGCTTCATTTTCTGGATACATCGTCATTTCTGCTCTGCGTGAATTCTGAACCAGCTCATACTGAGCACGCAATAACCAATTTCCCCTTGTTTGATTCAACCTACCAGATATTCCCTTCGTTTCGCTCCAACCGGGCATGTCCATGTGCATAGCAACACTATCTCGTTTGGTGTCGTCCATGACATGAACGATGGAATTGTAATAAACTTGATGGTTAATGTTTGTGTTCCCAAGCATCGTTTGATGTTCGAATCGTGCAATTAATGCATCTGCAGATGATACATCCATCGGCAAACCCGCATAACCAACATCCACTGCTTTGTCTTTAACCAATGTTGCAGAAAACTCGTTCCTTCCTAATTTCAATCCAACAGAAGCCATCGCATTGAATTTCTCGTATTGCGTAAACCTAACTTCCCTATTTGATCCATCCGAATAGTTTGAAGCGCGCGAACCATTTGCATTTACAAGCAGCCACAAGCGCATCGAGTTGAATCCGTATTGGCCGCCATAGCGAGTGCCTAAATTGTTGCTGTTTACAGAAGAATAAAATGATCCATAATGCTTTGAAGTGGGAACAAACTCACCGCGTTTCAACTTTAAATTCAAGGAGTGAATCGTTACGTCATTTGACCCTTTTTTCTCGAGTGAGTGAAGGTTTTGCTCATCCACATAAGCCGTAACTGGATCCATTTTATCGGTACAAGCGCCATAAATGCGCATGCCATCTATCATGGTGTTGGTCTGTGTTCCGCTGAGGCCGTGATAAACTACTTCTGCAGCATACCCGCCTCTTCGAATCAAATCTAAATCCGCATCTCTGTCGAGGGTTTCTTCCAACGAAGCAGACATCTGAAGCGCATTCGGTCCGCCTGATTTAGTCGCGTAATGGTTTATAACGACAACCTCCTCGAGGGTGTCAATTTGTAAAAACACCTGAGCGAAATATGGGGTGCTCCATAAAAGAAGCACCCCTAATATTCCTTTTTTGATCATAATGTAATATCAAATGCTAGCGCATCAGACAGCACAGTTCCATCAGCGTTTTTAATCGTCATTTTAACTTCCCAATGACCCGTCATCGAGAAATTTACTTTACCCATGTAATGTCCTAATTCATCATGAACCGGATTTACATTATTAGGAGATCCATGACTCATAGAAGGCATCCAAGGTTCAATTTCCATCGTGGCATCTGTAACAGCCGGGAAGGACATCATATCGAGTTTTGTGTAGAGCACAACTTCAAAATTATTCTCCCCAACTTCAGGAGCTGTTGGCGAAACCAAAGCCAAGAAATAGGACTTTTCATCGGGTCCAACAAAAGATAGCATTCTTGTTTCCTCAGGGCTCACAACCGTTGGGTTGAACGAAAAGGCGTATTCTTCATCCATAACATGCACATGATAATCAAGATGCCAATCTCCAGCGGTGGAAGGCATAATGAAAGTTGTGCTTGCTCTCATAAACCCTTTCTCTGTATCCACAACTTTCGGATACTCAAACGGAGTAGCATGCATCATCATTGGCATTTCCATCATTGGATGCGGGTGGACTTCATAGTCTGAAACATACGAACCATCGGCATCCATTAGGAGCATATAGATTTCATTATAGCCAACAATTAAATCGCTTTGAGCATAAATTGTGAGCGTGTATGAATCAATGGTTTGTGAGGCAATTTCAGTGAAGTTGGAACTGATCGTTTCTTCGAATGAATCGATCGGGTCTGGGTTATCTTTTTTACAAGAAATAGCAGAAACAAGTAGGCCTGCTAAAAACAAGGTTTGTAATGTTTTCATAGAAGTATTTATAGGGTCGATGGCACACATGGCACATCAACGATTGATTGAAAAAAAATGAAAAGTTTGCGGAACATCACATTCCGCGCAGGAAACATCTATGAAAAGTGGGTTGGAGGACGCAGAATCTCTTGTGAAGCGGATAACAGCTCCACATCTCTAAAAAACCATTTCAACACATGAAGGCGTTCAAATTGGGTCATTTCAATTGAACTCGGGGCTAAATAGTTCGAGAATTCCGTAATGAAATTTGGAACATCGGGTCGATGTTCTTCATTGGCGGCTTTGATTTTCTTAGCTAAAAGACACTTTCCATCACAATGCATCATCGGCACATCCAAATTCTCACAATTAGAAATGTATTTCTCCATATCCAATTGATAATCGAGGACCAACGAAAAATTGTACATCCCCGGATATGCGAGAGCTATGATGGCCAATATGCTTAGAAAGCGAATCACGGTGCGAAGAAATAAAACACTATAAATTCATGGACTGATAAAGATCAGGTCAAAAGTACTTTTTGGACACATGTTTGGCGCAAGTTGAAATAAATCTAACCGACTCCTTTCAATTCAAAATCCGCGATTGCCAATTCAAGTCCATTCACTTGAATAGCTAATGACTGCATTCCATTATAATACTTCCTCGTGCTTATAGGTTTGATTGGATGTGTTTTCTGAACATAAAGCACTTCCCCAGCTTTTAACCTTTTAGAATTTAGCTTGAACACCTTTGGTGCCTGATTGCCATTTGCTTTCTTAAAATAAATAACGAAATCAATTACATAATCATGAGCCTTAGAATCGGTGTTTTGAATTTTGAATTCAAATTTCAGCTTTCCACCAAATTGAACTAACCCATCGACTTTAAAGTCGAGTAGCTCTATAGGTGACTTAGGGTCAAACCCAAGCAAGACTAGCGCCTCGGGGTGTCCAGCTTTAATTAAAGTGCGACTCGCATGTCGGACAATATATTGCGTCCCCTCATCATCTATTTTATTCCATCGAATCAGCGTCTGGATTACGATATCGGGGTTATCTTTTGCAATATCGTTTAGATTATTCGCGACCGATCTTCTAACATACAACTCGGGATCTTGCTTCAATTTTTCCAATAGATCCAAAACTGGTTGTGGATTAGCCTGAAATTCAGGTAACCTTCCGGCCCAAGGCAAGCGTGTGCGCGTTCCTTCCGAAACTAATCTGCGCACATGTTTATTGTCATCGCAAACCCACTCGGAAAGAATACGCATCATCTCGGCAGGATAGCGCTGAATAAAGGGCCGAATGCAAAATTCAGACGTGAAAACTTTGGTAAGTTTATTCATTGCCAACACCGATTCGGGCAGATGATTGAGTCCGTAGGCGGCAATGAATTCTGCAAAGGGCAAAAAATAGAATTCGTTGTAACGGCCTAGGTTATCTTCATCAACTAGCTCGACATCCATGGTTTGCATTAAAATTTCGATTGCTGCAGGATAATGATTGGGTAAGTACTCATGAAGTTTTTCGGCTATCATGATCGCTCTTTGTTTAAGCGCCAGTCCATCGAGTTGCGAGACCGAAGCTTCAGAAAATCCTAGCGCATCAAATTCTAGGTAAACAGACTTTATATTCCTGCCCATCACTTCAATGAGTCGAGGGCTTAAAATATGTTTGAGCAAAAATGTTTCAGCCATGTCCGAAAATTAATGTCTTTTTAATGAATAATGCCTCTGAAAAGTCTAGTACAAGCCTATTTTTGTGAATCTGTAGCCATTGAGCTTATTGCCTCTTAATGATTAAAGTTAATCCCAATTTCTCGACTCTAGTTTGTCTCACTTTGATTTTCTGTCTTGTGAACATAACTTGGATTTCTTGGGAATCGAACATGACTTTAATTGAAATAAACGAGGAAACCGAAACGGAGGAAGTTTCTGAGTTTGCCGATTCCATAGCTTTCGAGTTGATAGAAGAAAAGCTCATTCTATCAACGGCCATTTTGACCTTAACTTATTCAACTGGAATAATATTTCAAAAACACGCGACTGGTCATTTTGAAATTGTTTCGCCTCCACCTGACCTGGCATCTTAGTATATTCCCTGCCCTAAGCAATCATTATTTTTCGTTAAATCAAGCATTAGAGCAAGCATGCTCTTAATTTAATTTTCCTATGTCCTTAAATCTATCTCATTTAAAGACTGACCTTCCTGCAGGTTTAGTCGTTTTTCTAGTTGCAGTGCCGTTGTGTCTAGGCATTGCCTTAGCCTCAGGCGCACCACTATTTTCAGGAATCATCGCTGGAATTGTTGGCGGAATTGTCGTTTCACTTATTAGCAAATCAAACATTGGAGTTAGCGGTCCTGCGGCAGGTCTAGCCGTAATCGTTGCCGATGGTATCCGAACCTTGGGAACATCGCCAGAAGGTATTTTCAACATGGAAGTTGGCTTTCCTATATTTCTATCTGTGGTTGTGATTGCGGGTGTAATCCAAATTGGTTTTGCCTTCTTAAAAGCGGGAATCATTGGATACTTTTTCCCTAATAGTGTCATCAATGGTATGCTTAGCGCCATCGGTATTATCATCATTTTAAAACAGATTCCACACGCCTTGGGTCATGATGTGATTGCCGAGGGTTTTGATGGATTTTGGCAAAAAGATGGCGAAAACACATTTACCGAACTCTTTTTGGCCATTGGCGATATCAACCCTGCCGCTGTGGTTGTCACGCTTCTTTCATTGGGCATTTTAATCCTTTGGGAGCAAAAGTTCATGAAAAAAATTAAATTATTTCAAATCATTCAAGGCCCGTTAGTTGTAGTTGCTCTTGGCATCACCATGAGTACGCTTGTATTTAGCCTCGATGGGTTTCATTTTTCAGAAGACGAAATGGTTGGAATTCCGACTGCTGCAGAGGCCGGAGGCGTAATGCAGGCTTTTTACTTTTCCCGATTGGAGTATGCTTCATAGCAAAACGATTTGGATCATGGCGTTTACCATTGCCGTAGTGGCCAGTTTAGAAACATTGCTGTGTGTTGAAGCTACTGATAAGTTGGACCCAAATAGAAACATCACGCCAACAAATCGCGAGTTGATCGCTCAGGGTGTGGGAAATGTTGTTTCGGGATTGATTGGCGGCCTGCCAATCACCCAAGTGGTTGTTCGAAGTTCTGCCAACATTCAATCTGGTGGTAAGACTAAGTTATCGGCATTTATTCACGGTTTATTCATCGCCATAAGTGTTTTCTTGCTTCCGGATGTCTTAAATATGATACCGCTTTCGAGCTTAGCCGCGATTCTGCTTGTTGTCGGTTACAAATTGGCCAAGCCACAGCAATTAAAGGCAATTATCAAAAGCGGAAGAGATCAATACTTACCGTTTATAATCACGATTGTTTGTATCATATTTACGGACTTACTTGTTGGTATTGTGATTGGCTTAGGTGTTGGCATTTTCACCATTCTATTAAGGAACTACAATGTTCCGTTTAGCTTTTCAGAAAAAATTGTCCCTGGCGAACCCATCGAAATAAAGCTTTCTGAAAACGTCACTTTTCTTAATAAAGCGAGCATTTTAGAAACGCTGAAAGCGATTCCAGCAAAAAGCGAGGTTATACTTGATGCTACCGAATCGCATTACATTCACCCTGATGTTATTGACATCATCAAGGACTTTGAGATGAACGCACTAAGCAAACAAATCAGTATTACCATCAAAGGAGACTTTGACGAAGTGAATTTTGATCATGTAGACTACTTCATGCGAAAAGTCTCCAAAGACGGAAAGCACAAAACGCCCTACCTAGAAGCGGTATTCAATAAATAAAAAAGGCGGCACCGATGGTGCCGCCTTTTTTTTATGGTTTCATTTTCAATCAATCCAAATGATAGATTTCCATAATGTGCTTTAAAAGCTTGGGGAAATCTATTTTCAAATCAATTAGTTTTCCTGAATGTACATCGAATACCCAACCGTGAACCATTAAGTCGCGGTCACGATATTCCCTCTGCACAACAGCAGTTTTAATCACGTTCACGCATTGTTCTTGAACGTTCAATTCCACCAATCTCTTATATCGGTCTTCTTCATTTGATATGGAATCCAGCTCTTGCTGATGAATGCGATATACATCTCGAATGTTTCGCAACCAAGGATTCAAAATACCCAAATCGGCCGATTGCATAGCTGCTTTTACACCTCCGCAGTAATAGTGCCCACACACCACAATATGGTTCACTTTCAGATATCGAACTGCATATTCAATAACAGACATTACATTCAAATCTGTATTGGGCACCATGTTAGCAATATTTCGGTGCACAAAGGCCTCGCCAGGTTGAATCCCCATGAGGTCTTCAGCCGTAACTCGACTGTCCGAGCATCCGATGTACAGAATCTCTGGACTTTGTCCCTCACTTAATTGTTTAAAATAATTGGGATCTAAACCTAGTTTCGTTTCTACCCATTTTCTGTTGTTCTCAAATATGTTTTTTATGTCCATCTGTTTGGTTTGGGGTGAAAATAGTCAATCTGATTTGATTATTGTGAGGCAATTTATAATGCTTCGAGCCCTGTACGGCTAGGATTATCGGTATTATATAAGGAAACCAACGCAGAATGATAAATTACCTTATTAAATAATTTTCAATATGAAAAACTATGTAATCTTGTGCCGTTTTTCAGCGCATCGTTACGCTCCATCATGGAAGTTTGAAGATTGAATCAAAGCTTGGGATTGGAACGACCATCACCGTAGAATTGCCAAGTTTATAGATTTTAATCCCCTTTTAATTTCATCCTCATCTCCCCTTCATCTGAAGGCCGAACATTTGTGTCATCAAAAACATCTAAAACAAGAAATGATGAACACAGATCAAAACCGAAAAGAGAAAATCACTAAAGTATACGCAGGTGGAATCACCGTAATGCTTTTTGCAGCAGCTGTAGCTTTAATCATGTACCATGATAATGTGAATGGTTTTAAGAAAATCAATGGATGATGAACGCATCAAGAGTGAGAGCTTACTTTCTCAAAAGTTGAACCTTGAAAAAGAGGTTGGAAATATGATCAATGAATTGAGCGCATTAAAAGGTCAAAATTCATCATTAACGAAAAAATGGAAAGACGCTGTAGCCGGGATTACCGAACGTGATGCCAAAATCAATGGGATGACCAATGAGAATAAAAAAGCTAAAGCCTTAATCGCAGAAGTGGAGACACTTAGAAAGGTGAAAATCGATATGAATAGCGATTTGGATAAAGTGAAGAGTGAATTGGCTCAAGTGATGATGGACAATAGGCGTTTGACAAATGAAGTTGCTGCTCTTGAGGGCCAAAACAGTGAATTGAATTCTACCATCGCCATGTTGAATCAAGTTACCGTTAACAACTCTTTGGTTGAGGCTACAAAGGGCAAAAAAGACCGATTGACTGTGGCCGCTCGAAATACTAAGAAATTGAAAGTCGGCTTTGACTTACCTGTAGAATTGGTTGGAAACATTTACTTCAAAATGATGACACCTGAAGGAAAAGCGGTGACTAGTGATGAAAGCAGTATTAGCTTCTATGAGACTTCAGTTCCTAGCGAAATGTACGCTTCAAACGAAATGATCGCAAAGACAAGTGGGAAGAAACACATCGAAATGGTATATAAGCCAGAATCTAAACTTGAAAGTGGCATTTACAAGATCGATGTTTATTCAGGCGATAAATACTTAGGAACTACTCGAGTTCACTTGAAATAAAGATTTGGTTAGTTGGTTTTAGAGGTAAAAAAGCCGTCCCTTCTGGACGGCTTTTTTCGTTTCTTAAACCGTCTCTTCAACTTCACTTGCCGATTTAGCCTTTCTGTACAAATAAGAGTGGTAAATGCTTCTCTTGGCAAATCGAACCTGCTTATCCGAGCTGTTGAATTTTAAAAACACATTTTTTGGAACTCCAAAATACTCGTACCTCGTACCATCCGAAAAGGTTATCTCCAAAAGCAAACCTTTGTGCACATAGTCTGCTATTCCCAATTCATTTGTCAAACTCAGGTATTCGGTCATGTTCGCCTCCTTGGTTTCCGGAGCAATGCTGATCAAAAAATGGTAACCATCTATGATCTTTCGACTCATTTCTTCGACCTGATCGAGCCGCTCGTCCCCAGCCTGAAATTTATCCGGATGCCATTCTTTTACCAGATTTCTATAGGTTGTCTTAAGAACCTTAAGATCAATATCCTGTTCGACTTGAAATAGCTTTTTATACTCGTTGATTCGTTTCATCTCTGCGTTAGTCTGAATGATTTTTATTCAAACGGGGCGCGAAAGTAGTCTTATCCCAAGAAGTAAAATGCTTGGGCAGTTTTGGTCTATTGATTCGTAGGTGTTTTTACCCCTAAGGATAAATCATGATGCAGAGACAAAACGATTTGAGCCTTTGGACCTGTGACTCTAAATTGATCCATCAGACCTAATTGAACTCCAAAGGAATCGGTGATGCGGTAACCCAATCCTGCATAGAGCCAATTGCGATCGAAAGGCGTTCCCTTGGCATTGATAAATACTTCGTTCCAAATTGGTATATAAAGCGTTTTTGCAACTATCGACTTATGTTTGATGGGAATATTTATGAAAATGGCATAACGCAGTCTAAATGCAAAAGGTTGTGCCTCAACAAATCGCTCTTCGAAGCGATATCTATGTCTGATGCCAACTCGGCCGATTGAATGACGCAAGTCGATATCTTGAAAAATTCGATTTTCTGTAACTGTTACATTGGGATTGCCTTCATTTTGAAAAACAAAAAAGGCGTAACCCATCAGGTAACTCGATTTGCTCTGAGCGTGGAAATACTGGATACCTGGGCGAAAAATGGTTTGATCTAAATCTCCAATAAGATTATGATCTCGATGCTGGATATCCATCTGAAATCGAACTGGCGATTCACCAAATTTGGTATTGAGGATATAAGCTTGCCAATTGCCCATCTTACTTTGCCCAAAAGAAAACAGAGCCGAGAATACAATTAGAAGGAATGCTAAATGTTTAATCATGGATGTTTTACGACTGCTGCATTAAAAACCAAGAATGGTTCATTCGGTGAGGTATTTTTCGATATAAATCTTAATGCGGTGTTGATTACTTGCCACAAAATGCCTGTATTGAGGATATAGGTCAGATTGGAATTGGCTGATAAACACAAAACAATCCAAATATCCCTCATTCATCATTTCCCTTGCGAAAGCAAAGTTCGCAACATCGGGATGAGCTAACAACATTTTCTCCCAAGAATAAACTTCCAAATAAGTCGCATTGCTCAAAGCATTCTTTTGAATGACAATGTCATTGCTATCACAAAAAGGCAGCATTTCCGCTCGAGCACTTGCATAGGTGCTCCACTCGGGACTATTGGTTACACTAGGTGATACGTTCAACGAATTAGCTGCAATTTCCCGTTTCAACCATTTTCGTTCAAAGCTTTTATCTTGCATCCCACATAGGAATTGATATTTATAAAACATATCTGCATCAGGATAAATGTAAAAACACCCAAGTGCTGCTTTCCTAGCCTCTTCATATTCCGTTAGATTGGAATATGCATCTGAGATGTACTTGCGAGGTTCCAACAAATCAGGATACATGCTAGATGCGCGTTTAAAATAAACTAACGCACTATCCATTACTTCCATTACATAGTATCCGTCCCCGAGATACATGGTCGCCTTATAATAATTCGGTTGAATTTTTATCGCGTTATAGTAGTGGTTAATTGCCTTATTATAATCTCCATTGGCAAAGTCTATTTCGGCCAAATCAAACTCCTTTTTCGCACTATCTAGGACATTCGTATCTGGTTCATAGTCCACTAAATGATTTCTAAGAATAAGGGACGATTTTGTGTTAATCATAACCCGATCGGCCTCTCTTGTAGCGTTTATAAAGTCACTATATAAAGCCTGTTTGTCGTTTAATACAACGTTTGACTCACCACTTAAGAGCAATGAGATCATATCGTCCCACGCGTGTTGGTAGCGATATTGAGTCATGTCTATCAATCCATTCCAATAGGCGATTTCATCGTTTTTTCTGGCCAATTTCCAGAGTTTATCCACCGCCTTTTGCTCCTTTCCTTTGAAATAAAGCTTTACTAATTTGTTGAGTTTCGCATCCTGAGCAATGCCATTGGATTGCCATCCAAATGAAAAAGCCACTATTATGAAAAGACTGAGTAGAATTCGATTCACGTCAATTATTTTGGTCCAATATAGAATTTATCCTTTGCATCACTTTGACTGTGGAAGTTCGGCAGGCATCGATCGATACAGGTCAAAGATTCCTTCCTGACGAGCCGTCCATAAACAAGCCTTTTGACCCGCACTTTTCAAACCTTCGTTAGCCCATGTGTTGCAAGTGAAGAAGAGATTATACGTTCCGCGAGCATCATAAAAGCTATCGTTTGACCCATAAGCCGCATTTTGCAGCAACTCAGGCCTCCCTGAGGAATCTTTACTGAAACTATTTTCAATGTAAGTCACAAGTTTGCGGTAATGAGCCATGGATATGATTATGCGTTTACAAGATTCCGATTCCTTTAATTCCTTGTAGTAGGTAACGTGCATGGCAGAAGTACTAAGAAAAAACATTGCCTTAAATGCTGTGCTAAACTTCAAATCAGCCCAAGTTGGGGTGTCGAGATAGAACCCCTTGTCGCCCCAACCAAACGCGGCATACTGAACATCACCGTCACCTTCCTTTGTAGCCGATGGATCGATGAATTGACTCCAAGTTTTGAACGGGTTGCTCATGGGTAAAACCAAATCGGTATGGACCCCATTCGTCAATATATAGATCTCCACACCATCGTCCGTAGATACATCACCATTATCGTTTACTGAAATATAGGGCAGAGTGAAAACTGCTAACAAATACAAGGCGACAAAGCCAAATAAATAGAATGCCAGTCGCAGCAACAATAGGGAAGCTTTTCTAAACATTTCGATCTCAAAAATGGTTAAAAAGGCATTAGGAGTAAATTATTGATAGTATTACTATTACTTTTGCAATTATTTAAACTAATGATGAAAGCATGATTAACTCTATTTCATTTCAAGTAAGCTCGGCAACCTTTAATAAAGATCCACAATCGAGTGAGCTAGGATTGAAAATCCTAAAGGATGGCATTGAATTGATGCATGCTTTAGGCTTTGAAGCCTTCACTTTTCGAAAACTGGCTCAAAAGATTAAATCCACTGAAGCTTCTGTTTATAGATATTTTGAGAGCAAGCACAAATTACTATTGTATTATACCTGTTGGTATTGGGCATGGAAAGATTACAAGCTCACTTTGGCCGTTGCAAATATTGATTCGCCAGAACAACGCTTGATAAAAGCTATACGGTTGATCACACAAGAATCAAAATCTGATTCGGCCCTACAACTTTTCGATGCCGACAAACTCTATCAAATTGTCATGGAAGAATCTTCAAAAACCTATCTCAATAAGGCCGTTGATGACGAGAACAAGGCCGGTGTTTTTGGAACTTATAAGCGTATTGTTGAAACGATTGCAGCCATTATTCTAGAAATCAATAGCAACTATAAATATCCTCATATGCTCATCTCAACCGTCATTGAAGGCGTTCATCACGAGCGATACTTTGCTGTCCATTTACCTCGCTTAACGAATACGATCACTGGCGAAGATTCTGTGGAGTGTTTTTTCGAGCAACTTGTACTTAACGCGATTAAAAAATAAATCATGGCGCTAACTCAGTCTATGACCCCAATAAAGCGCTTTTGGCGTTTATTAAAACCAGATCATAAGGAAATAAGAAATGTTTATGTCTATGCCGTATTCAACGGCATCATTAGCCTTTCCTTACCCTTAGGAATACAGGCCATTGTCAACTTAATTCAAGGTGGTCAAATAAACACCTCTTGGATTGTACTTGTGGCCATTGTGGTGCTTGGAGTTGGCTTTTCGGGTTTGCTCCAAATCTTTCAATTGCGCATCGTAGAAAACCTCCAACAAAAAATATTTACGCGCGCAGCTTTTGAATTTGCTTATCGCATACCTCGAATTAGACTCGAGGCATTGTATCGGCAATATGCGCCCGAATTGATGAATCGATTTTTTGACGTAATGAGCCTTCAAAAAGGATTATCGAAAATTCTTATTGATTTTTCCGCTGCTTCGTTGCAAATGATTTTCAGCCTTATTCTACTATCCTTTTACCATCCTTTTTTCATTCTGTTCAGCTTTTTTTTATTGTTTTTCGCCTATATAGTTATTAGGCTCACCGCTCAAATTGGTCTGGCAAAAAGCATAGACGAGTCCAAATACAAATACAAGGTTGCTTATTGGTTGGAAGAACTCGCCCGTACTTCCAACACCTTTAAACTAGCGGGTAATATCAACCTCCCGATGGACAGAACGGATAAGGCGGTGTCGCAATATTTGGATGCGCGCGAAAGCCATTATAAAATCCTCGTGAGGCAATACTCGCTTATGGTTTTGTTCAAGGTTTTATTAGTCTCTGGATTACTGGTGATTGGTGGTATTTTGGTGATGGAACAACTCATGAATATCGGTCAATTCGTAGCCGCAGAAATCATTATTTTATTGATCATTGGTTCGGTCGAGAAACTCGTGTTAAGCATCGAAACGATATATGATGTCTTAACCGGATTGGAAAAAATAGGTCAAGTAACAGACCTCGAACTCGAGGATAACCAAGGAATCGATTTATCGAAGGACTGTGCTCCTGGCGCAATTTGCCTGGAAATGGATGGAGTTCAATTCACTTATCCTGGAGCGGAACAACCAACACTAAAAAACATTAGTCTGCAGGTGAAAGCAGGCGATCGCGTTATGATTGCTGGCCGAAATGGATCTGGAAAGAGCACCCTTTTGCAACTTATGGCTGGTCTATATGACACTGAACTTGGTCTATTAACCTATCAAGGCATATCCAAACAGAGTGTATCGCTTGACTCGCTGAGATCCATTATGGGCGATTGTTTATCCCAAGAACAGTTATTTGAGGGAACCCTTCTAGAAAACATTACGCTTGGCAATCCGAACATTGGCATTGCTAACATCCAGCCCATTTTTGAAAAAATTGGATTGACAGATTTCTTGCAAAGTACACCGCAAGGATTTCAACATCGAATTGAACCGCAAGGGAGCAACCTTTCCAAAAGTGTAGCTCAATTGATTCTCATCGCGAGAAGCGTGTGTAAAAATCCCAAATTGTTATTGTTAGAAGACGCATTAGAACATTTGGATGATGGACCAAGAAGGCGTGTAGTCGATTTTATAACGGATAAAAATAGACCCTGGACGTTAATCTGCGTGTCATCTGATGCTTATCTAGCCAGTAAATGCGATCAAATAATTCTGTTAGACCAAGGGAGTATTTCAGCTCAAGGTGAATACAAGCTTATGAAGTCATCAATAACTTTCAAAAAAGAAGGCCATGCTTAATATTTCCAACAATGGGATTGGCCATCGGATCAGTAAGACTGACTTATCCACCCTCAATAAAGTCGAATCAAGAATATCCAGCAAAGTGTTGAGAAGACTGCTTTATTTGTTTTCAAGCGGCATTTTCATTCTACTTTTCGTACCGTGGACACAAAACATCCGATCTGGAGGCTATGTAACCACCTTAAAGCCCGACCAACGACCACAAACCATCAATTCCATTATTGCTGGAAGGGTTGAAGAATGGTATGTTCAAGAAGGCGATTTAGTTAAGAAGGGCGACATGATTTTGAATATTTCTGAGGTAAAAGATGAGTATTTCGACCCACAACTTTTAGAACGGACGGAGGATCAACTTCGCGCAAAGGAATTGTCTGTTGTGGCCTATATGGAAAAGGTGAAAGCCTTGGACAATCAAATCGATGCCATGGCTTCTACTGGAAAACTAAAACTTGAGCAGGTCAAAAACAAACTGAAGCAGGCCGACTTAAAAATTCAAAGCGATAGCATTAAATATCAAGCAGCGTTAACCAATTTGAAAATTGCTTCTGAGCAATACGTTCGGATGCAAAAGCTGTATGACGATGGCCTCAAGTCGTTGACCGATTTAGAAAGCCGAAAACTATCCCTTCAAAAAGCGGAATCTGAGAAAATATCAGCTGAAAACGACTTACTTACCTCCCAAAATGAGCGTATAAACGCAGCCGTAGAAATCAACTCGATTCAAGCAAAATATAGAGACGATATATCGAAAGCCGAATCAGAAAAATACACGGCCATGTCAAACATGTACGATGCAGAAGCGGTGGTAACAAAGATGCAAAACCAGTTCAGGAACTATTCCATTCGGACCGGAATGTACTTTATTACCGCACCTCAAGATGGTTATGTAACCAAAGCCATTCAGTCGGGCATTGGAGAAACCATCAAAGAGGGCGACCCCATCGTTAGCATCATGCCCTCGGTTTATGATTTAACAGTGGCGCTATTTGTTCGACCTATTGATTTACCCTTGGTAAAACAGGGTCAGAAAGTTCGGATTCAATTTGACGGATGGCCAGCCATCGTTTTTTCAGGTTGGCCAAATACAAGTTATGGAACCTATGGCGGGATTGTTTTTGCAGTCGACAATTTCATCAGCGATAATGGTATGTATAGAGTGCTGGTTTCACCTGACCCAAGCGACCATGCTTGGCCTGACGCCCTCCGCGTGGGAGCCGGAACATCCAATTTCATGCTATTGAAAGATGTTCCTATTTGGTATGAATTGTGGCGCCAGATCAACGGCTTTCCTCCCGATTATTATGTAAACCTCGATAATCAAACGACAAAAAAGTGAGAATAAGCTTCTTATCCTTCTTCCTGCTGTTGGTTCAAGGCATTCAAGGTCAAAGCGTTGAACTGAAAGTGTTTTCCTTTGATGAATTCATGAGCCGTGTCATCGAACATCACCCATTGGCGCGTCAGGCAGATCTCCAAAAATCCAAAGGAGAAGCCTACGTTTTAAAAGCACGTGGAAACTTTGACCCAAAACTCCAATCGGGTTTGAATCAAAAGTATTTTGACGATAAAACCTATTATTCCTTCTTAAATGCCGGGTTGAAAATTCCGACTTGGTTTGGCATAGAATTTCAAGGCGGATATGAGCAAAACAATGGTCAGTTTTTGAACCCAGAAAACAGCAATCCAAATGACGGACTCGTCTATGCCGGAGTTTCGCTTCCAATTGGGAAAGGCCTATTTATGGATGAACGTAGGGCCACCCTCAAAAAGGCACAACTCTATCAAGAGTCAACTATTGCTCAACGCCAATCGCTCATAAACGATTTATTGTACAATGCTGGAACGGCCTATTGGGATTGGTTTGCTGCCTTTAATTCTACTCAAATCTATAGTGAAGCTTTGGAGTTAGCATCTACAAGATTTGAGCAGGTAAAGCGTAGTGCTAGCTTAGGCGACAGACCTTTTATCGACACCTTAGAAGCTGGAATCCAAGTTCAGAATAGGATGCTGCTCTTGCAACAGGCGAAACTCGACTTTGCCAACGCAACAGCACTTTTGGGTACGTTTCTTTGGGACGAAGGACTTATTCCTCTCGAAGTGGGCGATAATACTGTGGCGCCATCCATGCAGGAAACCTCATCCTTAAAGCCCAGTGGAAGCTATTTCATTCAATTGGATAGTTTATCTCAATTTCACCCAGAACTTATTCAGTATAGATTCAAAATTGATCAGCTGGAAATCGATCAGATGTATAAGCGGGAGCAATTGAAGCCAACTCTTAACTTGAAGTACAACGCGCTAAACGAACCTGTAAATGGTGATGTGTTTTCTTCATATTCTGTGAACAATTATGATTGGGGCATTGAATTCGGCCTACCGCTACTCCTGAGGAGCGAGCGAGGCGATGTTCGTTTGAACAACATCAAAATTCAAGAATCTGAATATGACCTTCTCAGCAAACAACAAATCATTACTTATAAAGCTCGGGCCGCATTGAATGATTGGCAAATGACCCATGAGCAGGTTACCCTTTACAAGAAAACAGTTCAAGATTACAGCGGTCTTTTAGCCGGTGAAAGAAGCCTTTTCAGTAATGGCGAAAGTTCGCTCTTCATGGTAAACAGCCGCGAAACGGGATACATTAACGCCAATATAAAATTGGTAGAACTATTGGCCAAAAATCGAAAGGCGCAAGTGTCAGCCGATTATGCGTTGGGAGTTTTAGGTGCTAATTAAGCTTGTCACAAAGCCTCATTTGAAGCTTTCCAAAACTACATTCGCAGTCAATTAAAGAAGGATATGCTCGGGTATAGTATCGAAGTGATCGAGACAGTTTTAGTAATTGTCTTTATGATAGTGGTTCGGCTACTTTCAAAAAGCCAAATCAGCCGGGCTCTTCGCAAATTCACATTCAGTTATCAAAGAAGAAAAGTCGCTGTTAAGTTGATCAACTTTTTCGTGGTTTTGATAGGATTGATCCTTATTGCAGCCATTTGGGGCATTGAACAAAAGGAGCTTTTCCTTTTCCTATCCTCGGCCGTTACGGTTATGGGTATTGCATTTTTCGCGCAATGGTCATTGCTTTCAAACATCACCTCTGGGTTAATCCTCTTTTTCAATCACCCCATGAAGCTAGGCGACACCATCGAAGTTCACGATAAAGACTATCAATTAACTGGCGTAGTGAAGGATATTGGCTATTATTTCATTCACATTGAAACCTCAAAAGGTGAGCAATTTACCATTCCGAATTCGGTTATGCTTCAAAAAATGGTTTCCGTAAAAGCAGAAATTAAGGGATAGGCTCAATTGTTCTATGCTCCCATTCGGTTCTATGTATGGCGTATTCAAGAAAATCAATGTAGCGGCCTCTCTTATAAACCGCGGCCTTAAAGAGGCCTTCCTTTCGAAATCCAACCTTTTCCAAAACACGCAGCGATCCGATGTTTACCGCGAAAGGTTTGGCAAAAATGCGATTGATATCCCAATGTTTGAACCCATATTGCACCATCAAAGTCACGGCATTGGTTGCAATTCCTTGTCCCCAATATGGCTCGGCTATCCAATAACCTAACTCCATATTCTTGCACATAACGTCTTGTTGAGCGTGAAGCCCAATCGAACCACAAACTTTGCCGTCTGCTTTAATGCATAAAATATGGTTCGGATCGGATGACGTTGCCCACTCAATGAATTTCAATCCCGCTTCTTTGGAATAAGGATGCGGAAAACTGTCGGTCATGTTTGCAGCTATCCTCTCATTATTAGCAAACTCAATAAGGATTGGTAAATCCCCCACTTTCCAAGCTCTTAATTCGATTCTCATAACCGTTGAATTCACTTCCTTTTTTTAAACCACCACAGGAATACAAGCCCCAATATTAAAAAAACAGAAAGTACTTGAAACCAAGCACTGATTAGAATGCTCTTTGAGACAATGCTTTGATGCTTTTCATTGTCAATTTCAACTTTGCCATACTTCGCCACATGGCTCAATAAATCAATCGCTATATCGCCATCAGGGATATTTTCGTGACAAGACATGCATACACCTCTTCGATCCAATTTCCCTAATTCTTCGGCATTAAGTGGCCTTGATCCACTAAAGTGATGACCTACCGTTTGAAGCTGACGCAAACTATCGTCTATGATTTTACTCCAGTCGTGTTTCAAATTGGGTATGGCATTAAACTGGGTATCGACTTGCCGAGCTAGCACATGTCCGTTTGCGTCCATCAAATCCATCACGAATGACGAATCGGGACGATTGAACAATGAACCTTCGTCAATGCCATAGCCCATGGCCTTTGGATTGGTGTGGCAAGATTCACAACTTCTAGATTCAAATTGATTCGTATGCGGTTGAAGGGGCGCCATGTCAATGGCATTTTGTCCCTCAGCACCAGCTCCTTCAACGTGGGGTATTTTAAAAATATGATTTAACAGCCGCGTTTTGCCATCTTCATCAATAACCGTTACCGTTGTTTGGCAACCAGGAATGGCTGGCGAAATGCGGTGGTCGCCATTCACGACCAACGGTGGATCTTCAAAACGCAAGTACGAACGTTGTTCTTCCACTTTACCCGAAATGATAAAAGCTTTCACTTGATCGAGTTCAGCGTTAGAAATAGCGTCAGGCGTTTGGCCATGTTTGTTTGGATGCTTCGCTATTTCTACCCAGTCGGGCTTCGTTTCGGGCTTTGAATAATCGATGTTAATGTGGCATCCATAGCACTGTGGTGCCCAAACTGCGTGACAAGCATAACATTCCATTTTTTCGATGTGTGAGCTCACTTGAGTCATAGCCACTTTTCCTTTTGGTGTAAGCCGATCCTCTTGTGTAAGCTTTTTCAGCGGAGTCAAACGAATGTCTTTTCCGCCAGCTGAGTATAGTGTAATCTCATCTCCATTTTTCACCACATGAGGCATAGGGTTTCCCCTACTCGAAATCAAATACCCGTCTCGTTTGCAATCTATTTGACCCTTCTTTAAGTATTCAGGAATGGATTGTGAAACACCCCTCGCCTCGCCTATTTTTGGTGCTTCTCCCGCTATTTCATCACCGTAGCCGATGGGCAATTCCCATGGAAAGGCCGTTGGTGTGCCATGACAATCTTGACATTCAATTTCAACAGCGCCTTGAATGGCTCCACTCAAATCTCCTAGACTATGAATGTCGCCAGAAGTGTGGCAATCTTGACAAACCATGCCTTTACTCAAATGAATATCGGGTTGAAGGTGGAGGTAATTCTTCTTATGGATTTGAGCTTGATCGCCACCATCGCTCATAAAGGGTGAAGTGTAAGATGTTTCCATTAATCCTTCGTAAGAAACCCCAATGCGCCTGCCTCTGTTGTGACAAGCGGTACATGTTTTCGTAGGAATTCCAGAATACTCTTTACCGTGCACCTTAACCTTAGCATCTCGACTGCTTTGAATCGAATGAACAAGCATATGACCTTGCTCATTTGGCTTAATGGTTTGATCATCTCCCTCATACAAACCCCGGTTTGAATAGGGAATATGACAGGATCCACAGCCTGTTCCTCTAAAATCTCCATTAGCCTGATTTCCTTTTACTCCAGTATGACAACGCTGACATTCTGTTCTCAAATAGGTGTAAACCGATTTTTCTGGATGCAGTTTCAATTCTTCAGGACTTGGAGCTTCGGGCAACGCCTTCATGACTCCGGGGAAAACCTGAGGCTCGGCTGCTTTCAATTCAGCCATATACTTTTTGTACGTTTCAGAACCCAATCGATCATGCACTTTTAATTCTTCAACTGCAACATTGGCCACGTTATGATCATATCCCTGCAGACCTCCAAAACCCCATGTCGTGCCCTGAATCTTCCCAGCTTCCGTAAACATCAATGATGTGTATTGAGTACTTACTTGTTCTTGATGACACATGCCACACGTCTTTTCATTGATCCATACGCTGGCTGGGTCCGGATAAAACTCATCTGGTCCTTTGAGGGCGATAAGTGACTTTATCGAACCCGAATGCGCCATTATTGGGTCAATCGTTTCAGGGTTTCCACCATGGCAAACAATACACTCATTATCCTTGAATCCAGCCTTTCCAGCCAATTTGAAGATTTCTTGCATCATTCCCGAATTATGATCTCGAATCGGTTCAATGCCCTGATGGCAGCTCACACAACTATTATTTGAAGCTTCTGGAAAGATTAGTTCGCCAGTTATCGAGTCTGAATGATCGTGCGGACACGCTCCTTCAACGTATGCATCTGCAAATAAATCATCGCCACCTTGGTTGCAGGTCACCATTATAGCGACACTTACTAATAATATTACAAGCGCGAAGAGGCGTTTAATCATGTGATGTAAAAAAGTGAGGTTGGTTTATCTCCAAACTTAAGCATACAACCTTCTATGCTTCAGGTTTTATCTTTTCTTTGAAATACAAACAATAACGCATGCACCAGAAAAAACTAGAATTCGAGACAAAACTCAAGGCCTTTTTTGATCGACACGATCCATCTAAAAAGGACCTTGCTCATAGAATCGCAAGCCAATTTGTGAATCACCAAGATGAAGTATTCGAACACCTTTCTGATTTATTCCACAAAAAAGAAGGTATTGAAGTGACCGAAACGGCCATATTTTCCACCTCATTCGGGTCTGGGGCTGAGCCGTTTTAGATAGCTATTTTGAGTGCATAAATCCAATGTGTTATGAATATTAGCCACGAGCAAAAGCTTAGAATCTTAACAGAACTCATTCGAATCGCTGGTGCCGATGGTCAGCACCGAGACGAAGAATACGATCTTTTACATAGGATTACAGAACTGCTCGATGTCGAACCTATGGACATGGAAGCGCTTTTTACTAAGCCGTCAGAAACCGACCTTCCCAAGGATGAGGTTCACCGAATATCCTTATTCTTTCATCTCGTAACCATGGTGCTGGCCGATGGTGAGATTTCCTATGACGAGATTGTTCTTTTAAGGGAACTCACTTTAAAACTCGGGTTTCGACCTCAAGCCTTAGATGAAGTAATTAAACGGCTTGATGACTGGGTCAAGTTTGGCATTCCTGAAGCTGAGTTTATTCAGATTTTTCAGGTGCATCATAATTAATGGTAGCTTGGGTATTAAACACTTTCCAAACCATTATTGCTAATAATGCTCCAAGAATTGGAGCAAGTATATAGATCCATAATTCTTCTATTCTGCCCGACACCAAAGCCGGCCCGATCGATCGAGCGGGGTTCATGGATGCACCAGTTATTGGTCCAGCAAATAATGCCTCCATCAATACCACGCCTCCAATAGCCAATCCAGCGAGTGTGCCGGTTTCTTTTGAACCTGTACTCGTAAAAATTATAACCAACATGAGAAAGAAAGTCAATATTACCTCGAGTACAAAGGTTTGAGCGCTACCGTCAAACGGCAAGGTGATTCCTAGAGTTTCGTGGGTAGGAAAGAGCATTTTTAACGTGAAACTCGCCAAAATAGCTCCAATAATTTGTGCGGTAATATACCCACCTACAAGTTGTTTTGGAAACCTTTTGGAAAAGTAAAACGCCAACGTTACCGCTGGATTAATATGCGCTCCGCTGATCGACCCAAAGGAATAAATCATGGCCATGACAACGATACCAAAACAAATGGCAACTCCCAAATGACTGACCACTCCTCCACTCACATCGTTCATAACGATAGCGCCAGTACCGCAAAAAACCAAGGTATAGGTTCCAATAAACTCTGCTAAATACTTTTTAAACTCACCCATGATGATCGCTATACTAAATGCAGGTCGAAAATAAATATTCGCGCTTCGCCTCGTGCTTTATCAACCTTTTCCTCATATAATCACGTTAAATTCGCATAATGGGCCTAAGATACTTGCTGCTACTATTTCTATTAACGGCAAATGCCCTTCAGCCTAAGGCCCAAGAATGGGAACTGCAAAAGGATGAAAACGGAATAAAAGTTTATAATAAACCAAATGCAAATAGCGGGTTTAATTCTTTCAAAGCGGTGATGACACTTGATTTGCCTGCACAGAAAATGCTGTATTTCCTTCAGCATATTGATCAACACCCGAATGCATTTCCAGATACTAAGGAGTTGAAAATCCTAAAGCGACCAAACGATACGACCCAAATTCAATACTCTTTAACTGATGCACCTTGGCCTGTTAGCGATAGAGATGGGATATATAAACTCACGTTTAGCACCAATCGAAAAACTGGTGTCATCACATCCAAGGGGGTTGCGTTGCCAACCTATCTTCCCGAAAAGAAAGACATCGTTCGAATTCAGAAATCGGAAACATATTGGATAATCACACCTATTTCAGCTAGCAAATGTCAAATTGAGTACATCGTCCATGCCGAGCCTGGCGGAAGTATTCCAGACTGGTTGGCCAATAGTGCAGCTATTGATGTCCCTTTCAACACTTTTGTTAATATCAGACGCGAGATAAAAAAATGAGTGAATTTGATGTGGCCATAGTCGGAGCTGGACCGGCAGGAAGCACAGCCGCCATTGCCCTTCACGAGTCTGGACTTCGGGTTGCCCTTATCGATAAGGCTGTTTTTCCACGAGATAAAACCTGTGGTGACGCTTTGAGTCCTGATGTGGTCAACCAATTGGGCATGTTACCGCTAGACACTGCTCAACTATTTGATCAAATGGATGAAAAAATCTGGTGTAAAGCTGTCCGATTTGTTTCGCCTGATTACAGCAAGGCCGATGTGTCATTAAACAACACAGGACTTTTGGGTTACGTTTCGCCTCGATTAGATTTTGATGCATTTATGTTTAATCAGGCCATTCAATCTGATTGTGTTACCGCTTTTTTAGGCGAATCTGTCAAAAAGATCGTGCACGAAGAAAACCGCATAAACATTGAGTTGGAAAATGGCGAAAATATTTCGGCAAGCATAGTTTTAGGTGCAGATGGAGCTCATTCAGTGGTGGCACGGAGTTTATCCGATGAAAGACCCGATAAAAATCACCACTGCGCAGGTCTACGTCAGTATTATGAAAATGTAACCGGATTTAGTGACGACAATGCTGTGGAACTTCATTTCTATAATGAACTGTTGCCAGGTTATTTCTGGGTGTTTCCTCTTCCTGGGAATCGGGCTAATGTGGGGCTTGGGATGTTGAGTTCCGTTGTTGCTAAGCGTAAACCGAACTTAAAGAAGCTTCTAAAAGAAATAATCGAAACTCACCCAAACGTAAAAGATCGATTTGCGCATGCAAAACCGTTGGAAGAAATTAAAGGGTTTGGGTTGCCTTTAGGCAGTAAGAAGCGAAAACTATCCGGAAATAGATATTTATTGCTCGGTGATGCCGCTTCACTCATCAATCCACTTTCGGGTGAGGGTATTGGCAATGCGATTAGGAGTGGTCGGGTGGCGGCCGACCACGTTATTGAAGCTTTCATACAACAATCATTTGACGCCAAATTCAACAAGGCCTACGACAACGAAATTTATCGCAGAATGTGGGGTGAACTTCGACTCAACTATTGGGTTCAGCGCATTATGAGGAATGAACGACTTTGTAATTTTATTGTAAAACGAGCCATTTCAAACTCCTTTATTCAAGAATTGATCATGAGTGGATTCAGTGCGTCTAGCTTGAAGTCCCGCATATTCGGTGACGGTAAAATCAAGCAATAATGCCTTTATATACAGGTCGTATCTTGATGCAGTTCATTCCAACAATGCCAATTTTCGTCACCAAAAAACACATTATCTCGCACACTTCCTGCGGTGGTAGCATCGCTGTAATCAATTTCGATCAACCGGTTATCTGCCTTTAAGTAGATGTCATAAAAAATATCCAACCCAGTCGTATCGATTCGTCCATATTGAATATACGATCCATTACCTGCATCATTCGGAATGGAGTTGACATATTTAATGTCATCATGATCCGAATCAAGTTCATTATTCCATGTTATGTCTATGTATGGTTGATCGATCACGGGATCGCGAAAAAGGCGCCATGAACCAGACGTGCCGTCTAGTTTTGAAGTTCCTCTGTACCAAAGAAAATCATTATACTCTCCCTGTTTCGTAATATACATGCGCCATTGCACTTCTCCAGATTGTATCCAACCGTGCAGCTGAGCTGTATAATTCCCTGAATTATTATTGTATTCTTTGGTCCATTTCCAAGCACTGATATTCTTGTCCCAAACAGGCTCTACCTCCCGAACTTTATACCATGCAGCCACAGGAATAGCCAAATTCACATATAAAATGGTATTCCAAACACCTACATTCAAGGCGGCAAAATTGTAATTTCCCTCGCTTCTTTGAGCACTATTACCGAAGCCACCCATGTCTTGGACAAAAGCGTTTTCTGGGGGTAAATCTGGTTGATCTGGAATAGATTCCTCTGTTTCTTTTTTACAACCCGCCATTAACAGCGTTAAAAACAGACCAATGAAAATGAGGTAATGCTTTGAATTCATGCTTATAGTTTAAGGTTGGAATTTAGGAATAATATCAACATCTAAAAGAAAAACGAGAGTCGTGACTTATTCAAACGTTGTCAAATCAAACAAATCGATTTTACTCAATCTATTGCACCAACGCACTAATAATCAATTGTATAAGGTGCATTTTTACTTAGCTTTGAAGTGGAATGAAAAGAGTCGTTTGGATTTCTATTATCATATTGCTATTGTTTTCGGTGTTTGGCCTATGGTATTGGCTAACATTTAGAATGATGCCAGCCGTGGAATTTGAATTAGGTGATGACTCTGCTCCGCAAAGTTTGCTGATCGCCTATCAAGGCAGCACTTATAAACACGATGTCATCGAAACCGTAGTTACTCACTTTTCCGCTAACGATTTGTACATCAAGGCTATTGACATAAATCAATTGGATCAGATTAAAACAACCGATTGGTCGGCCATTTTCATTTGTCACACCTGGGAAATTTGGCAACCACCGAAAGCCATTGAAGCCTTTCATTCTGCCCACGCAGGTTTGGACAATTGTGTTTACCTGACCACGTCAGGTGACGGTGGATATCACATAAAAGGGGTTGACGCCATCACATCTGCTTCGCTCCTCTCAGATACTAAGTCGGATGCTGATTCGGTCATTGCTCGAATAGATCGATTGCTGCTTTAACGAAAGCAGCGGTTTGATACTATTCCTCTTGAGCCAAGGTTTAAAAATTCTTAACCTTCAGGCTAAGAATTTGCACATAACTTCGTTCTTGCTTCAAAACCATTTGAATCAATATGCGTAGAAAAAGATTGCTTTCGTTTACTTGCCTGATGTTGTTCGTTATTTTCAACACGCTAGCTCAAGATATTGAAACCGCACCTTTTGAATCTGTGCCAGATGAACCTAAGCCAACATTAAAGGAACGTGTTTATTTCGGGGGTAATTTAGGTGCACAATTTGGCAATTACACGATGATAAATGTTGCGCCATTGGTCGGTTTTAAGATTAATCAGAAATGGTCGGTAGGCAGCCAGATAACCTATAGTTACATTAAAATCAATAATCTCAGCTTCCAAGATCACATTTATGGGGGTTCGTTGTTTACGCGATATTTCATTTTCAAAAACTTTTTCGCCCATACCGAATACGAAGCCCTAAATGGAAATTGGAAAGGAACGGGCGAGCGATTCAATGTGAACAGCTTATTCGTGGGTGGCGGCTATTTATATAAGTTTTCTAATCGAGCCGGACTCGGTATCTCCGCGATGTTTAATGTCCTTCCATCAACCTATAGTCCATATAGAAATCCAATTATCAATGCTGGTTTCACCTTTGGATTATAGTCCTGTAAATTTCCTAATCGAATAATTAAATTTGACCCTAAACTGAGTTCCCCATGAATCGAATTGTCTTACTTGCCCTTTCTTGTTTCCTTTTAAATCCATTAGTTTCTATTTCTCAAGAGCCTACTGCCTGTGGGACCATGCTCGAGAGCATCGAAGCCGCTTCCATTGATGAGTTAGGAGCCGACTTTCAAAGACTACAGTCTTATGGTAATCCTTATTGCGACACTACAAATAGTGATTTACATAAGATGATGGAAGAACTTGCAAAGAAGCTTACAGCTGCTAATTCAAGCCCTGATGCCGTTGTAACTCAATTAGGCGAACCTTATTATAGAGGTGCCCTTTCAGACTATGAAAATCAAAAGGTTACTGTTGGTAGAGGTGGAAAAATGTTGGGAAAATCCTTACCACCTCAATACAAAATACCTGCAGGCGATTATTATGTCGTTTATCTATGGCGCGACAAGGACTATTTGATCTTTGGATTCAATGCCGAAAAAGCCACTGCTTATAAGTGGTGGGAAAAGGGAAACTACTAAACCGCTTCGAAATAATCGGCAATTTTTCTGTCATTGGCTAACCTTGGAAGCTTGTTTTGACCTCCAAGTTTACCAATGGAGTCCATATACAAATTAAAGCTACCACGCTTTAGTTGATGAATTTTTAGCGGTTGAAGCACCTTCCCGTCAATAAGGTCTTTATAATAGGAGTTTCGCTTTCGAAGCTCCTCATCCAAGCCTAGGGCAAAATCATTCGATAGAGCTTGCTCGGTTTCAATAAACCATTCGTGATAAGGAAGTCCTTCCGTAGGTTTCACATGAGGTGGCAACGTGAAACTCGCAAACATTAAGCCCAAACTTTCGCGATGCCTCCACCATGGCCTGCTCAACTTCATCGGCTATTACGTGTTCGCCAAACGCGGAAATAAAATGAGCCACTCGACCCGTTACCGTAATTCGGAATGGCGTTAAGGATATAAACTTCACTGTATCACCAATAATATAGCCCCAAAGTCCACTAGACGTATTTAATACAATGGCGTATTGGGTGTTTAGCTCGACCTCCTCTAAATGCAGTCTTGAAGGCTTTTCGTTGTGAATTTCATCTAATGGAATGAACTCATAGAAAATGCCGCCAGCTAAATTTAAAAGCAATCCATCTTCATGTTGTGTGTCTTGAAAAGCGATAAATCCTTCCGAGGCCGGATAGGTCTCGATGCTGTCCACTTGGTGGCCTATAAGCTCCTTAAAAATGGCCCGGTAGGGATCAAAATTCACCCCACCATGGGCAAATAGAGTAAAGTTTGGAAAGATTTCAGCTACGGTCTTTTTACCTGATTTCTGCAATAAACGCTCAAAATACATTTGAACCCACGGAGGAATGCCGCTAATTAAACGCATGTCCAGATGGATAGTTTCATCGACAATAGCATTGATCTTTTTCTCCCAATCTTGCATGTTGTTTGTTTCCCACGAAGGCATTCGATTGCGTTGCAAATAGTTTGGAACATGGTGCGCAACGATGCCAGAGAGCCGTCCAATGCTAATTCCATTCTTCTCAATCAATTCAGGACTTCCTTGCAGAAAAATCATTTTACCATCAACAAATTGGCTGTTGCCTGTTTCGTTAACGTAGCAAAGAAGGGAATTACGGGCAGCGGCAATTTGGGCTTTAATACCATGATCCGTCATGGGAATATACTTCGTACCTGAAGTTGTTCCAGATGTTTTACAGAAATATGCTGGCAGCCCCGGATAGAGAATATTTCTTTCTCCATTTTGAATCCGCTCGATGTGTCCTCGAATGGCTTCATAATCACCCAATGGCACGGCTTCTTTCCAATCCGATTTGGATCGAATTTCATCAGCTCTTATCTCCTCTCCAAACACCGTAATGGCGAGCTGATTTCGAAGAAATTCATACGTTTTTTAATTGAGATTCAATCGGTTTACCAGCCCATTTTTTGATGATAGAAACATCGCGTTTAGCTAGAATTTTCGCACCGATTGATTTTATACTCACAAAACGAATTTAGCTTATTAAAGCACTCCGATATTGGATCGGAAAAGTTTCACAGCAATCGCCAATAGGATTATTCCAAAGACTTTTCGGATTACCGCGATTCCAGTCGGCCCCAACAAATGCTCGATTTGCTTGGTTGTTTTCAATACTCCATAAACCAATATGACATTGATAACGATAGCTACGATAATGTTTTGCACTTCATATTCCGCCCGAAGCGAAATCAACGAAGTCATGGTTCCAGCTCCAGCAATTAAAGGAAAAGCAAGCGGTACAATCGATGCGCTCGTTGGCATTTCATCACGATAAATTCGAATGCCAAGGATGAGCTCAAGGGATAGAAAAAACAAAATGAAAGAGCCTGCAATCGCAAACGAATTAATATCTATCCCAATCAACTGAAGTATTTCCTCTCCTAAGTATAAGAAGGCCACCATGATAATTAAAGAGACGATACTCGCTTTACCACTTTGAATGTGACCAACTTTTTGTCGAAGTTGAATAATAATCGGAATGGATCCGATGATATCAATAACCGCGAAAAGCACCATGGTTGCTGTGCTTATTTCCTTAATATTAAACATAATGGGGCGTTTTTTTTTGGCCGCGCGAAAGTAGTTCTATTCTATGTTATTATCTAGCAAATCAAGCTTCAAATTGTGAGCTCTAAATCTGTCGTTTCTTTAGGCTAAAATCACAACTCCTATTTGTGCCTATTCGTGTGAATCTAACAATCCTTATAAATCATCAACCTTTAATCCATGATGTTGACCTGATCTCTGCTCATGATTTTCTCAATTTCAGAAATTGTTTTTGGAGCGCCAGCGCTCAAAACCTTTGCTGGGCCATCAGTAATGAGCAAATCATCCTCAATACGCACATAAATATTCCACCATTTCGGATCGCAAGGTGATCCTTCTGGAATATAAATACCCGGTTCAACAGTGATTACTTCGCCTGGTTTTAAAGAGCTATAAATTCCAGCGTCATGCACATCTAGTCCCAAATAGTGGCTGGTTCCGTGTATAAAGTAATTGCCGATGTCTCCCCATTCTGTAATGATTCCAAGTTTGATTAATCCTTTACCTATGGTTCGATAGGCTTCTTCATGCGGAGTCCAGAATTTATAACCCGGTGTGGCGTAACGAATGGCCACGGTTTGTGCATCGAGTACAACGTGATAGACAGCCGCCTGCTCGTCAGAAAATATGCCATTCACAGGAACCGTTCGAGTGATGTCGGCCGCATATCCCTCATATTGAGCTCCGATATCCATAATAATCATATCCCCTGGGATTAATAGGGATGAATTCTCGGTATAGTGCATGATGGCACCATTTCTTCCTGAAGCTACAATGGATGGAAACGCCTCGGCATCGGCTCCATTCGAAAGAAAGGTATATTCAATTACAGCCTGTATTTGATACTCTGTCATTCCACCGCGAATCGCTCGCATGGCATTCTTTTGAGCTTCACAAGTAATATCAACCGCTCGTTGTATCATGGTGATTTCTTCAGCGCTCTTTCGTTGTCGAATAAATCCAATCAAATCCTCGGTCTCATTGACTTTGGATGTACGCTGCGCTCGATCTAGTTTAGCATTAAAATGCTTTTTCATGCTCATCAAATCGCCCGCATGTTCCATATTATCTCGCTCGATGTGTTGACTTTTATTACTGCCTATATATTCAAGTCGCTCCCAGGGTAGATCCAAGTTTTTAAAATCTGTGTTTGGAAGAACATTTAATATGGCACTCACATCTCGAGCTCCTTCTAAACCGATCATTTTACCCGTCCATTGTTCCTTTTTTGCATCCTTCGTTTCTACAAATAAGATTTCATTCGTGTTTACACCAGCGATTTTATGCTTCTCCTTGAAAATGATGACCATGGCATTCGCTTCTTTTATGCCGGGTGAAATAGAAAAAATCAGGGTCTTGATGAAATGGATAATCAATGTCGTTTGAGCGCTGCTTTTGAGAGGCAGAGAACAATACGATCATGGAACTATCTGGCATGGTATCTCTCAATCTCTCTCGGTTCTTGAGAAAAAATGCAGGAGACAATTCCTCGTCAATTACGGGTAAGTGAGCCAACTTGAAGGTCGATTCATCTAGTGGTTTTTGCGCTTGGACAGACATTATACTGGCCAATCCTAAGATCATTAAACCAAAAGGGCGTATTTTATTCAACATACTACAAAGCAAAAGCCTTGTAGCCCCGACAAAACTTGAAGTTTGAGCAATTACTAACTTCGGAAAGTGAAAAGCAAAAAAAAAAGGGTCGTCCTTTTGGACGACCCTTACCAATTGTTTGGTGAAATTCTTAAGAAAGGTAACCCTTTTCTTTTGCTTCTTTCAAGCAAGCACTAATGCCTTTTTTATTGATATTACGAATACCAGCTGCACTTACTTTTAATTCGATCCACTTGTCTTCTTCTGGAATGAAGAAACGCTTCTTTTGAAGATTAACATGAAATCGTCTTTTCGACTTAGCGTTTGAATGCGAAACTGTGTTTCCTGTCTGTGCGGTCTTTCCTGTAATTTGACAAGCTCTCATGACTATCTGTATTTCCTTCTGTTAATCCTTAAAAATCGGGCTGCAAATATAGATCATTATTCTTTTATAAATAGCGAATCTATTTCAGATATTTTTACGGTCTTAACAATTTCTTTTCGGAGTAGTTGTAATGCCTGAAGGGCAGTTTTTCGAATGTTTCGATCACGCTTATCACCCATATAAAACCGTTGTGCATAAGTGCCCAATGGCCCCGAAACACCTATCCATACTGTTCCCACTGGTTTATCAGGCGTTCCACCGTCCGGTCCTGCGATGCCCGTGGAAGCCACGGCAAAGTCAGTTTTATATAACTCTCTAACCCCTTGCGCCATTTGCATAGCAACAATTTCGCTCACGGCTCCAACCTGTTCTAAATCGGCCTTATTAACACCCAACACCCTCGTTTTCGCTTCATACGAATAGGTAGTGGCCGAACCCATAAAATAGATGCTGCTCCCAGGAACTGAAGTTATTAAATGCGAAATATAGCCTCCCGTGCAACTTTCCGCAACGGAGAGGCTGTAGCCAAATTTGGTCAACAGTCGCCCTACAACTAATTCGAGTGTGTCTCGTTCAAAACCAAAAGCGTGATCCGAAATAAGCGGCAATAGCTCATTTACTTTATCGCTAATTCCCTGCATATTTTCCTTAGCAAAATCTGATGTTGAGCTTAATCTAAGCCGCACCGCACCTGGAGATGGCAAATAAGCGAGCTTGATGTTTTTTTCTACCAAACTTGCTTCCCAGTCGGTGATTTTCTCCATGAGCGAACTTTCACCGATGCCTTGGGTCAGAATGGTTTTGTGAACAATGTTTTGGAGTTTAAATTTTGTTCTAATCTTAGGAATGGCTTGTTCAGAAAAAATATGCTTCATTTCAAAAGGCACTCCTGGCATACTTATATATATACGTCCTTCTTTTTCGAACCACATACCCGGAGCCGTTCCCAACATATTAGCAAGCACTTGGCATTTTTCAGGAACTCGAGCTTGATCTAAGTTTACTTTAGGCATGGGTATAGCTCGAAGCGCAAAATGATCCTTAACACGTTGTTCCACTTTTTCATCCACTCTCCATTCAGAATCAAACCATTGTGCCAAGGTATATTTAGTAATATCATCCTTCGTAGGCCCGAGCCCACCCGTCATAAGCACAAGACTTACATCCTTGGGAACATCATTCAAAGCTCCTTGAATGGCTTCGGAAGTATCCGAAATACTAAAGATTGAATCGACCGAAATTCCTAAAACGTTTAATTCTGTTGCCAACCAAGCGGAATTGGTATCGATGATTTGGCCAATCAATATTTCGTCACCAATCGTAATAATTTGAGCTTTCATTCCGGGCTAAAGCTATCAAAATGCTTTAGGTTTGGACGCTGAATTTTTCAACATGACGACTCAAGAAACTGAATTAATCCTTAACCCAGATGGCAGCGTTTACCACCTTCATCTAAAAGCTGAACACGTTGCCGATCATGTTATTTTGGTTGGCGATCCGGCTCGCGTAGAACGCATTAGTGGTTTTTTTGACCGCATTGAACACAAGATTTCTAACCGCGAATTCACCACACATACAGGTTATTTTAATAATACCAGAATCACGGCCATATCAACAGGAATCGGCACAGATAATATTGACATCGTTGTGAATGAACTTGACGCTGCTGTTAACATCGACCCAATAACTCGGCAGCCAAACAAAGCACTAAGAAGCTTAAATCTTATCAGGCTTGGAACGTGCGGAGCGTTGCAAGCGCACCTAGAGGTGGATAGTATAGCGGTAACTCAAACAGCGATTGGTTTAGACGGGGTAAAACACTTTTATAGAACGATCACAACTCCATCGGAGCATGCACTGGAGGAAGCTTTTATGGATCACATGCAGCTTGAAGCCCGTATGAATCAACCCTATGCAGTTGATGCAAACGAAACGCTGCTGGACTTGTTTTCTCATATTGGAACGTTGGGTATCACCATTACGGCCAATGGTTTTTTCGGACCGCAAGGGCGACAGCTTAGGATTCCATTAGCTATGCCCGCAATTAATGAATTGTTGACTTCATTTTCACACAAAGACGCTCAGATCATAAACTATGAAATGGAAAGTTCTGCACTTTACGCCATTGGTCGAGCCTTAGGTCATCGCTGTCTATGCCTGTGTGTCGTTATCGGCAATCGACTGGCCGGAAAATTCAGTAAAGACTATCATCCAGCTATAGATTACTTGATCAAAACAACTCTAACAACTTGTAGTTCTGATCGTTAACGCAATTAACACTCGATGTGTTAAAAGCTCGGTTTAGGTAAATATTTTCCGCTTTGAATGGCCTTAGCTTTGACCTGCGTGAATGCAGATCGACAAATAGAAGCCCTAATACATTTACTGGAGGATCCGGATGACGGGGTATATACCCATGTTCGAACTCAGATAGTATCCTTTGGTGAGGAAATAATTCCAAGCTTAGAAACGGCCTGGGAAACAAACCTTTTTGGCATGCTCTTCCAAAACAGGATTGAACAACTGATTCACGACATCCAATTTGAATCGCTACTTCGACACATTCAAAAGTGGCAAGAAGCTGGAGCCGCCTCACTTTTAGATGGAGTCATATTGATTTCACGCTATCAGTATCCCGATTTTGATGAAGCTGCCATGTTGAAAACGTTGGAGCAAATCCAACAGGCTGTTTGGCTCGAATTAAATGCGAACCTGACGGCATTCGAACAGGTTAAAGTCATAAACCACATTATTTACGAAGTCTATGGATTCAATGGGAATACTAAGAATTATCATTCCCCACAGAATTCATTTCTAAATATAGTCCTCGAAACAAAAAAGGGTAATCCATTGAGCTTGAGCCTTATTTACTCCATAATAGCTCAAAATTTAGATTTACCGATATACGGTGTTAACCTACCTCGTCATTTTGTACTTGCTTACTTAGATCGATTCAGCTTGTATAAAACCAACGAAATTGCTGCCACTGAAGTCTTGTTTTATATTAATCCGTTCAGTAAAGGAACTGTTTTTAGCGCAAAAGAAATCGATCACTTTTTAGAGCAATTGAAACTGGAAAAGGAAGATGGCTATTACCGACCTTGCACAAATGTTGAAATACTTATTCGAGTATTGCATAACCTAGCCTATAGCTACAATAAACTTGGCGACATCGAAAAAGAGGATGAGGTGAAGCGCATGATTTCAATTTTAAGCACTTAACCCTTGGTTTTCACTTGCGTTAATTATTCCTTCTAAACTCAACTCCCAACGAATACAGGAGGAATCTAGGTTTTATTGACTTATATTTGCACCCTCATTTGAAAGATGGCAATTGGCGGTCTTTCTAGGAACTAATTCTCTCTCAACTTTATGGTTATTCTCATATTCTTCATCGCGCATTGGTACTTATCTCTGTTCACGCAGACATTTTTTCATCATCGATATGCGGCCCACCAAATGTTCACCATGAGCAAAGGTTGGGAAAGATTCTTTCAAATTTTGTCACTCATTTTTCAGGGTTCAAGTTATTTAAGTGCTTATACATACGGCATCCTTCATCGAATGCACCACGCTCATGCTGACACCGAATTGGATCCTCATTCGCCTAAGTATGACAAAAACCTATTTGCCATGATGTGGCGAACAAAAACGATTTATTCTGACATATTCTATGGCCGAACGCCAATTGATGAAAAATGGAAGAAAGATCTGCCGGAGTGGATTGCATTCGAAAAATTTGCAGATAGCTGGCCAGTTCGAATTTTCTGGGGCGCGTTTTATGTCGCGTTTTATGTGGTGTTTGCCACGCACTGGTGGATGTACTTATTATTACCTATTCACTTTGTAATGGGACCAGCTCATGGTGCTGTTATCAATTGGTTCGCTCATAAATACGGTTATAGAAACTTCGAAGTGGAGGACACTTCAATGAATCTAATGCCGGTAGACATCCTAATGTTAGGCGAAGGATATCACAACAATCATCACAAATTTGGCGGTCGTCCAAATTTTGGAGTGAAGTGGCACGAAATTGATCCTGTTTACATTTTCATCAAACTATTCGACATGGTTGGCATCATCAAGTTGAAGAAACAACCTGTCAAAATCAAAGCGTAAGCTATTTGCAACGATCTAATTGAAGCCTTATTTCAGCAATGGAATAAGGCTTTTCTATGTCGTTTAGCTCCTTTAGAATGTAATATGTGAGGTTGGCTATCTCTATGTCCGACAATTGGCGATTGCCCGACATAGCTTCGTTATAAGTCACCCCATTCACAGTGATTTCTCCTTCCAAGCCATAACGTATTATACAAGCCAGCTCATCCGAGTGGATATTAACATAGTCAGCATTACTAACTGGAGGAAACAACTGACCAAGCCCTTGCCCATTTTCCATGTGGCAACTTTGGCAATGCTTTAAGTATAATGACTTTCCCTGATTTTTTGGTTTATAATCACAAGCCGTGATTGTGATTAGCAATAAGCCAAACGAAGCGATAAATTTCATTTTAGCACAGACTTCTCGATCAAAATACTCCGAATATCATCCATCATCAGATCTATTGATTCGGGATCAACACCATCATATATTCCTCTGATTTGTCGATTCTTATCCACCAAGAGAAAGGCTCCACTATGTGCAAATCCTCCGGGAGCTTCATCATCCTTCTGAGCCGCAATCATATAGTGTTTGGCCATGCTGTAAATGCTATCACGATCGCCTGTCATAAAATGCCAGCGAGACACTTCGACATTTAGTTTTTGAGCAAACTCATGTAATCGTTCAACCGAATCTCGCTTTGGATCGATGCTATGTGACAATAAAACGAGGTCTGGTTCATTTTCAAACTCATCGTAAATACGTAGCATTTGTTGCTTCATTTTCGGACAAATGGTTGGGCAGGATGTAAAGAAAAAATCAACAACGCAAACTTTGCCTTCTATGGTCTTCTCTGTAATTTCTTCACCATCTTGGTCGTAGAAAATAAAGGGACGAATTTGAGTAAAAAGCGTATCGGTTATCAATCGCCCATCCACAATATTGTCCACAACTTTATAAGGCCCTAATACTGGCAATTCTTTCGCTGTTTGGTTGCTGCAAGCTTGAATAAATAACAATACTCCGAATGCACTAATGCCGCTCCGCCAAAACCTTCTTCCCATCTTCTATACTCTTCAACATTAAATCATGAACGCGCTGTATGGCCTGAATTTCAGACTCGTAATATTTTATGGTGGCGTCATCCCCATTCGACTTCCCAAAATTGGGTTCATATTCTTGCATCCAAACCATCATTTCTTCGTGTGCCGAATCTAGCAATTGAATATGCTTCATTAAATGTATTCGATAGGAAATCAAGGAATCTGCAGTGTCGGATTCGTAGGTTTTTCGCAGCGTCTTTATATCCGAACTCAAATTCACAATTTCCCCCATTCGAGGCATCACTAAATCGTGAATTCGAATGCATTCCGATTGAAGCGCATTAATTTTTTCCTGTTTTTCACTAGTACATGCCATCATAGCAGGTATCATAAGTAACATCATCCACTTTTTCTTCATCCTTCCAATTCTTTATACGCCATCCAAGCCATGAGTCCAGAACCTGTTTCCAAACATTTCTCATCCACGTTGAATGTTGGTGTGTGCAATCCTTTCAAAGCACCATCAGGTCCATTTTTTGTCCCAAGCCTGTAGAAACAGCCCGGCATCAATTGGGTGTAAAATGAAAAGTCTTCGCCCGTCATTCGCATGTCGAGGTCAATGACCTGATTTTCACCTAAAAACTCAATCGCTTGCTGCTTGGAACGTTCAGTTAATTCTGGGTCGTTCAATACAAAAGGGTATCCAACTCGGATATCTACCTCGCAACGCCCTCCCATTGCCTCAGCCGTTTGGGAGGCAATTTTATCAATCAATTTATGCGCTTCTCTTCTCCATTGCTCATCAAATGTTCTGAAAGTTCCAGCAATATTGACCTCATTTGGAATCACGTTGGTCGCGCCATTAGCAATCACCTTTCCAAAGGACAACACAGTAGGCGTTCCGGGATGTGCTCGTCTGCTCGCGATCTGCTGCAGCGCAATGATGATGTGGGATGCAATCAATACTGGATCGATATTTCGTTCGGGGAGCGCTGCGTGCCCACCTTTACCAATTACTTTCAAATAAATTTCATCGGCTGAGGCCATGTATTTCCCCGGTCTGAATCCAACCTTTCCAGCTTCTAATTCAGGATAAACATGTTGGCCTAAAATCGCGCTGGGTTTTGGGTTATCCAGCGCTCCCGCTTTTATCATAAGCGTTGCGCCCCCTGGAATTTGTTCTTCTCCTGGCTGAAAAATAAGCTTCACCGTACCGTTTAACTCGGATTGAATGTTCTTTAGAATCATGGCTACCCCAAGCAAAGAAGTAGTATGAACATCGTGTCCACAGGCATGCATAACGCCTTTATTCATCGAGCTATAATCGCAATCGTTTTCTTCTTGAATTGGTAAGGCGTCCATGTCTGCTCTTAAAGCGATTACCCGTTCATCGTTTTTTCCGTTGATCAAAGCCACAATTCCTGTATCCGCCTTAACTTCAAAGGGAATATTCAGCTTAATCAACTGATCTTGAACGAATTTTGACGTTTCGTACTCCTTAAATGACAGCTCGGGGTTTTGATGTAAGTGCCGTCTTATGGCAATCAATTCATCCCTTATTTCTCTTGCCTTTTGTTTTATTCTTTCTTTCAAACCGGACTTGCTTTAGAGAAGAAAATGAGCCGGATGGCCATAACTAACATGAGTACTCCAAAAATCCGCTTCAGCATTAATTCATTCAAACCTAAGCTCAACTTCGAGCCGAAGTATCCTCCAATCACAAAACTGAGCGCAATAACCACGGCATATTTCACATTAAGTTGCCCCTCGCGGTAATAGTTAAATGCCGCCATGGCAGCCACTGGAATAACAAGTACACCTAAGCTGGTGCCTTGAGCTGAATGCTGCGACATCGCAAGGAAAAACACCAACGCGGGCACCATAATCAATCCACCACCAATGCCAAACATGCCCGAAAATGCTCCTGCGGCAAAGCCGATGCAAACTAGAATGACGATTTCGTTAATGCTCATTAAAAGTCGAGTCCGAAGGACAAGTATGTTACTGGTTTCAAAAATAGACCGTTTTCAACACCCCAAGCGTAGTCGAATCGCACGAAGTATCCCCATATTTTGGTACGAAGTCCCCATCCCACTCCTCCAATTATGGGATCGCTTTGGTTTTTGTAGGTTACCGTTACTGCTCCGTTTGTAACGGTTATGTTGTTAAAAGCATTTTCATCTGAATAAGGATTCGGGCCATTCCAAGCCGTGCCTACATCGGCAAATCCTATAATCTGAAAATTGTATAAAAACTCGCTTTTAACAGGCTTATCTGTGAAGTACTTAACGACAGGCCATCGCAATTCACTATTCACAACCAAAAAGTTGTTTCCATTTCGAGCGTTTTGAATAAACCCTCGCATATTGGTTGCAATGGTTTGAAAGGCATAGCCCTGATCTCTGGGAACATTGGTGGTATTGTCGAATCGATCTCTATTTGACAGCACAATCCAATTGTCCACGCTTCCCATATAATAAACCAACTTTCGTTGACCAAAACTCGAGCTACCCGCAAAGCGATTGGCCCAAATCAAATCTCGATGAATCTTTTGATAATGCCGAGCATCAAACCCAACAACAGAAAAGCCCGAATTCGGATTGATTACATCTCGGTAGTGTTCTCCAAATACTTTCATTCGAGAACCATTCAAAATATTCAATGACCTGTAAAGCGTATTATCAAAGATGTATTCTCCTTTTACCCCAAGGTAGTACGCATATTTATCAGGCGTTTGCAGCGAACCTGCTTCGATCGCTTCGGTTACTTTCTTATCATATCTGCCTGTCACCGTAAATTGAAAGGCGTTCACCTCATCAATCGCATATCGAAAAATTCCTCGCGCTTGGTACAAATAGGTCCGCTGAATGGAATCCGATCGATTATTGTCAATGAGCGTTTGTCGCTGAACGATGTACTTTTTATCCAATCGTTTTGATCGATCTTCCAATGAAATGTAATACTCTGTCCCGCTGCTGTTGAACGAATAGCGAAAGCCTCCTTCTAGTTTATAATCTTCAAACACATCCAACATCCCAACCCTAAGGAAAGCCCCCATTCCGGGCATAATATAGGGCCCACCATTAAATGGTTGGTAAAGGTCGGTGGCATAATCAAAATCAAATTGCGTAGTCAAATCTGTAGCAGCAAATGCCAAGTTATAATTGCGTTGTTCAGGTACTTTGAATTTTGAAACGGGAACGATATCCAATGAATCCTTCACCTCAGCCTCAAATTTGGTCTCCTTCTTTTCACTCGCTTCTTTGACCGATTCTTCCTCGAACGTATAATTGGAAATATCGATTAATCCTTTGTCTGAGTCAACTTTTACAGGTTGTTCCAACTCTTCCACTTTTGGGGGTTCTGTCCCTTCTTCAAAAACACGCTTTCTTATGAGAATGATCCCATTTGTATCAATAATCGGCACGGATTTCAGGGAATCTTGATCGATAATTACGGTTTGCCGAAACTTAGAATTAGCAGGCATTGCGAAGCCCGTATTCTGAGCTTGATCTACTTTTTGCATTCGGTATTTTCCATCGAAACGAAAGAGGTCTATTGCTTCCTTGGAATCGCTATTAAAATCCGTTTCAATCAAATTTCGGGAGTATCCAGTCAGGCCTTCTGTTTTGGTGAAATACCGATAAGTAATAACCGTATCGATGGATTCAATCGTACTATCCAACCGACCAGCATATCTATTCCGAATACCCGAAGCATCACCTAAGAACAAGAACGATTCGCTATCTATCTCTTGGCCAAACACCTCATTTGATTTTGGGGAATTTGTTAGCCGCATTGCCACATTCGATTCGCCATTTAAAGGCAAGGAATAAAGGTCTAAATGCTTTCCCGGTGCGTAATCCACGTAATTTCGCGCCATATCAACCGTGTCATTCATTCGGTTGGAAGAAAAAATCACCTTGTCGCCCCAGAAACTTGGATAGCGATCATCATAAATATCATTGGTTAATTGCTTTTGACTGCGCGCTGCAACGCTGTATAAATAGATATCGGACTGTCCTTTATTGATGGCTGAAAACAAGATTGATTTTCCGTCTTCGGATACCGTCATTTCAAGCACTTTTTCGATTCTCAATATTTCTGTTTTTGACTCTATGCCCTTTTCGGGATTGATCTGGTACATCCAGATTTGACCATGTCGCTCGGTGATTACCACAAATCGCTCGGTCGTTTCATTCCAATCGATTATTGGGTAAGATAAATCGTTGACTCGATCCAATCGATGGCCTTGTCGTAAAAAGCGTTTCCTTCTTCCCTTTTCGACATCAAATAGAAACACTTTAGTTTTACTCAAATTGTTTGACGTATAGGCAATGTAGCGCCCGTTGTCGCTGGATTTAATCTCGCTATAATCAATTTGCTTCTTTGTTTTTATGGGAAGAAACGCGCTGAATTCTTGCGAACCTTCGGCATCTTGAGCATATCGATGCTCGAAATATCCATGCGCATCATTGAGTAATGTGGTCATAGATATACCCAAAACGAACATAAATCCGCTCTCAACATTTCGGCTGACCCGCGCCATGTACATGATGTTTGGAATCACCTTTGATCCATAGGTCTCTCCAATATAATACCACAAAGATCGTCCAGCTATTTCCGCGTCAAGCCCTTTCAATCGATTGAAATTCTTGTATTTACCACTGAGGACTATGTCACGCAAACGGTCGTCTGCCTCAATGCTCCAAGGTTCGGTTGAGTACCAAGTAAGCCCATCGATGTACCAATCAGGAAAATTAAGCAAGGTTGTATTCTTGATCATTTCACGCCAATTGTCACCAAAAAGCATTTGGGCGATTAGCACTTCCGACACTCCTTTTCGAACTTGCTTTCGCAAATCGTTCAAATCACCGTTGTAGTAAACGAAAATTTTATTTCCTGCAATTTGTGTTTTCCCGCCAATGTTTGATTCATCGGTTTCGGGAATCCCAACATTGCTTTGCCGAAAATGCTCGAGCTTCTCGTAGACAACAAACTGAAGGCGCTCGCTTCGCACCGGATAATCAAAAAACCGCTCGACCTCACTAATCGTCTTATCAGCCTCTTTGGCGGTGAAAACCGCTAGATTCCTTCCTTCACCATAAAAGAAAACAGTGAAATCTGAAAATTCAAATTTTTGCCAGTCAAAGGTCTCAAATTGAACACGGTTCTTCCCAAATGGTTGATGCATTCCATGATAAAACTGGCCGCTTACCTCCGCAGCAAAAGCCATGAATGAAGCTAAAAGGACTATGATATTAACTTTGCGAAAATTCAATATTCGATGCGCAATTAAGGCTCTAAAGGTAACTACCGTGGATTGAATGACGAAACTAATTGAGTAAGCAAATGATGCGCATAAAAAAATTTGTTTTCAGCCCCTTTCAAGAGAATAGCTATGTGGTTTACACAGATGCCGGAAATGGCTGGATTATAGACCCCGGATGCTACTTTCCTGAGGAAAAGGAGGAATTAAAAAACTTCCTAACCGACAACAAAATCACCCCAACTCGGCTGCTCAACACCCATTGTCATCTCGATCACATTTTTGGCAATCGATTCGTTTGCGACACATATAATTTGCTTCCTGAATATCACAGTTTGGACCTTCCTACGCTCGGAATGGCCGCAATTTCCGCAAAAATGTATGGGGTAAATGGATTTGAAGAATCTCCAAAAGCCAAATCTCATTTGGATAAATTAACCGAGCTGAAACTAGATGACCAGCTATTCAGAATTGTTTTTGTGCCAGGACATGCACCAGGACATGTGGCATTCATTCATGACAAAGAAAAGCTCATCATTGGTGGCGATGTGCTCTTTAGAGGGTCAATAGGTCGAACCGATTTACCAGGCGGGAGTATGGTCACATTATTACAATCTATAAAATCAGAATTTTTTACGCTTGCTGACGATTTTGTAGTCTATTCAGGGCACGGTGAAGAGACCACGATCGGCTACGAGAAAAAACACAATCCCTTTTTAACTTAAACTAAACAACTTTCATGGAAGATTTTCAAGCAATTATTGACCTCGTTATGGGCTATGTCGTTGAATATGGCATGATGCTCATTGGAGCTGCTATCGCGTTACTCATTGGTCTTTGGATCATAAAAAATGATGGTCAATGCGGCAGGCAATGTCATGACCAAACGCAACATTGACCCAAGCCTGATTCCCTTTCTCAAAAGCATATTAAACATTGGACTAAAAGCGGCATTATTTATAAGTGTTGCGGGAATGGTAGGCATAGAAATGACATCCTTCATTGCCATTCTGGGAGCCGCTGGTTTGGCCGTTGGACTCGCTCTTCAAGGCACGTTGCAAAATTTCGCAGGTGGGGTAATGATTTTACTCTTTAAAACCATTTAAAGTGGGCGATGTGTTGGAAGCCCAAGGCTGCATTGGTACGGTTAGAGAAATCCAAATATTCAACACCATTATGGCCACTCCGGATAACAAAATCATTATTATCCCAAATGGTTCTTTGGCAAATAGCTCGATGACGAATTATAGCACCATGGATACAAGAAGGGTAGACTTATCCTTTGGAATTGGTTACGATGATGATTTTGACAAGGCAAAGGACATTATCAAGCGTTTGATTGCAGCTGATGCCCGCATTAAGAATGATCCTGCTCCTTTTGTCCGTGTTGGACAGTTAGCCGACAGTTCCGTGAATATCACCACCCGAGTGTGGGTAGATGCTCCGAATTATTGGGACGTACATTTCGATATGATAGAAAACGTGAAACGAAGCTTTGATCAGGAGAAAGTCAGTTTCCCATATCCTCAAATGGATGTGCATCTTGATAAATAGTGAAATGTGTTAATTACCAAGTAAGGATCATTATTTACATTTGACCCCAGTTAGGACTTGCGCACCTTATGGATAGGGGTATTTAAACGGTGCGCAGCCATTTCGGCTACGGATTTGCGATCGTTTTTACAAACAAACATTGCATTAGGTCATTGTTGAATGGGGATTCAGTTTCTCATTTGGCAGTGACCGAGCCGAATCGTTTTTGGGACATCTCAACCACGAAGGATCTCTAGGGTTAGAATGAACAAATTGAAATACAATTATTCATGATCTTTCGTAGAGATGTCCCTTTTTTTTATACTCAACTCAAAGGGTTAAAACTCCATGTACGTCCGCTTTGCTTTTGAACTCAAGTTTATGCTATACCCATTGAAGTATTCAACTGAAGAAGAAAGTTGAAATTGAGGCGTTAAATAACAGCCTTCGCTCACATTCATATTTTTTTTCAATGAAATGAATATTCACTTGTTTCAGATTCGAAAATATTTACATTTGCCATCCTTTAAAAAAGGAAAAAGCAATTTCCGCTTCGACTGACTGTTGTCAGTGTCCCGATCACTCGGTGGTTGGAAACTTGGTCCGGTAGTTCAGTTGGTTAGAATACCTGCCTGTCACGCAGGGGGTCGCGAGTTCGAGTCTCGTCCGGACCGCCAACACAGAAAGCCTCACAGTAATGTGGGGCTTTTTTTGTGCCTTAAAAATCATTTTTTTTGATTTGAATACCGGAGGATTCACATTGTAAAAAGTTCGTTTACAATAAATTGAACTTATTCAAACTTCAAGTTACGCTTCATTCAAAATCCTGCTGAAAATGCTTTCCGGACGACCGACCTTTTATAGTTTTCATACCCCATAATGATTAAAAACACCATTATGAAAATCACAGAAAAGAGAACACTAGACAACTTAGAAGCATGGAGCGATTTTATCGCTGGGGAAGTACAATCGTTTTGGCAAGAACATGATGTATATCCGCACAAAGTGGCAATCAACGAGTACACCTATCATCTGATTAACGAATTCGTTAACAATGAGCAAGGCGCATTGGACAATGTAGAATCCTATGAAAACGATGAACGAGTAGATACCAATGGTGAATCTTATATCAAACTGGAGAAATACCAAGGGCGTGACTATTTGATTGACTTTGAAGTGGACGACACATTGCAAGACTTGGAGTTTTGTTTTGTGCGTGAACCTCAATTTCCAGCATTGCAAGAGGATTTAGAGCGATACTTATCTAATCCAATAACCAAAAACTAAATCCAATGAGGGATCAATCATATTATGAATTACTCGGTCGGTTAATAGATACTTGGCCAATGAATGGCTTAATGCATACTTTCAACAACTAGGTTCCTTAATACGGCTCACTTCCACTCCATCGGTAAGCCACGAACCCCGGACTTGGCTTTTGTTGACGTGGTATTGCAACGCTGTAATCTACACAACAAACGTTCGGGCTTTCCAAATCCAAATCACCTTCTGTCCAGTAATGACCGACAAAAACAAGTTTTTCTTCTTTGGTATAAAACCCACATCGCTGCATATCTTTTGATAATGGAATATCATTTCTATCGTCCTGATTTACAGTGGCATTTCTCGGGAAAGCGTACAGATTGAATTTCAGTCAGTATTGATACATTATAGACTTCTGTAAATACCATATTTCAACTCGATCGGTAAGCTTTGAGCTGTTTGAAAACCGAAAGCGCTAATCAACTCCGTTTAGGTTTAGCTGAGATTCAAACTTTTCGATTCGAGTTTCTTTAATTTTCGATTCAAATTATTGTGCTATTAACATGTTTTAAGCATGTTTTAAACAGGTTATTAACAAGTTTTAAGACTTTTTTTGGCGATTTCCTTCACGAATTCGAAGACCGTTTCCAGGCGTCTATCGAAATGAAAAAAGTGAGGAAATAAACGGAACATGATTCAACTAATGCCCTCCATTTAATCCGGTTTTAATTTCGTTTTAATCTCATTTTAATCTGGTTTTAATTTGATTTTAATCCAAGCTAAATAATTGTAAACAAGTCGTTTATGGCAGTATTTTACCATCTACTTTCGATCGAAATTTTAATACCTATACCTCCATGAGAACATTTACTCGGTTGTCCCATTTCTTGGTATTGTCCTTTCTCTTTTTCGGTTCATTTTCAGCTATAAGTCAAACCATAACCGTTGGAACTGGAACCACTTATAATAGTGCTACTGGATATCCTGCACCTTATGGCAATTATTATTGGGGTGCCCGTCATCAGATACTTATTCTAGCGTCTGAATTAACGGGGAATTGTGGAATCGTTGACAAAATCAACTCGATCACCTTTCCAATTTATAGTGTGAATTCGTGTCCGGCACTTCAAAGCTTCGAAATAAAGCTTGGTCATACTACAAATACAAGTCTGAGTTCTTATGTTACTGGTTTGACGAGTGTTTATTCAAATAGCGCTTATGCTCCGGTTGCTGGCAATAATACCCACATTTTCAGCAACTGTTTTGATTGGAATGGAACGAGCAACATTGTAGTAGAAATTTGTTTCAATAACTCATCTTATGTAAGTAGTGGAAATGCCTCACTGAGCACGCATATGCGAATGGCAACACGCAACAATGGCGATTAAACAGAGTTTCACAGCAATTTTTAAGCGTTGTCGAGTCGGATTTTGTTTGGCTTCCATAGACTAAGCGTTATTGGTTAAACAGGAATAGGCATGTCAAATGCCCACGGACTAAACCAAATTTCACGAAAGATTAACCTGAAAACATTAGTACTTTGATACTAAAGAATGCGATAGCCAAGCCGATTTTAGGCCGAAGGCTTCGCAAGACGGTTCTAAATTGAATGCGTAGAATTCTGGTGCAACTTAGCTTGCGCTTTCGCTGCTTTTGGCTTAGTCGTCCTCGTCTTCGTTTTCACCCCCATCGCCTAGCTCGAGCAGTCGAACGGCTTGTATGGCGTTGCCGGCAATGCCCTTGATGGAGGCGTGCATGTCTATGGTGTTCATCGTCACTTTGTCGATCTGCTTTTCGCGTTGCTTCCAAATGCGCTGCATCGAGCGTTTTTCGCTGTCTAAGTCCGTCTTCATTTGCGTAAAGCCTTCTACAATGGCTTCCACTTGAAGGCGGAAGGTGTTGCTGGTCAAATAGTCGTACAGCATGTGCATTTTGTCGCCTCGGTTCTCTTGGCTAGCCACCGCGCTGCTGATCTGGATGATGGACTCGCGCAACACAGCCGAAAGGCCCTTAAATTCTTCGTACGAGCAGATCCAAATGCCTTCGCGCAAGCCCATGCGCTCCATGTCGGCAGGCATGACTTCGGTAACGAGCACTCCGATGTTTGAGCCTTTTTCGCGGATGTCGGCTTTAAACTTTTCTATCCATGTGGGTTGAAAGTCTTTGGTACGCTTGCTTTCATAGTAAATGCTGCCGCAGTTTTGTTTGGCCCGCGTATTCACAATTTGGATGCAGTCGCCCCCACGGGCGCCCTTTTTGATTTCGTCTATCGTGTCCAAGGGAAACGAAGCTGCCAACCATTCTTCTATGGCCAATTCTTGCACTTCACCTTGCAGCTGCATGGAGCCTTGCTCCTGCTTGCGCTTCATTTCTTCGGTCAGCTTTTTCTGGTCTTCCAGCTGCTTTTGCAATTCCTTAAAGCGCAGTTCGTTTTTGTCTTCTTCGCTCTTTCGGATGCGTTCTTTCTCGCTGTTTAATACTTCGTTGAGCTTCTTTTGGGCATCGGCCTCGGCCTTTTCCTTCATCTCGCCCGCTTCGCGTTTTAGGCGCTCTATTTCAGCTCGGTTTCGATTCAGTTCTTTCACCTGCTCCGACTTTTCGCCCAGCTCTTTTTGCAAGCCTAAAATGAACTCGTTTTGCTCGCCCGTGATTTTCTTGCGCAAGCTTTCTTCTATGGCCTGTTTTTCAGATTTTATTTTGGCTTCTAAGCGCTCTTGAAAGATTTCGTTTTCCTTCTTTTTCTTTTCCTCAAAAGCGTCACGATCTGCCTGCAACTCCTTTTCCTGCTTAGCATAGCGCTCGCGTTCGGAATTCAATTGATCGCGAAATTTCTTTTTCAATTCATCTTCCAGCTGATGGGCTAAAATGTCTTGCACATCGATGGAAGTGCCGCAGTTTGGGCAATGAATTTGGGTCTTTTCACTCATAATGAAACGGGTTTAATAGGGCCGAAAGCCAAAGTGAGAAACGAATATAGTTCGGAGCCTTTAGTCGGCAGGCTAATGTGGAAAAGTTCGCGATTAAGTAAGGTTTGACCGGCTACTTTGATTGGTGGGAAATCATGGCTTTTTCTTGCTCATTTACTTTTAGCCTAAGGTCGGTCAACTGGCGTTCGAGCATACTACTATAGTGTTCGTTTTCTGCAATTAGGCGCATGACCTTTTCGCGGCTAACTTCCAGCGAACGTATCCATTTGATTTTATCTTTTATCTGCTGCTCCTTTTCCTTTGGCGATCGCATCACTTGAAAGGCTTCTAGGCTTTTTAGATTCATTCGTTCTGCTTCCAGTTGAACGCCCAATTCATCAAAATACGCCTTGTTCTGTTCGATTACTTCCGCATTGGCCGCGAATTCTGCCTCTAGAGCATGCACACTTTCCTTTAAGGTGGGCATGTCGGAAATGGATTCCATATCTTCATCTGCATGAGATGTTTGACAACTGCATATTGCGGCAAGCATAAACATCCAAAGCACGTGTGTCATCAAGTAATTAAGTCGATTCAATGGCATATCTATTTTATTTGGCGGATAAACCGATGAAACCCACCGCAATTGTGGAAGCGGTGGGCATCGGATCCGGGCATGGCGAACGCAGCATAAAAGCCGCGCTCATTATCTTGATTGGTATTTTGAAAGAACTGAAAATCACTACATCTAATCAAAACCATGAACTTGTTTAATAAAAGCCCGTGGCTTTGGGACTCACGGGCTTTAGTGGTTGAAGGAGTATAATCAATTACATAACCTGACCTTCCATACAAATGTCCAACGAAAGCCAAAGTCGTGCAATAGCTAGTTCTAGTCATTTTTTTAGGCGCCCATTTTTACGCTGTAAGGCTTGTAAACACTGCTGTTTTTAATTACAACTAACGTTCATTGTATAAGCACCTTATTTTTCGTCCGATAATCGTTATCGCTTGATGATATTGGCCTCCAGGCCGTTTTCGTCATTTTTTGGATCAGAAGGTCAATTTGCAACTAAAACGCGTATGCTTGCGTCTACTTTGGCCACAGCTCCTTATGATGAAAAACGTCCTTTTTGCCCTCTTATTCCTTGCGCTTTCTACTTCCTTATTGGCTAAATCGGATACCATCGTGGTTAGCGATTCGCTGAAAATCGTGCCCTTGAGCAAGACAACATACCTACACATTTCTTACCTAGACAACAAGGGAAAAAGCATTCCGTGCAACGGATTGTTATTCGTGAAAAATGGCGAAGCCATTGTTATGGATACACCCACAGGCAACGAAGCCGCAGCCGATTTGATTCACTGGGTGAACGATGTGCTTCGAGCCGACATCAATTTTTTAGTCATCAACCACTTTCACGAAGACTGTATGGGTGGCATGCTCAGCTTTGTAGGTTCGGGATGTCAGACCATCAGCCATAAAAACACCTGCAAGCTGGCTGGAATCAAAGGCTATCATTGTGCACAGCGCTATTTCACGGATACACTTGAATTGGTTGTTGGTGGCGAAAAAATCATCAGTTATTTCTTTGGACCAGCCCATACACGCGACAATATTGTAACCTACATTCCTTCGGAACGCATTCTTTTTGGCGGCTGTATGATCAAATGCCTCGGAGCCGATAAGGGTTATCTCTATGATGCCGATCAAGAAGAGTGGCCCATCACAGTTGGTAAAGTGAAAGCTCAGTTTCCGAAAGTAAAAACGGTGATTCCAGGGCATGGAAAACCGGGTAATAAAAAGCTTTTCGACTATACGATAAATCTCTTCAGCTAGGCCATCTTTGTTCCATGGTACGACCGCGGTTTATCCTATTTTTCCTTTCCGTCCTGCTGCTTAGTTCTTGCGGTGAACGCGGCAAATGGCTGAAGCAGCGCCACAGCGACTTTGATGGGGGTGAAATTGCCATTCCCGAATCGGAAATGAGCTTGCCCATCCGCTTGCCACTTTCGGAAATACAAACCGTTTTAAATCAAAAAATCCCAAACACACTTGTTCAAGATAAGCCCATAAAAGGCAACCTAAAAGTGACCATCGAACGCGCTGGAAGCGTGGCACTGGCTGGCGAAAATCAGTCTCTGTACTGGTCGGTGCCACTGACAGTCGAGGTGAAACACAACTTGATGGGAACGGTGACCAAATTTAAGTTGATGCCAAAATTCGTATCGGCATTGAGTTTAAAAGACGATTATTCGATGCAGCCTTCGACTTCGCTACAAAACGTGGTGTGGATGAACAAAGCAGTGGTAAAAGTGCTTGGGTTGGAATTGGACATTACGCCTTTTGTAGACGATTTAATCCGGGATGAATCGAGTCGGATTACGCAGCTGATCGATGAACAACTGACTAACCTCGATTTGCAAAAGATTCTCAAGAAAACTTGGAGCAAATTATCGAACCCCATTCGCATCAATCGGCAAGTGCAGCCTGTTTATTTGACCATTGACGCCCGCGAGTTGAGGCTGCATGGCTTTGAGTTTATCGACAACGATTTAGCCATTGATTTGAGTGTGGTTGGCACCTTAAACACCGTGTTCGATTCTGCGGCAAATGCTCGTGTTGACGTTCCTTTTCCGCCTTTGGTCATTGACAAAACAGGCAAAGGACAGACGGCATTATATCTGCCTGTGGTAATCGACTACAATCGGGTCAACGCCAAATTGAAAGAACACATTTTTGGACTGCAATTCACCGTGGAAGATCAGGACCTCAGCCTCGATTCGGTCAACTTGACCAGCGTTGATAGCTTTCTGCTTATAACGGCCATAATTAGCGGTGATGTGGACATGGAAATCGAAGTGCTGGGCCGGCCTTATTTCTCTGCATCTACGCGCGAATTGAGCGTAGAAGGCTTTGATTTTAACGTGACCAATACGAGCACTTCGCTGCTGCGCGCTGGCGACTACTTCTTCCACGATGAAATCATAGACGAGATTTTATCGAAACTTAAAATTCCGATTGGCGCATACATCGACACCATTCCTCAACTGATATACAGTGGGGTAGAACGCGGTAGATCAGGAAAAAATATCAACATCGAAACGGAGCTCGACAGCATCGACTTTCATCAATTTCGCGTGCGCTACAACGACATGGCTATGGTGCTGTTCGCCACAGGAAAAGTGGGATTGCACGTAGAAAAGCTCAAGGCTCCGGTTAAGAAATAAGCTTAAAACCTCGGTTCAATTTTAACCGCAAACCGCACCTGCTCGAAGGAGAAAACCATAACGGCACCAAAATCGGTTTCCTTAAATCCAATGGTAAACTGTTCGGTGAGACCACCTTCGGTAGCCTTAACTTTGGTTCGTAGCACATCCTTGTCGTAGTCGGGTTCAGCATAGCCCCAAGTTCCGGTTTCTGTGCTCACGCCAATTTCAAATTCGTCTTTACCAGGAATGGCATATAACTTATATGTCCCAGCATTCAAGTCCTGTCCGTTGAAGGTAACATCGCGGTTGATGGTCATTTCGGTAGACTCATTTGCGCCCAACCGCCAGTAATGACCATAAGGCTGCAAGGCGTCTTCCTCCTCGGGTCCAAACACCACCCGATCGCGCACCGATGGTCGGCTATAATCTACTGAGATAGTAAGCTTATCAACCGTAGTAACTTCAGCATGACCGGGAGGGCTTAGCGTTCGGTTTCGATTGTCTAAGTATAGATATGCCGAAACCATCAATACGATCAACACGCCAACGACAACCAATATTTTGCTTTTCATGATTTGAAATTTCGACAAACCTATAACAATTGGAGCTGCGTTAGTCGGTGATAAATTCGCATTTTAGCACATACAAAACTCAAGGCTATGCCAACCATCACCCCATCAACAGCGGTTGATTACCCATTTACCGCTGAGACCGAACGGCTGGTTTTGCGGCCCCTTCAAGCCGGAGATGCGCCCGCCATTATGGAATTTATGGCCGATCCCATTGCCACAGAGTTCTTCCCAATGTATGAGCCAAGCGAAGCGGCCAAAAACACCAAGGACATGCTTGATCGGCAGCTCGAGCGTTACGATATCGGGCTCTATGGCTTGCACGCTTTGGTCGAAAAAAATTCAGGTCAATTTGTGGGATATTGTGGTTTGCTCATTCAAGAAATTGATGGAACAAGCGAATTGGAAATTGGCTATTCCTTGTTGAGAAAGTACTGGGGTAAAGGATACGCCACCGAGGCGGCCGTTTTTTTCAGGAAATATGCGTTTAAACACCGCCTTGCTCGGAGCATCATTTCGTTGATCCATCATGAGAATTTCCCATCGCAGGCGGTAGCGATTCGCAATGGTATGGAACCCAGCGGAACCAGCACATGGCGCGACATTCCAGTAGTGGTTTATCGCATCAATACCCCCAACTTTGATCTCTGAGGCTGTAGCGATTGATGGCAAATTTGATGCGCGGCTGAATGGATCCGAAATTGGAAACGGCATCAACGAAATAGACGCCAAATCGCCATCGCGCGCGGCTTGCCTTGAAATAGCGCTCGGCTCCTGCAAACCACTCGCCATATAGATAACCACTGTCTTTGA
>CALSPD010000021.1 GCA_943788145.1 uncultured Flavobacteriales bacterium
ATTTTTTCATTCGTTTATATTCAATTGAATATTGACACAAACTTAAGTTTTTAGTCCCTTTTTACGATTGGAGATTTTGTTGAATTCCTAGCTGACAAAGTTTCGCTTAATTTATAAGGCTAATTGATAGATTTGTCATCAAATCAGCAAAGCAAAACATGTCCAATCAAATTATAGAATGCGTTCCTAACATCAGTGAAGGTCGAGACGAATTGAAGATTAAAGCCATCACAGATGTTATAGAAACTGTAGAAGGAGTTATGCTCCTCAATGTTGATCCTGGCAAAGCCACAAACCGAACTGTAATCACCTTTGCTGGTGAACCTAAAGCCGTTATAGAAGCCGCTTTTTTAGTTGTTAAAAAAGCATCTGAATTGATCGATATGAGCAAGCATAAAGGCGAACACCCTCGCTTTGGAGCTACAGATGTTTGCCCACTCGTTCCGATAGCTAATATTAGTATGGAAGAAACCGTTCAATATGCTCACGAGCTTGGGGAACGGATAGGAAAAGAACTTAATATCCCCATCTATTTCTATGAAAATGCTGCCAAATCTGCGAATCGGAAAAACTTAGCGACAGTCAGAAAAGGTGAATATGAAGGACTTAGAGACAAGCTTAATGATCCAACTTGGACTGCAGATTTTGGCCCTAAAACATATATAGATGCCGTTGCAAAAACAGGTGCTACGGCTGTAAGCGCTCGCGATTTCCTTGTTGCTTATAACATTAACCTCAACAGTACTAGTACCCGAAGGGCAAACTCCATTGCATTTGATATTAGAGAACGGGGAAGAGTTAAGCGCGAAGGTGATCCCATCACAGGTAAAATTGTTAAAGATGAAAAAGGCAACCCTGTAAATGAACCAGGCCTTTTAAAAGCTGTAAAAGGAATAGGCTGGTTTATCGAAGAATACGGAATTGCGCAAATCAGCTACAACCTTACCAATATTAGTATCACCCCAATCCATGTCGCTTTCGACAAGACTTTTGAGCGGGCGGAAGCCCGTGGATTAAGAGTTACAGGTTCCGAACTCATCGGTTTAGTTCCTAAAGCCGCGTTAATCCAAGCTGGAAAGTACTTTTTACAGAAACAGCAGCGTTCTCTTGGAATCCATGACGATGAAATCATCAAAATCGCTGTTAAAAGCCTTGGTTTGGATGAATTGGCTCCCTTCAATATTCGCGAACGCGTTATTGAATACATTCTAGAGGATAGAATGAGTCAGGGCAAATCAAAATTGGTGGATATGTCACTTTTGAAATTCGCCAACGAAACTGCTTCAGAATCTCCAGCTCCTGGTGGTGGATCTATTTCAGCTTATGTGGGTGTACTTGGTGTCTCATTAGGTACAATGGTCGCTAACTTGAGTTCACACAAACGCGGATGGGATGATAAATGGGAATACTATTCCGAGTGGGCCGAGAAAGGTCAGGCTTATAAAGATGAATTGCTTCGATTAGTGGATGAAGACACAAATGCCTTTAACAGAATTATGGATGCTTTTGGATTGCCAAAAAATTCTGAAGCCGAAAAAAGCGTTCGCAAGGAGACCATACTAGAAGCGACCAAAGGTGCAACCATGGTTCCTTTCAATATCATGGAAATGGCCTTAGCAAGCATGGAGGTCATGCTTGAAATGGCTAAATCTGGACTCATGGCTTCGATAAGCGATGCTGGTGTTGGTGCGTTGTGTGCGCGAACCGCGGTTAGAGGGGCTTACTTAAATGTACGAATCAATGTAAAGGACATGGAAGCGCCTGAATTTGTGAGCGACATTTTAAAACGAGCGGAAGCAATTGATAATAATGCTACCATTATTGAAAAGGAGATATTAGCGCTCGTAGACAATGGGCTATAACTATCGACTCATTTTATTCTTTTCCGAGATGCGCAACTTCAATCGAGTATAACTCGTTTCTAGAATATGGATTTAAAGGACAAAGTGCCGCAATTTAAACTTTGGGAGAAGTTGGTCTTCTTTTTCCCAGTTCAATTGCTTTTTGTCCATTTAAAGAAGAATCTACTCCTTCTCACTTTTTGGTTATTGCTATTCGCTCTAATTTCAAGAAGCATAGGACTTAAATACGGAGTACCTTACCTTTTTCTATTCCCCGAATATCTTGGACAGGTCAATTTCCTTTCGCATCTCATCGTAGGATTGACAACGGGCGCGTTTATTATGTCTTTTAACTTGTCGAGCTACGTTGTCAACGGATTCCGATTTCCCTTTTTAGCCACGCTAAGCCGGCCCTTTATAAAGTACTGCCAAAATAATTTCATCATACCACTAGCTTACTCCATCACGTACATCATTGCTTTGGCTTTTTTCCAATCCAATTTCGAAGGATTAGTCTTTTCGCAAATACTGATTAACGTTCTTGGATTTTTATTGGGAAACCTACTTTTCATTGGATTAACCGGGCTTTATTTTGCCGCGACCAACAAGAATCTCTTTTCATTTAGTAAAGGATCGAATAACACGGTTCATGATCAATACATCAATCCTGTAAGTGATCTTTTTAGCAATCAAAAAAAATGGGAAAGAACTCATGGTGCGGGTAAAAAGGAATGGAAAGTAACCACATATATTTCCCAGTTCGGAAGCATTAAATTAGCCCGTAACAGTAGTCATTATAAGAAGAACACTCTGGAAAAGGTGTTTGCCCAAAACCGAATCAATGCGTCTCTATTTCAGGCCTCAGTCTTGGTGGCTCTTTTTATCATGGGTCTGTATAACGACAATAAATGGCTCATGATTCCGGCTGCAAGCTCAATTCTATTATTCTTCACCATGCTCATCATGTTGGCTTCTGCCTTTTACTCCTGGTTCAAGGGCTGGACATCAGTCGTTATTCTCGCCTTACTAGTTAGCTTAAATTTTCTTTCTACAAAGAGTCCCTTGGTGTATAAAAATCAAGCGTATGGTCTAAACTATAATGTTGAAAAAGTTGAGTATTCTCAAGCCAACATTGCAGCTCATCAAAAGAATTATCAGAATCTGTATTTGGATGTTGAAAATGGGTTAGAGATGCTTCAAAACTGGAAATCCAAAACAGGAGAAGAAAAACCAGTTGCGGTTTTTCTCAACGTTCCAGGAGGAGGCCTTCGTTCAGCGATGTGGACCATTCAATCCATTGGAAAGGCAAATGAAATTAGCAATGGTGAGTTATGGGATAACTTACTACTTATTTCGGGTTCGTCCGGTGGCATGGTCGGTGCGGCATATCTTAGGGAATACTATTGGAGAAAAGAATGCCGTGCAAGTTCAATCACACTAGATAGTATCTTAGATGATATAAGTAAAGACAAGTTGAATCCAGTAGCCGCTTCAGCAGTTTTGAATGATGTTTTCTTTCGATTCAAAACCTTTGAATATGATGGGAAGCAATACACAAAAGATCGCGCGTTGGCTTTTGAGAACAAACTCGACCTTGACACTAGAGGATGGCTAAACAGAAGATTAAAGGATTATCAGCATTTAGAGCATAAAGCAGAAATGCCCATGTTGCTTTTGGCGCCAACCATCAGTGATGACGGAAGAAAACTGCTCATTTCATCACAGCCCATATCCTATTTGTGTCAAAATTTCGGTGAAGATCAATTGAATGAGAATATTGAATTCTCTCGATTCTTTAAAAATCAAGAATCCGAAAACCTGAACTTTATTACTGCCCTTCGAATGAGTGCGACCTTTCCCTATGTATTTCCTTCAGCTAACCTACCGACAAATCCTGGTGTCGAAATTTTAGATGCTGGAATTCGAGACAATTATGGCATAAGTAACACGCTCAAGTTTATGTACTTTTTCAAAGATTGGTTGGCTGCAAACACAAGTCAAATATTGATTATCCAAGTGCGCGACCAAGAAAAAATTCGTGACATAAATGCCAATAAACAGCCGAGCATTTTAGAAGGTATAACCCAACCGTTTGGAACTTTTTACACTACTATCCTTGATGTTCAAGACTACCAAATGGATGACCAAATTCGGATGGCCAGAGGTTGGTACGGGGGTAAAATTGAAGTGGTCGAATACGTCCTGAACCGATCGGAAATCAACCCCATTAGCCTAAGCTGGCACCTTACTCAACGAGAAAAAGAAAGGATAATAGATGCAGCCGAAACGGACTACAACCAGATTGAATTCATACGAACAAAGACACTATTGAAACATTAATCGGTAATTGATAAAACCGAAACTGTGCTAGTTTTAGAGGTTTGTATATGACTTCTTATAATCGATTGAATGTCTTGGTCATCATAGCCGGTTTCAATAAACATTAAGACGTCTTCAACCGAATCTATCTTCAAGTTAGCCGGAGCTAAGCCATGGCCTTTGTAACGTCCTTTTTCGATTAAAACTAAACTCTGCTCTTCTTCATTAAATCCACTATCCCGGATAAGTAATGTTTCCCCCGCATTGGTTATCGATTGAATGGCTGCATCATATCTCTCGTTATAAGCGGCTGGTGATTCTTCCATTAAACAAGCTCTGTTGCAGGAACCATGGACGTCTTCGGCACATAGACCAGTTTGTTCTTGCAGATCGCAATACCTTGCACAGAGCACGTATTCAACGCGCAACTCTTCGAGATTCAACCGAGCTTCGAATTGGTTCCTGAATGAAATCAAGGGCTTTGTCCACTTCCCTACTCGACCTATTGAAAATCGACCATATCCGTTTTGATCCTTATATGCAAATATCCCCCAGTTAAGCGATACACGTTTCATGAGTCGATTATATGGAGGCCAATGCTTTTTTATTTCACGCGCTTCAGTCAACAGCGCAAATAACTCATTAGGGCATTCAATCCATTTGACATCAGTTATTTTCTCAGCGAAGTGACTTTTATATCCTGTGTGTGTATTTCCACGAAAGTGTTCGCTTACTCGATGTTTCAGTTTATTCGCTTTACCTACATAAATAACCTTACCACCTTTATCATAAAAAATATAGACGCCCATTGTATTTGGTAGGGTTTCTAGAATTTCTCGCGGTAGGTTCGGAGGTAAAGTCGCTTCTCTACTGCGTTGATTCAAAGAAAACTTCACATATTCCCCACCATCCTTTTCGAGCAATACTTGAAACAATTTGGCCGTAAACTCACAATCGCCCATTGCTCGATGCCGTCCTTCGATTTGGTATCCTAGTTGTTGCGCAAGCTTTCCAAGACTATAACTGTACATTCCAGGTAACAACTTTCTTGATAGACGCACGGTACAGAGCCGTTTAGGATTCCATTTAAATCCTTCATTCGTAAGTTGTGTCCTGATAAAACTGTAGTCAAAATTGACATTGTGCGCAACGAATATGTTTCCTTCCAGTAGGTTGAAAATTTCATCTGCCACCTCCGAAAACAACGGTGCGGACTCGACCATTTCATTGGTAATTCCGGTTAAACTAATAATGTTCCGGGGGATCAATTCTTCCGGATTGATCAGCGTTTCGTAACGATCAAGTATTGTTTTTCCGTCAAAAACGATGATGGCAATTTCTGTGATCTTCTGCTTTTTCGCACTTCCCCCAGTGGTTTCAATATCTACAATAGCATACACTGGTCAAATTTCGAATAAATTGTCAAGAACTGACCTTCGCTCAAATCAACTTATGACCTTTCGACACAAAATGAACGTCATCATCACAAGACATCGGCCTCGTATAGTTTAAAGTCCTTTTTTTGGCCGTAATTATCAAGAAAATGAAACTTATACTCTTCGCAACAACGATCTTTTTTGGTTTAAACCTTCGGGCTCAATCTATTCAAAGCGCTTCGAAAAAGGAAGTGTCAACGGATAAGAAACGCGATTGGCACAATCTGGATTATAAATCAGATAAATTTTATGGGACCAGCACCAACCGAACCTATGCTGAGTTAATTGGTGACCAAAAACCGAAGAAAAAAATTGTTGTTGCCGTGATTGATTCAGGGGTCGATTTTGAACATGAAGATCTTAAGACGCACCTATGGATAAATCGAATTGAAATTGCCCTGAATGGCAAGGATGACGATGGAAACGGATATATAGACGATGTTCACGGTTGGAATTTTCTAATTGATGAAAACAACGAAGACATTCAGTTTGATAATTTGGAGGCGACTAGAGTTTTGAGGCTTAGTAAGCAGATAAAGGAATCAAATGGCGAATACCCCGATTGGTTGACCAACGAGGTGATCAGCCAGGCTGTTGAGATATACAACGAAAACGTAGAGGAATATAAGGGTATGGAACAGATGGCAAATTTCTATGTTGCATTAGATTCAATTCTTACAGTAGAAACGGGAACAGAGTCCTACACCTTCGATCAAGCCTTAGCATTGCCCCACGATGAAGATCCAATGAAATCGATTCATCGCGTTATTAAAGCATTTTCATTGGGTGGAATCACACAAAGCGACTTGATTGAAATGTATGAAACAAGTGAAAAATTTGAAAAGTATTATTTGAATTACGACTTTGTTGCTCGCCCCGATTTTGATGTCAATGAGCCTTATGGAAACAATAATTACGAAGGACCAGATGCCATACACGGAACACATGTCGCTGGTTTAATTGCAGCCGATCGCAACAATGAGCTTGGTGCGCGTGGTATTGCATCCGATTGTGTTGAAATAATGATTTTAAGAGCCGTACCTGATGGTGATGAGCGCGATGAAGATGTTGCAAGCGCCATTCGATACGCAGTCGACAACGGTGCGAATATTATAAACATGAGTTTTGGCAAGGGTTTGTCGCCAAACAAGGAATTGGTTGATGAAGCCATTCGCTATGCATCTGAAAACAATGTACTCATTATTCATGCAGCAGGAAATGACAGCGAAAACAACGATGAAGTCGCTAATTTCCCCAATCCTATTGCGAAATCGGGATATCGGTCGCCCACATATATGACCATTGGTGCTTCTTCTATTTCTCGCAAAAAAGACCTCGTGGCCAACTTTTCAAACTTTGGTCAACAGGAAGTTGATCTCTTTTCACCAGGTCATGATGTGTACTCTACCGTTCCATTCAACGAGTATAAGCTTTTAAGCGGAACAAGTATGGCGGCTCCAGTTGCAAGCGGTGTTGCAGCATTGGTTTGGGCATATCATCCCGATCTTAGTGCCGTCCAACTAAAAGAAATACTATCCGAGTCAAGTGTTGACTTGAGCAAGAAAAAAGTTAAACGGCCAAGTGATGGAAAGAAGGTGAAGTTTGGGACTTTATCGAGAACTGGAGGTATCATTAATGCCTACAATGCCTTCAAATTGGCTGATACATACTCGAATTAATTTAGCATCCCACCCAAAATATCGTTGAAGTGAAAACGATTGTTTAATCCCTTCTTCGAAAGCAAAGAAAACTCAGACAATCCATGTAGTACAAATTCTGCATGTAGGTTCTTTTCCGCTTCCGAAATATTTGTCACATATCGTTCGACTAAACCAAAAAGTGGTTTTACTTTTTTAAGGGCCTTTACATATTCATCTTCCCGTAGATCATTGGATAAAACGAACTCTTGGTTAGAAAACCAATTTAACGTTTCCTGATATGGTGATGTGGATTTACTGCTTTTCAAACGTTCTGGAGCTGGATAATATAAGGCAAACTCATTGCGAAGGGCTTGTCGAATTAAGCTGTGCGCAACTTGAATAGCACCTTCCTGTTCACCTTCGTACACCAACTCTATTTTCCCAGTAATAGCGGGAATAATGGCCAACAAATCTCCGATTCTTACCGAAGCTGATTTTTCGTTGTTTCTTATCATTCGCTGCTCAGCCGAAGCCACCATACATTCATAAGCTGACGTACTCAATCGAGCCGAAACACCGCTCTTTTGGTCAACAAATTCACTATCTCGGGCAGCCATTGCTACTTGTTCTACCAATCGAGCCAGCAAATCTGGGATTTGGATTTTATGCTTGACTTTGGAATCTAGCTGTGCTTCTTGCTTGGTAATCGATTTCGCGATTTCTAAATTTAAGGGGTAATGCGTCATGATTTGAGATTGGATCCTATCCTTTAGCGGAGTAATAATCGAACCTCTATTGGTATAATCTTCCGGGTTGGCCGTAAAAACAAATTGAATATCCAGTGGCAATCGAAGCTTGAATCCACGGATTTGAATATCTCCTTCTTGCAACATATTAAACAACGCAACCTGAATTCTCGGCTGTAAATCTGGAATTTCATTTATGACAAAAATGCCGCGATTTGCATGAGGAATCAATCCATAATGAATAGCTCCCTCATCGCTATAACTAAGCTTTAGATTCGAAGCCTTTATCGGGTCTATATCTCCAATCAAGTCGGCTATACTCACATCTGGAGTCGCCAGTTTCTCAGAATAGCGTTCGTTTCTATGAATCCACTGAATAGGTGTCTTATCCCCCATTTCTCCGATCATATCAACCGAACGCTTAGTTAGCGGCTTGAGCGGATCTTCATTCAATTCTGAACCCTCGATGATAGGAATGTACTCATCTAATAATTCGACCATTAATCGAGCTATGGTAGTTTTCGCTTGGCCTCGTAGTCCGAGCAAATTGATGTTATGCTTGGCGAGAATTGCACGCTCCAATTCGGGAATCACTGTGTCCTCAAATCCCAAAACCCGCTCGAAAGAAGGAATTCCAGCTTCAAGCCGATCGATGAGGTTGGCGCGCAATTCATCCTTAATCGATCTGTAGGTATAATCTCCTTTTTTAAGTTCGCCTAATGTCTTTGCTCTATGCTTCATTCTTAAAATATGATTCAACTTTATGGAACAGCGATATTAACACTCATGATGTGTATATGTTGGAGATAAGCCATTCATTTTCGGATATAATTCTAGCGTCCTTTGCTTCAATGCCATTTAGAACAATACCCCCTAGTTGCTCTATTTTGTCTTCCTTTTTTATTGAGTTTCGACATTTCTGGTGACGAATCGATTCAATTCACTGCCTATACAGCAGAAGACAAAGTAAACATCCAATGGACCTCGGAAGTAGGCAGCTACTCCTATGTACTCATGAGAAGCCGCGATGGCAAAGAGTATGAAGATTTCAGAAGCATAACTCTACCCGAAACTGGTCCTGAAATAATGGATTTTCTCGAATCGGACTTTAAACCATTGATGGGTTGGTCTTATTATCGAATAAAAAAATTGAATCCTGAAGGTAAAGCATCTATATCCCATGTTGCGCCCGTTTTTTTTCGTGGTGATCGAATGAAAAAAGGTCAAATTATCGATGCTAGATTGCCCAACTCCGATGAAGTTTCGACTACAAAGACGAGTTTAATGGAGTTTGATAACAAATCGATTGTCTTAGTCTTAAGGTCGAAAACAAGCGAAGAATTCTATTGCGAAGGCAAGCTTTATGTAAGAACCGATAAGTTGTTCATGGCAAAAAGTGAAACCCTCAGCGCTGGAGATTACAGCATTACATCCGCTTCTAAAGATGAGCTGGTGGGATTAAACATTGTAATCGAGTAGCTTTTAGCGCACCTTTCGTTTTCTATTTGATTCGTAGTCTTCAAAAATGAAACTCCCCAATCCGTTTAAACCAGAGTAAAAGGCCCGACCTTGATTGGCTTCTGTAAAATCGCGTACGAATTGCTGTAGATATGGGTCTTTCGCAATCATGAAAGTGGTTATAGTCAGCTTCGCCTTTTTTGCTGCCGCTGCTAAATTGAGCGTTCTATTAATGATTCTAGGATCTAGCCCAAAGCTGTTTTTATAATACGTTCCATCTTTTTCCTTTAGGCAGGAAGGTTTGCCATCGGTAATCATGAATATTTGCTTATTTGGATTCTTCTTTTTCCGGAGAATTTCCATCGCCATTTCCAATCCTGCCACCGTATTGGTATGGTAGGGTCCTACTTTTAAATATGGTAAATCCTTAACGCTGATTTGCCATGCGTCATTCCCAAACACCACGACATCGAGGGTGTCTTTTGGATATTTTCTCTTAATTAATTCAGCAAGAGCCATCGCCACTTTCTTAGCGGGTGTTATGCGGTCTTCCCCATAGAGAATCATCGAATGGCTAATATCTATCATCAATACGGTTGATGTAGATGACATGTGTTCGGATTCAATTACTTCCAAATCGTCCTCGCGAAGGTTAAACTCATCCTGGCCATTACGCTTTTGTGCGTTTCTTATGCTTTGTGTGAAATCAATGCGATCGGTTCGATCTCCAAATTGATATGACCTTCGATCAGCAGTTTGCTCATCCCCTTTTCCCAAGGCGTTCGTTTTATGATTTCCAGTCGGAGTTTTCTTGAGTTTGCCAAAAATCTGCTCTAGTGAACGTTGTCGAATCAATTGCTCAGACTTAGGTGTAATTGATTTGCCATCGCCAGATTTATCTGATTGTCTGATGAACTTTTTCCGATTTAATTCTTCAATAAAATCATCTATTGAATAGGTCTCATCTGTTAAGGAATATTCCTTGTCAAGTTCTCTCAGCCAATCTATTGCTTCATCCACATCACCACTGGTGTGGGTAACTAACTCAAGAAAAATCTCTAGTAATTTTTCAAACGGCCCTTTACCTGAGTCTTCTTGAAATGAAGTAAAAAACAAATCCACGCATAGGTTAAATACTCATAATTGAATCCGTTCGAATTAGTCCAAACGTATGGAAATAAAAACTCCCACCTCATTCGCCTTAAAAAGACAACAAGATGGGAGAAAAAAAAATTTTATTGGATGTCTATTCTCTTGGTCGAGCTTGGTTAACAACCATCGCACGTTCCATCACTTCAGAACCGTTTAGACCATCGATAGCCGCTTGACCTTCGGCATCGTTTGGCATTTCAACAAAACCGAAACCTTTGGCTCGGCCAGTTTCACGATCAGTAATGATTTTTTACGTAATCAACTTGCCCGTATTCAGCAAAAAGTTGCTCGAGGGCTTCAACTTGCAATCTGTAATTCAGATTGCCAACAAAAATATTCACAGGAGTAAGAATTAAATAATAACAAAAGGTTTAACGGCTCAAAATTAGACTAAATTCTTTGCGGACAGACAAGGAATGAAATTTCTATTCCGCTTCATAAAAAAACGAAGGATTTAAGCTTCGCATATTATAGGACGATGCCATACACTCTCCGTAAGCACCCGCAGATCGAATAGCCACCAAATCACCCCGTTCGGTTTTCGGCAAGTTCACCGCTTTTCCGAAGCAATCGCTGCTTTCGCAAACCGGTCCTACCACATCATAAAATTCAGTTGGTTTTGAATTGAATTGACTGATGTTTTCAATTTTATGAAAGGCCTGATATAATGCCGGTCGAATAAGCTCCGTCATTCCCGCGTCCAGAATCACAAAGTTTGTCTTACGACCTTTTTTGACGTATAAAACGCGAGAAATGAGGTCACCAGACTGGGCAACGAGCGCGCGGCCCAATTCGAAGTGCAGACTTTGATATGGTCGTAGTTGTAAGAATTTCGAGAAAAGTTCAAAAAAACCATCAAAGTTTGGCTTATTCAAATCATCCGGGTGATCGTAATCAACGCCTAATCCACCACCCGCATTTATATGTTCCAAACGGAATCCCCTTGACTCAAAAAGTTCCTGAAAATGGTTGATCCGACTGCAGAGGTTTCGAAAAGGTTCTAAGCTGGTTATTTGAGACCCAATATGAAAATGAATACCCGTAAGCTTTACATATTCCAGCGTTTCCAAACAATCAAAAAGTTCATTTAACTGCCATTCGCTGATTCCGAACTTGTTCTCTTCAAGACCAGTGGTGATGTAATGGTGCGTTTTAGCGTTAACGTCTGGGTTTAACCTCAGGGCGATTTTTGCATTCTTACCTAGTCTTTTCGCCCGCTCATTAATGACAATGAGTTCCTCAATCGATTCCACATTCAAGGTGAAAATCCCATTGTTTAGAGCCAAATCTATTTCCCAATCGCTTTTACCAACTCCAGCAAAAGCAATTTGCTCTGCATGAAATCCTGAATCCAGCGCTTTTTGGAGTTCCTGACCACTGACGCAATCAATTCCAAAACCAGCTTTTAAAAAGCAAGCTAGTATATTGTCGTTGGCATTGGCCTTCATGGCATAATGCACATGATAACCATAACGCTCCGAAGCCTTTTTTGCGCGATCTATCGTTTGCTTTAATCGGCCTAAATCATAGGCATAATAAGGAGTAGGGTTGCTTTGAACCAAACTATTCAGCATATCCATGTTAGTTTAGTTGAAACAAACCTTGATTTAACGCTTTTAGGGCCTCGACCTTATATTGTTTGTCTATGAGAAGACTTACATTGTTCTTACTGCCTCCGTAGGATATCATACGCAACGGAACGTTCCGCAAGGACTCAAAAATCCGAGCGGCCGGACCAGGCTCTTCTTGAATCATATGCCCTACTATGCATACAATGCATTGATCAACTTCCTTTTCAACCATTCCGTAAAGTCGAAGTTCTTCCAATAGTGGTTCTAAATCTTCTTCAGAATCAACCGTAAGGCTGACAGCCACTTCGCTTGTAGTGATCATGTCAATGGAAATACGATGTCGTTCAAACACTTCAAACACTTTTCGCAAAAAAACCATATGCCAAAAACATGCGGTCACTTTTGATTTTTATAGCTGTGATTCCATCTTTAGCAGCTACTGCTTTTATGAAGTTTCCTGAAGAAACATTTGAAATAACCGTTCCCGGTTTTTCAGGATGCATTGTGTTTTTCAGAATTACTGGAATGTTCGATTTTCTTGCGGGAAGAATACTGCTTGGATGGAGGATCTTTGCACCAAAATAGGCCAATTCTGCTGCTTCATCAAACGTTAATCGATCAATGGGCCTCGTTTTCTCAACAATGCGAGGATCATTATTGTGCATGCCGTCAATATCGGTCCAAATCTGCACCTCGGAGGCGCCAATAGCTGCTCCAATAATACTTGCCGTATAATCGCTTCCTCCGCGCTTTAAATTATCCACTTCGCCAAAATGATTCCTACAGATATAACCCTGTGTTACAAACAGTTTTGTTTCTTGTTGTGCGTCTAAAAGGCGATTTAAATTGCTTTTGACATACCACTCGTCCGGCTCGTTATTTTGATCGATGCGCATAAAGTCAAGAGCCGGAATAAGCACTGATTTCACTCCCTTTTCGCTCAAGTGCAACTGCAATAAGGATGATGACAACAATTCCCCTTGTGCAAGCACCGTTCGCTCTTCGAAAGGCGTGAACATGTCAAGCGTAAAAGAACGAATGTGATTGATGTGTCCTGATAGGTGAGATTTAGCTTTCAACCTCGATTCTTCAGAAATAAATAAATCTTGAATCAATTGATTATACGCAGACTCGAAAGAAGTCAACAAACCTTCGACCGCCACCTTATCCTGTTTGTACAATGCCTTATTTATCTGAACGAGCTGGTTTGTGGTTCCTGAAACAGCAGACAACACAACAATCTTACGCGTATCGTCAGCAATGAGATTGGCAACGGCCTTTATGCGTTCCGCACTGCCAACAGAAGTACCGCCAAATTTTTGAATAATCATATTTATAAAAAAAGAACGCGAAGTTAAATGGACATTATCAACAACCAACGAAACCACTTTAATCGCTAAATGAGCATGAAAGGGTTAAAAACCAATAACTCATTTTAGTCTTTGACACAAATCGAATCGCATATCTTTGGCGGCCTTGAAAAAAATCAATTTTGCTTAGTTTACTTCGAAAAGAAATAGGCGATTTTCTATCGTCCTTGATCGGCTATTTGGTTATGGCCGTTTTTCTGATGGCAGTTGGGTTGTTCATGTGGGTCTTCCCTATTGACATGAACGTCCTTAACAGCGGTTTTGCAAATCTCGATGCCTTATTCGTATTGGGTCCTTGGGTTTTCTTATTTCTATGTCCGGCCGTAACGATGCGGCTTTTTGCTGAAGAAAATCGGACAGGAACAATCGAGCTTTTGCTTACCAAGCCGTTGACTGATTGGCAAATCATTTTGGCTAAATTCTTAGCCGGTTGGTTTTTAACCTTGATTACACTTATCCCTACGCTAGTTTACTATTACTCTGTTTACAAACTTGGCGCTCCAGAAGGAAACCTTGACTCAGGAGGCACTTGGGGTTCTTACATCGGGTTACTTTTTCTTTCTGGCGCTTATGTCGCTATCGGACTATTTGCCAGTTCGCTAACTAATAATCAAATCGTTTCGTTCATTCTAGCTGTCTTCTTATGCTTCATTGTGTTTATCGGATTTGAATCTGTTTCGGCTATTTTTTCGATTGATATACTAGAGCGAATGCTAAGAATGTTAAGCATTAACAACCACTACCTCTCAATGAGTCGAGGGGTTATTGACACTAGAGATATTTTGTATTTCGCTAGTCTAATCTCGGTGTTTTTGCTTTTTACCAAAACCCGTTTAGAAAGTCGGAAATGGTAGGACGCATGAAAAACTTAGCAAATAAAAAATGGATGGATTTGACGTCCCTCGCCATTTGGTTGGTATAATTATTCTCGTCAATTTTACTGGTAGTTTCATTTTTGATCGTTTTGATTTAACCGAGGAGAAGCGTTACACCCTCAGCGAAGCAACTACCGATCAATTGCAAAACCTGGATGAAATTCTATTTGTTCGCGTTTATTTGGAGGGAAATCTACCAACAGAGTTTCGGGAATTGCGCGATGCAACCAAGGAAATGTTGGATGAATTCAGGGCCTATTCGGGAGAAAATATTCACTACGAATTCATTAATCCATCTGCAAGTCCAGATGAAAAAGAACGTGTGGAAGTTTATAAAGAACTTACTCGACAGGGATTACAGTACACCAACATTCGAATGCAAGCTGGAGATAAAACTTCAGAACAAATCATATTCCCAGGCGCCATTCTAAGCTTTAGAGGTAGAGAAACTGCCATTCAACTCTTGAAAAGTGTGGCCGGAGCAACCGAAAATGAAATGATTGCTGCATCTATTCAGCAATTGGAATATGAATTCATGAGCGCGATTCGCAAAGTAGCTCAAGAAGAGAAACAGGTGGTAGCTTTTATTGAAGGCCACGGTGAGCTTGGAAAGCTTGAAACAGCCGATGCCGAGCGAGCATTGGCTGAATTTTACACCATTAAGCGTATTTCTTTAGATCAAAAAGTGGATGCCTTGGCAGACGTTGACGCGGCAATTATTGCTCGCCCAGATTCAGCATTTTCCGAGCAGGATAAGTTCATTATCGATCAGTTTATTATGAAAGGAGGCAAAGTTTTGTGGCTTATTGATCCTGTTTTCGCCAGAATGGATAGCCTTCGAGCATCAAACTTGACGATGGGGCTGGTTTTAAATCACAACCTCGATGATCAATTGTTCAAATACGGAGTCCGATTAAACAACGACCTGATTCTAGATATACAATGCATCAATAAGCCGATTGTGACGGGTTATATCGGCAATCAGCCCAGACAAGAACTATTTCCTTGGTATTACGAGCCGTTACTTTCTGCAAATCAGGAACATGCTATTAGCAAAAATCTAGATAGAATCAAAACGGAGTTTGTTAGCACCATGGAGCCGATTGAAGTAAATGGCGTAAAGGCCACTACCCTGTTAAGTTCAAGCGATCAGTGTCGACTCGTTTCGGCTCCGACCCGAATTAGTTTCAACATTCTGCGCGATCCTCCTAAATATGAAATGTTTAGCAATGGTCCTTTCCCAACGGCCATTTTATTGGAAGGAACTTTTCCATCTGTTTTCACGAACAGACTTCCTCAACGGCTGTTAAAAGACGAAGGGCTAGGTTTCAAAGAGACAAGCGTTCCCACTAAAATGATCGTGGTGAGCGATGGCGACATCATTCAAAACCCGGTCAATAAGATTGAAGAAAAATTCTATGCGCTGGGTTTCGATAAATACACACAGACTATGTATGGCAATCGAGCCTTTATCCTCAATGCTGTGAATTATTTGTGCGATGACAGCGGCTTACTCAATGTCCGATCCAAGGAGTTTAAAATCCGACTATTGGATCAAACCAAGGTGGATAAGGATCGATACTATTGGCAAGTGTTAAACAATGCCCTACCCATTCTGCTGGTTTTTCTTTTTGGTATTGGATTTTTCTACTGGCGCAAAAAACGATACGTTAAATAACCTGTCTATGAAACGATTGATTACAGGAGCAGTAATACTTGTAATTCTTGGGCTCGTTGCCTTCTACATGTCAACAAATCAGAATGGTAGCACCATTCGAAGCGAGCTGAGCAATTTTGCTGTTGAAGATACAGCCGCAGTGATGCGCATCGTAATGAAAGACCAATCCGGACGAACGGTGGACTTAAAACGTCAACCTGATCAATCTTGGACGGTTAATGAAGCCTATCAAGCCCGGCCTGACGGAATCAAGATTCTACTTTCAACCATGAAAAAGCTGGCGGTAAAAAGCCCTGTAAGCGAAAACAACATGAATTCAATTCTGAAAGGAATCATTGCAAGTCATGTTTTAGTCGATGTGTATGGTGAAGCGAATGAGCCTATAAAATCGTTTTATGTTGGTGGTGCGAATCAACTCCACACCGGAACCAACATGATGATGAAAGGATCTACTCGGCCTTTTGTTATTCATCTCGAAGGTTTTCACGGATTTATAACTCCACGATTTTTCACAAACGAATTGGAATGGCGATCACGAGAAGTATTCGGGGCTAAGATTGAAGAAATCGCTTCGCTTGAAGTGACATTTACCGAACATCCTGAAAAGAATTTTCATTTTGAAAATCATGGTGAAGGCAACTTAGTTATGCTTGGAGGAGAGAAAATGGATCAACCGGCACGATTCGATACCTTGGAGCTGAATGCCTATTTGGCTAACTATAAAATGATCCATTACGAAAGTTATGAAGAAACCAAATCAAAGGCTTTTCTTGACTCAATAAAGCTCAGCGAACCGCTTTTTACAATCACCTTGGAAACTGATTATGAAACCAAATCAGTCATTGGTTTCCGAAAACCATTGAAAGATGGTTACGATTTAGAAGGCAATCCCATCAATTACGATCAAGACAGATTGTATATATGGGTTGACTCCAATCAAATATTCATTGGCCAATATGCCATTTTCGATAAGCTAACTAAAGCTGTTTATTTCTTTAGATAATCGTTGAAAACTAATGGAGGAAATGGCGTAGAACGCGGATTTCAACTCTATTGTAATCAATTATATTTGCCACTTTCTGAGACGAAACAATACGTCCTTAAACCCATATGTGACCTATGAAATTCATTGTATCTAGTTCTACCCTTCAAAAGCAGTTAACCTCCATCAGTGGGGTTCTCAATACAAGCAGCAACTTGCCTATATTGAGTTATTACCTTTTTGATGTAAACGATAAAAAGTTAACCGTGTCCGGTAGTGACCTTGAATCAACCATGATTACAAGTATAACCTTGGACAAAGCCGATGATGATCTTAAAGTATGCGTGCCAGCAAAGCTTTTGCTTGACATGCTTAAAACCTTTGCAGATCAACCGCTCACTTTTAGTATTGACGCTAAAACGTTTGGTATCGAAATAGGATCTGACAATGGTAAATACAAGTTGGCAGGCGTAAATGGCGATGAATTTCCACGATTGCCAGAACTTGATTCTTCATCGAAACTAAAAATTGAAAGCGGTGCGCTTTTCAATGCCATCAATAAAACGGTTTTCGCAACTGGTAACGATGAACTTCGACCGGTAATGAGCGGAGTTTATTTCGGGCTAGAAAAAGACGGAATCACTTTCGTGGCAACAGATGCGCATAAGTTGGTGAAATATCATCGTTCGGATTGCAAGTCAAGCAAGTCGGCAAATTTCATTATGCCTAAGAAGCCTTTGAACTTGTTGAAGTCGCTTCTTGTCAGTTTAAATACGACCGTTGAAATTGAATACAACGAAACCAACGCGAGCTTTGTGTTTGAACAATACACTTTAGTAAGCCGACTTATTGACGGGAAATACCCGAATTATGAAGCGGTTATTCCGAAAGAAAACCCAATGGTAATGACCATGGCTAGAGACCCATTTTTAAACAGCGTAAGACGTGTTTCTATTTTCTCGAACAAAACGACACACCAAGTCAGACTTAGCATAAAAGGTAGCGAACTTCAAGTTTCTGCAGAAGACCTAGACTATAACAACGAGGCAACAGAGCGTTTGGGTTGTCAATATACTGGTGACGACATTACGATTGGTTTCAACAGCCGTTTTCTTGCTGAAATGTTGAATAACATTGAATCTGATGAAGTGAAGTTAGAATTGAGTGCTCCAAACCGCGCTGGTATTTTATCGCCTTCAGAAAAGGAAGAAAACGAAACAATTACCATGCTCGTCATGCCAGTAATGCTTAGTCAGTAGATCTGTCCTTGTAGATATAATTAATTTCTGGAGAGCCGCTTGATGTTTCAAGCGGCTTTTCTATTTCCAATGCTCCAACTTCCTCTAATTCAGGTTCAAGTTCCCAAGAGTATTTTGGTCGCTGAGGACCTTGATTTCGAAAGTAGTAAGCTAGAATTGCTCCAGCAATCGCGCCAAAAAGGTGACCCTCCCAGCTAATCTGCGGTTGAATGGGTAAAACTCCCCAAACCATTGAACCATAGAGGAAAACTACAATTCCAGATAAGGCCATAAGGCGATAGTATCTTCTAATTAAACCAGAAAAGAAAATAAAACTCGCCAGGGCGTAAATAACACCGCTAAATCCGATATGATTTCCATCGCGCGCGGCAATCCACATCCAAATTCCACTCATGATCCAACTCCATGACAACACCTGCCATCCTAGCCTGCCATAGAAGGAAAACATGCCAAAAAGTAAGACAAAGGCCGTCACAGAATTGTCGATAAGGTGACTCCAACTCCCATGCAAAAGCGGATATGATAGAATGCCAATTAAGCCTTCGAGGGTTCTTGGTTTCAAACCCAAATCCCTTAAATCATAGACTATTCCTTCGTTTATAAGGAAGACAGCCCACTGAATAATCAAAATGATTATGGTGATTAAAAGCGATATTTTAATATTCCGATTGATTTTTTACTGAAATTAGCCACGATAAAGTCAAAAACTTAGCCATGAAAAATTTCTCTGTAACCCTTTTGATCGCTTTCATATCCCTATTTGCCTTGAATGGATTTGCCCAGGAAGAAATGGACACTACTACCCTTGAGCCCTTTGATGTGTTGGATATCAGTGGCGAAATCACCCATGGCGATGCATCGCTAGATGGTGTATTGGTCGAGTTATTTGAAGGAAATAAGGTGGTCGATGCCTTTGAGACGAAGAAGAATGGAAAATTCAAATTCACATTGATGAGCGAAGAAATTTACACCATTCAACTCACTAAGAAGGGCTATTACACCAAGCGTATCTCGGTAAACACCAAGGTTCCATCTGAAATTGAAGACACGTATAAGTTTGACTTCGACATTAATGTGGATGCTAAAGAGGATAAAGAATACGATGGCTATCTCGTTGAATATCCATCAGCGTTGATCGCTTACGATAAGAAAAAGGACGAATTTATTTTCGACAAAACTTATACGAAGTCTTACTTCGAAGAAATCGAAGCCTCGAAAGACTAAAGATTATCTGCTAACCACATCCCGATATTCGCTTCTACGCGAGATTGAATCCTTGCTGTATCGGCTTTTATGAATTTCCCGCCTGTAATCTTTTCGAAAAGCTCTATATAGCGCTCTGTAACCACGGATACAAAATCGTCTGGCATGATTGGCATTTGCTGCCCATCTAAGCCTTGAAATTCATTAGAAATAAGCCATTGACGGACAAATTCCTTACTCAATTGCTTCTGAGCTTCTCCCCTTGCCTGTCTTCCTTCATATCCATCTCGATAGAAATACCTTGAAGAGTCTGGCGTATGAATTTCATCAATCAATCGAATGTTTCCTTCCGGATCCATTCCAAACTCATATTTCGTGTCAACAAGAATCAAATCCTGAGCAGCAGCAATTTCACTGCCGCGCTGATAAAGTCTTCGTGTAAAGTCCTCCATCTGAAGATAGGTTGATTCTTCTACAATTCCTTTCGCGATGATATCTTCTCGGCTAATGTCCTCATCGTGCCCTTCTTTGGCTTTTGTGGCTGGCGTAATAATGGGTGTTGGAAACGGATCGCTTTCTTTCATGCCTTCGGGCATTGAAACGCCACAAATCACACGTTTACCTGCCTTATACTCTCTCCAAGCATGACCACTCAAATAGCCGCGAATGACCATTTCAACCATGATGGGCTTGCATTTCAACCCAATGGACACATTCGGATCTGGAACCGCGATGAGCCAGTTTGGAACGATATCAGACGTGGCGTCTAAAAATCGAGCGGCAAGCTGATTAAGCACTTGTCCCTTGTAGGGTATTCCCTTAGGCAAGACATGATCGAAGGCTGAAATGCGATCGCTAGCAACCATAACGAGATAATCATCGCCAATAAAATACACATCGCGAACTTTTCCTCGATACATCTTCTTTTGACCAGGAAAATGAAAATTTGTCTCCTTTAAAGCCTCCATTATTTTTTCACAACAAGTTCTAACAATTCAAACATTTCGCTCGTGTTGTCATCCAACATAACATGAAGCACTTTGCTTGTTTCATTATGATTGACCATCGTAACCTTTTTATCCTTAGTCATGAAAAGCGTTTCTCCCGCTTTGAGTGAAACCGAAGCACCCGCACCCTGAAAGGCCTGTGTGTAAGGTAGTTCATATTTAATCGCTCCAGTGGCTTTCTCAGTGATCTTGATGACCTTTGCTTTGGTATTGATTTCTATTATTACAGGCGGAGGCAGCTTTCGACTCTCTTTGCCATGTAAAGGCACATAACTCACCTGTGTCTCTGATTTTTCCGTTGAAATTCGATAATCTCCGCAAGACAATAAAATCACTTCTTGGGTAAGATCAAGTTTCTGTCCCATCACTGCTGTGGTAATTAGCAGGGAAAGGCCAATTAATAGATGCTTCATGGTTTCTTAATTTCTTTTAATTTATCGTATTTGTCGATGATGCTTTCAACCAGTTTATGACGTATGACATCGCTTTTATCGAGTTCAACCATACTGATTCCTTTTACCCCTTTCAACAAACGAACAGACTGCACGAGTCCACTTGGGATTTGCCTTGGTAAGTCGATCTGACTCATGTCTCCCGTGATAACGAATTTAGCCCCTCGCCCCATCCGAGTCAAAAACATTTTCATTTGATTCTCGCTGGCATTCTGAGCCTCGTCCAATATAACAAAGGCATTATCAAGCGTGCGACCTCGCATAAATGCTAATGGGGCTATTTCTATCGTTGAACGCTCGAGAAATTTCGCCAGCTTATCGAAGGGAATCATATCGAGTAAGGCATCGTACAGCGGGCGCAAATACGGATCCAACTTCTCCTTCAAATCGCCTGGTAAAAACCCCAAACTCTCCCCGGCTTCAACCGCTGGACGTGTTAAAATGATTTTCTGAACTTGTTTATCCCTCAACGCCTTGACCGCAAGTGCCACTGCCGTATAAGTTTTTCCAGTTCCGGCCGGTCCTATGGCAAATAGCATGTCGTTCTCTTTGCAAGCCTCAACCATTTTCAATTGATTGGCCGTTCTTGCCTTAATCACTTTACCTGACTCACCATACAGGATTAACGCTTCATCTGCCTTTAAGCTCGGATTGTTAGATTGTAGGATATTCTTGACATCTGATTCGCTGAGTCGGTTAAACTCATTCAGAAAATGAATCAGCTCTTTCCATTTTTTATCAAAAACCTCTAAAGCCTCTTCAGGACCTAAAGCCTTCAGTTGATCGCCTCGGGCAATAAGCTTAAGGCTTGAAAAATGCTTTCTAAGCACTTGCAAATTTGAATTATTCACTCCGAGTATATCCACCGGATGGTTGTCGTCAAACTGAATAATTATTTCGTGCAAAGGAGTCGGAATTTTAAAGTTATTGGCGGCTGCTTTTCCTAATTTCGCCTTCGCAAAGGAATAAATTTTTTAGCGCCATTTATTGGCAAATTAATGCCCATCATAACTCTTACAACGGATCTTGGAAATAGTGACTTTTACCTATCTACGGTAAAAGCAAAAATCATTTCACAAAATCCTGATTGCCATATTATTGACATCAGCCATGAAATCAATAAGTTTAGCATAGCCGAGGCGGCCTTTGTGTTGAAAAGTGTGTTCAATAATTTTCCAAATGACACCGTTCATATTATCGGAGTTGGCGCTGGAGCTATTGATGAAGGCAGGCATCTCGCAATTAAGTATAAGAACCAATACATCCTCACTGCCGACAATGGATTTTTCAGTTTGATAGCCGATCAACACGCTGATCTTATTGTGGAACTTCAAATGAATCTCGACACGGATTTAGTGACTTTCCCTACCCGCGATTTATACGCGCCTGCAGCAGCCTACCTTTCTAAAGGTGGTACGCTAGAGATGATTGGAAGAAAAACGGAGCAATTTCAGCAACGCACATTAATTCAACCTGTAGTTGGTGACGACCACATCAAAGGCATGATCATATATGTGGACAGCTACGGAAATGCTATATCAAACATTACCAAGGAGTTATTCCGCCAAATTGGGAAGGACAGAGCGTTTATCATTGGTTTTATACACAAGGGATACGAAATAGAAGAAATTGGCACGCGTTACAGTTCAGCTTCTGAAGGCGATCGACTTGCAATGTTCAACTCTACTGGAAACCTTGAAATTGCTATAAACAAAGGACACGCAGCCAATTTATTGGGCCTCGGAATGGGTGAATCCATAATAATAAGCTTCGATGATTAGAATCGTAAAAATGACCTTTCAAGAAGACGCAATCGCTGATTTCATCCGGATTTTTGAAGCGTCAAAACCCAAAATATTGAACTTTCAGGGTTGCTCGTCTGTCATGTTGATTCAAGATAAATCGAATCCAAGCCTAATGATGACATACAGCATCTGGGATTCCGAAGATGCGTTGAACGCCTATCGCGAATCCAACTTTTTTAAGGAAACCTGGACAAAAACTAAATTATTATTCAATTCAAAACCAGAGGCTTGGAGCCTCGATCAAATAGGATAGCATTGCATGAGCGAAACCATTGAAAACCAAGAAGAATTTATTCCCGACCCAAAGAGAACGCAAAAACTCATTGCCGAATTAGGCGATCGAGATGAACGCAAAGTGATAGGCGCTTTAAAGCGGGTTCCACATGAAGGTTCCCCTGAAGTGATTCCCGCACTTTTAAGTTTATTAGCCGCCAAGCCAAGCAAAGAAGTTCAGCTCCTATTGGAAAAAAGCTTGTTCAACCTAAAAGACGCAAAATGTATCGATCCACTCATTTTCGCGCTGACCGATAAGAAGCTGACCGAAATTAAGCCCGATATTTTGACCTGCATTTGGCAAAGCGGCCTAGACGCGTCAGACGAATTGAGCTTGCTCATTGACATTGCTATTTCAGATGATTTTCTAACGGCCATAGAGGTGTTGACCATAGTCGACAATACAGAAAACTATCGCGATGAATTGTTAAGCGAGAATATTGCCAAGCTGGATCAAGCCATCACCGTCAAATCCGACAAAAACGACTTGCTAGGTAATTTGAGGCAAGTTTTACTCGAAAAACTCCTCGGTTAACCGATATGAAACGGCACGCAAGTTTGATCAAATTGAGTCAAGAGCATCACCCCATGCTCTTGCTGGCTCAGGTCTTAAAATCAGACGTGCCTGACTATAAAAACATGCCGTCAACCATCGTGGAAAAGCAACGCTACGCGCTCAAAACTTTCGAGGAGTTGATCAAACCGCATACAGAAAGTGAAGAAAAATTGCTTTTCCCTTTGCTTTCTGGCGTACATCCCGATATCGACCAATTGATCCATATCTTGATTGACGATCATACCGACTTGGAATATCAGTTTCAAAAATTGCTCGGAGACACTTCCATGGCAATTGGTGCCGAATGGACATTAAACGAGTTGGGTAAAGCTTTGGAAAGGCATATTCGATTGGAAGAACGCGAGTTTTTCGAACTCATTCAACAACACGCTAGTGATGCATTGCTCGATCGCATTGGCGAGAACCTAAAGGCTATCGATTAAGCGCCTTTCGACTTTAGAAAATCGTAGAGCGAATAGGCCGATACCAGAGTCCAAGCCATTTCTAGGATGATAAACGGCCAATAGTTTAGCAAATACGAGGCTGCTCCAGCAATGAGTGCACCGAACAAATTCATCAAAATGTAAATGATTCCTTTCGTTTCAATCACATTGATTACAACAAGAAAATAAGCCAGTAAGAGGATAAACACTCCCACCGTTCCGATCCAATCTGTGATGTCCATAGGTTAAAATATGCCGTAAATATGACCATTCCAATTCTGGCAATCCGAAGCGAAACGATTTATTAAAAAAGTTCGGCCAGCATACAGCGCACACTGCCACCTCCTAGTCGCTCTATCGTTGGAATGTCGCATACAATCAACTGATCGTTCCATCGGTTTAATTCCTCTAATTGAAAACCCGACAATCCGTCAAAAGCAGTTTTAGATAGAATTAAGGAGCGCTTTTGATCAACACTTTCCACTTGCAGCATATTACCAGCAAATTGGCGCATCACCTGATTCTTAGATAGTTTGACTACCGTTCTATCGGTATTCTTTAGCGCCTCTTCTAGTGCTGCCCGGTCTGCCTCATACACTAAGTCGAGTCCAACGACAGCGAAGCCTTCGCCAAGAGTCATCACAACATTTGTATGGTAAATGGGATTGCCACTTTCATCTTGGGTTCGAAAGCGGTGGATTTTATATCCGCTGATATCTTCAAAGGCTTTAATCGCCTTAAGATCGGCTCGTGAACTGAGTCCGACAAAACCGATTTTTCGTTCATGATCGAGCATTAAGCTTCCCGTTCCTTCCAGAATTTGGGGCGGAGTTTCCTTTTCCAACTCTTCCATTGCTTTGCGCTTATAATCGCCTATTGCTTGAATGGCAGCGATGAGTTTGGGTTCCCGTTCGATTCGTCTATTTGCGGTAAGCATAGGAAAGGTGATCATCGTTTGATTGGGAAAAGTGGCAAACCAATTATTAGGAAAAATGGCATCTGGCGCATTGGTTACTCCACTTTCGAAGACAAAAACTTCAATTCCATGTGATTTCAAGGTTTCGACCATCGTTTCAAACTCCGAAAGGGCCTGATCTGAAGCAAATTCATCACCACCCAAAACCTGAAAGGCATTGGTTGATGCCGTTTCCGGATTCGCATAAAAATGGGTTGGGCAAACCATAATGAGGCGCTTTGCGAGCATAAACTGAATATAATTAGACACAAAGATGCACGTTAAGGCTCATCATCATTCCCTCGAAACAACCATCATCATCCGATTTAGACCGCATTCTAATTCATCGCTTCTTATTGCATGCTTTGAGGCTAACTTCCTCGAACGTAAATTCCCATTCCATGAAAAACCCAAAACCAATCCAAATAAAGATTCCCGAGCCGTGTCATGAAAATTGGGCGAATATGAGTCCAACAGAAAAAGGCAGGTTTTGCGGGAGTTGCTCAACTATTGTAACCGATTACAGCCAGATGACCGATGCACAAATCATCGATCACCTCGTCAAGGCGAGCGGTAAACAGTGCGGCCATTTTTCAGCTTCGCAACTTCAGCGCCCAATAGAGCACTTTCCGGCTGCTAATGCTTGGAAATTTCCTGACATCTTTCGATCTGCTGCATTCAGCGTAGTGGCGGCCTTAGCTTCTTCTGTTGCAGCGGCCAATCATTTCAATACAACACCAATTGAAATCATAGAAAAAAAAGCGTCAACTCGACCAGCGCCCACACCTGAATTTCGATACATAAACGGACGAGTGCTTTCTGAAGGGCAAGGTTTAGCTCAAGCGCATGTTTATGTGCCAAGCCTTGAACTAGACACCATAAGCGATGATTTGGGCTATTTTACGCTGAAACTGCCCTGGGAAACGGACCTTTCCAAAACCGTAATCGCAGTGACACATCACGACCATTTCACACAAAATGCATTTGCCACAGCCGACAGCTTGCTTGAAATCAACATGACAAAATCCGTTTGTTCCATTACAGATAACGCCCTAAATGTGCGGGGTAACTACCAAGTGGATGGATTGATGGTCGTGGGTTATGTTCAACCCAGCTATGCCGCCTATAAACCTTCGCCCGTCAAGCAGCCGCTCCGGTTTGCTCGCCATCAGTGGTGGAAATTGAAGCGTATTTTTAGACGAGATGATTGATACTTTTATGGCGTTTATGGAATTTCCATTCTTTTTGAGTCTCTCTTGGCATATATCCAACTCATGAAATTAAAACCAAAGACCTTAACGATTACCGTTCCTAAACCCTGTCACGAAAATTGGCAGGATATGTCACCTGAGGCGCAAGGCCGACATTGCTCTAGCTGTTCAAAATTGGTGTATGACTTTACGTCTATGAGTGACGCGCAATTGATTCAGTTTTTGGCCGACAAAAAAGGAAATGCCTGCGGTCGATTTAGAAAAGATCAGTTGAACCAGCCGCTAGCATTGCCGATGGTTGGGCGACTTTGGAGCTTTCCGCGATTTATAGCGGCAAGTGCTTTGACCTTTTTCGCGGCAATTGGAAGTAGTTTGGCTGCGCCAAAAGCTACATTTTACTCACCCTTGGAGCAAACCGAAACCGTGCACGGAGGCATTCGATTGGAAGGCATGAAGTTCAAAACCATTTCGGGCATAGTGCTGTTAAATGATAAACCATTCGAAGGCGTAGAAATTCGATTTGCCGCCACCGGCCTCGACTCCATATTCACCGATTCGCTTGGAAATTTCAAAATTGTCATCCCGGAAGAAACGGCCTTAATGGACGAACACTTGACCTTTATCCATGTGGACGCCATGCCCTATTCCATTTCCTTATCTAATGCCCACGAGGGATTGCTTATTACCCTAAGCCCGATAACGTGCATAAAAATGGAAACACACGTTACGATGGGCGTGCCTATGATGCTAGGCGAGCCCGAATTGCGCGTTTTGGATGCCCCGGCTATAGAACAAGGACAGGAAAAAGTATTTGATTCTAAATCCAAATAGCAAGGCAAGTAAAAAAGAGCTAATAGATAATTAACCACTTTACATTCGATTTAAAGGTCAACAGATCGCACAATCCCAGTAACACCATCTCATCATTCTTCCCACCTTTGTGTTATGGCATTTAGCAAACATTTGGCGCAAACAAGCCCTTATCCCATGGCAATTGATGTGGATAGAGCCGAGGGCTGTTACATCTGGGACAAGGCTGGCAAAAAGTACCTGGATTTAATTTCTGGGATAGCTGTGACCAACATCGGCCATCGGCATCCACACGTGATTCAAGCCATCAAAACCCAATTGGATAAGTATCAACATGTCATTCCTTTTGGCGAGTTTATCCAAGATTCCCAAAACAACCTAGCCGACAAACTGGCCTCGCTCCTGCCCGACTCGCTCGATTGCAGCTACTTTGTGAATTCAGGAACGGAAGCCGTTGAAGCTTCGTTAAAACTAGCCAAACGCATTACTGGCCGCCATGAAGTAGTGGCCATGAAAAAAAGCTACCATGGCGCCACGCACGGTTCGCTCAGTGTTACGGGCAATGAAGTCAAAAAGCAACAGTTCAGGCCCTTTGTGCCCGGCACCACCTTCATTGATTTTAACGATCCATCTCAGTTGCATCGCATTACAGCACACCATGCGGCTGTTATTGTTGAACCCATTCAAGGAGATGCTGGTGTTCGTATACCAGATAAAGCCTATTTAGCTGCACTAAGGGCTCGATGCACCGAAGTTGGCTCTATCCTAATCTTCGATGAAATACAGACAGGAATGGGACGCACAGGCAGCTTATTCGCCTTCGAACAGTTTGATGTCGTTCCAGATATACTTTGTTTGGCCAAAGCCTTTGGGGGCGGAATGCCTATTGGAGCATTTATTTCCAGCCGAGCAAACATGGAATTTCTCACCCACGATCCCGTGTTAGGCCACATTACCACCTTTGGCGGCCACCCTGTTTGTTGCGCAGCAGCGTTGGCTAATTTAGAAGTATTGACATCTGAAAAATGGATAGAAGATATTGGTTATAAATCTCAGTTATTCAGCGATTTACTAAAACATAAGTCCATTGTGGAATTAAGGCGATTTGGGTTTATGATGGCGGTGGAACTCAGCTCGGAAAACATGGTCAACCGCGTCATAAACGATCTGTTGGACAAGGGAATCATAGGCTTTTATTTTTTGAGTTGTCGCAATGCCTTTCGCCTCGCTCCTCCTCTTTGCATTTCAGAAGATGAAATTCGCTGGGCTTGCGCAGAAATCATAAAATCGATTGATGCGGCTCAGTAATTCTTGAAGTCAAAACCTTTAAAATTCATTCGAGCGACAACGGAGGCGGCAAAAAAGCAAACGCAAGCAAGACTGAACAACGCACCCCCATCTCCATTAAACTCAATGCCGAGTATAAAAACATGGGAAAGAATGGCTCCTGTCATTAATCCCATCGTCAGGACGCTTCCCAAAAAAGCTGATCTTTTGAATAGCATTAAAAGCGCAGCTATTAGCTCAACTACTCCAACGCCTATTCTGCCATAAGGCTCTAATCCCAATGTGCTAAAAAGCATAACACTGTCAGCATGAGCCGTGAACTTAATAAACAAGGTCTGCAGCAAGATTATACTGGCCAGCCATGAGGCAGCACGTTCAAGGTATTTAAGGTAATTCTTCATGATTTCTTAAAGTAAATAACTAAACCCTAGCATGGGCATTAGGCTTTTCTTACGGAATCGATCGTTGTTAAAGGCCAGTTTATTGTTTGTAGTGAATTCGGTGAAAACAAAAGACACTCCAGTCCTTAAAATCATATTATCGCTGATGCGATAGAGCAAACTGAACTCCGAATTCAGGCTGCCGATGTCGCAATCTCCTGTTAAAAGCAAATTAACGCTGGTTACACTTGCCGCCTCATTAGCCGAAGAAAGATTCTCTGAATCAGCTTCATACCGTCCGCTTCGATCTGCTCCGAAACTAAAGCCTACAGCATCGATGTTAAATTGCAGCGAAAGCTTTTCTGAAAGGAGATAGTCCAAATAAACAGCCGCGTTGAGAAAACCAACGGAGCTGTGAGTCAGATAAAGCGCGTCGAGTTTGGCTTCGTTTTGCTTTTTGAAAAAGTTCCCTTCGCTCACATCAGCCGGAGCAGTGACATAACCATTGTCTTGCCCATAATAACCCGTGAATCGGAGGCCGTAGCCTACCGAAAACCTTCCTTTAAAGGCGATTGGATGCAATCGATTCACCGAAAATGTAAGGGCATTGCTCGATAAGGATGAAGCCAGCGAAGCATCCAATGCCATTCTTGGTGTTTTATCAAAAGCCAATTTCACCTGAGCCATAAGCGGTGAAAGGCTTGATATCAGAAGGATTGAGATGAATAATTTTTTCATGAGATTTACTTAAGTCAAGGCAGAATCCACTTCACGTTCTGCGAGGTTCCACTTTTCATTTTTAATATATTGCCATTGTTTGTAGGCCAAATGAGCCTCAGCAAAGCTGCTTGGCTTAAATCGATTTCTATTGCTGCGTGCGATAAGGAATATGGTGTGCCAATAAACCAGTAGGGTCCAAAATCCGCCCCATAAGGATGCGCCTTCTTGATAAATATGCGCAGGTTCAGCGTTTGCACCATTCACTTCCATGACTTTTATTGTTTCACCTAAAGAAAACTGCGCTTCAGATTCTGCCCTGAGATCAAACCTACCATAGTGGAACTCTGGTAATGAATGCGCCATCGCTTCTATCCTTTCTTCGAGGACCGGATTGATCAAATGATTACCATCATTAAAAGCTGTTCCTCGACTGTGGTTGCCGATTGGTTCAATATCGATTCGTTCGCCTTCGTCAAGAATTCGATTTATATCCATCGACAAACTCATTTCAAGTTTCTCCCATATCAACAAAGCTCGTTTGTTCATTAAGCATAACTCCTTGATCGTGTGTACTCCATCACCTTTGACAGTTAAAAACCCTTTAACCACAATGGACGTAATCGCACCCTTCGTTTGTCCGGGTTTCTTAATGTAAAACACCCCCGCTTCAAAGGGCAAGTCTAAATATTCTTGAATGACAAAATCACTTGTTTGCGTGGGTAAAGTTCGAGACAATTGCCTTGCATTTACCACCTTCTCCACTCCTTTTCCGCGCTCTCCCAAATCGGGTTTGATGATGATAGGAAAAGAAATTTGCGCAGCGTTTAAACTAGATTCAACCATTGCCCGATTAGCATCAGCTGAGAATAATAGTGTTTTTGGTTTGATTGCAGCATCTAGCGGCAGTAAACCCTGAAACTTACTCGCACCATAAAGTCCACCCATTCGCATTTTAGGGTTGACCAAGGAAAAGAAAAAAATGTCTCTAGACAGCAGCGCCCATATGGGATAGCAAACCAAAACGGGAAGGTAAACGATGGTCGTAGGCCAGAATTCCCACTGTGTCCAACGAATCCAAAAACGCTTCAAGCGCAACGATATGGGGAGTTTTGCAACCATTAAAATGCTTCGGCAAAATAGACGTAAAACCCCTTAGAATCTGGGGTTACAGCAAAATCAAATCGAATGTTAGCCTCATCTTTGGCTGAAAGTTTAAACCGAATCCCACCACCACCAGCAGGATGAAAACCTCTCCATGCCAACAGATCGTCATCATTACACACGCGTCCCACAGATCCGAAGGCAACTGCACCGATACGCCAAAACAAGTGCTTTCGAATTTCGGCCTGACTAAAAACCAAATGTTTGTCCCTAAACCGCCCGAAGTAAAAACCTCTATGCATCAATGGTCCGCCCAGCGCTGGAAGTTCCCGATACGGTACAGAACCAATGGTTGATTGCGCTGCAATCTGATAGGCAAACACGGTTTGATATTTGAGTTTGAAATATTCCCGATAATCAAAGATCAGCTTGGAATACTTGATAGATTTACCATCCGCCATTCCTACATTAAATAGCGCGGTGACTTCCACAAAACGCCCCTTTCGCGGGCACAACAGCACATCACGCGAATCATGGATGAAGGATGGTCCAATACCTGCAACTCCATAACCATGGGCGCCAACAATGTCCATCGTATCGCTAATCATGTGAAAGTTTGACAAAGGTAGTTTCGTATTTAGCAACATTCCCTCGATAGCGGCTCCAATGTAATTGTTCCCCCAGCTTTGCTTCAATATTCTGTTGGTGATGCCAAGGCTATTAAAACTATAGAGTTCGCGTAGCTTCTCTTGGGTGTTATTCCCGATTCCGTAGAAGTATTCGGGAAACTTTCGAGCGGAAACTTTGCCTGAAATGCGGAAACTCTCCCCAGCAGTGAAAATCTGCCAAGGAAGGTCGAGACTCAATTGCCGATTTTGTGTGGCCGTAAGAAATAGCCTGACATTAGACGCCCTCTCGGCTTTTTTCGAATAAAAACTCAAGTAAGCGAAGCCTTCTACGGCAATTTTTGTTTCAGGCGTGTAATATGCCGTTGGAAGAACTTTCAGGGTGGTGTTACGCGTAGAATCCTTTTGGGCGTGCACAGACTGGAACCATAGAAAGCACAAACTCAATATGAATCCAAGGCGCATCACAGGATAAATGACAGGTTTTTAGAGCTGGTTACATCACCGATTAAATCGCGATAAACCATACTAGTATCATAGGCATCGTGTCGCTCGACACTGGTCACACTCACTGTTTTCAGTCCATTAGATCGATGGATTAATAGGCCATTTTCGGCATCCGTTTTTTCCGATTGATGAAATCTCATAATCGATTCTTGGTCAAAACTTGGATCCGACTCAAGCCATGCATTAAACATCTCTTTTCGGTGCATTCTTACTTCAGGTGAATAAAGGGTGGATGAAGCCCATATCTGAGGAATATTTGGATCCAATTCTGTTAAGTGAACAGAAGTTTCATCCCACACAAGCAAGTGCAATCTTCCGGATTGATAAACGACCAAGCTAAAAGGTTCAATTCCGACAAAATCGAAGGTGTTGGCAAACAAACTTGCCGATAAATAATCGAAATACTGAATAGGAACCATGCCCCTACTCATGCGATAGCTTTCTTTTCGGACGTGGGGTTCGAATGCCCCATTGAATAAACAAATTGTCGCTTCAGGGGCCGTTACGATCCAAGTTCCACCGCCTACCGGATCTTTGGGAAAGAGCAAATTGCGTGAACCATGTGGATAAATATCGGGAGCCAGCGCTACTGAACGCGTAATGATTTCATCTCGATTGGAGGAAATCAAGCATCCTGTTTCTGTTGGCAAGTAAGTTACTGTACACATTGGCTAAATGGTCTTTCCGACAGCTAAATTAGACATCATTCGCAGCGCCCAAGGAGATTTACTAAATAGAAACATCAATGCTTTATTCAGCGCGGCTGGCTTTAAAAAAAGTAGGTTTTGCAACAAGACCCCACGACTGACGCGATGCTTCAAGTATCCTTTCATATATTCATCGCAGCGCTTATGAAAGGTAGCGGCATCTATGGACGCGCTGAGAAGTTCATCCACGTTTTCGAATAGTATTTTGGAAGAACGCAATGCGAGACTCATCCCGTTTCCAGTTAATGGTGGAATAAACCCCAAAGCATCGCCAATTTCATTAAAACTTCCTCCTTCGCCTTTCATTCCAAAATAAAACTGCGATGTCGTAATGGGTCCGACAAGCTTGTTAGCTTTTAAACGGGCTTTTAATCTTAGATTTTTAGATAGAACCTTCTCTTCAAATAATTGGATGTCGGAATTACAGGCTTTTAATCCACTTGCTTTTGTGAGATAACAAAAACAGTATTTGTTGGCCTCAATCTTCGAAACTCCAGCATACCCATCTGGAAATGTGTGGATTTCGATTACGTTGGAATCAGGTCCAGCATCCAAATGATATTTCACCCCTATCCAAGCCTCGGTAATTTTGCTCTTGTTCGATTTGTTTAAGGCAGAATTCCTTCCTGAGGCATCGATCAAAAGCTTTGATCGGAATGTTCCCTGGCGAAGTGTTTCAATGCGGTATCCAGCCACAAAGTCTCCTTGAACGGAAAGTGCTTTCGTATCCGTCATTACGATCGCACCGGCCTTCTGAGCGAGATTTGCCAATTGGCTATCCAGCTCAAATCTGCTTAACCCAAAACCACCCGTTGAAAGCCGACAACTGGACACAAAACCATGATGAGAGCTTAAAACAAATTGATCTATAAATGGAACATCTAATTCAGACAACGGAAGTCCGAGATCCAATAAAAACGACCTAGATTCATTGCTGATGTATTCCCCACAAACCTTGTGCTTAGGATAGCTTTCTTTTTCAAATACAATGGTTTGATATCCAGCACGTGCGCATTGAATGGCAAGCGATAGACCGGCAATTCCACCTCCTACAATTGCTATGTCATACTGATCTTGCGCCAACTTTCGAGTTATTTGTTCTGATTGTAATAAGGTAGCGGAATGCCCACTTCCATCGAATATCGAAATCGCTAATACCAGCCTGGTTCAAAAGTTCAACTAGTTCCTTTTTTCGGAATCCCCGCAACACGGAAAGCGGTGCGTCATTCTTTGTAAATCTTGATTTTGAAAACATGGCCGTCAACCACTTGATGGAATAATATGCTAATGCGTGTCGCTGTAAATCATTGATGACAACTCCGGTCTTGGCATTTTTGCTGGCAACTTGCAAAAACTCAATCAACTGATCGCTAGTGAGGTGGTGGCAAAAGAGGCTGGCATGAATTATATCAGGTCTTTCACCCTTTTCTAGCCATGCGCGATAATCCTGAAGAACGAGTTCAATTTGTTTTGCCTTAAATTGGTAATGCTTGTCTGCAAACTCCTTTGCCTCAGGCATTAGATCGACTCCGATAAACTTGGTTTTACTTGGCAAATATTTCCGTTTCTCATGGAGATAGTTCAATAAATCACCTGCGCCAAAACCAATGTCAACAATGGTTGGACAGTCAAGTTTTTCGCACAAATGCCTGATGTTGCGATAACTATGAATGGCGCCTCCCAAGTAACGATTAATGAAAACCAGTTCTTTGAAATTCTTGAATATGTCGCTTTTATCCTCGATGGGATAATCCATAAGCTCCAATTCGCTCGATCTCTTTTTTAAATCAGGCATCAGAAGCTGCTAAAGATTTGATCAATCCGCTTTCGACCGTTAGGCCTGGACCAAAGGCTGCGCTGTAAATAAGTGCCCCTTTTGGTGTGTTCATTAGGACGCGTTCAAGCACAAAAAGAACGGAACAAGAGGACATGTTTCCGAATTGCTCCAACACTTCCATACTATGGTTCAAAGCAGAAACATCGGTGTTTAGCGCGCTGGCAAATGCCGACAAAACGTTTTTACCTCCCGGGTGAATGGCAAAACCTTGGATTGCATCTGGCTCTAGTCCATAATCTTGCAAAATGGAATGAAAGGCTGTGGACATATTCTTCTCAATGTGTTTTGGCACCGAACGATTCAAAATCATCTCAAACCCTGTATTTCCAATATTCCACGCCATATCCGATTTTCCCTCTCCAATCAGTTTTGAGCCGAAGCCGACTAATTCGCCCAAGGCTGGCTTGGCACCATTTACGCCTAATACAACGGCCGCTGCTCCATCCGAAAACAGCGCAGTACTAAGCAAATTATCATCGCTACTATCGTTTCTAAAATGGAGTGAACATAATTCCACACACACCAAAAGGATGTTCTTTTTAGGGTCGTTTTGAGCAATTAAATTGGCCAATCTAAGCCCATGAAAAGCTGCATAACAACCCATGAAATTTATAGCATGTCGCTCTGTGTTTTCCGATAGACCAAGCCTTTCAGAAAGTTCAATTTCTAAGCCAGGGGCATACATACCTGTACAACTGACCGTTATGATTGCCCCTATGTCGTTTGAAGTAAGACCGGCATTTTGAATAGCGTTTCTCGCAACTTTTTCACCTAAAACGGGTGCTTCGTTTTGAAATACATCCAGTCTAGACTTCGTGGTCGGAGCATGCACCGGATCCTGAAAAAGTCTAGGCTTAGCGTCTTGTTTAAAATCTGCAAGTGCCGAATACTTGGTACGAATACCCGACTCCTTCCAAACATACTTGAGTTTCCTTAAGCCAATCGAGTCCGTTACAAAGTATTCCATGAATTGCAATAACTCCTCATTTTCATAGCGAAATGGAGCGGGTGCAGTTGAGATGCTCAGGATTTTTGTTAGTTCCAAGGTTGCCATGCTATAATTTCAAATACCAACAACGCTAAGAAGAAAACGTTCATACAGGCAGATCCAATTTTGCTCATTTTCATTGTGTTTTCGTAGTTAGCCATGATCGGATCCCTCCAAACAAGTCTCATCCAACGAACCAAATACATACCTGCGGGTCCGCTTACCATCAAAAACATCAGAAACGGAAATATCGATTGGAGCTTAAGCTCCAAATACGCAAACATCAAAACATTTAGGAGCAAAAAAGCGACAATGGCAAAAACAAACGTTCCTTTAATTCCAAGCAGAGCACTCAAAGTAATCACCCCATCCTCAGCATCTTGCTGGTGTTGATACACCTGAGTTAGCGGATAACTCGCACCAATCAAGAGAGCCGAAACACAGGCGCCAAGCGCAGTTGTTAAATCAAATTGAATGGAATTCGTCAAAGTCCAAACGGTCGCAATAAAAATCAGCGCTCCTTGAAATAAAACGACAATCAAATATCCAATGATCGGATTCTTTTTAAGCCGAATGCCTCGGTAACTATATGCCCGAGATGCTAGAATATAAAGGAGTATAAGCCCAGTTGTTGTCCACCCATACCAAAGAAAAGTCAGAATCAAGGCAATACCATCCATAATAAAGGAAACAGTAATCATGGCTTTAGGCACTTTTTCGGGATACTTGATGCCACCTATGCTACCGGTATCATTGTCCATTAGACTATTATAGCCATTACTGGACGGATAAACCAAAAGATGAAGTACGATGAGCAAAGGCCAAATCGGAGCAATCCAAGGCAGACTATGGGATGCAGCAAATAAAAAAATGGGAAGTAGAAAAAACGAGAATGGAAACCTGAGATGCGTTAGAATAGCTTTGGCTTGATTCATCGCCTAAAGCTAAGATTATAGTGCCAACACTTTTATCGCACATTTAACCTCATCACTTAACGTCCAACTGCTTTCGCCAACTTGATAGTCTAATCGATCGAGGGACAAACTTGTTTTAAAATAGGTTCGACCAGCCGACTCAATGACATCAACTCGAAGCTCCACGGACTTTGTGATATGCTTAATGGTTAGGTTTCCAACTACTTTCAATTGTCCATTGGTCAATAGAGCAACATAAGTTGATGCAAATTTTATCTGCGGATACTTCTCGGCATTAAAGTAATCCTCGTCCTTCAAGTGTCCATCTCGCATTTCAATTCCAGTCGATAAAGATTCGACTTCGATGGTCCCGTTAAAGGTTGATTTTGATGGGGTAATAGCATCGTAATTAATGTTCAAATTAAACTTCTCAAAAGCGCCATCTACTGTTATACCCGCATTTTTGATTTTGAACGTAACGTATTGTTCAGCCGCTAACTTGGTTTCATCACCGGAGGTAAATGAAGTCAAGAAAACAAAGGAAAAAACGAGGGAAATGAATTGATTTACCTTCATCATGCTATTCTGTTTTCGATCCGATTTTATAAGAAATCCCAACAAAACCCATCATTGCTTTATGTCTAAACCGATCGTTAGTATTGGTAAGTTCATTCAACGTAGTGTATTCCGAAAAGGTGAAGTCAGCCCCTGCTCTAACCAAGAATTGATCCTTAATTCGATACGCCAAAACAAATTCGGATTTTAACTGGCCAATATCCTTGTCTCCAACAAGTAAGACATTCATGGAAGTTGGCCGTGCTGTTTGCCTTGCGGCAAATTGACCATTGTTGTCAGAAGAAATAAATGTGCTTCGATTTGTTGCCCCAAATCCGAGGCCAATGACATCAATATTAAACCCAACTTGAAACTTAGGAGTAATAAAATAACCCAGGTGAATGTTGGCATTTAACCCCAGAGTTATGGGCGAAGCAACAAGTAATGTATCGACTAAGGTAGGCTCTAGAGATAACTCAGGTGGAGCACTTGTATAGTTTAAATTTTGACCGAACAAACTTGAAAGCCTCACGCCATAGCCTATCCTCAATTTATGTGACTTTAAGAGTCCATGAGTCCTATTAAAACCAAGTGCCGTGGAATAAGCGTTCGCACCAAAAGCTAGGGCAAAATCTATATTAGATTCCACTTTCGACACCGTTGGTGTTCCAACCACCTCTTGGGCATGAATACATTGAAAAGACAGAAGTGCACCGCACGCGAGCGAGCAGGTAAAAGTTTTAAGCATGATGTTAAGTTTAATGTGATCGTAAGGTGGACGGTGCCACTCCGAATTCCTTACTTAAAACAGCATCGAAACTCAATTGTTTTAATCCAATCTTTATAATCGCCTGATGATGAATGGAATGCTCCAGATTATAAGCTAATTCGCGTTGAAGATTTGTAGCGATTGAAAAGGGAACGTTGACAGAAACACCAGCATCGCCTTCTAGTTTCAATGCCTGATCTTGATTCAAATCGTTTAAGTTCAAAATCAATTTATCGATGGTAGCAAGCGCTGTTTCCAATTGGTTCTCAATTTCTAAGTTCCGCTCTCGATGATCATAATTTAAAGTTCCAGTTTCTAAGCCGTTGAGCAAACATAGATAGAACTCCAAAACATGGCGCACATGCTGACCAATCGATGCCCCAGACAAGACATCCAGTTTCATTACAAAATTCTTTTGACCGGATGATTCAAGAACTTGCTTAATTTGCTTGAGGTTTGAAATACAGGGTTCAATCATGGATATATTTTTTCGCTTACAACCTCACCAGATACGACTTCTTTAGAAAATATTTCAACGTATTCTACCGTTGGTAGCCAGTCAGTTCCGCCATTAAAATGCACGAAGATGCGTTCTAATTCAACAAATTTATCGTTGGACAAGGCATATACCTTATAAGACCCAAAGTCGTTTCTTAAGTATAAATCCTTTTTATCGTATGCTGCAAAATGAAAGGTGCATTTACCTTCCGAAATTGACTTGAATTTAAGTCCGTATGATAGCTCCTTTTGAATCCATGAAATGGGTTCAACTTCACCCTTTTCTTTATACTTCACCCAAAATGCTTGTATAGGCTCAGTTTCATTGAGCGAGCCATCTTCATCTATATTCAGTTTATATACGATCTGATTCGCATCCCTGCTTCGTTCAATATTGAATAATGTTGGGCATGCTGTAAAATCGCCTGAATCGATATCAGACCGAAAAGAAGTCATTGCGAAAAGCATGACAAGCGCAACCGCCCAATTGGAACTATTACTAAAGAAAAGATTCAATACTTTAGGTGTAAGTTGTAGCAAATAAATGTTAAGAAATAGAGACTGTCGAAATTAGATACAGTTCCTTACAATGCCAACAAATTAAATATCGATTATCAAAGATTTTAGCGAAGAACTTGAACGGTTCCCGTTTTCTCGAAATGAACAGCACTGCCATTCACTTCCAGCTGCGCATCATAGAATACCTCGAATACATAAACTCCAATTTTTACTGGTAGGTTCGTCCTCTTCCCGTTCCATCCGTAATACGGATCGTCTGTTTCAAAAATCAATTCGCCCCATCGATCGAAGAGTCGCATTTGATAATTAGAAATGTCGCAATCAAATTGTGGTAAGAAAATGTCGTTAAGGCCATCATCATCCGGTGAAAATGCCAACGGTACATACATAAAGCATTCGCAGTCTCGAATAGTTACTGTGACCGAATCTCTTATTGTTCCACAATAGTTGCTTCCAACCACCCAAATGTATGCCGAATCGTTGACCACATGTTTGAACTTTTCTTCTTCACCATTCCAGATAAACGTTGAATTGCTGTCATCCAAATTAAAAACCACAGAATCTCCAATACAAATGGTCGTATCGTTGCCTAAGTTGAGTTTTGGATACGCCTCCATGTGAAAATTAATGGTGTCTCTTGAAACACAGCCTGCGCGCTCCACTCGCACGGAATAACCACCCGGTCGCCAAACTGTATAGGTTGAACTTTTTGATTTATCCTGCCATTGATACGTTGCGACACCATCAACCGCGGCATCCAGAATGATTTCATCGCCTTCGCAAAAAACGGAATCATGACCGAGGTTTATTTCGGGTAAAGGAAGTTGGATAAATTGTACGGAATCAGACCCCGAACATCCATCCATCCAAACGGTGACTTTATACATTCCTGCCGCATCCACTAAAATGGCCGAATCGGTCGAACCGGTATTCCAGATATAAGCGTCAAAAGACTTTCTGTAGGCATTGAACGTATGCGATTGTTTCTCACAAACTGTCACGTCATTCAACAACTCGGGCACCGGATTCGGTTTGAATTCAATGAAAATATGATCCTCTGCAAAGCATCCATCCATATATACCGAAACGCTATATGTCCCTGTCTTTTTTACCTTTTTTGAAGATGACGTTGATCCGTTATTCCAGACATAAAGTGCGTTTGGATTCACCGCTTTTAATATGACAGAATCCCCTTCACAAGCATCTCGATCAGGACCAAAATCAACAATAGGCAATGGTCTAAATTCAACATCTACTGTATCTCCAAAAGGACATCCTTGTTTAGTCACATGCGCCCAATAAGTACCACCAGTGTTCACAAGAATACTCTGTTGATTCGAACCATTACTCCACTGAAAGTTGGCTAAACCTGTTGGCCATATACTCAGGGTAACCGATTGATCTTCACATATGCTGACATCACCCCCAATAATATCGGCAGGGGGTTCGACATAGTTGACTTGTATCGAATCCCTTACGGCACATACATCCACAGTAACTTCAACCCAATAAAGGCCACCAATCGATCCATTAAATGTGGGAAGCGTTGATCCATTTTGCCATAAATACCCAATAGCCTGATTCGTGGTCGCGTTCAAGGTAAACACATCATTTGGACACAACAATTGATTTGGCCCCAAATAGGAACTTGGAATAACTGCGGTATCGATATCAATATCATCAAAACTCCAACAACCATTTAGATTGACAGACACAGAATAGTTTCCTTCGTCCGAAACGGAAATGATTGGAGTGGTCGCGCCTGTGCTCCATAAGTATTGCGCTCCGGCATTTATAGCATTTAAAGGAATAGCATCGTAAGGGCAAATTGTGGTATCAGCCCCGAGCTCAACAACAGGATAAGATTGATATGCTATTGAAATCGCGTCTGAATAACTGCAGTTCGACTTAGTCACCGTCACAGCATAAAACCCAGCTTGAACCACGTTAAAGTTCGGATTCGTTGAACCATCCTGCCACAAATAGGTTGCTCCAGATTGGAAAGCATTGAGTGTTAAGATTTGATTGTCGCATAGCTGCGTGTCTGGACCTAGATTTACAGGCGCTAATGTGACCGTATCAATAAAAATCGTATCCGTCCCAACACAGCCGCTGTTGTCTACCTCCACCCAATACTCATTTTCGGAATAAACTATAATGCTTGAAGTGGTCAAACCATTACTCCATAAATAAGTAGCACCATTTACCTGCGCATCAAGGAGAATTGAATCATACGGACAAATGGTTTGATCCGGCCCCAAGTTGACAATTGGTGTATTTCCATATGTAACCGAAATAGTATCGCTCACTATACATGGCCCTATACTGACATTAACCCAGAAAGTACCAGGATTTACAACATTAAAAACTACTTAGCGTATTACCATTTTGCCACAAATAAGAGGCCCCCAATTGCTGCGCATTAAGGTTGAGAATAGCGTTGTCACACAATAGGGTGTCGGGGGCCGAGGTTTACTTCGTTGATTGCGACCGTGTCGACCACAATCGTATCGGAAGAAATACAATTATTCACATCGACCTCCACCCAATACGTTCCACCTCCATTGATAGTCAAAACGGAATCAATGGTATTATTACTCCATAAATAACTGGCTCCAACTGTTGCGACATTCAAATTCAAACTATCATAAGGGCAAAGGGTTGTATCAGCACCTAAATTCACAACTGGATAAGGTATCACATCCACAACTATCGTATCGGAAACAGAACAGGTGCCCACCGTGACCGTTACCATGTAAGTATCTGGTTGAGTGACGTTATATGTAGGTCCAGTCGATCCATCCTGCCATAGGTAACTCGCTCCAGGAATACTGGCATCGAGAACGAGTGTATCGCGCAGCGCAAAACGAAGTGTCGTTTCCTAATCCGACTTCGAATTGATCATAAAGTTGATTGTAGCCTATGCTTGTTGTATCAAGAAATCCTCCGTTTTTATCAATATGTTTCAATTCCCGTCTCGACTATATTTCCATAAAAATTACTACTGCTGATGTGCAGGGTGGGCACTAGATGTGGCGGTCAACACATCGCCTTTGGTCAAAAAGACTGCACCACCTTCAGATTTATAGAAAAAAATTTCCGGCTGCTAAGGCGGAATTGTTGATGAAAGTGCATGAATCAATGTGGTAACCATGTCCAGGATTTGAACTCGTGAGATCATAGAAACATATTGCTCCTCCCGCATTACGGTCATGTTGTAAGTCGCCATTATCAGCCGAACCGCTGTAAACATAGTTATCGCAAAAGCTTGAATTTACTACAGCAGCTGTATCTAAATCCCGCAACAAAACGGCTCCACCATGGCCACCGTTATAAAAGTGATTGGCATAATTCCCTGTGAAGTCGCAGTTTTTAATAAAAGCTTCTGCATAGTCTGAAGGTCCCGTAGAATTTGCATTTCGCCTACCGTATATAAAAATAGCTCCTCCACTGCCCGATCTACCGTTGGCATAACTCCCTGGAATATCATAACTACGGTTGTATCTGAAAATGCAATCCTCGATATTGACATACATTTCGGAAGCCGAGTCGCAATCTAGTCGCATACCACCCCCATAGGCATAAGTAACATTACCACAAGTCTCTTTAATATGGCAGTTTTGGACAATTAAATCCTTAAAATAAAACCGAAGGGTATCGTCAATTCCATCATTGGCATAGCCCGTCTGACAGCCCGTTCCAGCATAATAATAGAGAAACCCACGCCTAGTTGTGTCTCCGTCAATGCGCGTTCCAAGTCCCATTGGCGTTCCAATAAAACTCAAACTCTTGCCTTCGGGTATTTTAACCACTGGTATATACTGATTCACGCTCGAGGCGAGTTGATACAGTCCGGTATCAATTTTAATTGTGTCTCCATCTAAAGCTATCGTATCGACAGCATATTGAATGGTCAAGCAGGGCGAGCCAGGCGACCCACATGTATTAACATTGACGCCTGAAGCATCACTTACATGGACTACGCTTTGAGGCTAGTAATTGCTGGCCTGAAAGCACAGAATATAAAGCCAAAAGAATAAAATACTTGTATGGGTTTAGGATAGATTTCACGCTGATTTACAGATAGTAAATATAAACAGTATGGCCATTACTGAACTACCTATGAAAACGTTGTCGAAGACCAATCGGTTGCTATGAATATTCAAATTTTCTAAAATGTTGAGTAATGTGAAAATTTACTTGTATATATGTACCTACATTTAATGTACTCGTTTATATTATGCAGAAGACTATTTCCAGTGTCGTTCCGTCCCCCAAAAAGTTAACATGGGCGGCATCATCCTAGATCAACCCCTACCCTCCAGAGGGCATGACATGGTCGACCCCTTTCTTGCTAAGTTCACCACTGGGATGATACTCTACCTGGAGGCCAACTGCAAAGTCAAGCTGGTGTTGGTCCCCATCCACATCGTGGATTTACGCCCGTTACTTTCATATATGAAGGAGGCGTTCATCACAGAGATTCAACCGGTGTAGAAAGTATTATTCAAGCTGGTGGCACGCAATGGATGAATAGCGGTCGCGGAATTGTGCATAGTGAGCGGCCCACTAAAGAGCTCGCTAACCATGGGGGAAAATTCGAAATCATTCAATTTTGGGGTGAAATACTCCAGCTGATAGTAAGTTCAATGAACCCAGTTATCAACCCTTAACTAAATCCGACACTCCCATCGTGAATTCGGAGGATGGCCTATTTAAAATCGGGGTTGTTTCTGGAGAAGTTTTAAGGGTAAAGGGAGTTTTACACGGCCATTCGGCACTCACTATTCTAAGACTTGATTCGCAAAAAAGAAGGAAAGATCAAGTTTCAAATACCTGCAACCTACAATTGTCTGATTTACTTACTCAATGGAAGCTTAATTGTGAATGGAACAGAGGTTAATGAAAAACAAATGGTCATTTTCGAAAATGACGGTGATGAAATGGAGCTGTATGCTCGGTCCGACACGAGAGCCATTCTCTTATCAGGGCAGCCTTTGAATGAGCCTGTAGTTTCATACGGCCCCTTTGTTATGAATACAGATAAGGAGGTCATGGATGCAATTAAAGATTATCAATCGGGCAAATTGGGAACATTAATCGAAAATTTTGATTCATGAATCGCAGGAAGTTTATCGCAAATGCTTCTATTATAACGGGCGGTGCTTTTCTCCTACCTAGTTTGTTGGGTTTTGATGAAACTCAGTCAAGACCGGAGATTAAATCCGTCCGATTTTGCTCCATCTCATATTCGACACGGTATGTATCATCCCAGAATTGTTCATACAAACGGATTACCTAAATCTGTTACAATGTATGAAGGGCAGCGATTTTTAAAGAATGGCTATGGCATTGGACCAGATGATTTAGAAATGGCAATGATAAGGGTTGGAGATTATGATTTGCTTATTTCTTCATCACAAAGTGAGAATGTAATTGATGGAGGAAATGATAGGTTTTTGATAGAAAAGCTACGCTCCGAATCATTTAAATCTTCAACTAGCTTTCAATTGCAACTCGTTGATTTTAAAGCAAATTCGCTATTTATTGAGAATGGATTATTGATTCAACTACGCGGAAAATCTGAGATTGAATCAGCTTCCATGATCAAATGGGATTTTTGCTATTTGAATCAACATAATCTCACATTATGCCAAGATCTTGGAAGTGAGCTACTGCTGATTGAGTTCTGAATCTATCAGCCGCGAAATGCGTATTTGATTAGCTCATCAAGCTCGATGTGATCGAGCATGCTCTCATGGGTAGCTTCTAATACTACTTTTGGAGCAACGTTCGCCTTCCACGCCTCTACCCATCTGAGCGCACACAAACACCATCTATCGCCTGCAACTAATCCGCTAAAATTAAATTCTGGTCGAGGTGTAATCAAATCGTTTCCACGTTGAAACGAGAATTCTAAAAATGCTTCTGTAGTTACTACGCAAACAGTATGCTCGCCCAAATCTTGCTCATTCGTGTTACAACACCCATCTCTAAAAAACCCAGTTAAAGGATCATTACTGCATGAAATTAGCGGCTCTCCAAAAACATTTAGGCCATGCATTTGCTTAAAGCTCAAATTTATAACTAAGCATTTTGTAGTAAAGCTTAGCCATTAAGAAATCAGAAGATGATTCCTGATCATTTGGACATAATTCCATGATATCAAATCCGACTAAGTTTTTCTCCACACAAATTCGCTTGATCAAATTCAATACTTGATAAAAGCCAAGACCTCCAGGCTCAGGTGTTCCCGTAGAGGGTAAAATGGAAGGATCAAATCCATCCAAATCGATGGTGATAAACACATTGTTTGTACATAAATCGAGCACCTTTTGCATCCAAATTTCGTCAGGCGTGGCGGCAATATCATGAGCAAAAAAGGTTTTACTCACGTTCATATGCTCCATCTCAGAACTATCCATGCTTCGAATTCCGACTTGAATGAGGTTGGTTGTTTTACTTGCTTCAAAAACAGCACAAGCATGGTTACATTCTGTTCCCTGATAACTTGGCCTTAAGTCAGCGTGTGCGTCAATCTGAAGCACGGTAAGGTCTTCAAATTTTTCTTTAAATGCTCTGACACAACCGATTGTAATGCTGTGCTCACCGCCAATGACTGTCACAAACTTGTCCTTGTCTAACCATGATTTCACTCTTTCATGGACAGAAGCCACCATATGCTCTGGTCCATAAAAACCTGTCATATGATTATCCTGAAATACCCCTTGCTTATAAACTTCGGAATTGGTCTCAATGTCATAAAGTTCCATGTTCTTAGATGCTTCGAAAAATGCATCTGGACCTTTATCAGCGCCCTTTATCCAAGTGCTCGTCCCGTCATATGGCACAGGAACAATTACAATTTTAGCATCTTGCTCATTAGCAAATTCAGGGTCTATTCCTGCGTATGTGACTTCCTTCATAGTATTAATCATCTAAATCATCATCTTCAACAAACCTTTTTCTATCCTTTTTTGATTCTTTGATAGGTTGAACTTTTTTGATTTTTTTCTCTCGGTCGAAATCCGATTTTTTTTTGTCGTGGGACTTATCCTTATCCATTGTAAGATTGTTTTGAATCAAACAGAGAATTAAAATTCATCTTGATTGGGTTGATATTGCTATTTGTTGTGCTTTAAAAATAACTAATTGTATCCTAGAAGTCCTAGAACCTTTTGAGAAGTTTGCTCTTCGCTAAAAACGGTGTATTCGTAGCCATCATGTTCATTGCCATCAATGATAATGTGTTTTGGACAAGGCATCAGACAATGCTGAATCCCGCCATAACCGCCAATTGTTTCTTGATACGCACCTGTGTTAAAGAAACCGATATAAAGCGGTTTATCTGCTTTATATCGAGGCAAATAGATGGCATTAATGTGCTGTTCGCTGTTATAATAATCATCGCTATCACATGTAATCCCGCCTAAAAACACGCGTTCATATTCCACATCCCAGCGATTCAATGGCAGCATAATAAACCTTCTATTAATAGCCCATGCATCTGGAAGTGTTGTCATGAAGGAGCTATCAATCATACTCCATTTTTCCTTCTCATTCTGTTGCTTTTGCCCTAAAATCTTATAAATCGCACCGCCACTTTCGCCAACAGTGTAACTTCCAAACTCCGTGTAAATATTTGGTTCAGGAACTCCTGCTTCACCACAAACCGTTTTCACTTGTTCAATAATCTCATGAATAATGTATTCATAATCAAAATCGAACGCTAAACTGTTTTTTATTGGAAAGCCTCCACCAATATTTAAAGATGCTAATTCAGGACAAAGTTTTTTCAACTCCGTATAAACTCTGAGGCATTTATGCAATTCGTTCCAATAGTAAGCTGTATCCCTGATTCCGGTGTTAACGAAGAAATGCAACATGTCAAGCTTAACTTCTGGCCTATCCCTTATTTGCTCCAAGTAGAGTGGAATAATATCCTTGTATCGAATGCCTAATCTCGATGTATAAAATTCAAATTTCGGTTCTTCCTCTGTCGCAATGCGAATTCCAATTTTAATTGGTTTTATTACTCGCTCAAGCAATTGATCCAACTCTTGGAAGTTATCGATAATAGGTACAACACCTGAAAAGCCGTGATTTATGAGGTTTCCGAGTCTATCAAGGTATGCGGCTGGTTTAAAACCGTTACAACTGATATGATGAGTCTTTGAAATTTTACCGTGGTCGTATAAGTGTTTGAAAATATCTAAATCATAGGCAGAACTCGCCTCTAAGTAAATATTGTTCTTAAGTGCCTCATGTATAACGTGGCTAAAATGCGAGCTCTTTGTACAATAGCAATAATGATAGGTACCCTTATAACCTACCTTTTCCATAGCGGCATTAAACCATCGCTGACACTTCTGAATATTCTCAGAAATCTTCGGTAAGAAACTAAATTTTAATGGAGTCCCATATTTCTCTACAAGCTCCATCAACGGAATACCTCTATAAATTAAATTTCCACCTTCAGTAGTAAAATCGCCTTGCGGAAAGTCAAACGTTTGATTAACAAGGTCCTGGTATTTGTTTTTCATTAATTAAACAAGGTATTATGAACGGAGAGCATATTTCAGGATTGGAATGCTTATTTCGATATCCTTTTAGGAATCAAATTCGCCCCGAGAAGTCGTTCATACAAAAAGAATAGAATCACACTAAAGAATAGGTCACCCATGAGTGTGTTCTGGATATATGGTAGTCCAGCGATATAACATGCTATAAGTCCTTCGGTTGTCATTGGATACATAATGCCCTGACTCCAAACTCCAAAATTGCTTACTAAGAAAAATAGAATGGAAGCAATAAAACTTCCTATGACAATCCTTGGAAACGAAATTTTCTTCAAGATAAGAGCACCTATTCCAAAAATGAGGGCTACACTTAAATATATGTAGAATGCGCCACTCGTAAACAACTGAAATCCTGTGCCAAAGTCATAAACCAAATTATTCAACACTAAATCACTTAGAAACCAAGCTCCCATTGTTACTAATAAACCAAGACCTCTATTGCCAAAATATGCCGCTCCAAATAGCGCCATGGCGGCTAATGGTGCAAAATTCATAGGGTGCGGAATAAGCCTGCTGATGGCAGCTAGGACCAAAATTGATGATAAGACGATTAGTTTCTTTCTAGATTGTTGCATGCTGCGAATTTAATGCTCGATTTGAAAACTGGCTGCATGATTTATTATTTCAATTATCAACCATCAATTCATCGAATTCTCTACAAATATTGAGGTGGTTAAATTCCCCATTATTGACTGTGTTTTAGCGCTGATTCTTGGATACTACATTCTTTATACTTTGTTTCCTTGTCAATCAACTCGCTTGATTATTTTTGGCTGCCGACCATATTTAGCCAAATATCAATCGAATTAGATGAGTGAGAAGCTGTTAAAGGCCCTGATGCAACTGTTTGCGATCATAGCCGATGTTGATGATTTAAGTAACAAGAGTAGAGACGTTGTTGAGAATTTCCTTAAGCAGCGCCTGTCTCAGGAGCAGGTTCTGGTTTATTTAGGTCACTACGATGCGTATTTAGAAACCCACCATAAAGTATCAGCCAAAAAGGAAGGCAAGCGAAAGAAAACTGCCGTTAATTCCGTTAAGGTTCTAAAAATCTGCACGCAGATTAACGGTGAATTAGAGCAAAGACAAAAAGTATTCGTATTGATGCGTCTTGTTGAGTACATCAATATCGGAAAAACACCATCAGATCAAGAGCTTGAGTTTGTTGATACCGTGTCTGATGTTTTCAACATTCCGGCAGAGGAGCTTAGGGAAATAAAGGATTTTGCAACCTGCACCGAAAATACAATTGAAGACACGGCTAAAATTCTTATCGCTAATTCGAACGCAGACCTGATAGGAAGGAAAGAAAACAAACACATCCAACATGATACATTAAGCGGAACACTGGCTATCATGAGTATTGATAGTGTTGGCATGTATGCGTTAAAATTCTTTGGTCACGAAGAATTGCTTTTGAATGGACAAATTATCGATCCTCTGAGCGTGTACATTCTAACTCAAGGTTCCTCGATTCGCAGTTCGAAGGTGAATCCAATTTATTACAGCGATATTATTAGTCGATTCCTCAGTGACAAGAGTGAAAGCAAAATTGTTTTTGCGGCCAATCAAATCACATACCGATTCAAAGGAGGTAAAATTGGACTACACGAACTTAATTTCTCTGAAGATTCCGGCAGATTGATTGGAATAATGGGTGCTTCAGGATCTGGAAAATCAACACTGTTAAACATCCTAAATGGAGCTTACACTCCTTATTCAGGTTCCGTAACTATTAATGGAATTGATATTCACCATGACACGGATGGTGTAAACGGAATGATTGGTTACATCAGTCAAGACGACCTTTTAATTGAGGAGTTAACTGTTTATCAAAACCTATTTCTTAATGCCAAACTATGTTTTGATGGTTTGAGTGACGAAGCCATTCGAGAACGAGTGGATGGAACATTGATTTCATTAGGACTCTATGAGATCAAGGACATTCAGGTTGGTAACCCAATGAATAAAAAAATCAGTGGAGGTCAACGAAAGCGACTGAACTGTGGACTAGAATTGATCCGAGAGCCGTCCGTATTGTTCGTTGATGAACCAACTTCAGGCCTTTCTTCACGGGATTCTGAAAACATCATGGACCTCTTAAAGGAATTGGCTTTAAAAGGCAAACTGATTTTTGTTGTCATCCACCAACCTTCTTCGGAAATCTTCAAGATGTTTGACAAATTGATGATCATGGATACGGGTGGATACCCTATTTACCTAGGAAATCCACTTGATGCCATTGTCTATTTCAAAACGGAAGTACAGGCGATTAATCAAAGTGAAAGCGAGTGTACGCGATGTGGAAATGTTAATCCAGAACAAATCTTCAATATAATTGAGGCAAAAGTTGTTGATGAATACGGAAACCTAACGGAAAACAGAAAGACCTCTCCTAAAGAATGGAATGAAGTCTATAACGAGAAGTTCGTTATGGAAGTGAGCATGGAAAAGCCGCCAATGCCTGAGGTTGAGTTCAAAACTCCGAACTTTTTTAATCAGCTCAAAGTTTTTATCACTCGTGATGTTCTTTCTAAAATCACAAACACCCAGTATTTAGCCATTAACTTGCTAGAGGCTCCCCTACTCGGTTTTATACTCAGCTATTTCCTGAGGTATGTAATGGTGGGTGAAGACCAAACAGGTGAATATGTGTTTTATGAAAACAACAACTTGATCATTTACATGTTTATGTCTGTGATAGTTGCCTTATTCTTAGGTCTTACCGTAAGTGCAGAAGAGATTTTTAAGGATCAAAAAATCCGTAAGCGAGAAACCTTTCTAAACTTAAGTAAGGGAAGTTACCTCCTTTCGAAGGTTATGATCATGTTTGTGTTGAGTGCGATCCAAATGATTTCATTCATTTTAATAGGTAACACTATACTTGGGATTCAAGGAATGTTTTGGGATTACTGGCTCATTTTATTCTCCACTGCCTGCTTCGCCAATATGTTAGGGCTAAATATTTCGGCTAGCTTCAATTCAGCTGTTACCATCTATATTCTTATTCCCTTCTTGATAATTCCTCAAATCTTATTCAGTGGTGTTTTGGTGAAGTTTGAAAAACTAAACCCAACCATCACATCACAAAGCGTTGTCCCGCCAATTGGGCAAATCATGGCATCTAGATGGTCGTTTGAGGCTCTTGCCGTAAATCAGTTCATGTCGAATGATTACGAAAAGATGTTTTATTACTGCGACCAAAAGATGAGTGAGGCGAACTTCAAAAAGAATTTTTGGATCGCCAACCTTAAGGCCAAAGTTGGCAAATTGGATAATTGGCTTCGGGACAAAAAGAGCTATTCAGAAGAGGAAATCGAGCGGGATTTGGAGTTGATTAACAATGAAATTTCAGTTGAGAATGAACGAGAAATAGGAATTACATTTGATGAACTTGATCAGTTTACAATTGAGAAACTTAATAAGGATGCCCTAGAAGAATTAGGCCTTTATTTGAGCACACTCCAGAAACTTTATATCAGCCAGTATAATCAAAACAGTGATCAAAAGGATCATATAATAAGAGAGCAGCAATCTAGTGAAGAAGCGAAAGAACGCTTCAATCAACTTAGAAATGATTATGAGAACGAAAGTCTTTCTGATCTGGTTACAAATAAGACTGAGTTTAATCAGATTACCGAATATGGAGGTCGATTGATACAGCGAGCCGATCCTGTTTTCCATATACCCGAGTCTTCGGGGTCTCATTTTTATGCCCCTAAAAAGTGGCTCTTCGGTAAGCAGATGGAAACAATAACCGTTAACCTTATCATGCTTTGGTTTATGTCCGTTTTTCTTGCGGTTACTTTATATTTCGACCTTTTCTTGAAGTTGCTAAACCTCTTTGCAAGCTTGAATTTCTGGAAGAAAAAGGCATTTTAACGAATCATGACAAGAATGTTTTGTTAGGGCTGATAGAATGTTCTATATTCATATTTAAATGAATGAACTATGAAGTGGGATATACAAACAGTAGGTTTCAGTGCTAAAGAAGACCTACTCGCATCAACTAAAGAAAGCGTAATGAAATTGGAGAAATATTATTCTCCTATCATTGGAGCTGAGGTCTACCTTAGACTCGAGTATGACGCACAAAATGAGAACAAAAAAGTTGAAATCAAATTGAATATCCCCGGTGAGGATGTCTTTGCTGAACACCGTTCGGCTTCATTTGAACATTCTTTACATGGGTCAATAGATAAAGTCAAACGACAACTACTCAAGAAAAAAGACCTAGATCGATCCGTACGATAATAAAAAAGGGGCCACATGGCCCCTTTTTTATGTTCATTTTAATTTGATCAGCTCCACTTCTCCATTACTTTGGACGAAATACCAGTGGTTGAATATCCTCCATCGTGAAAGAGATTTTGCATTGTTACATATTTCGTCAGGTCGCTGAACAAAGTAATGCAATAATCAGCGCAAGCATCGCCAGGAGCATTTCCAAGGGGTGACATTTCGTTGGCGAAATCAAAAAACTTATCAAAACCAGCGATTCCACTTCCGGCTGAAGTCACAGTTGGAGATTGAGAAATTGTATTGACCCTTACCTTATTTTTAACCCCATAGTGATAACCAAAACTTCTTGCAATTGACTCCAGTGTTGCCTTTGCATCAGCCATATCGCTATAAAATGGATAAGCTTCTTGAGCAGCAATATATGATAGCGCCAGAATGCTACCCCAATCGTTCATAGCATCTAATTTCCAAGCCGTTTGCATAGTTTTATGAAAGGACAAAGCAGAAATATCAAGTGTTTTTTGATACCAATCATGATTCAAATCTGTGTAAGCCTTGTCTTTGCGCACATTTGGCGACATGCCAATTGAATGTAGAATGAAATCTAGTTTGCCTCCCAACTTTTCCTGTGACTGAATGATTAGGTTCTCCAAGTCTTCCATACTTGTCGCATCGGCACCAATTACCTCTGTTCCACACTTTTCTGCAAGTTGATTGATCGTACCCATTCTCAGTGCAATAGGAGCGTTAGACAGAATGAACTTCGCCCCTTGTTCATTGGCTTTTTCCGCAACTTTCCAAGCAATGGATCGTTCATCCAATGCTCCAAAAATTATTCCTCTCTTATTTTCAAGTAGTTTAGTCATTTCAGGTTTTTTAGTTCGTGTGTAAAAATAGAATTGTTCTTCAATTATCCGCGTTTAACAAGCTCTTTGCGCTGTCTAATGCTGCTTGAGTCAGACTGTCTCCAGAAAACATTCCTGCCAATTCAATAATTCTGGCTTCTTCTGAAAGATTTTCAAAAATGGAATTAACGCGACCATTCATCTCCTGTTTAGATATTCTAATGTGATGGTGGCCTTTCGAGGCAACCCCGGGCAAATGCGTTACGGCAATGACTTGGTTATTCGCGCCCAAACGATTCATTAGTTTTCCGATTCGTTTTGCTACCTCGCCACTAACTCCCGTGTCAATTTCATCAAAAATCAATGTAACTGATTGAGATCCTTCGGATTGAAGACCTTTTAGCGCCAGCATCAAGCGGGCAATTTCACCACCAGATGCAACTTCGTCAATAGACAATAAATTGGAATTACCGTTGGCATCGAAAAGCATCTCTACCCTGTCAAAACCCATTGAATTAAGCTCGGTTGTTTGGTTTATTTGAAAACGCAATTGTGCCTTAGGCATTCCGAGTTCGTTTAACTGCTTTATTACTGCAAGTTCCAATCCTTCTCGCGCATTCATTCGGGCTTGCGTTAGCTCCTGCGCTAAAGTTTCTGCGCGTTTTTTTATGGCTTCAAATTGAATTTCCGCTTCTTTTAATTCTTCCTCAAATGACTCAATTCCATTTAACTTTTCCCGATAACCCGATGTCAATTCTTGTAAAGACTGAAAATCACCAACTCCATGTTTATATAGTAGCCTGTTGATTGTATCAAGCTTATCTTTGACTACTTCCAAACGATTTGGATTGATCTCGATATCTTCACTGATTTGCTCCATTTCAGAGCCTAATTCCTTAACTTCAATAATTATCGACTTAACCCTTTCATCCATTTGTTGAAACGACTCTTTATACTTCACTATCGATTTTATTCGATTGCTAAACTTTTGAAGCATTGAATAAATCCCTTCCTCATCGTTGATCATTCCAGTTGCCGAGTTCAACACTTCCAGTATTTCGGACGCATGTTCAAGCTCTGTCAATTCAGATTCTAAATCCCGAATACTATCTGCGTTGTAATCATCCAAAACAGATAATTCTTCTAATTGAAACTCAATGTAATCCTGGTCTTTACGAATTTGAGAGGAAGCTTCCTTTAATTTCTGAATTTTTGCTTGCAGATTGCGATACTCGCGATAAACCTTTTGATAGGCTTCATTCCTGACTTTATTATTCGCAAAAAGGTCTAATTGCTCGCACTTAAAGGAAGCGCTCTGAAGCGCTATATTCTCTTGCTGACCATGTAAGTCAATCAACATTGTTCCGATTCTTTTTAAAACCGAAAGTCCTACGGGTGTATCATTAATGAATGCTCTACTCCTACCCGAAGACGTTAATTCTCTGCGTATAATAATGTCATCGAATACATCAAGCTTCTCTTCTTCTAATACTGAGACCAATTCTGGACCAAACCCATTAAAGTTTGCTTCAACCGTACATTTTTCTTCTCCTATACGGATCGCACCAAAATTTGCGCGATTACCTAATAAAAGCCCCAATGATTCCAGCATTATAGATTTACCCGCACCCGATTCTCCCGTAATCACTGTTAATCCAGCTCCTAGAGAGATTTCTGAAGATTCAATTAGGGCGTAATTTGATATGTATAATCTAGTCAGCAATGGATATAAAAAGCCAAATCTAAAACCTATAGTTCACTTAAAAGATTCACTAAGATAATTTTGCAAACAATGGTTTTATTAGTCATAATTCTTCGATTACTCTCTTACCTACCGCTTGGCGTTCTCTATTGGATATCTGACATTACTGCATTCTTGTTAGCACACGTGATTAAGTATCGTTCTGAAGTTATTAAGAGGAATCTTTCTCATGCCTTTCCAGATCTGAATCCTCAGCAACAACGCATATTGATGCGCGAATTCTATAAATATCTCTCCGATCAATTGGTGGAAACAATTAAACTACAGCGTTTAACCCGTGACCAACTTTCGAAGAGAATTCATTATGTCAATCCTGAACTAATGAATCGGCTCATTAATGAAAAGAAAAATATAGTCATATTGATGGGGCATTGTGGGAATTGGGAATGGGCAGGTGCTGCCACGGCCTTTAGTTTCAACGCGCCCACCTTTCCCGTTTATAGAAAAGTAAAAAGCCCTTCATTTAATTCCTTTTATCTCAGACTTAGGAGCAGATTTGGATCGACTCCTATTTTAGATAAAAACTGCATTCAAGAACTAAGCAAGGTCAATTCTAACTTTATTGTTGCCATGCTTGCAGATCAGTCTCCACGTGGATTACAGGGGGAATGGGTTGATTTTTTAAACCAAGAAACATGTTTCTTTAGAGGACCGGAAGTGCTAGCCAAGAGGATTAAAAACACAGAGGTAATCTTGGCGCAAATTCGCAGAAACGGACGAGGTAAATATGCTGTTTACTTTGAATTGCCTACGCAAACCTGGAAAGAAAACCAAGGAAACCTTTTGATTAACTATGCGCACTTCCTCGAAAAGGAAATCCTTCAAGATCCTGTGAATTGGTTATGGTCGCATAACAGGTGGAAAACAAGGCAAAATCAGGAGAATGCTTAAATAGCTCCAACTAGGATCAGCTGGACAATGTCTTCTATTTCCTTGTCCTCACCATTCGGGTCATAGCTGCTTTTTAGGTCCTGACCAAACATTTTTGAAAATGATTGCCAAAAAAAGGCAGTGATGTTCCCTCTAAACTCCTGTACAATTTCATAGCTTGTATCACCTGTTTCACGGTCGATTAGTTTTACAAGAATCTTACCTTGGGCAGTACTCATCTTTCGGATTTCTCCATCAAACTCTTTCTTCAGTTCTTCTTCTATTTCCTTATAGAACTTCTTTTTCGCCCTTTCAGAATCCACTGATGCAAGCTCTGCCTCATATTTTTTCAATAATTCACCCGCCAGCTTAGCGTAGGGATACATCTTTTTGACATTGTATTCAAGTCTTCTGAATCTGCGCTTTTCGGCATTTGATCTAAAACTTCGCTCTTCTACGATATTGACCATGGGCATATATTTCACGAGAAATGTATCACCGTGAAAAACTTCCGCCAACATTACAATTCCACCTTCAGTACCTTGAGCTTGAGCAGTCCCTATGTTAGTAAAAACACCAACCGCGAAAACAAAAACGATATTCTGAATTGCAATTTTCATTCGTTTCAAATAGTCAAAGGTCGTACCAAGTCTATTAATGTTTTCGTCAGAGTCTATTTCTAGTAGACTTCCAATTCGATCGTTTGGTTGGCTCTTGAGCAGATGGAGCATCCACTCCACGAATTAAATCCAACGCTAAAAAGGCGGAAAGCGCTTCCTCATTTTGTTTGTTCTCTACCTCCAATTCTTCTGGAGAAAAATGATCTTGCACAAAATGTGTATCAAAATTGCCTGATCGAAATGCGTCATGATTGATGGCAAATTGACAGAACTTCAATGTGGTTTTAACACCTGAAATATCATACTCATCAATCGCTCGTATCATTCTGTCAATCGCCTCTTCCCTTGTGTTCGCATAGGCGATTAATTTCGCAATCATTGGGTCATAATAAATCGGAATTTGCATTCCTTCTTCAAAACCATCATCCACTCGAATTCCAGGCCCTTGTGGTCTAACATAAGTCTTAAGGGTACCTATATCCGGTAAAAAATTATTAGTTGGGTCTTCGGCATATACACGAACCTCTAAGGCGTGTCCCTTCATTTTAATATCCGACTGACTGAATGCCAAAGGTTGACCGCCCGCGACCAAGATTTGCTGACGAACTAAGTCTATTCCGGTTATCATCTCGCTAACGGGATGCTCGACCTGCAGCCGTGTATTCATTTCAAGAAAAAAGAAATTGAGTTGGTCATCAAGCAAAAACTCTACTGTGCCAGCCCCAACATAATCACAGGCTTTGGAAATACTAACAGCACATTCTCCCATTGCTTCCCGTAGGTCTGGAGTCAACACACTCGAAGGTGCTTCCTCAACCACTTTTTGATGCCTTCGTTGAATGCTGCATTCGCGTTCAAATAAATGAACCACGTTTCCGTGTTTATCTGCTAATACTTGTATTTCAATATGGCGCGGGGACTTGACATAGCGTTCTATAAAAACACTTGCATCACCAAATGCAGAGCGAGCCTCATTCATGGCCAGATTGAGTTGCTCATCAATGGACTCAGCATTTTCAACTATACGCATACCTTTCCCACCTCCGCCCGCAGAAGCTTTTATTAAAAGTGGGAAACCAATTTCCAATGCAATTGCTTTTGCCTCTTCCAGATCGGCCACAGCACCCTCAGAACCGGGAACCAATGGTATGTTATGCCGTTTGGCCGTTTCTTTCGCAGCGAGTTTACTGCCCATGACTTCCATAGCCTCGGCCGATGGACCAATAAGGGTAATTCCTTCTGACTCTAGCCTTCGTGCAAAAACTGGGTTTTCGGATAAAAAGCCATACCCAGGATGAATAGCATCAGCTTTAGTGGCTTTCGCGACCTTAATAATTTTCTCAAAATCAAGATAAGATGCACTAGAAACTGGCGGTCCAATGCAATATGCTTCATCCGCATATCGAACAAAAAGGGCGTTTCGATCTGCTTCTGAAAACACCGCAACCGTTTTTATCCCCATTTCCTTGCATGTGCGCATGATACGCAGTGCAATTTCTCCTCTATTTGCTATTAAAACCTTTTTTATCACCATTGAAGCTTATTGTGCCACCGAAAGCATTTTACTCTATTAGATGCTTAGGCCAATACCTCTTTGACTCTATCAGCCGCCTCTTGTAGCAAAGTTGCAGATTGAACTTTCAATCCAGAGTTATCTATGATTGCTTTCGCTTCGGCTGCATTGGTTCCTTGAAGTCTTACTATAATAGGAACAGGGATTTCGCCAATGTTGTTGTACGCATCGACCACACCTTGTGCTACTCGATCACATCTAACAATTCCTCCAAAAATATTAATGAGAATTGCCTTCACATTAGGATCTTGAAGAATGATTCGAAAGGCATTTTCAACGCGCTCCGCATTGGCTGTACCTCCGACATCCAAGAAATTGGCTGGTTCTCCTCCGCTCAATTTAATCATATCCATGGTAGCCATTGCTAAACCTGCACCATTCACCATACAACCGACATTCCCATCAAGTTTCACGTAATTTAAGCTAAACTTTGCTGCTTCAACTTCGGTTGGATCTTCCTCAGATGTGTCGCGCATTTCAGCATAATCTTTATGTCTAAATAGGCTATTCTCATCTAAGGTAACTTTTGAATCAACAGCCATGATCTTATCATCGCTCGTCTTTAATACAGGGTTGATTTCAAACATTGCCGCATCACATCCTTCGTATGCGTTATATAGTGATCCAATGAATTTCACCATTTCCTTAAATGCTCCTCCTGACAATCCTAAATTGTAGGCGATTTTTCGAGCCTGAAATGGCATCAAGCCTACCTTTGGATCAATTTCTTCTTTGAAGATTAAATGAGGTGTTTCTTCCGCAACTTTTTCAATGTCCATTCCACCTTCCGTACTGTACATGATCATGTTTCTGCCAGTACTTCTATTTAGCAAGACGCTCACATAAAACTCTTTCGTTTCGCTTTCACCAGGATAATAAACATCCTGTGCAATTAAAATTTTATTGACTTGTTTACCCGCTTCTCCAGTTTGAATGGTAACTAGAACATTTCCAAGAATGTTTTTAGCGATTCTTTGCACATCATCTAGTGACTTCGCAATGGCAACTCCTCGTTGATCGCTTCCAACGATACTTCCTTTTCCTCTTCCTCCAGCATGGATTTGAGCCTTTACTACCCACCATCCTGTGCCAGTACTTGCTTGCAATTCCTTTGCAGCGGCCACAGCTTCTTCAGGAGTTGAGGCAACAAGACCTTCTTGTATTCTTACGCCAAAGCTTTTTAAAATCGACTTTCCTTGATATTCGTGCAAATTCATAATCTTCTATTCTGCGTTTGTTATGGTTTCAAATGTAGGACTTCATGTATAGGAAGCAACCGAGCCAAATTAGGGCAACATTGCTTTAAATTCATCATAAGTTGCTGGAGCGTAATAGGTCGTGTTGCAGCCAAGCTCTGCGGCCTTGGCTTGAATGTCTATTACTCTATTCTCTGGATTGGGATGCGTACTTAAAAACTCAGGAACTCCAGATGTTAAGCCTGCGGAATCCAATTTTTGAAAAAAGATGGAAGCTCCATCGCATCGATATGGCGTTTCGGCTAAATATGTAACTGAATACTCATCGGCTTCTGACTCATCGTTTCGGCTAAACTTTAATGCAGCCCCTGTGCCAGCTATATTGGCTAAAACCGCTTCAACCGCTCCTTGTTGTTCGCCAAGGGCAGCCGATAACAGCCATTGAACGCCATAATTTTCAATCATTTGTTTGACCGAATGTCTTCTGTCTGCATGGGCTATTTCATGGCCCATGACCCCCATTAAGTCATCTTCTTTCTCAAGGAAATTAATCAGTCCAGTGTAGAAATACATTTTACCTCCTGGGGCAGCAAATGCATTCAGTACGTCTGCATCGATAATATGGACTTTATAGTTGAATTCATCAGCATACTCTAACTCTCCAGTGGCGATTAGCTTGTCGCACATTCCTTGAAGATATGCTATCGCTGGTCCGTGTTCGGCCTCACTAAGCAATGGATACTCCTCCGGATTCGCCAAAATTTCCTCGTGAAGTTGGTTTCCAAGACTTATGTCGTCACTTGGAGCAAAAACCAAATCAATCGGCTTAAACCCTCCATCGCTACAGCTATTTAATAGGAAAAAGCAAAACAACAATAGAAATGAAGTGGTGTTTTTCATGGAATTCAATAATTCGATTGGCGCGAAGATGCAAACTATGGATTGAACTTCCATTTAATTGGCGAGGATTTTATCCAGATTAATATCCAATCGTATCAATTTAATTTGCACGATCATATGAATTGGAAAAACTGGACATACTGTGCATTATTAACCATTGGTCATTTTGTCTACACCATTGTTTTCCCGAGCATCATAAACGGAGAGCGGTTTTTTAGCTTGTCCAGCAGATGGATTGAGCCTAGCTATATTCACGCGTTTTTTTTAAGTAGATTAAAATTCGGTGAATTTGCCCGAAGACCTGTCACCACCTTCCTTATCCAGCTCTTCGAAGCCTTGAATTATCCTTGGAATCCTCCTTCTTAATTGTGCTGTATTCGGGCCTGTTTCTAGCCGTGATTTTACTCTTCAGACTTTCGCTAGCTTTTACTAATGTGAAAGGGCGCGATGGTCGGTCTTAATTTTCCTAACCTCCTTTTGGGTGATCAACGCTTTCTTCACTGAAATTTATGCTTATGACGAGCCTTGGCAATACGTCTTCCTTTTGCAGCATTCGATCGAATTCGGCTTAAAAAATGGTTTCAATTTAGTTTTTGGTTTTATGTGCACTTATTACGAGGGAATCAAGCCTTTTACTTCTACCAGGAATTGTCCTTTTCCTATTAATTGAAGAACCATTATTTAATAAATCAAACCTTATTCGACTATTTAAAGTCCTATGGACCCTGCCAGTTTTACGGGTTTTTCCTGTGGTTTATTGTTCAAGGAAAAGAACTGGAAGAAAAATCGTCTTCCTACATGCGAGATGAGCGATTTAAACATCTATTCTACTCTTTCGAAACCATTGATATTGGGATAGTCACCCTCACCTCATTTCTCGCTGCAATGCTAATCCAGTGCTAATGATTGTAATAAACCGAAAGAACATTCGTGGCGATATTAAACCTTGGATTTATGCCTTTGTCCTCAATTTTGGGATCAACACTTTCATTACCTTTTTCTTTACCATGGGTCGAGAAACTAGAATTTTCGCGCAAACCGGTTCTAATGATAAGTCCATTCTTGGGCATTTTTATGCTAGCGTTTTGGAAAGAGAATAAGAATTCGCTGATGATAGCATCACCTACAATTAAAGGACTGTCAATCTGGGGTGCCGATCTGATATTCATTGCTTGTTTGAGCTTCGCCATTAGTCTGTTTTCCTATGAAATCTATTGGCCAACAGAAACCAAATTTTTTAACGGATTTCAACATTGGATATTCCTAGCCTTGTGTGCTTCTGCGATTTTCTTTTACATGTATTTCAAATCAACCAATAAAGAAAACAAGGAACCTACACGGATGCAAAAACTTTCAAGTTTGGCTTTTATCCTTCCTGTTCTCTTCTTCTTCGGAAATCAGCATGGCTATCGCGGTTACAATGAGTTTCAGCCGATTATAGACCAAGCGAATGTAATGGTAGATCAGGGTGAAGCGCCCTATTTAATGCTTTCATCGCGGTCGCCCAATGTCGCAGAGAATTATTTCAGTGCGCAAGGAGTTGATGCCTTAGCTGGAGATTTTAATTTTCAACTTCCTGTAAAACAATTTCTATATCGCAAGCGAGAATTGCAGGGAAGAAAAATTCTCTATGTGGAACACTTTAAAACCCGCAAATTTCCCATTTAGGTATATGCTTTCGCGCTTGGGAAAGGCGGAGGAAAGTGCAATTTCGGATTTTTTGGCTATTACCGTAGATACGGAATTACCGGTTGAGTTAGAGGCCTTAGCTTATAAGCTAGATGATTCCAAGTTTACTCCTAAAACTCAAGCTGTTGTTGGTCAAAAATGGTTTTCCATTAATGGCGAATATAGCCCAGCGTTTAAGATGAAACTTTCTGACCTCGACTGTAGATCATTGCGATCGTTCGTCACAAAAGTTGACTTTGCGTGCGAACCTTCAGCAGAGGCTGCGTTGGTCGTAACTATTGATATTCCAAATCAAGAATCACTTTGGTTTCACGAATACTTATCCGTTTTCTGGATTGACGAAACCAATGCCGAAAACGTGGCTTATATGGGAAGAAAACTTGACGAAATAACAGATACCAACGCGTTGATTTCCTTTTATATCTGGAATCCAAAACATGATTCGGTTCAGATTCGAAACGCAGAAATTGTATTTAATTCAAAATGGATGGAATAAAAAAAGCCACCCAAGGGGGTAGCTTTTTTTGTTTTATCGAATTCTTCCAGTTACTTCAGTCCAAAACGCTCCAATCGCCCCGTTAAAATAGGAAGCAAAAAGATTTGTAATAGACTCGAATCAGAATGAAAAACTCGGTTGTATAAATCTCCGACTTCTTTTGTAAAACGCTTTGTAAAGATTGGTCCAATTAAAGGAAGAATCTCCATCGCTTCAGTAACCTTTGCTTGGGCGTAAGCCTCTTTTTCCTTTTGTGTCCCTACCAATTCCGCACTAAATCGGTTGAAATCATTTTCAAAGTGATCTTCCAAGTGCTTATAGATTGGTTTGAAATAATCCTCGGTGGAAAATGTCCTAATGTGGGTCTGCTTTATGGCCTCAGCTTTTTCATGTTCATTGATCACCCCATCCACGTGAACGGCAGCTAAAATTGTAGTCCAAACAATAGCATCGCCCAATTTCTTTAGTTCTTCTTCCGTGTATTCGTATGCTTCTTCCATCTTCATTTGTTTTCGTTACAAAGGTGCTATTTTAACTTTATAGAAAATTCAAATCTCAACTCAATATTAAAACAGCAAAACTGAATTATTCAGATTTTAGTTACCAGCATCGGACTTCAGCTTGTCAGAAAATGCCTTTCTGAATTTTTCCACTTTGGGCTGAATGACGAATGTACAATAGGGTTGATCCGCGTTTTGATTAAAATAATCTTGGTGATATTTCTCCGCTTCGCTATAGTTAGAAAAGGGTTCAATCGTGGTCACAACCGGATCTGGATAGGCCCTTTCTTCGTTCAACCGGTTTTTATAAAACTCAGCCTTTTGACGCTGCGCGTCATCATGATAAAACACCGATGATCGATACTGAGTCCCTACGTCATTGCCCTGCCGGTTCGAGGTGGTTGGGTCATGTGTTTGCCAAAAAACTTCTAAAAGCTCGTCAAACGAAATGATATTCGGATCAAATACAATTTGAGCCACCTCAGCACAACCCGTTCGACCCGTGCAAACTTCTTTATACGTAGGATTCTTAACTGCTCCACCTGCATATCCGGACGTAACGCTAATCACTCCTTTTAGTTCTTGAAAAACTGCTTCAACACACCAAAAACAACCAGCCCCAAAGGTGGCTGTGTCCAAACTTGAAGATTCATTCATTTCTAAATCCATCATTTTTAATTGTTCTGAATCTGTTTTTGATACTTGACAAGCGTTAATTGTAAAAACAAAAAGAGAAACAAAAACCGAAATTCCAAGACTACGTTTCATAAGGCAAAAACGTACAAGACGAGTATTTTGTTTAAAGCTTACTCTCCTCGCTCATTTATCAGCGCACGCACCTCCACTTTGCCAGCAAATTCAAATATCGGGCAATCTGAAGCGAGTTCGGTGGCTTTATCTAAATCTTCACATTCAATAATTAAATATCCTCCAACTCCATCTCCACTTCCGAAATCACCTTCTTGCATACCATCTTCGGTGACCATCATTCCAATATCTGTCATCGGTAATCCATCGATCAAAGCTCCTTCTTCTTCTAGCACATCCATCCATTCATCCCAAGCTTCTTCGTGCGCTATTAGTTGATCTTCGGTGGCATCTTCGGTTGGCTGACCGCCTCTAAATAGGTATATAAATTCTTGCATGATTCAATTTTTTGCAAAGCTAAAGGACCATACGCTGCAAATTCGCATTCATCTATATTTAAATTCTTGCAAACTTTTAGTTATTGTTCCTGTGTGCTAAGCTTTAATATTGAGATTTAATTTCGATTTCATGATTCGAGCTCTTCTCTTCACCCTTCTCACTTTCAGCGCTTTTCTTACTGTTTTTGGACAAAACATCATTTCTGGCCCCATGCCCGGCTATAAAACAATGACAGAAGTTGCGATTTGGCTTCAGTCGGACCGTTCTGGCAGCGTGAGCATAAGTTATTGGGAGCAAGGATCTCCAGATTCTAAGTTCAAGTCAGATGTTTATCCTCTCCATAAAAAGGATGCTTTTACAGCAGAGTTGACCATTAGTAATCTAAGTCCTGGAACCACTTATGACTATCAAGTTTTTATAAATGATGTTCAGGTGCTGAAAGGCATTCCGCTATCATTTAGCACCCAAGTCTTATGGCAATTCCGAACCGACCCACCAACCTTTAAAGTGGCCATAGGGAGCTGCACATATGTGAATGAAGAAGAAATCGATAGACCTGGGAAAATTTATGGCGGTGGTTATGAAATCTACGAAAGCATCGCCAATGCTAAGCCTGATATGATGCTTTGGCTCGGAGACAACACCTACTTAAGGGAAGTGGACTGGAACTCAAGAAGCGGCTACCTGCATCGATACACGCATACAAGAGCTTTGCCCGAAATGCAAACACTATTGCGCACTACACACCATTATGCTATTTGGGATGACCATGAATTTGGACCAAACGATGCAAACGGGAGTTGGTTACATAAAGATTGGGCCCTAGAAGCATTTGATTTATTCTGGGCTAACCCAACAACAGGCACACCGGATTTAGTGGGGATAACATCGGCTTTCGAATATAATGACATTGACTTTGTGCTACTCGACAATCGATACCACAGAAGTTCGGATAACCTCGTGAATCGTGAAACTCAAATACTCGGTAAGGATCAGATTGAATGGCTAATCGAAATTTTAAAATATAGCAGAGCACCTTTTAAAATGGTTGCAGTTGGTGGACAGTTTCTTAATGATGCTGCCGTATATGAAACGCACGCGGTTTATGGCTCGGAACGTCAATACCTGATAGATCGAATAGTCGAGGAAAAAATTCAAAACGTAATCTTTTTAACAGGAGATCGGCATCATACGGAATTAAGCCGTTATGCCGCTGAAAATGGAATTACAATTTATGATTTAACCGTGAGCCCACTGACCGCTGGAACCCATTCGGATGCGAATGAAAAAAACTCATTACAAGTCGAGCACACATTGGTGAGTGAACGAAATTTTGGCGTTTTGGAATTCTCTGGTCCGCGTAAAGATCGATCCATGAAGATTTCTATTTTTGATCAGAACGGGTTGCTGAAATGGGAAAAGCGAATTGAATCAAATGACTAAATATCCATACTCTGAATTTGTAGTCGAGGCCTCTAACGAAACCATCCTAAATGAGTCGGGTAGAAAATGGTGCCAATGGTTTTCAGAATTGGAATCAAAAAACTATCAATCCCTTGGATTGATCAAGCTTAGAGAAAAGGTTGAAAAGGAATATGGCCTTGATGCAAAAATTTCGGACACCATTGCGCGTGCATTTCTTGGGCGATTTACGAAACCAAAGCCTCCAATAAAGCGAAATGTTTTCGATGTTTCTGTAAGTAAAACATTTAACTATCCACTCGATCAAGTCTTTCATAGAGCCTCCGATTGGATTGAAACAGAACAACGTACCCAGCTGCAAAAACAGATTAAGTTGAAACAACTTAACTGCAAATGGTTAAGTGATAATTCAATGGTGGAGTTGAAGTTTCACGCCAAGGGAAAATCCAAGACCCAAATGACCATCCTGCATGAACGTCTTGAAAACGAATCAGACGCTCAAATCATGAAGAACTATTGGAAGGAAAGAATACCAAAAATGATTGAAACATTGTGATCACCAATCGGGGCATGCATCCAAGCTTTTTTCGGTTCTTCTAAAAATTTCACTGAATTTAAAATTCTCGAGCCCTTTTGGCGGCTTCGTTTTGCAACCTGGAGCCTTATAAAACCTCAGCCGAAGGGCAAAGTAAATATCAGCCGTATAAATATCCGATTTTACAATAAATGGGAGCATGTTTTCGGTTCCAATGGTCAAGATGGATAACCTAAGTGCTAGTCCGAGATGCGGGTCTTGATAATTTTCCAAAGAAAGTGGCAAAAGCACCATAAAGTGCTTTCGTTCATATCGGGCGGAAACGGCAATCAAATTCGACCGATCGGGCCCATAACTTGAGGCCAACGAAGCTCTTTGAGTGATTAATCCATTTAAGAAAATCCCATTTTGAAGGTTATAATCAAATTGGGCATTAATCCCTACAGGCAACCAGGCCGTATATTTTGAACCATCCACTGGAATACCCGTAAAATCACCGCCACTCTCTAAAGCATTGAGATAGGCATCTCCATCATCATCATCTTCCGATGTGAATTTGTTATACCCCGAGTTTCGTTTTATGCGAATCCCTCCTAAATCAACGATTGATCCGGATACTTTCCATTTATAACCCAGTGTATGGCAACCGAAAGACCGACCGTGAGGAACATAGTTTGATATGTCGGTCAACATTCTTTTATAGGTAAATCCAAGGCTTCCGCTCCACCCTCCGCCTACGGTAAAACCCGGGTTTGCAAAACCGTATTTCCCATTGCCATCGAGCAAGTAACCTTTGTTGTTAACCACCATGAGTGACCCTTCGTCTATTATAAGCGCCACACTTTGCAGGCCCAATAGTCGATTTATGGTAATGGCCCCGGTAATCAAGTGTTTGTCAAATTGATACAAAATAGCACCTGCGGTTAAGCCAATTTCACCCCATCCTAAAGATTTTACCCGCGTATTATTGACTTTAAAAACAGTCGAATCCTCTATTGGGTCTGGATCTGTGGTATATAATTCGGCATATGGAATTGGCAGCTTATTTGCGTTACCCATGAGTCGAACAGCAGAATGAAAGCCGAAAGCGTACTTACCAAGAGAAAGACTTGCGGAAGGGCCTGTGATTTGCGTGTTTAGTTGTGCCCATCCATTTTTTCTACTGGCATTAAACCCAATGTTTTGATAATTCGAAATATTGAGCAAGGTTGAGTTTTGAATGTAACCAAAGTTGTTTGTGACATGGGCGCCAGCCCCTACGACTTGAATGTCAAGCCAAGGTTTCTGGTCTACAATAACCGAAGGATTCAACTGCATTCCATTTGAAGGTGTGTAGTTGTCAATCGCCAATCCAATAAACTCTTGAGCATTCACCATCACCGCGGTTATGGAAAACAACATGAAGCAAATAATTCGCACATGGACTTGATCTTTCCTTATTCTGACTTTGAGTTCAGTAAACCTCAGATCCATCCTTTTAGCTTATAGTATCCGATTGCTGTGTATTCTCTCAACACTTTGATTTCGTAATGCAGATAACTCCACATATTATAGCGCAGATTCACATTCTCTACTCGATCAATTGGACGTTTCTTCTTTCTTTTCAGACTCATCTCATCTATAGTATCTTCAAAAGTTGGGAAGCCCCCTACCCGCTTAAAACCGGACTTCCGAAACGTATGTATCGATCGATACATGTGTTCTGGAGAGGTTACAATTAAGACAGCCTTGTCTTCTTTTTTGGCAATTTCATTCCAAACATTCTGTGATTGGGTGAATGTATTATCCCCGATAGGCTCAAATATGATCCGTGTCGTGTCCACATTTTTCAGAACCAACTCAGCAGCCATTAGCCTAAGTTGAAGCAAGCTATCCTTTTTATTTTTTTCGGAGGGAAGTGCTATGATGACTTTTGCCTCTGGAAAAATTTCAGCCACTGAAGCTCCAAAATGTGCGCGCTGAAGGCCGTCTCCGCTTGGCATTCCGTTTCCACCTAAAATGACAATATAATCAGGCGATTCTGTCAAGGCTTCGTCAACTGCGGCTAGCGCGTAATAAGCTTTGTATGGCAGACTTGTAAAACTGAGTAATACCATCAAAATCGACAATACTCCGAAGCTCAACACCGTGATTCGTAGTGTAAGTCCTATGACCTTCCATACTTCTCGTTTCTTCATGTCCATTCTTCCAAGCGAAGATAACCGTTGTGCTTCTTACGAACGCGAGTATAGTTGGAGCTACAATGGAAAGGAATATGCCTTCAAGGACTTAATGACATTTCATACTTAATATCATTTATCTATTCGTCAATGCTCGAAATCCAATTCAATTAGATTTGTGGCGTGACCAACAATGATAGTTTAATCATCTTAGCTCAAAACCCAGAAAAAGGTCGGGTTAAGGAAAGATTTGCCAAAGAAATTGGTGAAGAACAAGCCTTAGTTGTTCACCACAAACTCTTGCTCTACACCAAGGAAATTACCAAGAGGCTAAATGCGCATAAGTCGGTCTATTATTCTGATTTCGTTGACAACAACGACTTATGGGACAACATGATTTATGACAAACATTTGCAACAAGGTCTGGATCAAGGCGAAATAATGACCGACTCCTTCACCCAAGCTTTTGCCATAGGAAAAGAACGAGTTGTAATAATTGGCACCGATTGCATGGAGCTTGAAAGTTATATGATCAAGGAGGCGTTTGCTGTCCTAGAAAGCAATGATGTGGTGATCGGTCCATCAAAAAATGGAGGTTATTATTTGCTTGGAATGAGAAAATTTTTGCCAACGCTTTTTGAGGGCAAATCGTGGTTATCGCCAGACCTCCTGATGGATACGATCTTGGATTTGAAAAAAATGAATGCCAAGTATTATCTTCTTAAGACACTAAGCGATATTCGAACTACAAGTGACTTGAGTCAGCTTTCAAAATTTCAGGATAAACCCCAAGATTGGTTTTGATTATGAACGCTATCACCGAATAATATGTGTGGAATCCTTGGATTAGTTTCGGTTGATAGAGCTGCCTCGTCATATTTTGATTTGTTCGATGCTGCGCTGAACACAATTAAGCACCGAGGACCGGACAATATTTCAAAATTAATGGAGCAGAATATCGCGCTTGGACATACGCGATTATCCATTATTGACCTCGATGAAAGATCAAATCAACCAATGACAGATTTGTCAGGAAGGTTTACCATAATTTTTAACGGAGAAATTTATAATTATCAGGAACTGCGCAGCGAATGCGAAGAAGCTGGATATAGCTTCAGAACTATGAGCGACACGGAAGTGCTTCAAGTGATGTACATGCGCATGGGTAAAAAATGTTTGGACAAACTAAACGGGTTTTTTAGTTTGGGAATCTATGACCGCGAAGAAAAATCCCTGTTTGTCGCAAGAGATAGAATGGGCATCAAGCCTTTGGTTTACTATGCAAACGATGAAACCTTTGCTTTCGGTTCCGAATTAAGAGCGCTGATGGCACTTGGGTTTCCCAAGGTTCTGGATAAAGTCTCGTTGTTCAATTATTTCAAATTAAACTACATCCCTGCGCCTGCCACTATTCTAAAGGATCATTATAAGCTAGAGCCAGGTCATTCCATTTTGGTTTCGTGGAAAAATGATGCAATCACCCTTGAAAAAGAGCAATGGTATTCCATTCCTTACGATCCTGATTCAGAAAAGGAACTAAGCCATCATGACTACAAACAATCCCAGAAAGTATTAAAACGCTTTGTTCGCGAATCCATTAGAAGACGATTGGTGGCAGATGTTGAGGTTGGAACTTTTCTGAGTGGTGGAATCGATTCAAGCATTATAACCGCCATTGCGAAGGAGGAGAAAAATGATATCACAGCCTTTAGTATCGGGTTTCCCGACCAACCTTATTATGATGAAAGTTCATACGCCAAAGAAGTTGCTGGTCATTTAGGTGTAAACCATCATGTTTTCAATATCAAGTTTCAAGATTTACTTGAGTCTTCCGATGAAATCTTAAATCATCTTGATGAGCCCTTTGCGGATAGTTCCGCGCTTAATGTTAATGTCCTTTCAAAATCCGTTCGACAACATGTCAAAGTAGCACTTAGTGGAGATGGTGGAGATGAGCTATTTGGTGGATATCACAAGCATGGCGCTGAATTCCGTGTAAGAAACGCTGGAATTAAGGAACATATGGTAGGAAAGCTCCACCTAATATGGGGTCAAACTTCCAGCTTCAAGAAGCGGAAGGCTACCAAACTTTATAAGGCAATTGCAAAAATTCAGCGATGGCTACAATTTAAAACCAAAAGATCGCTATTGGCGCTGGGCGGGCGTGATGAACGAAGAACAAGTCAATTACTTAATTAAAGAAGAGATGCTTCAGCGAGAACAGCGGCTTTCTGACGAAGGTCATTTATATAAAAAGCGAAAAGACAATCTTTTAAGATCCATCACCAAAGGAGGTTCTCTGAATCAGGTCTTACTCACAGACGCCTCAGCTCGTATTGCCAAACGACATGCTTTATAAAGTGGATCAAATGAGCATGATGCAAGCATTAGAAGTTAGAACGCCAATGCTCGATCACCACATTGTTAAGTTTGCCTTTCGACTGCCCGAGATGTTTAAGGTAAATCATACCGTTAAAAAGAAGATTTTACAAGATTCATTCTCCGATATTCTCCCTGCTAGCGTATTCAATCGCCAGAAAAAAGGATTTGAGGTCCCACTCATGGATTGGTTCAAGGGAGAGTACAAATCCCACTTTCTGAGCTTTGTGAACGACAAAGAGTTTCTCATGGAACAAGGGCTTTTTAATTTCACCGCCATTAAAGAAATGAGTGACAAGCTTTATTCCAATAACCCAGGAGATACAGCAAGTTGGGCCTGGTCCTTTCTTGTTTTTCAAACATGGTATAAACGCTATATGATTTGAGTAGTTCAGAGAAAATTCGAGTCTTAAGAATAATCAATCGATTCAATATTGGTGGACCGACCTATAATGCGGCCTATCTCACAAAATACCTTGATCCGGAAATATTCGAGACAAAATTAGTTGGCGGGGCAAAGGATGAATCTGAAGCCTCATCGGAATACATCATCGAAAACCTTGGAATTGAAACGACCATTGTTCCTGAAATGAAAAGGGAAATTTCAAAAACTTGATTTTTTAGCCTATAAAAAAATTAAGGCCATCATTCTGGACTTTAAGCCGCATATTATTCATACTCACGCTTCAAAGGCTGGGACCTTGGGGCGTCTTGCTGGTATCAACAATCATGTGCCTATTATTCTTCACACCTTTCATGGTCATGTTTTTCATTCCTATTTTGGGAGCTTAAAGACTCAGTTATACAAGGAAATCGAACGTTGGCTAGCGAAGCGTTCTACGCGAATAATTGCCATAAGTCCCCAACAAAAATTGGAGATTGGACTAGAGCATAAAATCTGCGCACAGGATAAAATAGAAGTTATCCCGTTGGGCTTCGATCTCAGTCGATTTCAAGTTGATCGGGATTCAAAAAGAATTGATTTTCGAGCCAAGTATGGTCTCGGCCCTGCCGATGTGGCCATTGTTATTGTGGGACGATTGGTACCGGTCAAAAACCATTCTATGTTTATAAGGGCAGCCAAAAACATTTGTGATTCAGGACTCAATAATGTTCGGTTCTTCATAGTTGGGGATGGTGAGTCAAAGCATCAAATTCAAAAGGAAGCCAAAGAAATCGATCTGAATTTCGTAGAGTTAGGTGCCCCAAGTCAAGAATCACCGCTTCGTTTTACCTCTTGGATCAAAGATGTTGATTGGGTATATGCAGGCAGCGACATTGTCTGTTTAACCTCACTAAATGAAGGTACTCCTGTTAGTTTGATTGAAGCCCAAAGTGCCGGAAAACCAATTGTATCGACTAAAGTTGGAGGAATACATGATATTGTAGTAGAAAATGAATCGGCCTATTTATGCGAGAAAAATGATGTCGTTTCATTCGAGAAACATCTTTTAAAGCTGATTGACAACAGGGAGTTGAGGGCGAAAATGGGACAGTTTGGAGAAGCCAACGTGATCGAAATGTTTTCCTTTAAACGATTAGTGAACGATATTGAGGGCTTGTACAAGCGTCTACTCGATGAAAAGAACATTAAACTATACACAGATTCAAATAAAATTTAATTTACTTTGCAACTCAAAGTGCTTTCCAAAGATTATGAAAGGAACGATAATAAGAATAGCAGGTATTCTCATCCTAGCGGCAATTTTTTCCAGTTGTCGGGTTTTTAATCCCAGCGTGATGTTGCGCACCAAAAAAGATTATCCGTATGCCACTGCGCAAGGACTCATTGCCAAGGCAATATGTCATTCAAACTGGAGATATCTTAACATTCAGGCTTTATTCTAACCAAGGATTTAAAATAATTGACCTATCCACAATGGATGAGGGCAACCGAGGAGTGCAACAGGTAAATATTCAAAACGTGTTTCCTTATCTAGTAGATAAAGACAGCATGGTCAACCTTCCCATTCTAGGTAGAACCAATCTTGCTGGAATGAATGTTATCGAGGCAGAAGAATACCTTGAGGCTAGATATCGTGACTACTACAATGAACCATTCATTTTATTGCAAGTCCAAAATAGGAGAATTACCGTTTTCCCAGGTCAAGGTGGCGATGCTAAAGTCATCCCTATCACCAACGATTACATCACCATTGTAGAGGCCTTAGCATTGGCTGGAGGAATTAGCACAGGAGGTAAAGCGCATAGAGTAAAAGTGGTTCGAGGAAAACTACAAGATCCAGAAGTATTTCAAGTTGATCTATCTACAGCTGAAGGTTTGGCAGCAGCCAATATGCACTACGTAAGGGCTAACGACATCATCTATGTGCAGCCGAGTTACTTTGTAGGAAAGCAGCTTGTAACTACATCCGCACAGGTCTTAGCACTAATCACGAATTCGATCACGGCATATTTGATTATCAACAACTTCGTTAAATAATAAGTTCACCTATTGGATCAATTACCTGCATCAAGAGATTTTCAAGAACCGGATTCACAATTTGATCTAGGGCTCTTAATCGTTGTTACCCAGAAGTCGCTAGCATGGATTCTAGTTATTCTAATTCTTGCTCTCGGTGCCGCATATACCCTTCTTTTTTATACCCAGCCTGTATATGAGTCAAAGAGTATCATACAAATCATAAATGAAAACCAAGCGAACCGAATCTTAAATGTGGGTGATATTTATGAGGATGCAGACATTTCAAAAGACATAGAGCTGCTCAGGTCTCCAGAATTCTTCAAACGCGTGGTGTTAAGTTTACCTTTAGAAGTAAGCTATTTTGCCGAAGGCGAAGTATTAGTTCACGAACGGTATCTAACCAGTGACTATGAGGTATATTATAACTCCATTGATCCTATTCTTTACGATCGCCCCATTTACATTCAATTTAACGACTTAAATCATGGAACGATTGATTATTCCATTGGATTGACGCCCTACTCCTATTCGTTTGTTTCGGGTGACACATTAAGAACGGAACATGCAGCGCTCGTCATTCGAAATATTTCAAACAAATCAGCATCAGATTATTCAGAAGGCCTAACTGGTGATCGAAACTTCTTCACCCTAAATTCAACCAAGTATACGGTCAATAAACTCTTGCGCTCCTATAGAGTGACGCTCCAAAATGCGGCTGCTAAAACCGTCCTCATCACGGTGAATGATAATAATGCGCTTAAAGCAGCCGACATCTGCTCTCAAATTGCAGATTCATACTTGACATTCGATCAAGAGCGAAAATCTGAAAGCGCGAATCAGGTGCTCGAGTTCATTAATCAGCAGATTGAGGAGGTTTATTCGAAACTGAAAATATCCGAAGATTTAATCACGGATTTTAGGCAGCAGACCCGGTTAACACAGAAAAAAGAAATTGCCGCAACCTACATCGATCGAGTAAATATATTGGAAAGAGAACGCACAGAATTGGATGTTCAAATTAGCCTCTTAAATGAGCTCAAGCGCAACATTGATGCGGAAAAAACAGGCGTTGACATTTATAGCTTACTGCCACTTTTGGCCGGTTCTGATTTTGAACAAAACATTCAACTTCAAATTAAAGAGCTTCAAACCTTGGTCACTTCTCGAAATCAACGATTGAGTAGTGCAACGATTGACAATCCAAATGTCTTAATCTACGATCAGCAGATAGAAATTCAGAAAAACTTAATTCTCAGTAGCTTAGATATTATGCGAGCTCGTTTCATAAACCTTAAAACGAGTACGGAATCTAAAATACTGGAGATCGAGCAAAACTTTATGGACCTTCCCTCAAAGGAGATTGAATTTGCGCGTTTAGAACGCATTTTCAACTCGCATGAGAAGTATTACACCATGCTTTTAGAGAAGAAAACGGAATTTAGTATATCAAAAGCCGGTTTGGTTCCTGAGAATACCATTCTCCAAAAAGCTACCATGGTTCGACAGCCAGTGAGCCCAAACCGAGGAGCTGTATATGCCATTTGTTTCTCTATTGCGTTAATGATTGTGATTGCGCTGATAACCATTCGCTACCTATTGAATAACGACATTGATGCCGGAGATTTGGGCGCTCTTCTTCACCCCGAAATCAGCGTTTTAGGTATCGTTCCAAAATATAGTCGCAACATTCCTGAGTCTCAAATGATCGTAGATAAGCGACCAAAGTCCATCATGGCAGAAGCTTTCAGGACGATTCGAACCAATCTTGAATTCTTCGAGTCAAAAAATGAAAAGAAGGTAATTGCCATTACGTCAACGATTAGCGGGGAAGGAAAAAACCTTCGTAGCGATCAATCTTGGCGGTATTTTGGCCTACAGTGGTAAGAAGGTGATCATTCTTGACCTCGATATGAGGCGCCCCAGAATTCACAAAGGATTTAATAGCGAAAACGACTTTGGCATGAGCACATTTCTAAGTGATAGAGATGTGATGAAGAATGTCATTCGAAAAAGTGAATTAAAGGATTTGGACTTTATCACAGCGGGACCAGTGCCGCCAAATCCGAGTGAATTAATCATTAACGGGAAATTATCAATTGCGATCGAAGAATTAAAAGAGAGTTACGACATTATCATCATTGATAATCCTCCAGTCGGATTGGTTACAGACGGCATAACCTGTCTAAGAATGGCTGATTACCCAATTTACATCTTTAGAAGTGAGTATTCTAAGAAGTCTTTTGCGGCCAACGTAAATCGAATTTATAAGGAAAATAAGATTAAGAACCTCGCTGTAATACTTAACAGCGTTGACATTGAGGGGACCAAATACAGAAGATATGGTTCTGGATATGGATCTAAGTATGGATATGGTTACGGATATGGCTATGGTTACACTTCGAAAAGTGGATACTATGATGAGGAGGAATCCAAAACAGACATTAAAAAAAGCTTTCTTCGTGGACTGAAATCAGAATCTAAAAGTGAAGGCAAGAACAACAAAGATTAAAGGATTAGTTATCCTTGAACCCACGATAATGCATGACGAGCGAGGCTATTTTTTTGAAAGCATGCGTCTCTCAACTTTAAAAGAGTTAGGTTTTGACGAGCTTTTTGTTCAAGAAAATGAATCTATGAGCCATAAAGGTGCGTTGCGTGGACTGCACCTTCAAGCCCCTCCATTCGGTCAAGGAAAGTTGATTCGGGTGGTTAGTGGTTCTATACTCGATGTTGCTGTTGATATTCGAAAAGGTTCTGAAACTTATGGACAGCATTATGCAATCAAATTGAGCGGTGAGAATAAGACATCTTTTTACATTCCACCCGGCTTTGCACATGGCTTTTATTGTTATGACGATAACACCATCGTACAATATAAGTGCACCAGTTATTACCACCGAGCATCCGAAATGGGTATTTCCTGGAAGGATGTTGAATTAGATATTCAATGGCCTGATGGTGATAAGATAATCTCCGAAAAAGACGCTATTCTTCCAACCTTTAGTTCGTTTCAGTCGCCTTTCTAAGCCCTTCATGTTTACAACTCTACATAGCTGAACTATATTTCCCTTTTACCGTATTTAGCTTTGAATGCAAATGAATCTGCTAAAGCTATCTATCCTTTTTATTGCGCTCATAATTTTCAGTTGGGCCATGAACTTTTTCCTGTTAAAATGGTCAAAAACCCTTGGAAGAAAAAATGAGGTGAACTCAAGCGAAATTCGATGGAGCGATGCATACAAGCCCGCTATTGGAGGTATTTCCTTCTATTTCGTCTTTTTAATTTCACTCATCGCCTATTATTTTGTTTCGGATCAATCTGGCATAGATCACAACTACCAGATCGGTATTATCGCAGCTGTTTCTTTGGGATTTTTCACTGGACTCGCTGATGACGCCTTCAACACCGTCCCTTGGTTAAAATTTGCGGCTCAATTCCTTTGCGGAGTAATCTTGGTGTATTTCAATCTCAGAATTGAATTTTTCGAAATTTTTTGGCTGGATGCCCTGCTTACAATTTTCTGGACCATTTCAGTCATGAATAGCATAAATATGTTGGATAATATGGATGGAATCACAGCAAGTATTTCCGTAACTATTCTTATTTCTGCAGCTGTTTGTGCATTACCTTTTGGCGAATCAGCTCTTTTCTATACCATCGTTTGTGGTGGCACAGTAGCTGCTTTACTTGGATTTCTATTTCTAAACTGGCATCCATCACGAATTTTTATGGGCGATACGGGAAGTCAAATGTTGGGTGCATTGTTGGCTGCAGTTGGCATCGCGTTCTTCTGGAATAACGGTAGTATTATCGATGAACATGCCTGGTATTCAAAAATCGCCATCGTTCTGACTGCATTTGTTGTTCCCATCGGTGACTCAATAACCGTTACCATAAATCGGCTGAAACGCGGACAATCACCTTTTGTGGGAGGCCGAGACCACACCACACACCACTTATCATATGCTGGACTAAGTGACCATTTTGTTGGTTTTGTATTGCTGCTCATTTCGTGTATTTCCATTGCACTTATAGCAGGCCTTCAATTTGTTTCACATGACCATCTTCAATTTTACACATCGCTTCTTTTTGCATATCCATTATTGTGTATAAGCTTTTTATACAGTACCACCATCTGGAAAAAAGCAAAACAAGTTTACGCGGCCAAACACCCAACAACCTCCCATGCATAAAAGCCTAAAACGGTTCATTGTCTTCATTATCCTAATCGCTGCTTCTGGTTCGATGCTAAAACTATTTACCGCTTCGGTCGATGAAGAGGCAGAAGCGACTGAGTTTTCCAACGAATTCAAGGATGATTATCACGTATATGCATTGCCATTGCCAGCGACCATCGACTTTGCAGGTGAATCAGCACCATTGAAACTGATTGATGTTTCCGAAAAACTTGATCGCGAATTGCTGGTTAATACCTACTGGCAGTCTCAAACCATGTTATTTATAAAGCGCAGCAACCGATGGTTTCCTGTAATTGAACCGATTCTCAAGGAAGAAGGAGTGCCGGACGACTTTAAGTATTTGGCATTAATAGAAAGTGGATTTCAACAAATCGTAAGCCCAGCAGGTGCCACAGGCTTTTGGCAGCTCATGAAAGCTGCAGCTAAAGAAAATGGATTAGAAGTAAACGGAGCGATAGACGAACGTTATCATGTCGAAAAATCGACAAGAGCGGCTTGTGCATACTTAAAAAAGGCGAAGGAAAAATTTGGCAGTTGGACGCTTGCCGCAGCATCGTATAACATGGGAATGGCTGGCCTAGAAAATCAAATGGAACGTCAAGTGGCGACAAATTATTACGATCTAGTTTTGAATGAAGAAACCTCTCGCTACGTTTTTCGAATCCTTGCCGCAAAGCTTATTATAGCAAATCCATCTTCTTACGGTTTCGTATTTAGAGAACAGGATTTATACCCTGAATTGAAATATTCTGAGTTGAATGTTAATACCACTGTAAAGAATCTACCTGATTTTGCTTTTAAACAAGGTATTAACTATAAGGCTTTGAAATTCCTTAATCCATGGTTAAGAGATGATTATCTTCCCAATGATTCCAACAGGGAGTACATCCTACAAATTCCCACAAAAGCCCTTTCCGAGGTTTTAGTAAATGACAAGAAGCAAGTTGCTACTTTCACGCGCGAAAATCGAGATGAAGGAGACAACAAAAGTGAATAGTGAGGTAGAGAATCAAATAGAGATTCTTGGTGCGAGAGAACATAATCTGCAGGATATTGATTTAAACATTCCTCGAAACCAATTGGTGGTTATTACGGGATTAAGTGGAAGTGGCAAGTCTTCTTTGGCTTTTGACACGATATACGCTGAAGGTCAAAGAAGATATATTGAGACATTTTCTAGCTATGCGCGCCAATTTATTGGTGGTTTGGAGCGTCCTGATGTCGATAAAATCAATGGATTAAGTCCGGTTATATCCATAGAACAAAAAACGGTCAATAAAAATCCAAGATCGACAGTTGGTACCATTACAGAAATCTATGACTTCTTGCGATTGCTATATGCCCGCGCATCTGAAGCCTTTAGTTATGTGACTGAAGAAAAAATGGTCCGATATTCTGATAATCAGATTATCCAGCTCATTAATGAAAATTATAATGGTCAAGAAATAACGCTCTTAGCTCCGCTTGTAAAAGGAAGAAAAGGACATTACCGCGAGTTGTTTGAGCAAATTGCGCGAAAGGGATACTTACGTGTAAGGGTGGATGGTGAAGTCGTAAAGATCACCCACAGAATGCAACTGGATCGTTATAAGACCCACGATATTGAATTGTTTGTTGATCGATTAACCGTAGAAGCTTCAAACGAAAAACGATTAAAACAGTCCATTTTATCAGCTTTAAAGGAGGGCAAGGGTCAACTAATGATGCTGGAAAATGATGAAAAATCAGTGCGATTCTTTAGCCGTTCGCTAATGTGTCCAACGAGCGGAATATCTTATGACGAACCTGCCCCTAATATTTTCTCTTTCAACTCACCTTATGGAGCCTGTCGAAAATGTAACGGATTGGGTGAAGTACGCGAAATTGACCGTAAAAAAATAATCCCTGACCCAAGTTTAAGCATTAAAAAAGGCGGCTTGGCCCCGCTCGGTGACTACAAGAATAACTGGATATTCAAGCAGATCGAATTGTTGGGTGAGAAATACGAATTCAAACTTAACACACCATTATCAGAAATCTCTGAGGAGGTTATGGATGTTATCCTTTATGGAACGAACGAACAACTTGAAATAAAGAGTGATACATTGGGTATTACTCAATCTTATAACATCAAATTTGATGGTGTCTCAAATATTCTGATGGATCAATTTGAAGACGGTGCTTCAGCAAATTATCAACGTTGGGCTAGCGCCTTTATGAATAAGGTGGAATGCCCTGAATGCAAGGGATCGCGGCTAAAAAAGGAATCGCTCTATTTCAAAATTGATGGAAAAAATATCGCTGATATTTCCAGCATGGAGATCAGCGAGTTGCACCAATGGCTTGAAGGAATTGAAAGTCGTCTAAGCGCCAAACAAAACACCATTGCCAATGATGTCCTAAAAGAAATAAGATCAAGGCTACAATTCTTATTGGATGTCGGTATTGAGTATTTAGCCATAAATCGATCTTCAAAAACGCTGAGTGGTGGCGAAGCACAGCGGATTCGACTGGCTACACAAATAGGCTCGCAACTTACTGGAGTGCTATATATTCTAGATGAGCCAAGTATCGGACTTCATCAACGCGATAATCATCGTTTGATTAAATCGCTCAAAGACTTACGCGATATTGGAAATAGCGTCATTGTAGTCGAACATGACAAGGATATGATGATGGAAGCTGACTACATCATAGATATGGGACCTCGAGCCGGTGTGAATGGTGGTCGGATTATGGGTGCGGGAACCCCTTCTGAAATGCTCCTTGGAAACTCCCTCACTTCCCATTATTTGAATGGCGAAGCACGTATTGAGGTTTCAGAAAAGAAAAGGAAAGGAAACGGTAAGTTTATTGACCTCAAAGGGGCTTCAGGCCACAACTTAAAGGACATTGATGTTCAGTTTCCATTGGGTAAATTCATTTGCGTAACGGGTGTTTCGGGTAGTGGTAAATCAAGCCTGATTAACGGTACGCTCTACCCTATTCTTACTGCTCAATTAAACGGATCAAGCAAAAAACCACTGCCTTATAAAAGCATAAAAGGTGTAGAGCATTTGGATAAGGTGATCGAAATTGACCAATCGCCAATCGGACGCACACCACGTTCAAATCCAGCAACATACGCTAATATCTTCACCGACATACGGCAATTATTTACGGACCTTCCCGAGGCAAAAATTCGCGGCTATAAACCAGGTCGATTTTCATTCAATGTAAAAGGAGGTCGCTGCGAAACTTGTCAGGGAGCTGGTATGAAAACCATAGAAATGAATTTTCTACCTGACGTCTATGTGGAATGTGAAACCTGTGATGGTAAAAGATACAATCGAGAGACCCTCGATGTAAGATTTAAAGGTAAGTCAATCAGTGATGTGTTGGATATGACCGTTGATCAAGCTGTTAGTTTTTTTGACAATATTCCTAGCATTTACAACAAGATATTCACCTTACAGCAAGTTGGCCTCGGATACGTCCGGTTAGGTCAATCTTCTACAACTTTAAGCGGTGGCGAGGCTCAACGCGTGAAACTGGCAACCGAATTATCAAGAAAAAGCACAGGAAACACCATTTACATTTTAGATGAACCTACAACAGGACTGCATTTCGAGGATATCAGAATGCTTCTAGAGGTTTTAAATAC
>CALSPD010000022.1 GCA_943788145.1 uncultured Flavobacteriales bacterium
AATCCACCTAAAGCTGAGCTAAGCATTCCTTCAGCTGCGATTTTGTCATCAATGGAATTAGCATTCATGGCTTGTGAACGCGCTGCGGTAATCTTAGTTAAGACCGAACTTTCGTGGTCCATATAACCCTTCACCGTATTCATCAGTTGAGGAATCAAATCGTGACGCTGTTTTAATTGAACGTCTATATCCGCGAATGCATTTTTTCTGTTATTCCTGAATCGAACCAAGCGATTGTAGATAGAAATCAAATAGAGAACAAAGAGACCGGCAGCGATAAGAGCGTATATCATGATGAATTTATTTTTATCAAATTTAAGTTACACTGAATTGGTTTTGAATTAGAATATGATAATAGGGAACAGACCTTGTATTAATGGTTGAATAAGGCAGTGATCATTTTGAAGCTTAATTTATTAATCAATGGTTGATTTAACTTAGTGCCATGAAAAAGTTGTTTTTCTTCTGTCTTTGTCTTGAATCGCTTCAATCTCTAGGCCAATTAAAATGGAGTGAAATGCGCTCGGTGGCCGATGGAAGCGTTTTCGGAAACACTCGGCCCCGAATTGAATTGGCGAATCATTCACCGGCCATCTTTTGGATGGAATCGCCCAGTAATCTTTGGTATTCGAAATCACTTTCCGATTCAACCTTTACTGAACCCATGCAACTTGCCGCCATTGGCCATGATGTATTTGTGTCTGGATATGGTGGGGCCGACATGCCACATATGGCGATAACGTGTTTTTGGTTTATATGACCAAGCCTTTCAATCAGGCAAAGGTTTATTTTAGGAAGTCAACCGATGGTGGTGAAACATGGGGACTTGCTGTCAACTTTTCATTAAATCATATCATTCCGTTTTTACCCACAGTTAGCTTTTCGGATAACGGAAACCCAACTATAATGTTAATGGGTTATGACACTAACTACACAAATCCAGCATATTACACATTTACTTCATTAAATGGCGGCAATAGTTTTGGTTCTGGTTTAAAGGTAAGTGCTGGAACTCCACACGAGGTGTGCGATTGTTGCCCCGCACATCTTTCCCTAGAAGGCGATGTAAGCGTAGCCTTATTTCGAAACAATGATCAGAACCTGCGCGACCTCTGGGCGGCTACCTCGATTGACAACGGGATTTCCATTGATACAGCACAGGACATCGACCCTAATAATTGGCAGATCAATTCTTGTCCTTCTTCTGGGCCAGATGCGATTCTGAATGAAGGTGATCTTCATGCAGTATGGATGAGTGCTGGTTCGGGGAGTTCACGTGTTTACCGATCAAATCTTGAAGTGCAAACTCAGAACTGGTCGACAGAATTGATATATGATCGGGGGAATAATCAAAACTATCCACGCATATCGGGTAATTCCGACACCATAGGGATTGTCTTTCAAAACAATGAGGACGGAATAAATAATTGTCTGTTCATCTATTCTGTTGATGGAGGTTCTAGTTTCAGCGAACCTTTTGATCTTTTTGGCGATTCCACTTCAATTCAGACCGCACCTGATTTAGTCCATAAAAACAAAACCTTTCATTTTGTGTTCCGTGATTTGTTTTCTAGCGATTTGATTTATCGCTCTGCTCGCTTTGAATCTACCTTGGACGTTCAGGATGAATTGGAGTCTATAAGGCTATTTCCCAATCCTGTAGAGCATGAAATTAACTTCAGTTCTACCATTCGCGTGAATGATGTCAAAGTATATAACATGTTGGGTCAAGAATTTATATTTCAATTGGTAGGCGGGAAGATTGACGTCTCCTCACTTAGGGCAGGCATTTACGTCATTTCATTCGGAACAGGCTTCGATTCTCGGGTCATGAAATTTGAAAAGCGCTAATCAAATTTATTTCAAGTCTCGCCACATCCAAAGTAACTTACATGCATATGTTCGGTATGGCGACCAGTGATTGGCTATTTCTTCCAAATCGTTATTGAGTTGTTTGCCACTGCTTTGAATGCCGTAAAGGCTAATCATGGCCGATTTTATACCTAAATCGTTTAACGGGAATACATTTTCTCTACCAAGCCCAAATATGAGTAACATTTGAGCCGTCCAGATGCCAACCCCTTTAATTGAGCAGATTTGAAGGATGATATCCTCGTCACTTGCTTCCTTAAAGGCAGCATTGTTTAGGTCATTTTCCAAATGAAATCGAGCTATGTTTTGCACGTATTCCGCTTTCTGATAGGAGAGTCCAGTTTTTCTTAATTCCTCTTTATCTGTTGCCAGCAAAAGATTCGTGGCTGGGTAGCTATCCGGAAATAACCCAATGAAACGATTCCAAATGGTGTCAGCTGCTTTCGTGCTTAATTGTTGGCCAGTGATCGATCGGAGCAACACTCGATAGACATCATCTTCAGTCTGCGGCCCCTTGATTCCATGCAATTCAATCAGTTTCATCAAAACCTTGTCCTGGCCGAGAATAGCAAGTACATCCTTCATCGCTGAAAGATAAGGTTTACTCTAAACTAGGTATTAAGCACTTAAACTATAATACTGTGCTTTATTCACTATGCGTTGAACTTGCCTAAGCTTAACAGGTTTCGGTATAAATCCACTTACAAGTGAGTTGTTTTCAGCTCGTTCAATATCTTCAACACTGATGGTTGATGACAACACAAAGATTTGAGGAACCTTTTGCAGGCCTCCAATGATTTCTTCCATTCTATCCAAGAATTCCCATCCATTCATCAATGGCATAAAAATGTCTAGAAAAATAACATCTGGTAATTTTGTTGGATCATTTGCGTCCAGTTTTAGTTGCTGAAATGCTTCAAAACCGTTGATGTATTCTGAAGTTTCTGTGTCGTATTCACTACTTGCTTTTTAACGACCATTCTGCATATTGCATCATCGTCTATTAGCGCTATGTGTCTTTTACTCATCTGTCCCAAGAGATTTGTAATTAATATGTAATTGATTACTCTAAATCTAATTCAATCCGACCTTCGAATCAAATTAAGAGCATGTAAATAGGGGCATTTGTTGCGAATGGTGCACATAATGTTGTAAGCTGCTTAGAATCGAGTAAAATGAATCTCTCATGCAGAAAAATCTATTGAAGCACCCCGAAAATGGTTTGTATCATTGTATTCCAAGCGTTTGCCCTTTACTTCTGGGTTGGATATTATGAATTAAAAGATGATGCATAGATTATATATAGCTCTCGTAATTAGCACATTAATATCACTGACCTCATGTGAGAATAGGGATATAGAGTTTCGTTCCTTCCAATATGAAATTATGGGTCAAAAGCAATTGTCTCAACCACAGGAACAGGATGTACTAAAAATCCTGCATCATAGATTTATCGCACAAGGGGTAGAAAATGAAAACCTATGGATAGAGTTTCAAGGCAATAAATTGATCATGGATTTACGCGCTCAGCTCAGTGAATCTATCATCGATCAATTGGTATGCACCAAAACATCAGTAGCGTTATTTGAAACTTTAGACAACAGCGATATTTATCCACTTTTGGATGAGTTGAACACAGCCTTGCGCGATAAAGGTTACATCACGCATGAGCCAGGGAAGATTATTGATAGTGTAAATTCTCATGGAATTGAGCTTGTTGATAACGAAATTTCACTGGATCAATATGCAGCCGAGAACCCGTTGTGGAACGTTTTGCGCCCTGCCATTTATCAAGGTGAAGACGGGCTTTATTATATAGGTGAGGGCCCGACTATTGGTTTTGCCTCAATTGATGACACGGCTCAAATCAACAAAATACTGACGAACGATATGGTTAAATTCGAGATAGGGAATAAGTTCATTCCAGTCTGGGCCAATGAACCATATGATATTGATGGGATGTTTGTTCAACTCTATGCCCTCAAAAAGAATGGGAATTTAATGACGTTCAGCGCAGGTAATGTGCTTTCTGCAAAGACCGTTTCAAACGAAGCTAACGGATTTGAATTAAGCATTCAACCCAATGAGGAGGCTGCAGATCAATTCGAACGGCTAACGAGTGCATATGTTCATAAATCGATTGCGATTACATGCGGGGCGCGTGTGTACTCAGCGCCCAGAATAGAAACGGTCATTGAAGGCGGAAATTTGAGCATTACTACCGGTTCCGGTGCTGTGGATGGCATTGAGGGATTGAAGTCTTTAGTGTTATCAGAGCCTATGCCGGTTAAGTTTTTTAGGGTGGGTAGTTAGTGTTCGCTTTTTAACCATAAACTGGTGATAATCGTTTAAAAGTCGTATGCCACACAGTCGTTAATTTCTGTACCATTGCAATATGGCAAAATCTCCACATTCTTTTAATAAAAGACAGCGCGAAAAGGACAAGCAAAAGAAGAACAAAGAGAAGCGTGAGCGTAGGGAAGAGCGTAAGGTCGAAAAGGCTGATGGTGATGCTCCAACTGGGCCAGAAATCGATTGGGACTCCGCTCCAGTTAATAGAACGTTAACCGAACAGGAAGAAGCTGAGAAGACTGATCAGGAGGAAACCACATAGACACAACTTCGCCCGTACAACTTTGCTATAACTTATCGAACGTAAAAACGCCTCTGTAAATCTCAAGAGATTATACAAAGGCGTTTCTGATTTATTGAAGTAAGATTCAAATCCAAAGACTCTCTTCTTTCTTCATTAATAAAGAAGGACTACCAACGTGGAGCACGCTTCTTGTCTTCAGCTTGTTTGACCACCATTTGGCGACCGCGTAGCTCGCTTCCATCAAGTTGTTCGATCGCCTGTCTGGCGTCTGCATCATTTTCCATCTCAACAAAACCGAAGCCTTTTGAGCGTCCAGTATCGCGATCGGTAATTACTACAGAAGATAGAACTGTGCCATATTCTTCAAAAACTGTTTGAAGAGTGTCACCTGTGATTTCATAGTCGAGTTTAGCAACGAATAGTTTCATGTGTAAAATTGAATTGAGTTAATTGTTAAAGTTGTTATTGATTTATTCTAAATAGGCTTTCATATCGCTTCGCAGATTCTTGCTTAACGTTCTTAGGGCTCTTTGTTTTATTTGTCGAACTCGCTCTTTACTTAAGTCGAGTTGTAAAGCAATTGCGGTTAGAGACATTTCTTCCGTTCCCAAACCAAAGTTTCTTACTACCACTTCTCGCTCAGTGGTGTTCAATCGAGCAAGACAACGTTGAAGTTCCAATGCTAAAGAGCTTTGAATCATATCGCGGTCTGTATCCGAGTCACCGTTTCCACTTAAAGTGTCAGCTAGGCAAAAGTCTTCTGTGTCACGCATTGGCGCGTCAATCGACACTCCCCGAGTTGAGTTTGCGATAGAAGAGTTGATGTTGTCTTCAGTGAATTCTAAGAGTTCAGATAATTCAGATGTTGTAGGTTCTCTCTCAAACGCCTGCTCGAGGTGAGCAGAAGCCTGCTTGATCTTACGGATATTATTGGTTTGACTTAAAGGCAAACGAACAGTTCGAGAATGTTCAGCGATCGCGGACATAATTGACTGTCGGATCCACCAAACCGCATAGGAGATGAACTTAAAACCTCTTGTTTCATCAAATTTCTCAGCAGCCTTAATGAGGCCAACATTGCCCTCACTAATCATGTCGATCAGTGGCATGCCTTGACCTTGATATTGCTTTGCAACAGAAATCACAAAACGAAGGTTAGCTCTTACCATTTGATCCAAAGCCGCTGCATCGCCACGCTTAATGCGCTTCGTAAGCTCGACCTCTTGCTCTTGGGTAATCATACTTTCTCGACTCACATCGCTTAAGTATTTATCAAGCGTCAGATTGTCTCTGTCCGTAAATGTTGCTGCAATTTTTAGTTGTCTCATCGTTTAAAATCTAATTTTTAGTTAGAGTGAAATGATTGTTTATTGTTCTACTATGCTACAAAAGTTAATGCCTTACCCGTTTTTCCGGCTCGACCTGTTCGGCCAATTCGGTGAATATAGCTATCAAAAGTCATCGGCACTTGGTAATTGATCACATGGGTTACATCTGATACATCAATACCTCGAGCCGCCACGTCAGTAGCTACAAGAACTCTTATGCGACCTTGTTTAAATGAATTCAGAGCAGACTGTCGAGCATTCTGACTCTTGTTGCCATGGATTTGATCGGATTCGATTCCCGCGCTATTTAATTGCTTACATAGCCGATTTACCTTGTGCTTAGTTTCTTCGAAAACTAGAACTTTTTCAAATTCTTGGTTTGATATCATCGTGCAAAGGACGTCAAATTTGTTTTCGCCATCCTTAAGTCTCACAATATCTTGATCAATATGATCGCCTGTGCTATCTCCTGTGCTAACTTTAATGCGAGCCGGATCGCGAAGTATTCCACCTATTAGTGACTCTTGCGTTTTATCCAATGTTGCTGAGAAGAGTAGGGTATGCTGTCTGTTTTGCATGCCTCCAATAACGCGCTTCACATCGTGAACAAAACCCATGTCAAGCATGCGGTCAAATTCATCCAATACCAAGGTGTTAAATTGCTTCAGATCCAACATTCTTCGGCTCACAAGGTCCAATAGGCGTCCTGGAGTTCCGATTATAACATGCGCTGGCCGTCTTAGGTTCTGCATGTCGCGGTTAATGTTTGTTCCTCCAATGAAACATGAGCTAAAAAGGTTTAATCCTTTAGACATGCTTTTGAATTCATCTTCAACTTGAGTCGCAAGCTCACGCGTAGGAACCATGATTAAAGCATAGTTCTTCTTTTTGTTGCCAATAAGTTGTTCGATGATTGGAATTAAAAACGCTCCAGTTTTACCTGTACCCGTTTGTGCAATTCCTAGTAAATCTCTTCCTTCAAGAAGGATTTCTATGGTTTTATCTTGAATTTCTGTTGGACGAGTAAAACCTTTTTCAGCAAGCGCGTTTTTTAGTTCGGCTCGAATTGGAAGGTCATTAAACGATCGATCGGACACATAGTCCTTAACTTCAATCGTACTTGCTTTTTTGATTAATAAATTAGGATCAAGAGTAGACGTTGGTCTGCCTGATCGCTGTTGTGGACGGCTTGTTCTGCTGCGAAATGAACTAGAAGGTTTGCGTGGTCCAGAATGTGAAGAGTTTGTGTTTTTTGATTTAAATGTCGTACTGTGCATATAATGTTTTTGCTCGGCTCTTAAATTTTGAGCGGGGCGTATGTTCTTGGTTCTTTCCATGCGCTGGAAAAACCGATATTGTTATGATAATGGTGGAAAAACAAGCAACTAACTGCGCGGGGCTATTGAGAGTCTCATAAAATTTACCTTTTGAAGACACAATATGTTTAAGCGTGTCTTAAGGTTTTAGCGATCTATTATTATCGCTGGACTTAGCCGAATCAGAAAGTTAAGAGAGGGATTCCTTGTTTTTGGAGTCTGCCTTGACAGAAAGTCTGCTAAGAATATGAGTGCAAAGGTAAATTAATATCGGCCCGAATTACATAGTTGGTCATCATTAACGCACTTTGGCTTTTTATTCTAGCAGCTTTGTCACCGACAGTCGTGCCTTCATTGCAATGCGATTATTGCGCTTTATCCTTAATCTTGCCATAATTAATGGCTCATGAAGTTTGAACAGTATCGAATAGCGGAAGGTATCAAGACAAGTATTGCAAAGCTCGGCTATAAAAAACCGACTGACATTCAATATAAATCCATCCCGCCTATTCTGAAGGGTGAGGATGTTTTGGCAATTGCTCAAACTGGGACAGGGAAAACTGCAGCTTTCGCTATTCCGATTCTGCACTTATTACAAGAACGAAAGGTCGATCGAAGGCCGAATGGCATCAAATGCTTAGTCATGACTCCTACGCATGAATTAGCGATCCAAGTGTTCGAAGTATTTCAATCCTTGGGGAAACACACAAGAGTCACAAGTTATTGTCTGCACGGTGGAGTAGAACAAGCTCCGCAAATTGCAAAACTCGAAGAAGGAGTTGATATTTTAGTTGTAACTCCGGGCCGCATGTTCGACTTATTGAGTCAAGGTTCATTGAACCTAAAGCGCGTTGAAATTCTCGTATTAGACGAAGCTGATCACATGCTCGATTTAGGGTTTATAAAAGATATAAGAGATGTGATGCGCCACATACCCGAGCATCGTCAAACGTTATTCTTTTCGGCTACCATTAATGAGGAGATTAAGAAATTGGCATACTCTTTAGTGCGAAATGCCATTCGAATTCAAATCTCACCGAACGACCCAGTTGCAAAAAATATTGAGCACGCTGTCGCTTTTATCGAAATGGAGGATAAGCGGTTTTTTATGGAAGGTTTGGTGACAAATAATCCCGATAAGAAAATGTTGGTATTTGTGCGCACTAAGGTGAGAGCCGAACGTGTGAAAGCTGCCATGGCACGTGTTAACATCATCACAGATACCATACATAGTGATAAAACACATGAAGAGCGTGAACGAACGATGAGTTACTTCCGTTCTGGTGCGCTTAAAATTCTTATCGCCACGGATGTCAGTGCTAGGGGCATAGATATTCCTAATGTTGAATTTGTAATAAACTACGATTTACCAGAATCGTCTGATCAATATGTGCATCGCGTTGGACGAACGGGTCGAGGATCAAACAAAGGGCAAGCATATTCGTTTTGCAGTGCTGAAGAAAAAACCATTCTAGAAGAGATTGAAACTAACCTAGGCAAGCCCATTGAGCGATTGATGGTTACGAAAACCGAGTACCAGCATACTTTAGAGAGTTCAATAGAAAGTGCTTCGCACGACTGGAAATCCCTCATTGATGAAAATGAAGCCTTCCTAGCCGAAAAGAAAAAGAAGAAAGCTAAAGCCAAGTCTAAGAAGAAGAAATAGGTCTTATGCCTTCTTCAGCCTTTCAACTTCTTCTTCCTTAAACTGCATGACTAGATTGAGCGCATCTGGTACCACATCACTGCATAACACAAGCATAGAGCCTTTTTTGGCATGTTCAAATGCGTAAATTATGGCTTCACGTTCCGATGGAATAATGGTTATCGGTTTGTTCTGATCGATGGATTTTATTCCATTCAATATCATTTCGATTAACTCTTCTTCCGTTTTACCACGCAAGTTTTTGTCCTGTCGAATAATGATTTCATCAAACATTTCAGCTGCTACCACTCGTGGAAGAAATTCCAAGGGAAGGCCCATCAATGAAGGTATTACCGGTAAAAAGTAGGCCAGGTATTCCGTTAGCTCTGTTGTTTCTCAGAACTGGTCGGCTACCAGATGTATTTTGTGTGGCATGTCGGCTATTTCCGCTTTGATCATTCCATTGCCTCACCTGCTGATTGTTGGCGGCCGCTGTCGTACCTAAATCGGTAAACGTTCCAGCATCGGCACGATACCAAGTGCTCATGGTTGTCGAGCTCCCAACGCCACCAGGTCCCGTTTGGGCGAAAAGCTGAAGGCAACAACATGACAGTATGAAAGGCAATAAAACTAGCCTAAGTTTCATCTAAAAAAGGGGTATAAAACGCGAATATAGGCCAATATTTATCTTCATTTTTACGGGTCTAGAAAATATAAACGAGCGCTAGTACACAGCCTGAATAATCCCAATCAAAGCAATATATCTGTTTGATAGACTGCCCAATGGCTAGTCAGGAACCACAATCAACTTCAACTCCCTTTTGTATTGAGTCGTGCGCAATCGGACAATGTACGTTCCGCTCGCCAAGGTATTGGTGTTTATCATTATTCGATCACCCGTAGTTGCTCCACTAAATAGTGACTTCAACTGCTTTCCGTCTAAATCAAAAAGGTCGATATATACATCGTTTTTATCAGGTAGATTGAAAAATAGTTCAGTGGTGGACGTGGCTGGGTTAGGGAAGAGGCGAGTCGTGAAATAATGCGCACCATCAAGGGGTTCAATGCTCGTTGGCGTTCCACGGTGGATATACACATCAAATACACGTGTGCTCGCATCGCTTTGGGTGCCATCGTTGATGGTGAAAATATTGGGTTCGCTACTTTCTATGCCACCAACAATATATCCAATCAGGACTTTTTCGGTAGGCAAACTGTTGAGATGCAATATGCCTTGCTCGTCATACCAGGTCGTTTGTTCAATGGAGATGAATTCAGCTCCAGAACCCAGAAGTCCGGGCATTTCACCAATTTTAGCTTCTTCCATGCTGTCGTTTGCAAACCGAGCGATTTTGCTGATTGTATTCACAAAGGGAACATCTGTATCGTCCACCAATTGATTGTTTTCATCTAAAGTGTAGCGGCTAATGCCTCCAAAAAAGACGGTGTGCATAGCCATGTTGCTTTCATCCCAAATGGGAAGGTGAGCGCTGTGGTATTGATTCAGGTATTGATTGAATTCATTGCGTACCGTGTAACCCGTTTCCACCAAATCGACCGTATTGGCCAAGGCAGATCTACATTTGGTTGGAAAACACCACTAAATATCGTGAAACCTGATTCGCCATTAGCGAAAACTTGTGGACACATGTTGTAGTCTCTTCGATGGAGGTTGTCGGCATCGGTCCAGGCCGAATATTCGGAAATGCTCAAATTAACGCCATCATCGTTGATCTTGAATTTTTTGATGGCATCCGTGTAAACCTGCACAAATCCCGGTCCGTGAGTTGGCCCCATTGGATTGTATCGCCCTTCGAATTTTTGTCCTCCGGCTAGGTAATAAAAGTCGTCCAATCGATCGAGATAGCCACCTGTAACTTGAAGTCGCGTATCGGTTATCTGCCTAAAGTGTGTAGCAATGGCTTGTCCGTTTATAATGGCGTTCATGACTAAAGGTACGTTGACCGCGCAAAGCTTATCATAGGTGTGGTGATCGGCCTGCGTGCTGCTATATCCGTAGCCGCCAATGATGTATAACATAGAATCGCGCTGTTCGAATTGCATGTTCGTTGATTGCAGTTGTTCATACACGGCCTGAGGCAACGTATTTAACGGAGCAGAGTAGGTCATGTTGTTGGTGGGATCGATGACATAGGCTAAGACATTGTTGTAAGAAGCCAAAAACGCGTTAAAAGGTTGGCGTTGATGCAAACCATCGGTGCGACCTCCAATCAACAGCCATTTGTTGTCGAAACTGGCGTGAACAAACGAGTGAAGTCCCGGAATGTCATCCAGCGTAATTTCTTGAATGCTGATGTCAAAGTCTTCTGGCGTTTGAGCCATTGCGTTGAAAACGCTGTTTATAGAAACAGTTAGAACAAACAAGGCCTTAAGGGTAGTTTTCATAAGCGCAAACTTCTGAACTGGCGCTTAGAATTATTGTGACATTTCGCACACGGTGAAATGAGACTTTAGCGCAACGCTGCAACATAGAAATAGCCAATCTTTCAGAAGCTATTCACAATATGTTTATAATAACTGAAAAGTGGCTGTTTAGGGATTGGGTAATTCGACCCTACTTTTAGGTCACTAGAAAATCAAGATTATGAATGCAGAACTACAAAGTCAAATCGAGACATTAAGAGGAACATTAACGGGCAATTTCATGGAAGATATGGAGATTCGAGATCAAATTCACAACCTCGAAATGAAGCTAAATGGAGTAAAGCCAAGCGATTCGCATTTTGAGTGTGTGGGTTGCGGTAGCTAAGATTTGAAAAGGTTAAAGCATTTCCGTTTCCTCAGGGTGGGAGTTTTTATACTCCTAATTTTCGTCTCATGTCAAAACCTGCGTTCACAAAAAATCAGCCTTTGTCAGTTATCAGCGGCTACAACTGAAAAGAATGGCGAACTAAATAATAGCATTCTAAGCCTGCGAGCTAGCATACCCGATTGGTATTATTATCGAGCAGCCGTTGATAGCAAGAAAATCAGTTTTCTGAATCTGTATAAAAACGCCTTGGTTTTCAAGCTAATTGATTCCCGCGTTACGGACCGCTTAGGCGACATAAACCTTTATGCGGTGAATCATTTTATTATGAGCAGCAGCGAGGAGTTTTATTTCAATGAGTTCTCAAAACACATGCCTGACATTGGGTTAGAGGTTGAGTCCAATATGGATGGTTCTCAAGTGAATAGGTATCAAAGTATGAAAGGCCTGTGGTGGTATTACATGAAACTACACAGCGATGAAAACCCAGAGCGCAAGACCTATGTCGTTCTAAAAAACTACAATAACAAGTTGTTTTTAATGTATATCGTCAATGATGTGACCGAGGAGCAGAGGTTAGAGGAGTACATCGAATTACTCGACATCTATGATTGGAACGAAAAGGTCAATATGAAAAAGGATTGTTGATCTATTTATTGAATTCCTTAACGAACTGCGCTGATAAGGTCTCGGGCAGGGGCTGATGATGTATGTATCGAATCGTGTAAAAGAACTTGTGATACATCTGTCGCATAAATCGATTCATGTCGATACCTCCAGCTTTAAAAGCCTTGGAATGAGCAAACCAAATCGCATGAATAGTGGCAAAAAACAAAATACAATACCAGGTAACAGCAAACGCTCGGGCATAAATTCCTTTCGATTGAAAAATAGAGAAGAGTCGTTCATTTTGAAACTTTATATGATGACCTTCATCCATTAAAATGTCTCGACAAATGCTTCTAAGCAGCACGCAATTAACTGCATCAGAAATTGCCTGGTAATAAACAAGTGCAGCATTTTCAACGATGATAACGGTTATGGTCCAAACTTCCATGCTAGAATTTAGGTGGCGAATGGTCCTGAAAATCCGATCACCCCAATTCGATTGAATACGCTTTTCACCGACCAAATCAAGGTATTTTCCAAGATTTTCACCGTGTTTTTGTTCTTCCTGGATAAAAAGTTTGATTGCATCTACATAATGCGGATCATCCAAGTTTTGGGAATGTTTTTCTGCAGCGGCAATTAATTGTTTGCCTTCTGATGTTTCGCCAAGCTGCCAAGCCTGAAGCGATTCTATAATTTGAGATTTTTCCTGATGGCTAATTGTCGGTGGATTGTTCCAATTGATTCGTTTTTCATGTAGGTTGATTTTAAAATGATGAAACCAGAATTCAGAGTCGTGCATATGATCTTCGTTTAGGGATTAAACGTCTGTTTTACATTCTATTTCACTTTTGTGAGGATTTAACAAGGATGTGAACAAAAGATAATTACGTTCGGTAGTTTCGTTTTAACTAATTATCTATAATTTATATTATGTTAAGTAATGTCAGCCGAAACTAAATCAACCATCTACCACTTCGAAGATGGAATTCTACATTCAGTCATCAAGCCAGATCGGATCATGACTTTAATGGAAGCAACAGAGAATAGTTCAGCTCGCAAAAACTTAGATATAACCTTTCCTGTACCTATTCTGCTCGACATTCGAAATTTAGCAGATATGAGTCTCGAAGCTATTCTAGCAACAGGTAATCAAGCTGATTTAGGGAATTTTTCAGCTGCTGCCCTTTTAGTCGCTGACACGATTCATGATATTATTGCACGGGAATCAAAACGGTTTAAAAAAAAATACCGTTCCGTACAAAGTCTTTAAATCGAAGGATTCTGCGCTGAAATGGCTGGCGACATATCGTTAAATTACTTTAACGCTCGCTGGCCTTGGAAATGTTCGAGGTAATAATTCGGTTTATTTACCAAAGGATTTTCCTGCTCGCCATAACTGAATTCTATGAAGCCAATGTCATAACGACCTTCTCCAATTATAGTGATGTAAAGGGAGTCGTATTTGAATTCTTGTTGCGGTATCAGGAAAGATGAATCCGTTTCCAAGTCAAAATAAATCCCAGATTGCATACGCAGTCTATTTGGAATGTTTGGGTCAGCAATGACGATGATTTCTTTCGCCACAGACCTTCCAGATTCGATGGACATTCCCTCATAACTCCCCTCATAATTGCGGTTATACAAAAGTTGACAATCGTCTCCACTGTACCACTTTTCACAAATGCAAGCGTTGTCGTAACAGTATCCTCCGTTTTGGCAATTTATTTTCCTGCAACTATCCCCGCAGCCACAAATTGACAAGGATGCCAGCGCGAGAAGCAAGGATTTTAGGATTAGGGGTTTCATGATTTGGTAAAAATAGATATTAAAAAAGCCACAAATATCTATTTGTGGCTTACATGCTTAAAATCAGTGAATTAATTTGCTAATTCTCTAGTTTTTCCTTGATTTCGTTGAACTTATCCATTTGATTCGTTCGCGCGTATATCACCTTTAGTGATTGCATGGTTTGAATATCTGTTTCTTTCAATCGGTGTGCCTTTTCCAAATATGGAAGTGCATCGGTTAGCTGCTTTTCAGCCTTGGCTTTAGCTGCTTTATATTTGGCGTCATCTAGGATATTATTCGCATCATTCAACATTTCCGCGCCTTTATTATAGTATAGCGCTCCGAGACTATAGTTGCCGTCAAAATCATCAGGTGCAATTTCAATCACCATTTTATAATCTGATTCAGCTCTTGCGTAGGCTTTATCGGCCTCAACCAGCTTTGCAGCATCCGTTTTTCCCTCTTCTCTTAATGTTGCTTGCTGGTTATCAAGTATGATTCCTCGCGCATACAAGAGCGCCTTATTCTTCGGGTCAATTCCAATGGCTTGATCTAGGTTAATCAAAGCCTTGTCGTATTCTTTTGACTCTAGATAAACATTGATCTCTTCTTGTATGATGTCCTTGTTGTTTGGCATTTTCTCACGCGCTTCTGTCAAGGTAGCCTTGTATTTTTCCTTGTTGCCGTTTTCACTATACATGTGCAATAGATCGAGATAACCTTGCTCCGCTCTATAGTTCATATCGATAGCCTTTCTTAGAAAAAGCTCAGCATTAGGTGCGTCCCCAGCTAATTTATAGCTCAAGCCAGCATTATATGCAGCTAGTGTATCTGTTTGACCATAGTTTAATTTGATGTCATAACACTTACCAAAATACTTAGCTGCTTCTGGATAATCCTTCTCGTTGTAGAAATTCACCCCTTCTTGGTAACACCATTTTGACATTTCAGCATGGTGTTGCTTAACCTCAGTCATGTTGATTTTCTTACTATCTAAATCGATGGCTTTCTCATAAGATTCAACCGAAGTCATTACGGCACCTTTTCTATGATCCTTTAATTCTGGAAAAAGAGGTGTCTTAGTTTTTTCATTCTCAGCGAAGGAATTCTTATAGATGTTCTCATAGATCAACCCTCGATAATACCATGTTTTGGCGTCCGCCATTGTCTTTTCGTTAGTCGTGGCTGGCTCTATCTCGGCTTTCGCCTTGACAAGCTCATTGTCGTTCATGTAGTTATAAGCATTCAAGACCTTAGCCCCTTGTGCATTAATTAGGTTTACTGTGCCACATAAAAGCGCGCACACAATTACTGATTTCGTCATGAATTGGAAATTTGGTTCAAAAGTATGTAATCAACTATAAGGGAAAAGTGATTCTTACTATTCTTCGCTTTCGGTTGAGTTTTCGGTTGCATCGTCTTGGTCGGTTTCTGAATTTGCCTCATCTTCAGCTTCTCCATCATAACCTTCCTCATCTTCGTCTTCCATAGCACTAACCTTGGCAACAGCAGCAATAGCGTCACCATTCCTCAAGTTGATCAATTTCACACCTTGAGTTGCGCGTCCCATCGTTCGAAGTTCTTCAACGGACATTCGAATGGTAATACCTGATTTATTGATGATCATTAAATCATCGTCATCGGTCACGTTTTTAATGGCGATTAAGCCTCCAGTTTTATCGGTAATATTCAGGGTTTTAACTCCCTTACCACCCCGATTTGTGATCCTATAATCCTCAACGTCAGTTCGCTTGCCATAGCCCTTTTCTGAAACTACAAGTACGGTATCTACCTCTGGGTTCTGAATACAAATCATTCCGATAACCTCATCTTTCGGGTTACCAAGTGTAATTCCTCGCACTCCGCTTGCCCCTCTTCCCATCGATCGCACTGCACCTTCGTTGAAGTGAATGGCTTTACCTGATTTAAGAGCCATGACGATATGATTATTACCATTTGTCAATCGAGCTTCTAACAATTTGTCTCCTTCTCGAATACCAATGGCTATAATTCCATTTGTACGTGGTCGGCTGTAGGCTTCAAGAGGAGTTTTCTTGATTACACCGTTGCGCGTGCACATCATGATGTAATGATTGTTCAAGAATTCTTCATCCGAAAGGCTTTCGACATTGATATATGCAAGCACGTTATCATCTTGCTCGATATTCAATAGATTTTGAATTGCACGTCCTTTTGAAGCCTTTGTTCCCTCAGGAATTTCAAAAACTCGCATCCAGAAACACTTCCCTTTTTCAGTGAAAACCAAGAGATAGTTATGGGTTGTTGCCACGAAAAGGTGTTCGAGAAAATCTTCATTTCGAGTGGCTGATCCTTTACTACCAACACCTCCTCTACTCTGTCGTTTGTATTCTGTGAGCACGGTTCGCTTCATGTAGCCGAGATGGGAGATGGTCACTACAACCTCTTCATCAGCAATCATATCCTCGATCCGGAAATCTCCAGCCGCGTGAACGATGTCAGTTCTGCGCTCATCACCATACTTTTCTTTGATTTCAAGTAATTCCGACTTGATTAATTCCATTCGAATGGATTCATCGTTAAGTAAAGCCCTTAATCCTTCAATTGTTAGCATCAAGGCAGCGTACTCCTCTTTGATCTTATCGCGTTCTAGACCAGTAAGGCGTTGAAGTCTCATATCCAAAATCGCCCGAGCCTGAATTTCACTCAAGCTGAATTCAGAAATCAATCCTTCACGCGCATCGTCTGGTGTTTTGGACGCTCGAATCAACTTTATAACTGCATCTAAATGATCCAAAGCAATCAATAGACCTTCTAGAATGTGTGCTCGTTCTTCGGCCTTTCGCAGTTCGAACTGAGCTCTTCGGACTACCACATCGTGTCGGTGGTCTACGAAGTGAATCATCATGTCCTTTAGGTTCAGTGCAATAGGTCTTCCTTTTACTAAAGCAATATTATTTACACTAAAGCTTGTCTGTAATGCTGTGTACTTAAAGAGGTGATTTTGAACAACATTTGGAATGGCATCGCTCTTTAATTCATATACAATGCGCATGCCCGTTCGGTCGGATTCATCTCGAATATCCCGAATCCCTTCAATTTTCTTTTCGTTCACTAATTCAGCCGTTCGCTGAATCATATCCGCTTTATTAACTTGGTATGGAATCTCGCTAACAATGATCGTAGCTCGGCCATTATCGTCTTCTTCAATCGATGTTTTACCGCGTAAAACAATTCTTCCTCTTCCATCTTCAAAAGCCGCTTTTACTCCTTCATAACCATAAATGGTTCCACCCGTTGGGAAGTCTGGAGCCGTAACGAACTCCATGAGTTCAGCAATGGTAATGTCCCGATTATCAATGTAGGCGATTATACCATTAATTACCTCGGTAAGGTTATGAGGCGGCATATTAGTTGCCATACCCACGGCAATACCGGAAGTGCCGTTTACAAGTAGGTTAGGGAAAGCCGCTGGTAAAACAGTTGGTTCTTGTAAAGAATCGTCAAAATTCAGTCTAAAATCAACCGTTTCTTTATCTATATCAGCGAGCAGCTCTTCTGCAATCTTTCGCAGTCGTGCTTCCGTATAACGCATTGCTGCAGGACTATCACCATCTATTGAGCCAAAGTTTCCTTGTCCGTCTACTAGTGGATAGCGCAATGACCAAGGTTGAGCCATGCGCACCATCGTATCATAAACAGATGAATCACCGTGCGGGTGATACTTACCTAATACTTCCCCAACAATTCTTGCCGATTTTTTATGCGCCCGATTTGACATAACACCTAAATCAAGCATACCATAAAGTACACGTCTATGTACAGGTTTCAATCCATCCCTCACATCAGGTAAAGCACGAGAAACAATAACCGACATCGAATAATCGATGTAGGCTGTTTTCATTTCATCCTCAATGTTTACCGCAATAATCTTTTCACCGTCTGCCATAATGTCTATATAAATGAATAAAACGCTTGTTGCGCAAGCCTTTCAGAAGCGTCCGAAAGTAACCTTACTGCATTCAAAAAGACCTACAAACCACAGCCTATTTTTAAACAAATTTCTGTTAGTATATGCGGCTTTTCCGAGGTTTTCAACATTATTCTTAACATAGTTTTGATTCAGATCAAATTTCTTCTACTTTGCTCGGCACAAAGCTTGCGTGAAGTCAAGAATAGAAAGTAAATTTATGGATACCAATTTTTCACCACGAGTCAAGGATGTCATATCGTTTAGCCGGGAAGAAGCACTTCGATTGGGTCACGATTATATCGGGACGGAACATTTTCTTTTAGGTATGATTAGAGAAGGCGAAGGCGTTGCTATCAAAATCTTAGAGAACCTTGAGGTTGACTTGACTGAATTGCGGAAACTCATTGAAAATTCCGTAAAGAGCGTTGAGAAGGTAAGTAAGCCACAAAATAGCCTCGGCAATATTCCGTTGGTTAAACAAGCTGAAAAGACCTTGAAAATAACCTATTTAGAGGCTAAACTTTTTAAAAGCAACATTATAGGTACCGAACATTTACTCTTATCCATATTAAAGGATGAAAATAATGTTGCTTCACGCGCACTTTCTGCATTTAGTGTTACCTATGAATTAGTGAAAAGCGAATTAGAAACTATGCAAACGCAAGATAGCCCAAGGGCTGAATATCCTGATACGCCAAGGGATGACGAGGATGATGATGGGCCTACTTACAGTGGAGGTGGTGGCTCACAAGGCACTTCATCAGGTGGTTCAGGTTCAAGAAAACCAACCGACAGTAAATCAAAAACACCTGTACTAGACAATTTTGGAAGGGATTTAACCAAACTCGCAGAAGACGGTAAACTTGATCCGATTGTAGGTCGAGAAAAGGAGATTGAGCGAGTTTCCCAAATTTTGTCTCGAAGAAAGAAAAACAACCCCATTCTTATTGGTGAGCCTGGTGTGGGTAAGTCAGCAATAGCGGAAGGACTTGCTCTTAGAATTGTTCAGCGAAAAGTATCTCGTGTACTTTTTAATAAACGAGTAGTAACGCTTGATTTAGCTTCTTTAGTAGCAGGTACAAAATATCGTGGCCAATTCGAAGAACGAATGAAAGCGGTAATGAATGAATTGGAGAAATCTCCAGATGTGATTTTATTCATTGACGAAATTCACACTCTGGTTGGAGCGGGAGGTGCTTCTGGATCATTGGACGCATCAAATATGTTCAAGCCGGCACTGGCAAGAGGTGAAATACAATGTATTGGGGCCACTACGCTTGATGAATATCGCCAATACATTGAAAAGGATGGTGCGTTAGAAAGAAGGTTCCAAAAGGTACTAATCGAGCCCACCTCCATTGAAGAAACCATTCAAATTCTCAAGAACATAAAAGAGAATTACGAGCTACATCATAATGTGAATTACACTGAAGAAGCGTTGAAAGCATGTGTACTCTTGACCGATAGATACATTAGTGACAGACATCTTCCCGATAAGGCGATTGATGCGCTTGATGAAGCCGGTTCACGTGTTCATATAACGAATATTAAGGTTCCGAAGGCCATAATTGAAGTCGAGAAAAAAATCGAAGACATCAAAGAGGAAAAAAATCGAGTGGTTAGAAGCCAACGTTATGAAGAAGCAGCAAAGCTGAGAGATACTGAACGTCAGTTAATCGAACAGCTTGAAGTGGAAAAGAAGAAATGGGAAGAAGAAACTAAAAACCATCGAGAAACGGTCACAGAGGATAATGTTGCAGAGGTGGTTGCTATGATGACCGGAGTTCCAACGCAGCGTATTGCGACCAACGAAGGCAATCGTTTGGTTAAAATGGACGAAGAACTTCAGGGCTCTGTAGTTGGTCAAGACGAGGCTATACGAAAGGTGGTGAAATCAATTCGAAGAAATCGAGCCGGGCTGAAAGATCCAAACAAACCGATAGGTACATTCATTTTTTTAGGTCCAACTGGCGTTGGTAAAACTCAGCTGGCAAAGGTGCTTTCACGGTATTTATTCGATAAAGACGATTCACTCATTCGCATCGATATGAGTGAATACATGGAGAAGTTTGCAGTTTCTAGATTAATCGGAGCGCCTCCAGGATATGTCGGGTACGAAGAAGGGGGGCAATTAACCGAAAAAGTGCGAAGACGCCCCTACTCTGTTGTGCTATTGGATGAAATTGAGAAGGCGCATCCAGATGTTTACAACCTATTGCTTCAAGTTTTAGACGATGGTCAAATTACAGACAGCTTAGGTCGAAAGATTGACTTTCGAAATACGATTATCATCATGACTTCGAACATTGGTTCTCGACAATTAAAGGATTTTGGAATGGGTGTTGGGTTTGCAACAAAATCCAAAGAAATGCAAGCAGACGATCACGCCAAAGGCGTCATTGAAAAAGCTTTGAAGAACGCGTTCGCCCCTGAATTTCTGAATCGAATAGATGATGTAATTCTATTTAATAGCCTTAAGCAGGACGATATACACAAAATCATAGATATTGAGTTAAAGTCCTTGTATTCAAGGGTTAATGAAATGGGCTACAAACTGAGTCTCACGAAGGATGCGAAGGACTTTATTGCTGAAAAGGGATTTGATGAGAAATTTGGTGCACGTCCATTGAAGCGAGCAATCCAAAAGTATCTTGAGGATCCAATGGCTGAGGAAATCATCAAAGCGAATCTTGACGAAGGTGATGACTCTGCTCGCTAGCTCTAAATGAAGACGAAACGGAGGAGATTGTGGTCAAAGGTCAAGAAAACCAAGTGCATCTAAGTCCAAGACTAAGAAGGATGCCGATAGAAGGACAAGCGGATTCTTAAGCTCGAATAACACATTTGAAATAAAAAACGCCCCGCATCAATCTTGTTGATCGCGGGCGTTTGTTACGTTGCTAGTAATCATGAGGATATTAGTTTGCCACTTCCGACATGAACTTGATGCGCAAGAAGTCTGAATCTCTTCTGCCGTGTAATCATCGCTTCCCAGTTCTTCCAATGCCTCGTCTACATCCGGGGACTCAGCTTCCATGAAAGTAGTCATGCACCTCTTCCTGCTTGTCCTCATCAATTTCTTCATTCGAGATAATAGTCGATGTTTAGCTCTGGTTCCGCTATCTACAATATGTTCCAGCTCCTCCAGCAAGTTCATCAAACTCCATGCCCTTGGCTTTCGCAATGTCGATCCAAAGGAATCCTTCGATCGATGCCTTGAATGATATAAACCTTGCGTGCCAGATTTATTGACGACTGACTTCACGACCATGTCCTGTGGTCGTTCTATCTCGTTTTCTTCGACATATTCCGAAATGAGCTCTACAAAGGGTTTTCCGTATTTTAATGGCCTTACCCGATCCAACACTCCTTGAATGTTTTTCAGCTCGTCAATGAGTGATTGGATATTGATTCGCCATATCCTGTAAGAGATGGATCCTGAAAAACTACAAATGGGGGTACGTTCTTTCTGCTTTGATATCTTCTTTCGCTAAGTTCCTTCAAGCAGTTTGAAGCAGAGCTTCATCCATGGCTGCCCCGCCCGACTTGGAATTCAACATCATATCATCAGACTCTGCATTCTTAAGTTCGAGCTAGAGTAATCGTGATCCTTGTGTACATGATGAAAGGAATCTGGCGGGTTGAAGCGACATAAAGTCGTGTACCCATTGCCGTTCACTCAATTTTAGCATACTCCATAGGTCTCGATGTCCTTGTACAGAGTATCCCTTGCACGATAGCTTTGGCGTATTGCCGCCATCCACATCTTTAGCGTCAGTGCTTTTACCGCAGCCAAAATTCTCAGATTTATTGTGCCGATAAGTAGAAATTTCAGAGGTGTTATTTCCAACCAAAAAGCTTACGATATGCTTGGACTTAAACCGCTCCTTAACTTCTAAGATCACGTTAAACAACATCTTCATTCCATCGACAAACTCAACTTTTTCTTTTGGGTTAACTTGGTTGTCGTCCATATTGGCGCCTTCTCCGTTGACTTCATCCCAAGACTCACCAAAGTAGTTTAGCAGAAATTTCCTTCTCGAGACAGATGTTTCGGCATAGGACACTACTTCGTCCAATAAATGCCTTCCAACTTCTTGTTCTGCAACGGGTTTACCATGCATGAACTTTTCAAGTTTTTCAACATCCTTATAATCATAAAATGCGATGCACCTACCTTCTCCACCATCACGACCAGCTCGACCTGTTTCTTGGTAGTAGCCCTCTAAACTTTTCGGAATATCAAAGTGCATAACGAATCGTACATCAGGTTTATCAATTCCCATTCCGAAGGCGATTGTTGCTACAATTACATCGACATCCTCCATCAAAAACATGTCTTGATTTCTAGATCTAGTATTTGCGTCAAAACCTGCGTGGTAAGGCAATGCTTTAATACCATTAACTACTAACGTTTCAGCTATTTCTTCGACTCGTTTTCGACTTAGGCAATATATGATGCCAGATTTACCTTCGTTTTCTTTGATATAACGAATTACTTGCTTCATGGCATCGGCCTTGGCACGGACTTCATAAAATAAATTTGGTCTGTTAAATGAAGCCTTGAATACCATAGCATCATTCATTGCCAAATTTTTCTGAATATCGGACTGAACTTTGGGTGTTGCAGTAGCCGTCAAAGCCATAACCGGGATATTTTGATCTATCCCCTTGATCATCTCTTTTATTCTTCGGTACTCAGGCCTAAAATCATGTCCCCATTCAGAGATGCAATGCGCCTCATCTACGGCTACAAAGGAGATTTTTACCGACTCGCAGGAACTCGAGGTTTTCTTGCCTTGTTCAATGACTCCGGAGCCAGATATAAGCATCTTGGTGTAAATCTCATCCGTCACATCCAGATTTGACCTGGGTTATTTCCGTCTTGTTCAAGCGAGCTATTTAGGAAGTGGGCGATGTTGTCATTCGTGCCAAAACTTCTGATTGGAATCTACCTGGTTCTTCATCAAGGCGATCAGCGGTGAAATGATGATGGCGGTACCTTCTTGTCATCAAGGCAGGCAGTTGATAGCACAAGTGATTTACCACCCCCTGTTGGCATGATTACGAATGTGTCGGTTCCAGTCATCAACACTTTCGATCTACATCGCGCTGCATTCCCTTGAAACGTGTCAAATCCAAAGATATTCTTTCAGCGCTTCATCCAGCGTCATCGTTCAGCTGGTCTTCATCAACGGATTTGTATTAGCATATTAAAAATAGAACTATCCAGTCAATACAGCAAGGATAGCATCGATCAACTCGAATTCATTTTCAGTTTGTAGTATCTCTTGTCCATACCAGTTCCGAAATCGGCTGATCATTCAAGAAGTAATACTTCCCCCCCCAAGAATGTATAACCCGTTTATACACCTCTACTTTATCGCCAACATACACTTTTCGAATGGTGACTTTGGCGTTACCTTCTTCCGTGTTTTCCTCTTCAATTCTTCTTGTAGCGTCTTTCTTTTCTTCAGCAATCTCCTCTTTCTTATTCAATAGTTCCAAAACTTTGGCCTTTCGTGCCAAGCAATGTCCATTATCTGAGATGATTTCTAACGCTGCGTTATAAGAATTTAAAGCGGCTTCGTAATCCTTTACTAAAAATGCTTGGTCAGCTGCACTAACTAATTGATTGAATTTCTCATTTTCTGCATCTCGATTTTGCTTTTCTTCAAGCGCATCGATTTCCTTAAGTCGAGCAGTCGGTATAAGTTCATCAGGAAATAACTCTAGCGCTGATTTAAAACTCAATCGAGCGCTTGCCCAATCCTTATTGATCACTGATTGGTCCCCTTTGGCGATGAATTCGTTATAGGCGGTTAGTTTATTCTTTTCAGCTAGTAGCAATTCGTTTCTGTCTTTAACGAGATCATCAATTTTCTTAATCTGAGCTGGAGCATATGGCTTGGAAGGATACAGGCTTTTTGCTTTTTCGTATTTGGTTCTCGCGTTCATAAAATCCTCATCATTCAAATAACCATCGGCCTCGGAAATTAGGTCTTCGTACTCTTTAGTTCGTTTGATTTCATCTGCCTCACGTTGAGCAGTTTCAGCAGCATTTGCTTCTTTCAAGGCTTTTTCATCAAGCATTTTTTTAATAACCTTGATTCTTTCAGCAGGGTAAGTTTCAGATGGTTTGACGATTTGTGCATTTTGATATGCTGTAATCGATTCTTCGAACGATTCAAGATCGAAAAGTTTGTCTGCACTCGAGATCAGCGCATTGTACTTAGTATTCAATTCTTGTAGTTCAGAAGCGGCAGTCATTTCTGTTTCTAATTCCTTAATGTGCTTATTTGCATCGATAATTTTACCCTTCGGGTAATCGTCAATTGGATTTAGATTTTGAGCTATACTGTAGGAATTAATCGACTCTTCGTACTTTGCTGAATTAAAAAAATCATCAGCAGTCGCAATCAACTCAACGTATTTCTTTTGGTCTGCGATCCGCTTCGCCTCTTCGTTTGCCTGTGTATTAAGTGCCAACAGTCTCTTTTCAATCTCAGCAATTTGGTTTTTTGAATAATTGTGATCTGGCTTTAAGGTAAGGGCTGTTTTATAAGTCTCCTTTGAAGACTCATAGGCTTCCAATTTAAAATCAGCGTCTGCTAAAGCGATTATTGCCTCAAATTCTTTCTCTGCCTTTTCTTCTTTAACTCTATCATCAATTAGCTTTAATTGAGATTTAGGGTAAGACTCATTTCCTTTAAGCTCAAGAGCGGCACTATATGCTTTTCTTGAAGGCTCATATTGTTTTGCTTTAAAAGCAGCGTCAGCTTCATCGATTAAAGCTTTGTATTGTTTATCTAAACCTTGTTCTTTAAGCTCCTTTCCTGCCAATGCAGCGATATCAGCTAATGCTTTTTCAATTAAATCCAACCGAGTTTTCGGATGCGACTCACTTGGTTTAATACTTAAAGCTTGATTATATGCATCCTTTGCTGATTCATAGTTTTTCGAGTAGAAGGCCTTGTCTGCGTTTGCAATTACCGATTGATACTCTTTATTAATCCGATCTAATTCATTCTTTTTCTGTGCGGTCAATTCAATTTCTTCCAATAGCCTAGCGATTTTGGCCAATTGCACTGTTGGATATGATTCATCCGACTTTATTTTAAGGGCCTCCTCATACGCAATTTTGGCGTTAGAGTAATTCTTAGAATCGAATGCCGCATCAGCTTTTGCAATTTGAGCGTTATACCGCTCCTTAATCAACACAAGCTCTGCTTCCCGTTTTAAGGCTTCATCACCTTCTTTAATAAGCTTTTCGATGACCAGCAATTGATCCTTTGGATAGGCTTCCGTTGACTTGTAACCTATCGCATTCTGGTAGTAAGTTTTAGCATTCTTGTAATTTTTTGCTGTAAACTCTTTATCTCCTTTTTCAATTTCTTGATTATAATTCCTGTCCTTTTCAGCTAAAAGGGCTTCCGCTTCTTGTTTCGCTTTTAATTCCACAAAAGCCTTCTCACTTTCAGCTATGCGATCCTGTGGATACTTTTCGGAGGGTTTAATTTTATTCGCTTCTTCGTATTTTGCCTTGGCTTCTAAATACTTCTTACTTCCAAAAAACTGATCAGCCGTTGCAAGGGTTGACATGTACAGCTCCTCCTTGTTTGATTCAGCAGACATCTTTTTATCGATTTCAGCAATTTTTGCCTTGGGTAATGCCTCAGAGGGTTTGAGTGATGATGCAGCCAGGTAGTTTTCCTTAGCCGCCAGATAGTCCACCATCTTCAATGGCCATTTCAGCATCCTTAATCGCTATAGCGTAGTCCTCATTAATCTGCTTGAGGATTTGTTCTTGGAGCTTTTCTTTCTTTTCGTAATCAGAAATCAACGCATCCAGCTGCGCTTTGATTTGCTTTGTATAAACTTTGTCGTAATCAAAATTTTGAATGTTCGGGTCATAATAAATCTTAGCTACGGGTTTTTCAAGAATTGAAAAATCTACACCCCTCAATACTTTGGAATAAATCCACGGCAAAACCTCCATATTCATACCCCCATAACTGCTCGTCCTCAGGAACATTGCGGGTGTTTACGTACATTTTCTTTGAAACATATCCTCCTTTGCTGGCTTCAATAATGTACTCATGATCAAAATCGAGCAACAAATCAAATCGTCCATTCTTACCTGTCTTAACCTTGGTTACTAGAACCCCGTCTTGCATAAGTGTAACATCTACCCCCGTAAGTTTCCCGCCCGATTGATCCTTAACGGTAGCATCGAGCGCAAGATTATTCGCATCTTGACCTTGAGCCATTGATGTGATTAAGAATAAAACTAAGATGTAAAGGCTTGTTTTTAGCTTGAACATAACGCTTAAATACGCATCTCGAAGATAACCATTGTGTATGAGCTATAAAATGAAAAAGCCACTTATTAGACTAAGCGGCTTAATTCATCTATCTTCTATTTATTAAAGCTTACTCAGGCTGCTCTCCAAGGTAAACATCCGTCATTATTTTCATCCGGAATTTCCCTCCTTTAGCCTGCTTATACTCTCCATTTTTATTATAAAGGTTTGCAGCAAACTCGCCTGAAATAATGTAATAAGTCTGGCCGTCTCTCTGATTTACTTTTTTATCGGTGATTAAAAAGTAACTGCCATCTTGAAATGTTGGAGGATTATCCGTACGCCATTCAACGTTATCGTTTATCCACGTAGCTTATAACCACACCTGTATAGGCATCATTGTTCCAAAGCGTATCCTGAGTTTTGTTATTACCGACCCTACCCCAATTGACATTTCCTTCATGAATTGATGGATGATCTAAATAATCTTGAATATCCCAAAAAGGTAAGGTGTCGCCCTTGATCTTCCATGGAAAGGCAATTCCAAAAATGTCTTGATGGACTAATCGCTGATCCTCATTATCAATGTCGAATTCATCTTCCAACAGATAATATTCAAACGAAACGGGATCGTTTGAAAAGTCATCTCGAAGGTATTCGTACAATCCTCGATTATAAAAGTAAGCTGCTGGTGAGTAATGATAACCCCAAGCTAAAGGAACATCAACTTCTTCTGCATTGGTTGTGTCAATTATTTTTTCGTTTCGCATTTCGAATGCATTAAGCATGAAATCTCGTCTCATGTCCCATACAAATGGAACGGTGTCGCTTCCGAGTGTATCATCTGGAACTTCAATAGTTACAGTATCTCCTTTAGACGATTTGCCCCAACCAAATTGTGCGTAATAATAATTGTCAATCAGGGTAACTGGAGGCTCCTGTGGAGGTGCAATAATTACTATGGGTGGATCATCCGTACAACCCACGAGTAGCGAAAGGCAAAAGCCAAATAAGATTAGTTTCCTTTTCTGTATCGAAAAATCAGAATTAGCAAATCTACGAATAAGACGGTTCGGTTGGAAAATGGTTGGAAAATGAGCCATTGTAGTTATCATAACGCAAAATGCATTGCTTGTGGTATGTAGCCAACTTTATAGCTTGATACTCTTAATCGAGCAGTCGAATCATATTCGATCACTTCTCCGAAAGACAAATAGTCATTAGCATCGCTTATAAAAAGGTGCTTATTCGTTCGATTTATCGAAATGCTATAGGGGTTCACAAGGTCCAATGTTGATTCTTGACGCTGCTCTACATTTCTCAAGTTGATTTTAATTACTTTTTTCTTCGACAGCACATATAACTGACTTTGATCTAAGCTAGCGTAAGTAAATGGATATTCTGTAATTAATGAGTCGAGCACAGTAAAGTTCGCGTTTAATCGCTTTAAAAATCATCCCTTGATTTGCTTGACTTTTCGGTCCGACTGCGAATAAATCACCATTAAATTCAAATAGAAAGTGAGGCTCAAGCTGAAGTTGGATAAGTCTCTCGTATTGCATGTCTTCGTCATAAATGAGAATACTTCGTTGCTTAATATTTGCGACAACAATCTTTTGTCCAAATGAGATGAAACGTTCTGTCCAGCCTTCAACAGGGTATTTATTTATTGAGCTCAGAGTCGACAGGTCAATTTCCGTGATTTCGTTGGAATATAAATCGGAAACCAGCATTGATCCAGAGCGAAGAAATACATGTCTTGGAGACTGTAAACCTGAAACTTTTCCAATTTCAATTAAGGAGTCGGATGTTAAAATCCGAACTAGACCTGAATTGTTTACTACAACGAAAATTGAATCGTTTCGCTGATAAATTGATTGCACTACATCTCCTACTCCATACCCATTTCGCTTTAAAAAAACCTCATTGTCAACGGTTTGTTCATCAAGGCTAATTTCAGATATACTAGCGTTGGCCGATTGAAAATTACCTTCGCACCCTACTATTAGCCTCGAAGAGGATAAATTACTTACGGTAATGGTATGATTCAAATAAACTGGACCAAAATATCCGTCATCATTACACGACACGCATAAAAGGCCCAACCATAAAAGTTTCAAATACTTCATTCTGAACGTATGGTTAATCCGATTGAAAACGATCGACTTGGCATAGGACGCCAAGGCAGGTTTTGATAATTTCTATCGAAAAGATTGTTGATTCCTAGATTTAACGCCATCGGTCCGTTTTGTTGTTTCCAGACAATTGTGAGATCCGTAATAAAATAGCTTGGCATGAAGGCACTTTCATCATTCGATATATAACGCTTTCCAAAAAAGGCATTTATGAGCATGACTTGAATCGACTTATATGATATAATCCCAGAAGAGGTGGAAGTCCATTTGGGCACAAAGGATAAAGCATACGCTTCGCTCTGTCCAATTAGCTTTCCCATCGATTCGGTATAGCTTATAGCTGAATTGAGCTTCACTTTCAACCTATTCGTTTTCATCTTCCATGACAAATTCGCATCTATTCCTTTCACCTTCGATTCTGCAATATTTGTGGGGCTAAATACCGTTCCGTTGCTAATCCACCGAATGCGATCGCGATAATTGGAAGCGAACCATACGCTCTTAAATTCAAAGTGACCCAATTCGCCTTTTATACCAGATTCAGCGCTTAAACCAATTTCTGGTTTTAAGGTTAAATTTCCACCAGGGTTCCAGTATAGTTCATTCAATGTTGGAAATCTTGCTGTTTTGGACGCAGATGCGATTAAATGAACATTCTTTTTTTTGATGTAGTCGAAACGTAAATCCACCGAATGGAAGCGCCTGAAATTGCTTCAGGACACTTTCCGAACGCATTCCAAGTTCAAGTCTTAACCGATGAAAAGGCTGGTAAATCAAGGCGAAAAGGCTGCTAATTATAAACTGGTGCTGATAGCCATTGTAATTTCCAGATTTTGCTTCGCTCCAGCTGTTGTTCGTCTGTAGCTTCCCTTCGAGGGATTTGTTTAATCGATATCCAATGACAGTAAGCGATTGTTGACTGTAATAACGATTGGAGTTTATCAGGTTTATATTAGAATCTTGGTATTGGTTTACATTCCATTCATAAGTGAAAAACTGTTTTACAGTTAACGCCTGGTTAGGATGCCAATCCATACCCACTTGGAAGCGGTAGCTTGTGTCCGACTGATTCGCAGCATGTTGTTTAGGAGCGCTTATTGGATTTGGGATAGACCGATCGACATCCGTAGTCCAATAATTAAAGGTCAAAACAATCTTATCAGAGGGCAAAGCTACCAGTGAATAAATCATATTATCGATGCGGAAATCAGCATCATTCATCACTTCAGCCGAATATGGTAATGTCTTATTATTCAAATAACTAAATTTATTTTTCATTCGTTTTCTCTGGCCGTGCACCGAGAAGGAAAAAGGGATTCCTCCGAGCTTAAAAGGAGCGTTCACTCCTACTGAAAACATGCTGTTTCCGAAACTCCCAGTTTGAATGGTTACTTCCGAATAAGGTTTATTAAATGAAGGCCGGTTGTTTAAGTTTATCGCACCGCCCAATCCTCCACTTCCGTAAATATTTGAAGAGGTACTTGTGAGTATTTGAATCTGGTCAAAACTACCAACATTGATCGTATTGAAATCGATACTTCCTAACATAGGGGAATTAATTTTCATACCATTCCATAAAACGCTTGTATGGTTAGCGTCTCCGCCTCGAAATGTAGGCGTGGCTAACAATCCAGGGCCAGCGCTTTTAATATAAAGAGATGTTTTTGAAGCCAATAAGGAGGCTAAATTGTCGTATTTATAATCACCTGAATACGATAGGCTATCTATGGTTTGGACGTAACTGGAACTTAAAGGGGATTGAACGGAGTCTAATATGATGATTTCGTCTAGTTCGGAAACGTGCTGAGCATGACTGCTGCAGAAAACAACCAAAGCTAAGATCAGAAGAGCTGAGGACGCTTTATTCAAATCGAACCTGTTTTTGATCAGATGTTCCCCTTGACTGACCTAGTATAATTAAGCCTTTCGTGTCACGGTTTGCGGGTCTGCCAAGCAAGTCGTAGCAAGTAGATGGTTCATGTTTTCGTGAATTCATCGCTGATTGAGGCACTGATAAAGGCAAGTTTGAATGAATAATTCCAACCGCGTCAAGGTCGAAACCCGATTGTGGAAAATTGGTCGGCCAAGGATCATTGATTAAGTTTTCTTGACTATCAAACGAACCATATGCTGTATCAAGTTTACCTACAACATCAATGATTTTAACATGGGTGACGTGCATTTTATCTAGAGCTGTCGTATCATCGATTTCATCTAGATCGAACGGAGCGCCAAAGTTTGCAATGTATTTACCAGCGAGGTTATGAATCTCGCTTGCATCCGTATTTCCAAATGTTGATGTCTGGATTTGGTTTTGAACTTCACTGGTTGAAGGAAATCGAAAATAATTGACCCCGTCTGAACTGACTTCAACATGGGCTAATTCCAGAAAGGCATCCACTCCTTGACCAAACCCATTTTCGAACACAACAAAATCGGCTCCTTCGCCATTATAGAAGGACGAAGTAAAGGTCAATACAGCACTACCTCCATCTCCAAGGCTGACACATAAGGGGGAGTCGGCGCGCGAGGTGGCGTAAACGGGAATACCAGTGCTTGCATAACCTGAATCGGGTAAATCAATTTGCCTTAAGCCACGAACTACTTGACAATCAATAGCCCAATCACGTATGACATTCGAGTCCTTAAAAACAGCATTACTCTGCCATTCGCCAGCTTGCGGAGAGAATGATCCCTGGCCATAAGCCACAAACGTTAAACCAAAAAGCAAGAATGACAGCAATCCTTTCATTGAAAAAATATCTTAGCCGATGCCGATTCCTTGACATTTTTCAGGACGATAATACTGAAGCCTCTCGTACGATTATCGAAAGGTATTACTGTTTCTCCAGCATTTACCTTTTCCGTTCGAAGTAAACTTCCTCCAATGCTGTAAAATTCTACGGTGCTTGCAACTGAAGTGGTAATAAGAATTGCTTCTCCCAGATTTTTAAAATGAGCCTCATAATTATCCTCCAAATCGTCCAGCCCAGTTAGGTAAGAATAACTAACATCATCAATACAGAAGTAGGTTGGCGTATTAATAAAGCCGAACGCTGTATCGGAGGAGCGGAGGACAAACTGTAAGCTAGAAGTATCATGGATTGCGGTGTCGAACTCAGTCAAATCGACTTCTAACCATGTATCAAGAATGAAATCATCATTGTTTTGATTAAACCTATAATCCGCCAAAGACACACTAATGGTATCCATGGCAACAGCGTTTATAGTCAAAATGATGTCCAGCATAAAGTAATCTGGATCGTTTCCGCTCGCTCCACCGAACTTTTTTGCGAAACCATCTCCGTTTAGCATACTTAAATATGCGTAAGTTGAATTTGTCACATACACCGAATTCCATACCAGTTGACCATCGATTAATATATCCGGAGCAATGCTTAGTGATCCCGAAAATGGAGGATAAGCAACCATATAAGTGTTCGATTCATTGCCCGATCCGGTGATTGCGCTGTATTGGTTCATGTAGCCTTCAGTGCTATCGTTTCGCATAGTGCTTAGTGCAAAACCATCCCAAATTCCACCAAAGCTGGTGTCATAACTATTTTGAAAGAATAAAACATCAACTTGAAATCCATTTTCCTCGATACTACCATTGTCAAATGTATCCAGTGGCAGATTAAATTGCTCGAAATCGGCTACCTGAGCATGGAAGCTCGAGGCAATAACAAGTAAAAAAAGTGATGATAGAATGTGCTTCATTTAATGTAAATGTTTGTTTAAATAATAATGAAGGTTACAGGGGGAATCAGAAAGGCAAATGCCATTCTAAATCAGCTTTTCCTCCCGAAAGCTTAGTGATCTTTGGATAATGGCAGGTCTTCTGACTCCTCTCTTTGAAAAACGCCTTCCCAATGCAAAGCACAAGTGGCATAGTGTTATTCAATACATGAGAGATACAGCTGCGGGTACAGTTCCTGATTTAAACAGGATTCCCTATTAACCTCAACCTTTACGATCGAGGACCAATATCACGCGGTAAAAATAGTATAGATTGGCTTAGAACGGTTCTCTCGGAATAAGTCTAGCCTTGAATTTTGCATCCAAGACCGTTTTCTCCTTTGTGCCGTTATATAAATGACCAGCAAATTCGCCCTCCACAATATACAATCCGAGGGTATCCAAGGTGTCTGTTGCTAAATTGCGTGGATAAAAATTTGTGATCCTAAAATAGGTGTCTTTTGTTTGACCGCTTCCTTCAAGTGTTTCCCAAGTGTCTAGGTTTTCATCAACGTAAACAACCCGCACCCCATTTCTACCATACTCGATATTAGTAAATGGATTAGCACCGTTTCGAAAAACACTTAACTCGTTATTTGGCCAGTTAACGTTGTTGGTATCTGTAAGATCAACGCAATCGTAAAAATATATCTCTAAACGCTGATAAGGATCTCCAGGCCGAATGAAATAAGTGATATTTTCAAGGAAAGAGTCATTTGAATCTGGTCCGCATTCGGCAACTTCCTTAATGTTGGGGAAGTTATAATAAATATTATCCAAGTATGGCGTACGGTCGTCCCACTTTGGCTCTGGACCAAAACGTGTTATAGTATCCCACTTTGAACGTTCGGCATTTTGCCACATTTTATATTTACCATCAAATTTTCCATAGAAAAAGTACTTTGATGTTGGGAAATCAAATGTGTCGAAAACAGGGAAGTTGGCCGTGTCAGGATAGCCTACCGCCACAATCGATTGCCCCCTTTTGCATGAAGATGTGGAAATCACAAGAGCCACAGAAAATAGGGAAAGGAATATAAAAAGCTTTTTCATGTTGATTTTAACGAGATTCAAAGTTATGGAAAATGATCTTTCCTTAACAGACGATTATATTCTTATGAAGTTTGGTTTGTTTATGAGAATAACTGCTGAGCCATTATCAAGGCATGACCAAACTCCTTTCGGCTGATATGATTGGTTTCCGATTCAGGAATTGCTATCAACAAGTTTTCAGTTGCCACATTTCCAACCAATACATTTTCAGTCATCGGACAGCCGCCTAATCCATTGATGGCGACATCAAATGACCTACAACCCGCTTGATAAGCAGATTCAACTTTTAGTTTGGTATCTTCTATTGTGCTATGTAAGTGAGCACCAATGTGTAAATCTGGTAATGCAGGTAAAACGCTTTTAAACATGGCTGAAATGCTTTGCGCATCGCTTACCCCTACTGTATCAGCTAGTGCGAAATCAGTAATTCCAAATTCTCGATTCAATCGTTCTATCCATTGGCCAGCTACCTCTGGAGACCACGCATCTCCGTATGGATTTCCAAATGCCATCGAAATGTAAACCAATAATTTTTTGTTGCTTTTTTGAGCAATTGAATTGATTTCTTCTACTCTTGAGAGTGATTCTTCTATAGTCGAGTTTGTATTTTTCAATTGAAAAGTTTCAGAAATACTGAAGGGAAATCCAAGAAAGTCAATTTGATTAAAAAGTGCTGCATCCCTCGCACCTCTCGAATTTGCAATAATCGCAAGCAATTTGGATGATTTGTCCTCTAAATCCAATAAATCTAAGACTCGAGCCGTGTCCTTAAGCTGTGGAATTGCCTTTGGAGAAACAAAGCTTCCAAAGTCGATCACATCAAAGCCAACCTTGAGAAGCTGGTTGATGTAGTCCGCTTTGTCATTGGTTGGAATCCATTTATCAAGGCCTTGCATAGCATCCCTTGGACATTCTGTAATTTTAATTGGCATGTTCGATTATTGAATGTTTAATGTGTTTTATTAGCTGTGGGCCTTCATATATAAAACCTGTGTAAAGTTGGATCAAAGAAGCGCCTGCTTCAAATTTTTCGATGGCGTCTTCGGGTGAATGTATGCCTCCTACCCCAATAATGGGAATCTTTCCGTTTGAAAGACCATGAATGGACCTTATGACTTCTGTACTTCGTTTCCGAACCGGCTTTCCACTTAGTCCGCCCGTCTGATCGGTTAAGGACACGTTTGAACTTAACCCATTTTTGTCAATGGTTGTATTGGTCGCAACTAAACCATCAATTTCAATTTCATTCACCAAAGCCACAATATCTTCGATTTGAGCATCATTGAGATCTGGCGCAATTTTGAGAAGAACTGGTTTATGCATTGATTGATTCGACCGAAATTGAAAGAGTGAGTCAAATATTTTCTTCAATTCATCTTTTCCTTGTAATTCTCGAAGACCGGGTGTATTTGGGCTGCTCACATTCACAACAAAGTAATCTACATGTGGATAAAGCTTTTCGAAGGAGAATAGATAATCAGAAACAGCATCTTCATTCGGAGTTACCTTGTTCTTTCCAATATTTCCACCAAGTGGCATCCTATGATGGCACTTTTTGATCCGCTCGACTGCGGCCTCAACACCTCCATTATTGAATCCCATTCTATTGATCAAAGCTTCGTCTTTTTCCAATCGAAACAGCCTTGGTTTATCATTACCAGGCTGCGCTTTTGGGGTGAGTGTGCCAATTTCAATAAAACCAAAGCCCAATAATTCCAGTGCATCAATCCAGCGCGCGTCTTTATCAAATCCTGCCGCTAGTCCGATTGGATTCGGAAAATTAAGCCCAAACACATTTCGCTCTAAACGCGCATCATCTAATTGGAACTGCTGTTTAACAATTGAACGAACGACACCCAATTTATCTGCCATTTGCAGCAGTCCAGCTGTAAAATAATGAGCCTTCTCTGGAGGCATTTTATAAAGTAGAGGTCGGATCAAGCTCTTATACATAACGCAAAAGTAAATTAAGGTGCTTTCGAAGTGTAAAATGAATCACAAATCACGGGTTTGGCTAAGTTTAAATAGCCTTATCTTCGCGTCCAATAAAGATTCCCCCGCAAATTACCACAACGTAAATAGATTACATTCTGATATGGTTGATTCGTGCTTCTAAATAAACGAAAGCCCGATGAACATCTTAGAATTCACCAAACAATTTCCCACAGAAACAAGCTGTAAAGAACATTTTCGTGCTCAGCGCGAAACCGAAGGTGTTAAGTGTAAACACTGCTCGAGTGAGCGCCATTATTGGCTTCGGGCCAAATGGCAATGGCAGTGCATTGAATGTGGCTTCCGCACCACATTGAAAAGTGGTAGTATTATGGAAGGCTCGAAAGTCAGCGTGCGCACCTGGTATCTAGCCATGGCCTTTATGACCTTCAGTAAAAAGAGTATCTCAGCATCGGAATTACAACGTCAGTTAGATCATCCAAAATACGATACAGTATGGCGTCTGATGCATAAAATTCGCCATGCGATGGGAAAGCGCGATGCCCTCTACCAGTTGGATGGTGCAGTGGAATTTGATGAAGGTTACTTTGAAAAGGCCACTTCAAAACATGTGAAGCTCAAGCGAGGAAGGGGAAGTCAACGACAGGCTCAGGTGGCCGTAATGGCAGAGTCTACCCCGTTGGAAGACATAGAAACTGGTGTACGTTCGAGACAGTGCCGGTACTTCAAAATGAAGGTTATTGAAGACCACAACTCAGATACTCTCACTGAGTTGGTGAAAGAGAACTTTAATCAGAAAAACATCGTCTTCTCAGATAAAAGCACCAGTTATGTAGACATTGCAAAGCACGTGGAGATGCACATTACACAGAAATCGGATGCAAACACTACCAAAACAACATTGCAATGGGTACATATTGCTATAAGCAACGCTAAACGCACTTTACTGGGTATATTCCACAAGATAAAAGGGAAGTACTTGCAAAACTATCTAAATGAGTTTTGTTACAAACTCAACCGTAGACGTTTCGGTGAAAGGATTTTCGATAGACTTACTCTGGCGGTTGCTAAATCTTACTGGTAAGTTCTGGGGGAATCAGAAAAACTATTATTCATGAAAAAATTTACTCTTTTCTTACTAGCTGGATCGGCTCTAGCTTTTACCTCATGCAAGGAAGACCCAGCTGCTTCTTTTTCTGCTGATAAAACTGAAGTTCAGGTTGGCGATGTTGTAAAATTTACTGACAATTCTACTGCTGCTTATAATCACGTATGGGATTTTGGTGATGGCGAATGGTCAACTGCAATAAATCCAACCCACGTATACTATGATGAAGGAACGTATAACGTTACGCTTCAAGTAACTGATGATAATGGAGGAACTGTAAGCCTTTCTAGCCCAAAAGCAATAACAGTGTTGGATTCTGTGAACGCCATGATTGAAGGTGATCAAGAAGAAAAAAATGCGGTAATCGTTCAAATGGTTGGAAATTGGGAACTCGATCAGATTACTTATTCGTACAACGGAAACCCAACATTTGAGAATTTCTCAAACACCCGTGGAGACTTTGCTGCAGATGGCGATATTTTCCAACAAGATGAAAAAGGAAACAAGTCAATTGGATACTATAATGTTTACAACTCTGACTTTGTATACGTTTCTTTCATCGAAGGTCCTTCTGCACTTTATCAAATTGATGAGCTTTCAGAGACGAGAATGAAGTTGGTTTACACTTATACGGATTTCAATCTTCCTTCAAATGTGAGCAAAACAACATTGGAATTCAGAAGATAACAAGAGCTTTAATAAATAAGAGAGCCATTCAGTTATGAATGGCTTTTTTTGTACCCAAAACTCCAAATTATGACACGAATTATACTTTCAACGCTATTCCTATTCGCTATAAGCCTAAATACATTTGCCGATACGTTTAAAGTTAAGATACAAGTCGAATTGGTTGACCACTCAAGTGCAGCGGGCACTGCAGTTAAAGTTTTAGAGCGGAATCAAGAAGTTTCGTTAGAGCGTCTTGATTCGGATGGTCAAGTCAAATTTGACCTTGAAAAAGGCAAGCTCTATGAAATTTGGATTGTAAAAGAAGGCTATATCGCACATCTCATTAACAATGTCCATTCGGAAGGAAAGGGCAAGTTTGATGTGATACTCTATAAAAACAGCGATAAAGTCAAAGTAGATGAATCCAAACGAATTGGAATGGCTCGATACATAGATGACGTTGAAAAAATGACTATTCCAGCGGAATATCTAGCTCAGGGGGTCGAGGTGGTTAAAAAAGATGAACTGACTAAAGACCAGTTGGTGAGTATGAAAGTCATTGAAAAGCTGTCAAAATCACAGAAAAAATCACAGAAAAAAATCGATAAGCTTCGTTCTAAGAAAGAAGGCCTCGAAAAGAAGGGTATTAATGCAGATGCGGATTTTGTAGCAGGGAAAATGACGGATACAGAAATTGAAGAGTATCGCCTAAAGAATCAAAAAGCGATAGTGAAAGTTCAGCATGCAATTGACAAACTTGCATATTAATAACAGGCTTAAAGCTTAAAATCAACTACAACTCTACCTTGAGTTGCGCCCTTTAGTATCAAATCCATATGACTTGTCAAATCATCTAGTCCGATGAATTTGCCGTATGATTCTAATGCATTGATCTTCCATTCAGAAGCCAGTTTAGACCAAATCTCCTGACGGAGTTTCATATCAGTCTCCGCTGAATCAACTCCCAAGATGTTAATACCGTTTAAAAGAAACGGATAGACGGTCATGTGTAATTCATGATCCGCGACCAATCCGCAGCTGGCAACACTTCCTTTTCTTTTACATGCTTTTACGCATGTTGCGAGCGTGTTCCCTCCCACAGTGTCAATTGCTCCAGCCCATAGTCCCTTGAGTAAAGGCCTTCCAGATTCATCGTTTGCGTATGATCTTGGAACAATTTGCGAAGCGCCTAGTTTAGAAAGGTGCTCGTTCTTATCACCTTTTCCAGATGATGCAATCACTTTGTATCCAGCCTTAGCTAAAATGCCAATGGCCATACTACCCACTCCGCCTGACGCTCCGGTAACTAGGATTTCACCCATAGATGGTTCTTGTCCCATTTTCTCCATCTTGGTTAAACTCAGCGCGGCCGTGAATCCTGCTGTTCCTAACACCATTGATTCTTTAAGCGTAAGTTGCTTGGGCAACGGAACAACCCAACCAGACGGCACTCTGATATATTCCTGAAAGCCGCCACTAGTGTTCATCCCTAAGTCATAACCAGTAACGAGAACTTCATCGCCAATTTTAAAACTTGAGGACTCGGAAGCAACGACAGTACCACAGGCATCAACTCCTGGTGTATGTGGGAAATTCCTTGTTATTCCTTTGTGGCCAGATGCAGATAGAGCATCCTTATAATTAAGTCCGGCATAACACACATTTATCAGAACATCCCCTGCAGGAAGTTCCGAAATCTGCTTTTGTTCCACATTTCTTGTGAAACTGCCATCAGACAATTCTCTGACAACTAAGGCTCGATATGATTCATTTGAGTTCATGTTTCGAAATTACAATTGACGCGATTATTTTGTCAAGTGCAAAATCTTAAACACGGTAACAGATTGCATTGATATTCATACCAGCACCAACCGATGCAAACATGATTACATCACCTTTGTTTAGTGAATGTTCTGGAAGTTTTCCCCTGCGCACTCGATCTAATAAGGTCGGTACAGTGGCGACCGAGCTATTTCCAAGTTCGTGCACGCTCATTGGCATGATTAACTCGGGTGGTTCGGCAATATCAAATAATTTGTAAAAGCGTTTGATAACACCATGATCCAACTTTTCATTGGCTTGATGGATGAAGATTTTTTTCACCTGATCAATCGTCACACCGGCTTGACTTAAACAATGCTGCATAGCTTGAGGAACCTGAGTTAAAGCAAACTCATAGACCTTTCTACCCTTCATTTTAATATATCGAATACGGCCATCCGAATCTGGATAATTGGATTTACCCAAATGGATGAAATATGTTTCATCCAGTGTGAAAGACATGGCGGCTGACGCTAATAGTCCTTGATCGTCATCGCTATCTCGGTATTCTAAAACACAAGCACCTGCCCCATCGGAAAATATCATGCTATCTCTATCATGGTCGTCTAGGACGCGCGATAAGGTTTCACTACCAATTACCAGTGCTTTAGAAGCAGATCCAGCTTTAAAGAAATTGTCTGCTTGAATTACACCCTGAACCCATCCTGGGCAACCAAAGAGCACATCATAGGCAACACAAAAAGGATTCTTAATACCTAAGTTATGTTTTACCCTTGAGGCCAAAGAAGGGACATTATCAGTTTGAATGGTGTGTTTGACAACATCACCGAAATTATGGGCGAAAATAATTTGATCCAAAGTTTCAGGATCTATGCCCGAGTCTTCGATTGCCCGCTGAGCGGCAATTAGCGCAATATCAGAAGAGCTCATATCTTCTGCGGCATAGCGTCTTTCAGCAATACCTGTAATATCCTGAAATTTTTTGGAGATTTCAATCGCTGGTGTCTCGATTAATTCATTTGATTCTGTGAAAAATCGATGATGTTGAAAGTCAGCATTTCGCTTGATTTGATCTGGGATGTAGCTTCCAGTTCCGGTGATAACGGTCCTCTTCATAGAGCAGTTTTTAAAGTCCGGGAAGGTAAGCCCTCTACACAGAGTGGCATCAATTAATTCGAATAGTTTCGAAATAATTGCTTTCTATAAAGCGCCTTTGATAATTTCAGAAACAACGGTTGGATCGAGCAATGTGCTGATATCACCCAGTTTGTCTGGTTCGCCTTCGGCTACTTTTCGTAAGATTCTACGCATAATTTTTCCCGATCGTGTTTTTGGGAGTCCACTAACAAATTGAATCTTGTCAGGTTTGGCAATTGGACCAATTTCTCTAACGACCGTATTCAGTATCTCTAGTCTGGCCATTTCATAATTCGAAGGTATATTATCGCAAATCACATAAGCATAAATACCTTGACCCTTTATTTCATGTGGGTATCCAACAACGGCAGATTCAACAACAAATTCACTTTCGTTAATGGCATTTTCAATTTCAGCTGTCCCAAATCTATGTCCACTTACATTGATTACATCGTCAACTCTCCCGATGATCCGATACATACCATCCATATCTCTTCGAGCTCCATCACCGGTGAAATACATGCCCTTGAAGCTTGAGAAATAGGTCAATTTACAGCGTTTGTGATCGCCATAAGTAGTTCGTAAAATGCTCGGCCATGGGAATTTAACGCATAATAATCCTTCCTGACCATTCTCCTTGATTTCTACTCCGTTTTGGTCAACCAAACAAGGCTGAATTCCAGGTAAGGGATAGCCGGCAAACGTTGCTTTTTGAGGCGAAAATGAACCCAAACCGCTAATCATGATGCCGCCTGTTTCAGTTTGCCACCAAGTATCGACAATGGGGACCTTATTTTCACCAATCACTCGTTTGTACCATTCCCATGCTTCATGATTGATGGGTTCGCCTACCGTGCCAAGCACTTTCAAAGAGCTAAGATCATTTTTTATTACAATTTCCTCCCCGCAGGTCATTAATGCTCGAATGGCCGTTGGTGCGGTATAAAACTGATTGACTTTCAGTTTTTCGATGATTTGCCAAAAACGCCCACCGTCTGGCCAAGTTGGAACACCTTCAAACATGACGGTTGTAGCTGCATTCAGTAAAGGTCCGTATATGATGTAGCTATGCCCCGTAATCCATCCAATATCAGCCGTGCACCAATAAATATCCGATTCATCGTATTGAAAAACGTTGGCGAAACTATAAGCTGTATAGACCATGTAACCACCGCAAGTATGGACTACACCTTTAGGTTTTCCCGTACTTCCGCTTGTATATAAAATAAAAAGCGGGTCCTCACTATCCATTTCCTCAGCCGGACAAACCGTGGCTTGATTCGGTATCAAATCATCCCACCAGATGTCCGTTTGTTTATTCCAATTAACTTCCTCGTACGTACATTTTTTAACCAAAATATGCTCGATGCACGAACATTTAGAAACGGCTTCATCAACAATCTTTTTAAGCTCAACTTTTTTGTTTCCACGGAAAAGCCCATCACTCGTAATCACCACCTTGCATTTGGCATCTTCAATTCTATCTGCCAGCGCTTGTGCTGAAAAGCCCGCAAAAACAACGGAGTGAATGGCACCGATTCGGGCACATGCAAGTACAGCTACCGCCAACTCAGGAATCATAGGCATGTAAAGGCAAACTCGATCTCCCTTGCCTATGCCCATCGATTTCAATGCATTAGCCGCTTGACATACCTCTATATGTAATTCACCGTAGGACAAATAGATATTCTCTCGATCGGGAAAATTAGATTCCCAGATTATCGCGGTTTTATCTCGATGCTGCCCTAAGTGTCGATCAATGCAGTTTTCCGTAATATTGAGCTTTCCATTTACAAACCATTTTACGTTGGGCGTTTCAAATTCCCATTCTAAGGTCTTATCCCACTTTGATTTCCAATGGAATGAGTCAGCGATTTCGGCCCAAAAATTCTCTGGATCGTTTACGCTGTTGGCATATTGTTCTTTGTATTGGTCAAATGATGTGATTCTATAACTCATTGGTAGACTTTAGCTGTAAAGTAGCAATAGTATGAAAGCTAGTTGGTGATATCAAGTCATGCTTGTTACATAACAGCCATTGCTTCATATAATAAAGCATCAATTTCTGCCAAATTCAAATCCTTCTCCGCATTAAGTGGGTAAATTTTAACGCGTTTTCTCAAGCCACTTTCTAGAGCTGGATGACACATTCGATTGCCATTCATAAAGCCTATATATGGAGCTTTAGTGACCGAATCCATCCAGAAATAGCAGAACATTTTTCCATTGAAATAAAAAAAAGGCAATCGGTATTTCCATTCTCCGGTTAAGCGCGTGTCATATTTCAAAATGTGCCCACGAAGAAACCATAAGCAGCTTTTGTTTGGCTCGTCCAAATGCTCATAAAAAGTTGAATGGCACTCAACATCAAACTTCTAAGATTTAGTTATTTAGACTTTGATAACTCAATTGCTTCATTCACTCGATTGAGAAAGTTAGTCTCGTTGTGCATCTCGCGTTCTGTTATACTGAAATAAGGCATTCTACTGTGTTGTTCAGCTCCTATCGTTAAATACTTTTCCATCAAATGTTTATCCCCTTTTACAAATACTCCGCCCTTACTATCTAAGATTCCAAACATTTTATCGGCTTGGAAAAGGCCAAAACCTCCAAACATTTTTTTCATAGAAATACCTTCGATAGCTTGTAGTTTCACTTCCATCACCTTAGCCACTTCTTCCGAAGATTGGCTCATTTTGTCGCCTTTAATTCCCATGTTCTTAATCTTTTGCTTTATTGAAGTTATAGATATATCCCAAGTTGAAAAATAGACTGTTATTCAACACTGTACTCCTTCCAATCCCTCGCCATGTAGTTACATCTACTGTCAGCCCATGCACTTCCAAACCGATACCAAACGAAATAAACCTTCGCGCTCCTTTCGTGTCATGTTCTAGAAAAAGGCCCTGCCGAAGTGATATCGCTAGGTTTTCGTTTCTTTTAAGCTTCAGCTCGCTGCCAACTTGGTGAATGTATTCATGAAACTCTTCTGAAGCCCTCGAGCCTTTCTTAACAGAAGGATTGAAGTTCTCGTCATAGCTCACCTTGCCAGGGGCGTCATAAAACGACTGAATTAAGGCAATTGGAACACTTATTTGAGGATCATAACCCGAAGCCAATACAGGATTGGAATTATTGTCAATAACAGTCATTCCATTTGAGTCAATCTGATATGCAGGTGGACTGGGTATCAGGTACTTTGAAACTTGATAAGAAAAGGTATATGACAATTGATTTTCATCAAGATCAAAGGTGTTTTTAAGATTCGCCCCGATAAGCATTCGCATTGGAATGAAGTCAGTATTGCCTTTGATGTAGCTGATTTTAGAACCAATATTGTTTAAAGCGAAGCTAGAGTTGAGCTCCATATTATATCGATCCTTTGCAAGTAGTTCTTTCTGATGCGTCAGTCCTATATCTGCCGCTAAAGCATGTCCAGGATGGGTTTGAACACCACCGACAATACGGCCATTGGTTATGTCGGAATGCACATATTTAAATGCCATACCGTATGACAAACCATTATCCCAGCGATGTGCGTAGTTGGCTTGGATGCAAAATTCATTTGCTTTATTTGATGATATCGGATTTCCAAAAGGATCAGTTAGTGCCATGTCATATTTGAACATCTTAAATTGGACTCCAATAGCATCTCTATTTGTAGGTCCAAAAGCGACAGAATTGGAGAAAAGATTCTTCCCTGGAACAATGGATCTATGCCAAGGTGAATAACTGTTGTTGATGCGTATAAAACGATGTTTTGAAACCAATAATGCCGGATTGGAGTTGAATGATGCTCCACTCCCACCTTGCGTACCCACGACTCCAATATCCCCTACACCCGCTTGAGCGGCATCGGCTGAAATAACTAAGAAAGGCACACTTGAAGTTACTGTATTTAGATATCTCCATTGTTCTCTTCCTTGAGAAAACCCAAAAAAAGCGTATAGGAACATGGGGATAATGACTATAGCTTTCATAGGGCGGTAGTTGAGCTTCATTAACAGACGCTTAAGCTATTTATTGCCATGAGCTTAAAACCATTTTCTGCTTCTGAAATAAAAAATCATACCGATGGTAATAATGACCATTACAGCTAACATCGTATGGTAACTATACTCGTAATGCAACTCAGGTAGATTATCGAAGTTGGTTCCGTAAATGCCGGCAATAAAAGTCAGAGGGATGAAAATGACTGAAAAAATGGTCAGGAACTTCATAATATCATTCAACTTTGTGCTCACGGTTGTATGATAGATATTCATCATATCGGAGAGGATTTCTCGATATCCATCTGAAGTTTCAGTTGCGAGGTTAATGTTATCCTGGAGCTCCTTCCAGTGAACACCATTTTCTTCATGGTCAAACAATTCGGTGTCTAACTTAGATAGTGCATTTATCATTTCCCGCGATGGATGTATAAGCCGTCTTAAATAGTTTATTTCTCGCTTGAAATCATTGATTTGTTCAAGCATATCCCTGGTTGGATTATCGATCAAATCATCTTCAAGTTGTTCAATTTTTTCCCCAAGAGTGCTAATGATATAGATGTAATTGTCGATGACAATATCGAGCAGCGCGAAGGCCAAATAGTCCGTTCCCGAATTTCGAATCTTGCGTTTATGCTTTCGAATTCGTTCACGAACAGGATCAAAAACATCCCCTTGACGTTCTTGAAATGAAATCAACAACCTATTTGCAATTACGAGGCTTAGTTTTTCCTTATGAATCTCATTTTCCTTCTCATCATATCGAATCATTTTCATAGATATATAAATACACTCATCGTATTCCTGGACTTTTGGTCGCTGTTCTGTGTCTAACACATCGACCAGCATCATGGGGTCGAGTTCAAAAATCTCCCCTATTTGTTCTATGACCGAAGAATCATGCAATCCGTCTACATTGAGCCAAGTCACGGTATCAGTTTCCATAAACTGCTTGATTTCTCGAAATTCATTGAGCTGAACTTCAAGGACTTTTTCTGGGTCAAAGTCTATAACCCGCATTAATATATGGTCTGAACGTTTCTTCCCTCGAAAACTCAAGTCAAACGGTGATTGACCTATTTCCGACTTTGATTTATTTATTAATCTTCCCATTCCCTCCTCGTTTCGGGCTAAGATATATGGAATTCAAATACCCAAGTTGAACCCGTTGAACTCAAACTTTATAAATTCACCGCATGGGACTTAGGGAAGTTAGAAAGGAGCTGAATCAATTGGAAAAAGAAGAGTTGCTTTTCCATATTGGCGAACTGTATAAGAAATACAAGCCCGTCAAGGAGTATTTTGATTTTTTCGCGAATCCTGACGAAGAAAATATCCTTGAAAAATTTAAAGCACGCGTGCACGAGGGGTTTTACCCAAACAGAGGTTGGCGGCTGAAACTTTATCGATCTAGAAAGGCAATCAACGAATTCAAGAAACTAGGGATTTCTCCAGAAGCGGACGCTGAACTGCTTTTGTACTTTACCGAAGTGGCTGTGCAATATGCGAGAGAGAAAAAACCTAAAACGGAAACTTACTACACCCGACTAGAAAACAGTTTTGAAAAAGCCTTGGAGTACATGGATAAAAACGGCCTGCTCGTGCAGTTTAAACCGGCTTGTTCAAATGCTGTAGAGAGATCAGCAACTTTCCCTTGGAATTGCGGAACACAAATGCAAACCCTCTTCCAACGCTATTACCCTTAGTTTTTTACGAAACGTTTTATAGACCAATCCGCTCCTGATTGAACCTTAACGTAATAGACTCCCGCAGAAAAACCAGAGACATCGAGGTCAAATTCCCTAGATGCCACCTCCGAACTTTTCAATAATCGACCATACTGATCGAAAAGCGTGATCGTGGTTGACTCGAATTTAGAACCCTTTGACATCACATGCACACGGCCACTGTTTGTTGGGTTAGGATAAAGTTCGAATTCAAATCCATTGCTTTGATCCTCAGCAAATCCTTGAATGGTATCGGTCGTATCTACAGTGAATTGAATATTGGCCGTGTAGATGCCGTTCCCATGCGTTCCAGCAACAACCCACTGATCGTCTTCGCGATATTCCAACATATCAACCACCACATTACCAATAGTTTCCGTGCCTTCCATCGTCCAAATCGTACTATCGCCATTAAGTTCTCGGGTGGAGAACAAACCGACACTTGTGCCTAGCAAGTAAACATATCCTTCATCTGTCATGGCTATTTCCATCCAGCGAGTGGAAGGACCATCGCCTATATAATATAGAGATGGCGGCACATTTGGATCGGGTGTTCCCCTTAAGTTGCCTTCTATTGGTTCCCAGTTTGCGCCCGCGTCTTCTGTCAACCAAAGGCTTACCGTGTTGTAATTTGAATAGACGACAATTATGCGATCTGCGTCATACGGATCAATTGCTATACATGAAGTGTATCCACCTGTGGTAATTCCAGTAGAAATAAGCTCGCCTTCTTGATAGCTGATCGTATTTGCATCGTCAATTCGATAAATACGCTGTTGTGAAGTACCTACATACACCACACCTTGCTCGGATTCACTGGCAGCGATGGCAGTAATGGTGCCTGTTACATCCGAAATTTTACGCCAAGCTGTCAAATCTTCATTCTCGGCAGCTGGTAAGTCATCGTTTCGCCAAACTTGGCCTAAATAAGGTAAGTACATTATTTCATTATCCAGTGGATCAAGTGTAAAAGGGTGAACGAACAGCAACCCAGAGCCTCCGCCTGTTGGCATATCCTCAGGCATTACTTTAAACCATTCAGCCAAATTTCCTTGACTGTCAATGGAAGCTCGCCTTACTCCAGCGTATTGGGTACTTGAATAATGATGATTTCCGCCATCCTCTATCCAACAATATGCTCCATCGGCTCCACGGACAGACACCCATGGTTGATTAGGGTCACTTGAATTGGTCCAAAAAGTTCCTCGATCCTGCAGACCACCCATGATCTCTTCACTGCCAACGGTCGCGTGATCGATGCTTATTCCATAGAACTGCGACACGACATATCCATTACTCAAAGACTGCCAAACGAAACCGCTGTCTGCGCAATGTTCCGTACGATGAATCCCCCCATCCGTGGTGGAAATCATAATGTCAGCGTTTTGTGGATGAAAGAAAAGGCTTTGCTGATCGGGATAATGAATTCCAGATCGATAAGTAAAGTTTGTATCCCATTCAATTTTGTAACCCCCAATGTGATGGGTTGATAAGGTATCTTGAAATCCGTTAGAAGATCGATACAGGTTTGTTCCACCCACAAATACTACATCTTCATCATCGGGCTTAACACCAAGCACTTGGCAATAACCGTTGTATAAATTAAGGTCCGAATGGGGCAATCCGCTCGAACGGTTCGACCAAATTGCGCCAGAACCTGTGCCATCTCCGGCTAAATAATGATACTTCCAAAGGCTGTTTCCAATGGTTCCCGCGCCAGGAGTTGACGAGAAAAAATAGACCTTATTTTCATCTCCAGGATAGATTGAAATTAATGTTCGGTCATGGTTTGATGGAAAAGCGTTTGGGGTTATCCTAGTCCAATTTAGTCCATCAGTAGACCGCCAAAGTCCTTTTGATGTGCCGTTCGCGTCAGAGCTAATAGCCGCATAAAATACACCAGCGATGTTTACAGCTAGATCTGTAAATCCGGCACTCGAGCTTAGTTTCAATGAAGGCTTCCACGTTGTTCCGCCATCATTTGATCGCATGATTCCTTCGCTCATGGCCGCTAATACGATATCGCTGTCATTTCTGGATGGGTCCACTAAAACACGAAAAACAGCATCCCATTCGGATGCCTTTTGGACAAGCGCAGCTGTGCTCGGTAAAAGGCTCCAAGAGTCTCCTCTATCGGTTGACTTATAAATTCCAGAACCTCTGTAATAGGCACTAAAGCTTTTTGATGCCGAATTCCCCACCACTTCGCCAGATCCATAATACCAAATGTTGGTTTTGCCGCTTCTCGGATCTTGGGAAACACATGAAACTGCAGCATGATCTTCAGCAGCGGTCACCCTACTCCAACTTGCTCCAGCATTGGTTGATTTCCACATACCGCCAGATACACCACCCGCTAAATAGTTATCGGGATTCCCTTTATCAATTGCGAAGGCACGTGTGCGACCACCAACATTATAAGGGCCGATCTGGACAAAATCCATTTCGAGTAATTGGGAGCGAGCAGAACCTGTTCTAGGCAAGGTCGATGCAAAGGCCAATTCTTTCATCCTAATATTGGCGGGGATTTCACCTGTAGCGGGGTCAACTAGCCTCAAGTGCTCGTACTCGGCTCGACCGTTTGGTGAGCTTTGTTCCTGAGTTTGAACAACCCTTTCAAACTGATGGGTGCAGCCTATACAACAAATGACGAGACCTAATACATGTAACGGATATAATAGCTTGTTCATCTAGTTCATTAACTTATATAATTTGACGCTGTAGCCCTTTTCTTCCGATTCGAAAAGTTCCGCTTCAAAGAAATTATTTACATCTAAACCCGGCAACGGCTCATTTAGTTCAGGAAATCTTTCCGAAGTCTGTTCTAGCGTGAATACAAATCGAACAGTCAATACCTGACCTTCATTGTATTGCCCATGAAAACTAGATCCGAATTTCGACATCGCCATCAGTTCCACTTTAGCCAAACAACTCACTTCATTGCAAGGGAATTCTTGGGATGGATCTGGAGGTGTGATTTCTACAATTTTACCTATGATTACCGAGTTTGAAGGGCTTCCCTTTTTAGGTCCTTTCATCAAATCCTCATCTTCTTTATCAACCTCATTTTGAACCACTTTTGTGGTAATTGGTTGATTAGCACTTTCACTTGCAGAGTCATTTGTTGCGAGCCGTTTATGGCATCCAATCAATGACAACAAGATGGGGATAAATAGTAGTTTGATTTTCAAGTGTCCGAAAGTAACGTTTCGGTTCCCAACCCCTTCTTACAAAAAGCGATTTAGAATGGAATTCTACCTGTTAAACTTAAGGAGTTTTCGGCTTATGAACCGTATCCCTAACATGGATGTTGGCAAATGCGGACTCGCTTTTCTTGAATGCAAAATCGTCCGAACAATTACCGTTACTCAGTTTTCCATTCACACATTGAACTCGATAATTACCCGTGTCATAAAAGATTAAATACACGAACGGATCGCATGACCCACCACCACTGTCCGCGAAGTGAGTATAAAACGGTTGAGGTGGATTCAAAAAGTCATTTACGGCCTCGCCTTCTACGTTCCAGGCATATATCTCTGTGTTTTCCGCGCAGCTTTTTATGAAAACAGTATCACCAAGTTTTACATTAAATTCATCCGTTTTAAGGCATGGATCTAAAGGCTGGCATGCTGATAGTGCGTAAAAACTGAATAACAAAAACGCTTGTGTGACCTTCATTCTAATTGGAATGGCCAAATATACAAGTGATTTATTATGACATCGTGCTTTCGCCTAGCTTCGCAGCATGAAGCTAGGTGAACAAAATCTTTTAAAAATCGCTCGATCCTCCAACATTGGACTCTTCTTGGCTGACGCAGACGGTAACGAAGTTTTTCTTCCGAACCGGTTTGCTCCTGAAACTTTTGAGATAGGTGCTGAAATGGATGTTTTTATCTACAACGACTCAGAAGGACGCATAATCGCAACTACCCTCAGTCCTATTGCTACGGTTAATTCATTCGCGTTTCTGGAATGTCGCGACATAACCGATGTTGGAGCCTTCTTAGATCTAGGTATCACTAAAGATTTGTTGGTTCCACATAAAAACCAATTCTTTCAGATGGAGATTGGGAGAAAATATCTTGTATGGATTTACGAGGACATGCTCACCCATCGACTCGTTGGAACGACTCATTTGAATCGAATTTTAATGGATAATCCTGTGGAGGTTGCCCCTGGTGATGAGGTTGATATCCTGATTTGGTTGAACGGAGAGTTGGGTTATCGAGCCATTGTGAATGATAGAAACATTGGAATGGTCTATCACAATCAGACCTTTCAACCTTTGAATGAAGGACAACGTACGGTTGGATATGTTAATCGCGTTCGAGACGATGGACGCATTGATCTGTTACTCCAACGCCCCGGCCATCTGAATATTGATGAATCTGCAAAAGCTCTCATCGATGCCTTAGAGCGAAATCAGGGCTTTCTTCCGCTGACAGATAAAAGCGATCCAACGTTAATATCTATGCACTTGAACATGAGCAAGAAGTCGTTTAAAAAGGCAGTAGGTACTTTATATAAGCAGCGAATCATAAGTTTAGAGGAAAAAGGCATTCGATTGAACCCTTAATCACGACCTATATTCCAAGTACTTCCTTTAAATTTAAGTAGCCCGATTTGCTCACTGGCAAACCTGTACCTGATTTTAGAATTGCCATGTGACTCGTTTTCTCGTAAGGGTCAATTCGAGTGATTTTAGACAAGTTGACCATAAAGGAACAATGTACTCTTATGAATTGGCTGCTCGGAAGCTGCTCTTCGTAGCGTTTCAGGGTTGTTTTCTTGAGAAAGGATTCATTGGCGCTAACAATTTTTACATAGTCATCATCAGCTTCTAGGTAATCGACATCCTTCAGTGCCAAAATTCGAATCCTTCCATTGTCTTTTAAAACAATGCGATTCGTGGGCTGCGCTGCCAACAAATTACTCACTTCCGTTTTTTGATTCGCAGGTCTAAGTTTAAAACGCTCTATCGAAGCATCAAAACGATCTTGGCTAAAAGGTTTTAATAAATAATCAATTGCGTTTGCCTCGAAGGCCTTGATGGCATATTCCTCAAAGGCTGTGGTAAAAACAATGGCTGGAAGATCATCGAGTAATTCGAGCATTTCAATTCCTGAAATTTTAGGCATTTGAACATGGAGAAAAACGAGATCAGGCTTCAGTTCCGTTATTCCTTTCAATCCCTGAAATCCATCGTTAAATGTTCCAATAACCTCAATATCTTGATGTTTGGCCAAATACTCTTCTACCACACTTATGGCTAATGGTTCATCGTCAATGATAATGGCATTAATCATGTTTTTGGGGAATTTTCAAGTTTACAGTAAAAAGGTCGTCCGTCTTTGTTGTGTACAGTAAGTCATTTCGACCAAAGAGAAGATTTAATCGCCTTTTTATGGATGTCAACCCAAATCCAGTTCCAGATTGCGATGTAGATTCATTATCGGTTGGGTTGCTAATGGAGACAGCTAAAAAACCACCGACACATTCAACGCCAAGAGTTATGAGAACATCGCCTGTTGTGCCATAGAGCCCAAATTTAATCGCGTTTTCGAGCAAGGGCTGTAGAAGTAATGGCGGAACAAACATGGATTCACATGCTGCTCCAATTAACATTTCAGTTTGAAGTCGATGACCAAACCGCACTTTTTCAATTTCCAAATAGAGATTTATATGTTCCATCTCCTCTTTTAAGGGTATCACCTTACTATCATCAGCTCGAATGGTTCCCCTAAGGAACGCGCTAAGTTGCTGAACCATTCTTCTGGCTTGTGCTGGTTGAGAAAGAATCAAGGCGTTAATCGAATTCAAACTATTGAATAAGAAATGTGGTTGCAATTGATGACGCAGCTTGTCCAACTCCGCCTCCTTGGCTATCCTCTCAGTTTCCTCCTTTCGTTGCTGCAACTCGCTTTCTTCTGCGAGCATGTTTCGCTGCATTCCCAACGCTTGAATGGACAAAAGGATTAGAAAACCAAAACCACTATTGAAGTAAATTACCCGCTCCGAGTAATCAATAGGAAAAGTCTTGTCGAACAGAAGATTTAATAAGTAAGTATCAATAGCCACAGCAACAGCTGTAATAATGCCCGCTACAAGAATCAAGTAAATGAATCGGTCTGTGCTTGGATTGTAAAAACGTAAAGCAGTGACAGAAATAAAGGCAACAACACCCAGAATCGAATTAAATCCTAAGCTTTCGAGGAGAGAGTCTTCCCATGATAGTTGGAAAAGCTCTTGCAGCAATATCATATAGATGGCAGTCCAAAGAGTTGCCAATCCTAAAATCGGTAACCAAAGTCGCTGCGATAATCCAAAAACTGGTCTCATTGGAACAAAGTAAACTTAATGCGACAAGCCATCCATTTCAAGTTGTCTGCTGTTTGTCTGAATGACGTGCAAATAATGGGTGTGATTATCCGGTTGCTCGATGCGAGAAAAGAGCTCCATCCCTTGCGATTTACTTGAAAGCTCAATCATATCCGAAATGGCTATAAACTCCCATGAAACCTTGGAGTTATCGGGTCGATGAATTACTTCCGATTTCCTTCGACCAATGTCTCTAGCTAAAGCCATGGCCTGAGCTTCGGAGTCTGAGGCGATCAAACGCCACTGCTCATCAAACTGATGCGGAGATTCACTTGAGCTGTTTTTAATCCTAAAAACGAGTTTGACTACAAACCAAAGCTTGGCATTTCTCATGATTAGTAGGATTTGATTTCGATTCCACCCATGATTACCGTACCTGTGATAGTAAGGGTTTTCATATTCACAATGTCAATCGGAGATGGCCTTCTTTTATCTTCTACCCCACCCAATATATTGGTAGTATTGATTACAATGTCCCAGTTGCTTGGCACCACAAGCTTCACTCCGCCCATAACCACCGTCAATTCAAGTTGTGACGATTCCGTCATATCCGCATTTCCGAAGTAAAGTTCAGCTCCTCCCATAAAGGTTGTCACTTCCCCACCTTGAAAATCTTTTGAAATAATCTCTTTGCTTGTCCCGCCCATAATGACCAACGTATCTAATTTATCAGCGGTCTCGTTGGTTGGCTCACATCGTTCTGTTGAATTGGAATCGTCCCATCTTTTTTTTTTCCAATTGTGCTTACCTCCCTTATAACCTGGTTTGAAAAAGACAATCAATCCAATAAGAATTACAACAACTGGCCAGAAATAAGGCTCTATTGTTATAGGGATATTAAAGACATTTTTCGCAAGGAATATAGAACCAATAAGCACCATGATATAACCACCAACGGTTTTGAAGCGATTTATAACCAATTGAAACGCTCCAATAATGATCAACAGCATTGGCCAAGTCATGACCCAATAAGGCACAATTTCGATATCCATTCTGCGCAGCAACCACCAAACCCCAAATAGAATGAGCGCTAAACCAAAAAAGCTTTTCTTATTCCTGCTTTGTCTTCGTTGGTTTTTGCGAAAATGCTCGCTTCGATTATCCCATCTATCCTTTCCGCTTTCCTCGCGCTCTTGGTTTGTATTTTGATTTTCCATTTTTTGAATTTTGACCAAATGTATTTCGCGCTAACCCTCCCCAAAACACCTAATCGTTAAGTGTTCAGTAGCTTGTCGGTGAATGGAAGATTTGAGTCGGTGAATGGAATTTCTATCATTTTCACCGACCACCCAATTTGCCCGCAATGAATCCAGTAGTCCAAGCTGCTTGGAAATTAAACCCGCCCGTAATACCATCTATATCCATGACTTCACCTGCAAAATACAGGTTTGGACAAACCTTACTTTTCATAGTGTCGGGGTCAATGTCATCCAACGCAACGCCTCCTGCGGTTACAAACTCCTCTTTAAAGGTCGTTTTACCTCGAATCTCGTACGTATCGTTGAACAAGGTGTTTATGAGCCGATTCAACTCTTTTTTCGGCAAATCTCGCCAAGGCTTGCTTAGCGAAATACTGGACTTGGTGACGAGGTATTCCCAAAGTCGAGTCGGTAATTCAAAAGGGTTTTTATTGCCAATTTGTCGATTTCCAACTTCCTTTAACACGTTATCGAAAATCTCCCGTAACTCATGCTCATTGGTGTTGCCCAACCAGTTTACCTGACAACTGAAATCATAGTTTTTGTCGGATAACACCCTCGCTCCAAATGCACTCAATTTAAGAATAGCCGGACCACTCATTCCCCAATGCGTAATGAGCAGAGGCCCGTTCGCTTTCAATTTCGAACCCACCAAACGAACTTCTGCCTGTTGGACAGAAACCCCCATCAATTCTCTAATCGGTTCATTTGGCATATTGAAGGAAAAAAGGGACGGTTGAGGCTCTACAACCTGATGACCTAAATCCTCCAGCCATTTCAGTCCCTGACGTTTAGGGCTTCCGCCTGTGGCAACGATTATGCAATCAACCTTTTCTTCGCCTTTTCCGAATGTCAGTACCCACTCTTTCGCACACCAATCAATCGACATAATATGCTGATTCAATGAAAGTTGGACCTTTAGATTTAAAGCTTCATCCATCAGGCATTTCCGGATCGATTCAGACGAGTCGCTTTCCGGAAACATGCGATTATCAGATTCGGTCTTGAGTTTCACCCCTCTTGATTCATACCAACCAATGGTGTCCGAAACATTAAACTGATCAAAAGCCGTCTTTAAAAATTTCTGTCCCCTCGGATAGTTTTCGGCCAGTAAGCGATTATTCAGACAATGATGTGTCACATTACAACGCCCACCGCCACTCACCCTAACCTTAGCCAATACTTTATTTGTCTTTTCAAATAAAAAAACTTCTGAATTTGGGTGATGTGCTTTCACCGAAATGGCAGCAAAGTATCCTGCTGCTCCCGCTCCTATTACTGCTACTTTCAAGCTGTAAATCTACATTTGCTAACTAAGCAGCACCAGCAAATCGAGAATTTATGTGGGGACGACACCAACTAACCGAAGGATGGATAGAAGTTAAAGCGATGGCCGATCTTCGAGAAATTCAGGATCAATCCGTAAACATGCCCTGTTTGGTCTTTAAACACAGCACAACCTGTGGAATAAGCGCCATGGCTCAACGAAGACTCATATCCGAATATGCTCCACTAAAGGATAAATTCAGATTCTATTATCTTGACCTTCTGGCACATCGCGATATTTCGAATGAAATAGCCAAGATCTTTTCTGTTCGACACGAAAGCCCACAGTTGATTTTAATTCAAAATGGAAAAGCAATAAAACACTTCTCTCACGATATGGTCAGTTTTGAATCGATTGAAGGTCTTCATGATTAATGATTCAGCTCGTGAATTAAACCCGATTGAAACACTAAAGCCATGTTCAAATGCGTTCGCTTCATTGACGCAATTATTTCCATGATTCGACTTTCACTCCTTTTTTTACTGCTTTCAGTTTCCTGTTTAGGGCAAACAAGAACGTATTCGGTTAAAAAGCAACAGAAGGATTTTGAAATCCTGAAAGAATCGCTGCTGCATGTGACAGGCCAGCCATATTTATATACGGACAGTGCCACCTTCGTACATCTTTTTGATTCGATTTCAAGCTACATAGACGAACCAAGAACGGCTGTGGAGCTTTTCAGAGCATTCAGTTTTCTCACAGCAAGTATTCAATGTGGGCATACCAACCTCAGTCCAAATACAAGGCTGCTTCGCGATTATTTGTTCTTCAGCGAAACCTTTCCTTTCAGCATTATGGTTTTTGATGGGAAACTCTACGCAGCCGATCGGTATGGTAAGGACCCAAGAGTGGAATATGGCAATGAAATCATAGAAATTAATGGACATTCATCCTCTCAAGTCCTTCACGACATGCATGCACATGTGTCTTCTGATGCCAAGAATGTAACACTAAAGAACCGCTACCTTCGATACAACTTCAATCTTTATTATTACATCACCTTTGGTTCAACGGATAGTTTCAAAATAAAATTCACCAATTCAGAACTCGATACCTTGGTGCTTGGAGCGCGAGCTGAATTGGAAGACTTTAAAAGCTTTCGCCTCAGATATCGAAGCGATCCATTCGCACAATACGGCAAGAAAAAGAATGAATTTGGCCGGCTCAAGTCAAACAAAGACCTCGGATACAGCCTGTTAGAATTACCATCCTTTCAAAAGGCACAGGGGAAGTCATACCAAAGCTTCATCGATGCCAAAATGCGCTCCATCAATAAAAAAAGCTATGAATATCTTGTTATTGATTTACGCGGAAACCTTGGCGGTAAACCGCAAACGTATTTAATGGGCTACTTCACCAATTCCACTGAACATATCATTGAGTTTCGATTAAGAACGGGTGACAAACCAACGTATCAGCGTTATCTTAAGAAATGGAACAAATTCTACTTCCTTTATCTCTTGACACGCTGGCGACATAATCAACTAGCTAAATCAGGTCATCATCACATTCAAAAGGGTGGCATCGTTGTCCAACCCGAATCCGAGCACTGCGATAAGCAATTAATTGTCTTAATTGATGGCTTAACGTTTTCAGCGGGTTCAAATCTTGCAGCGAATCTGAAGGATAAGGCAAACGCCATCGTAATAGGAGAAGAATCAGGAGGAAGCTATAAACAAGGGAATACAGGCCAATTAAGAATGAAGCTACCTAAAACCAAATTTGGACTTTCGCTAAATCCCATTTATTTCAACAATAATGTCAAACTAAATCAAGGCGATGCTGGATTGATTCCGGATATTATGGTCCTATCTGACTTTTCTTCCAAGAAGAAGGATGACCCCTTCATAAAGGCGGTTGAAGATTATATTCTAACTAAGCAAATCACGCCTTTAAAATAAGCCTTGACCTGCTCCTGCTATGGCCAAAAGGATGACAATGATATAAAGCGCTATGATCACTAAAGTCAAAACACCTCCATAACGAAAAAGAAGCTTTATATAATTCAAACTTTCCTCAAATAACTCTATCGAGTCATTTTGAATGGCTTGTTTCGAGCTTGAATTAAACTTGAACAAGTAGTAAATCGGCAGGATGTAAACAAGCACGAACACTATATACATCCCTGAGATCATACCCGATGAAAAGGGCATTCCGGGTGTGTTTTCAATGGCAGAACTGGCAGCGATCACTGCAATAGAGCCGAAAAGCATAAGCACAGTGAAAATCAAGGCCATAATGGCAAAAAACAGTGCCCATTTGCGCGTTTCAGACCAATATGTTTTAATGTTATCAGTCAATACTGATTCAAATGAGCCAATATGCTCGTCCATTGATTTTTCGTTTTCCATAAGTGCTATAATTGCGGTTGATCAATGTTAGTCAAATTGATTAGATTGTTCAAATCGAAAGGTATATGGAGACTGAATTGGGTTAAACTTGAACTAAAGCTCAATTGTATCAATAAGTAAATTACCTTACTTCGAATTAGCTAAGTTTAATCGAATGCGTATCGTTAATAAAACTTCGCTGTCTATCGATGACAAGCAAACCATTCTGGATTTATGGAATCAGGAATACCCTCGTGATTTAAGGCTCGACTCGCTTGATGCCTTCGATAAATATCTCGAAGCACTTTCAAATTGCAATCACGTTTTATTAGTCAATGAGAACGAAAAAATTGAAGGATGGTTGATGGATTTCGACCGTGATATGGAACGTTGGTTCGTAATGATTCTATCGCATTTAATCCATGGTGAAGGTTATGGATCGTAGCTTTTAAATGAAGCGAAGTCTCGTAACACATCGCTTTGTGGATGGGTGATCGAAAATGACTCTTACATTAAACACGATAAAACGAACTACCGATCTCCCCTATCCTTTTACACCAAGAATGAATTTGAACTTCACCGTGAAAAAAGACTAACGAGCAAGCATATTTCTGCCATTAAGATCAATTGGAGTCAACCTTTCCGCTCATCGTGAAAAACTAGTTAAATTGTTTTCTTGCCTTTGTTTTTGCCATCAGCCCATCGACCATTCTTAACTTGACCGAGGTAATTGACAATTTTAGTTCGCTGATATTGAACCATAGTAGATTCCATTTCAGCGAGCGTATCTCTTCTGATTTTGACAGCAGAATTGGATCCTTTGTTTCTCAATTCTATGTAATATCCGTCCTTTAGTTCGCCTGGTTTGGTAACCGGTCTACCCTTTTTTTTATCCTTCACAATATCAATATCTAGTGCGTAATCCTTTTACGTTAGCAAATCTGCTAGAATAACATTGAAAAGCAAGCATTGTTTTGAAATGTTTTGAACAGGTTATTGTAAGTGACGCACCGAACTTAATCGTTAACCCTGCCTAATAATTCAAATTTCAGTCAAATTTCAGCCATTTTCCAAATTTTAGACGCTATTCAACTACATCATCCTTCCGAAAACGAATAATCTATTTTACAACTTTCGAAGTTAAAAAATGCAACTTTTCTGGACGAATTGGTTCAACATGAACGAATTTGAATTTTGTGAATGGGTAGCGCTCAATTAATCCATTGCAACAAAGGCCAATTAAAAAGTTCGTTTTTATGGTGAATTCAGTTTTATCTCCAATTGCATATTGTGATCACAATTACCCAGCTGAGTGATGCAAATCACATTCAAAGGCATGACGACCGAATAGCTTTGCTTTTTAATTTTCAGAATATGTTCATCAAGATTTTAACGGATTGTACGATTTGTTTTAGTGCAGTCCGTGGTCTTGTTACACTGATTCAACACATCATCTAAATAAACATTATGAAAAAGAATATGGGTGGAATTGATCGAGTTGTTCGAATCATTCTTGCGGCCATTATTGCCGGTCTTTATTTTACAAATATCATTTCAGGCACCTTAGGAATGGTCCTACTTGTTTTTGCTGGAATCTTTGTACTGACAAGCTTTATCAGCTTTTGTACCTTGTACATGCCATTTGGGCTAAGCACGTGTGCCACCAAGGACAAGGCTTAGTTGGTCTTGACTACTTTAAGACTTTCTGGACCGCTGCCTGTTTGCAGCACGAGTATATAGTTCCCGTTTTCCAAACCTTGAAGGTCAATGGCATCCGTTAAACGAGGTTGTTGCTCTTGTTGTATGGTTCTTCCTTGAATATCAATCAAGCTCCAGCTTTCAACCTTGGATTTTGACGCAATCTGAATCTTTCCTGACGTTGGATTAGGAAACACATATGGTTTTTGATTGGCGCTAAAATCATCCTCTACCCCGTCAGGGCCGAGGGTTGAATCACTATTACATATTGCACAGTCCAGCGAATAACAACCAAAACCACAGCGTGTGGTGCGAGAAGTGTAATCATGTTTATTTTCTCTTAAGTAATCGGAGCCACAGTCAAAGCATTCGATTTGTGGTTCAATTTCTTCTTCGATCAGAAGGACGTCTAAAAGGCAAACAGCTGGTGTTAAACGTGTCTGTTGCTTGGTCAACTCAAGATCAACCCCTCCTTCTGTTAAGGCTATTCCCGTCAATTTGAGTGTGGTATAGCCCAAACTTTGAATTTGTTTTTCGTAAACTCCAGGGTCAATTGCTTCCAATTTTAGGCTCCCATCCGAATCTGCAGAGGCTCCTTTTACAAGCTTCTCACCCTCATAAAGAACTAGTGTAGCGAATGCAATCGGTTCTCCTGCTCTTTCTTCAGTTATGCGAGCACTTATCGATGATTGAGCCTTTAATTCGGCTGACGCCATTAAAGAGAAGAAAAAGACAAGTAATAATACGACAGATTTCATGGTCTCTAGTTTTAAAGTTCATCCCAAGGTATTACCATTCCTGCCATTCAATAAGCCTTAACAAGAATATGGTAGTCATCTGTCCTTTTACGGATACAATCAGCGGATCAATCGAAGGATGCGCTGCTATTCCCAGTTATGGGAATCGCTTCTCCTAAATAGCGAGGGGATACATTAAACACCACTTCTAGGCAAGCTTTAACTCGAGCCAATACTTCTCTGTTTTTCATGTACTTCGAACTAAGATGCGGGGAATCGGATGCAACTGCACCTTGGGCATTTAATCCAACCGAGTTCGCAATAAAAACAGCTCGTGGTAAATGGAAACCCTGACTTATGACGATAGCATTTTCCACGTAAAGATTTCGTCTCGCGACCATCCTTTTCCTGTTTTCAAATTCTTAGACGCTAATCCTGATTTCAGTCCGAGATCTTTTCGTCCAACGTAAAGGATTGAGCTGGAAAGCGGTAATACATAGGTTTCTAAAATGTTGTTTATACCTAAAAGATCGTTGCTGCCATAAATCTTTCCATTGATGGAATTCACGATATAATGGTTGGCTCGTCCTATAAACGGATAATGCTGAATTCGAAACAATGGCGAATTCTGAATCTCTTCATAGGTTCTGGCCTCGACATTTGGCAGACCTTCGTCCTTCGTTCGGCTATCAAATATTGCCTTGCCCGTTTCAGGGTCGTAAGCAATAAGACCTTGATTCGCACCTATTAAAAGTCTTCCTGAAGCAGTTACTTTCAACCATTGGATGGAAGTGTTTTGTTCACCATCCCAGGTTTCTTTGTCTTTGGCAGCGTATAAGCCGGTGGTAGCAGACCATACAGGGTTTGTTACACGTTCAACGCCTTCATAATTTGATTGTGTCCATGCAGTATGTGCAATTAAGGAAGCTGCCGCAATGGCGATAATTGATTTCACAGTCATAGTTTTCGGTTAGATTTCGGACAAGTTAAAATAGATTGACAAACAATCGATAAGAACGGACGAAAATGTGGAAATCAAGAGCCGAGCTTTCCTTGTATTGAGTTTAAATTCAACTTTATTCATAAACTTTCACCATGACTGAACCCATTTTTCCTTGCCTCTGGTTTGAAAGCCAAGCACAAGATGCCGCTGAGTATTATTGTTCCATTTTCCATAATTCAAGGATTCAATCATCCGGCCCAGTGGTTGTAATTTTTGAACTAAACAGTCGGAAATTTATGGGACTCAACGGTGGACCGCACTACAAGTTAAATGAAGCCGTCTCCTTTGTGATTACATGTAAAGATCAAATAGAAATAGATCATTATTGGGATAAACTGAGTGAAGGCGGCACAGAATCGCAATGCGGTTGGCTTAAAGATAAATTTGGGGTTTCATGGCAAGTTGTGCCAGAAATACTGCCCAAACTTATGTCGGATCCTCAAAGAGCAGCCTCGGTTACGCAAGCGTTTCTAAAAATGAAAAAGTTCATAATCGCAGACTTGATTTCAGCTGAATGATGGCATTGCGGTTTTCGAACATTTTGCTTCCATTTTGCCTATTAGCCATTACGTTGAATGGCCTTCAATCAGAATTGCTGGCTCAGGCCGACATGGACTCAGTTTTTGTAAAACGAAATGTAGGTGAAGGCGCTTTTGAAATAGACACCTTCTACATGCTAAGTGGTGTTTCCAGTCAACAAGTTCTAGTCGGCACAACCTTTTTACCCTATTCCGACAAAATGATAAGTCTTCTTAATGATGGTCTGTCTCCGGTTAGTTTTAAGATTTTAGAAGGCTGTGACAATGGACTTTAGCCTACTGATTTCAATGACTATCCAAAATTTGACATCATTAAACGTGTGGGAAAAAATCAATTGCTTATTCAAGTGCGCGTTATGGCCAATTGTTGTCATAATTTCTTAGGCGAGGCCGAAGTTCTGGGAAACGATACACTTCACTTGGTCTATACTTCTTACGGAAATTTTTGCAGCTGCCAATGCTGCTTCACCCTAGAATATGTCTTTGACACCACTTTTGAAGATAAGGATAACAGACTTCATTTTGTCACGATCAATCGCCATAAATCCTTTGGTGTAATTCCGAACTGAATTTGGGAATACTTTGAATTGAAGGAAAGTAGAACATAAAAGCAGTCACAGAACTGAACAGCTGATTCAGAGCTCGTTATAACGATTTCAATAATTATTTTGGAACGTGTTTTAAATTGAAATCCATTCTACATTTGAGGCAAAATATTCACAAATAAATCCACAAAAAATAGCTCATTTTCCTATGATTCATCCACATACTGAATTGAAGTTTATCAGTCGAGAAGTTGGTTATGGCGTTGTCGCCACCGAGCTAATTCCTGCTGGAACCATTACTTGGGTTTTAGACAAACTTGATCGAGCCTTTAGTCCTGAGGATTTTGCCAATTTGGACCCCTTGTATCAGGATATTTTGGACACTTATACATACCGAAACAGCAACGGAAACATGATTTTATGCTGGGATAATGGTCGATTTGTGAATCATAGTTTCAATTCGAGTTGCCTCTCAACGGCTTATGATTTTGAAGTGGCAGTTCGCGATATTCATCCTGGAGAACAACTAACGGACGACTATGGATACCTAAACATTTCAGCTCCATTTAGAGGTATTGATGAGGGAACAGAGCGAAAGGTCGTTTACCCAGATGACTTGCTTCATTATGCTGATGTATGGGACAAACAGATCCTCAACGTATTTCCTCAAATTCTAAAGCTAAATCAGCCGCTATCGTCCATTCTACCTAAGTCTACTTGGGATGAAATCAAGGAGATAAACGCGGGAAGGAAGAACATAGAATCGATCGCAAAAAACTTCTATTCTGGGAGTAAGTAAGCTAGCGTTTGAATAATTGTTCTAAAACATATTTTTGACGTTATGAAAAATATCGCGCTTGTTCTCTTAATCGGATCATTTGGCTGGAGTTGCCAGAAGATGCCAAAAGCATGCATAGAATTATCCCCATCAAATGACGTAACTGTTTTTGATGAGGTTCGACTCAATTCCTGCTCGGAGGATGCCTACTGGTATAGTTGGGAAATAGAAGATGAATTGAACGGTACAGCCATCAGCCAACAATATGGCAGTGAATCCGTTGATTTTATTTGGAAGGATGACGGAACGTTCAATATTACGTTGCGGGTGCAATCTGAAAAAATGAAAAAAGAAGACGAAACAAGCACCTTTATTACCGTCAATGATGTGTGTTACACATGCTCGAATGGAACCAATAGCACTGATATTTGTTATAGTGACTATGATGACAAAGCCACATTCGATGCATCTAAGAATAATTTAGAAGCTGCTGGGTTTCCTTGCGTCAAACAATAAACCTGCAATCGTTTCAAAAGCCACCATACCAGACTTAGAAATATTTTTTCAGGCGTGTAAATCGAACAATTTAGTAGTTGTCGAACGATGCATTTCAGAGTCGAGTTTCGACATCGAATCACGATCGCCAGAAGGTTGGTCGGGGTTAATTATTGCTTGTTTCAATCAAAATATGGCCGTGGCATCCTTTCTAATTGAAAAGGGCGCAGATGTGAATGCCACTACTTCCAAGGGCACGACCGTTTTCATGTATGCGAAAACCGCTGTTCAAGACGATCCAACTCAAACTGAAATACTCGAGCTTCTTCTCCAAAATGGTGCTGATATCAATGCAAAATGTACCGTTCGGGGCTGGACGGTCTTAGATTATGTCATTCGAAATGAAGCGCACGAGCTACAGTTGTGGTTGACTAAAAAAGGAGCGAAAAAAGGTTCTGAATTGAATTGACTATAAGTTTGAATTAATATTCACCCATCATTCATGCCCTTAAACATTGTTCTACTCGAGCCAGAAATACCGAATAACACCGGGAACATTGGTCGTTTAAGTTTAGCTTCTGGTTCAATACTTCACCTTATTAAGCCATTTGGTTTTGAATTAAGCGATAGCCGCGTAAAACGCGCAGGACTAGATTATTGGCAACATATAGAGCTTAATATTTATGAAAACTTCGAAGCTTTCATGGTGCAGCATGGTGCGAAAAAAATCGCGTTCCTATCGAGTCATGGAATAAAGGATTACACATCCATTCCATTTGAAGATGATCTTTTCTTAGTATTTGGCAAGGAATCCGTTGGATTGCCAAAATCCATCATTGACATAAATAGCGAACACCTTTACAAAATCCCATTATTTAGTCCTCACATTCGTAGCCTCAACCTAGCAAACGCTGTTGGAATTGTGGTGTATGAAGGCATTCGTCAATTAAACAACGTCTAATAACGTAAGTGTTATTTTCGTCCTTAACTGTTTACCTTCCATCAACATGGCCATAAAACCATTAAACAAATACCTCCGAATCAACGGTATTTTTTCGTTCTTGAGCGGTTTCACTCTGCTTTTCGCTTCGGAATACTTGGATTCATTTTTTGGCATACTTAATCCCTTTGTCTTACCCATTTTGGGGCTAAATCTTTTAATCTTCGCTATTTATGTCTGGTACGTTGCACAAAAGCAGCTAACAAATAAACCACTCGTGAATGTGATCCTTGTTTTAGATGGTCTTTGGGTGACTGGAAGTCTACTTTTAATTCAGTTTAATCCCTTTCACCTCACAAGTAAAGGAATGGCTGTAATTGGCCTTATAGCCATGTGGATTGCCTTTTAGGGTACATGCAATTCAAACACAATCGAATTGGCTTTTAAGTCCTAGTTCTAAGTTAATGGCCAATCAAGCATGGCCATTTTAAAACTAACCTGCTCAATTTCAAATGAAATGACCGTAAAAGAAATAATGACTGAACTCGAGGGATATGGCGATGTCTCAACAAAAAACACGCTAATGCGTCATGGAGCCAAGGAACCTTTTTTTGGCGTAAAAGTGGCCGATCTTAAAAAGGTTCTCAAAAAGACAAAAAAGAACCACGAATTATCGCTGGAGCTGTACAGTACTGGGAATTCTGACGCTATGTATCTCGCAGGTCTAATGGCCGATGAGAAGCGCATTTCTGAAGCTCAGCTTCAATCATGGATAGAAGATGCATATTGGTATTATCTGAGTGAGTTTGCTGTGCCCTGGGTAGCGGCTGAAACTCCATTTGGTTTTGACCTGGGATTGAAATGGATAGAGTCGAAAGAAGAAGGCAACGCTTGTGGCGGCTGGGCTACGCTTTCAAATTATGCTTCAGTTAACACGGAACTTGATATTGAAATATATGCTCAACTCTTAGACCGAGTGGAGAAACAAGTGCATGCCGAGCGAAATCGCGTTCGACACACCATGAATGCCTTTGTCATTGCTATTGCGGCCTATATTCCCGAATTAACAAACAAGGCCAAAATCGTGGCTAAAAATATTGGAGCCGTAAAGGTCGACATGAATGGCACAGCGTGTAAAGTGCCGCTAGCTACAGAATATATAGCCAAAATAGAACAACGAGGAAGCATCGGAAAGAAAAGGAAATCTGCACGTTGTTAGGACGACCTAAGATCAGAATAGGTTTAAAAACATCTTCGTATTTTCAGCCCCATAAGTGAGTTTCGTTTCGCTCATTCCGGGAGATACCACCTTCACTATTCTAAATCATAAAGTAATGAAATTCAATCTAATAACAACCGCTTTCTTATTTTTAACTTCCATTGGATTTGGTCAAGAAGTCAATGTAGGAAGCGAGCCAAAAGCAACCTTTATCTTACAAATTGGCGATCAACAATACTTCTTATCGCAAGGTGAGGAAATGACCTTAGACCCTATTGACAAAGCAGCCAAGGTCTCCATCCGGTTAGGTGATTCGAAGCGTCTCGAAACCGGGGCAATGGCCTTTGATTACCCCAATGGCTATGGTTTTGAATTTGAAGAATCGGAAGGATACAAGAATTGGACGCTTGACGGTAACAACTTCGTTATCATGCTGTTTCAGTTCGATGCCAAAACGGAATTAGATGATTTCTTAGATTTAATGATCAGCCAATTTGGAAAGAAGAACACGTCAACATCCGCTACCTCAATGACTTTAGGCAATCGAAAGTTAGAGGGTAAAAGACTGGATGTGAGTTTAGTTGGACAAAGGATTTCCCTCGATTTTCTTGAAATAGTTCAGCCGGATGGAAAAAACTCGATTTTTAGCTTTACAGGACACAAAAAATGAAGATGGTTCGGATTCTGCAGAAAGCCGCGATACAATCAAAATGATTGCCGGGTCCGTGAAGTACGATTAGGGTTGATTTCGGTAGTAATGAACCGCATCTGAAGGAAGTCCGTCAAACACGATACATCCGTGATCCATTATCATTAGTCTTGACACAAAATGCTCGAGCATAGTTAAATTGTGACTTACAATAAGCACAGCAGCACCTTGTTGAGCAAGCTCCCGAATTTTTGATTTGCATTTCGATTGAAACTTATCATCGCCAACAGCCAAAACTTCATCAATAATCAGTAATTCGACCTTTAAGTGCGCGGCAATTGCGAAGGCGAGTCGAACATACATACCTGATGAGTAGCGTTTAACGGGCACATCAATAAACTCATCTATTTCTGCGAAGGCAACGATGTCATCAAATCGATCTGCAACTTCCTCTCGCTTCAAACCGAGTAGCGAACCATTAAAAAACACGTTTTCTCTGCCTGTCAGCTCAGGGTGGAAACCTGTTCCAATTTCAAGAAGCGATGCGCACCTTCCCCATAATTTCTACTTCACCTGCACTTGGAAAGGTGATTTTTGAAAGCACCTTTAGCAGGGTAGATTTCCCTGCACCGTTTGCTCCTGTTATTCCAACTATATCGCCCTTGATTTATCGAAAACGTAATATCATTCAGTGCCTGTAAATTCTCGATCTTCGTTTTCTTAAGTTTCAAGCGGTTGGAAATCGACTCTCGAAGCGTTGTGGCCGCGGTTTTATCGAGTCGGTATGACTTTGATAAATGCCTTATATCAAGAACTTTACTCATAATTCATCTGCCAATTTTCTTTCAACACGAAAAAAATAGGCGATGGCACCTACAAGAATTAGGCTCCCGCTAACAACAGAAATCGAGACTCCAATTATATCGATGTTCGTTCCTAAGGTGGCCCACCTCACTCCTATTATCAGTCCACTGACCGGATTTAAATAATATACCATTTGAAGCCATTTAGGCAAATGATCCGTTATGAATGATGTAGGATACATAACCGGAGAAAAGAACATACCTAGTTGCACTAAAAACGGCACCAAATGCTGCACATCACGATAGCGTATGCTTACTGCGCTGATTAGTACGCCTAATCCAAGTGCGAACGCAATAGTTAATAAGAGAAAAATGGGTAACCAGAGCATTTTCGAAGGAAATGGTCACTTGATGATAAATCAATAAACAGGCTACGAACCCTAACACTACAAAAAGATCAATCAAGCCTAGAAATGCCTTGCCAATGGGAATAACCAATTTGGGGGAAATACACTTTTCGAATAATTTCTTGCGAACCGATGAGCGAACTCCCCAGCCTTGGGTCACCGCGAAAGAAAAATAGGTCCAAACCATTAATCCTGTTACTGCAAAAAGACTGTATGGAATATCTTCAAGGGATTTCGTAAAAACCCGATTAAAAATGAAAATGAAGGAAAGCAGATATGCCAACGGTTGAATAAAGACCCATAGCAGGCCAAGGGAAGTTTGCGCGTAACGAACTTTTATATCTCTTCGAACAAAAGACGCGATCAAAGCTCGAAAATCCCATAGCTCCATAAGGTTAACGGCAAGGGATTTTGGCCTCGAATTAATCAGTTTGCCCTTCATATGCATTGACCAAGTTCACAAAACAAATATGTGCATTTGGATTTATCGAGCTTATGCTCCGTTTCGCAACTCGTCAAGCTCTGAACCAACGCAGCTCCTTCGCCTCTAACTCTTCCACTACCTGACCTATGCGTTCAGAAGCTTTCTGAAGCGCATCGAAGGAAACGTCTGCCGATTGTAAAATGAGTTCTAGCTTTACTTTTTCACTTTCTAGTGAAGGAATTTGTAGATCCAATTGTTCCAATTCATACTTATCCTTAAAACTCAGTTTTTGTTTTGCTTTTTTAGATGCATCCGGGTTGCGAACCATACTATCCGAAGCCGTTGATTTGTCAGCGTTTCGTTTTTCGTCTTTTTTACCTTCATCCACACTTTCCTTGTACTCAGAATATGGTCCCCAAAAATCCTTCACCTGACCATCGCCCTCGAAAATGAACAAGTGATCTACCAACTTATCTAAGAAATATCGATCGTGGGAAACAATGAGTAGGCATCCACCGAAATTTTCTAGAAATTCTTCCAGCTTCTGAAGGGTAAGCAAATCCAAATCGTTTGTCGGCTCATCCAAAATCAAAAAGTTTGGATTCTTAATTAAGACAGTCAATAAATGAAGCCTCCTGCGCTCTCCTCCACTCAGCTTGCTGACATAAGTATATTGCATCTCTGGTGGGAACATAAAGTGCAGTAAAAACTGTGAGGCCGTGAGTTTGCTTCCATCCGCAAGTTGGATAACCTCGGCAATATCCTTCAAAACCTCAATCACACGCTTATCTTCCTTCAACACCAAACCGGCTTGGTTGTAATAGCCATAAACGATAGTTTCGCCTACATTAATTTTACCCCGAATCGGCTTCCTCATTGCCGGTTATTATGTTTAAAAGCGGTGCTCTTCCCTGCTCCATTCTTCCCCAAGATACCGATGCGTTCACCCCGTTTGAAGGTGTAATCAAATCCCTTGAGCAACACTTGATCACCATAACTTTTATAGACTTTTTTAAGCTCTAAAATCTTTCCTCCAATCCGGGTCATTTTTACATCAAGCTTCAATTCGGCCTGCTTTTTACCACTGCTCGCTTTGGCCTTTATATCATAGAACGCATCAATTCTTGACTTCGATTTCGTTGTTCGTGCCTTGGGCTGGCGCCTCATCCATTCCAGCTCCTTTTTCATCAGCTTGCCGGCCTTATCGATTTCCGTTTGGTAAACTTCCTCGCGTTGCGCTCTTTTTTCCAAAAAATAGGCGTAGTTACCCGCATGCCGGTAAAGCTTACCGTCATTCATTTCAATAATGCTTGTACAAACTCGATCTAAAAAATAACGATCGTGTGTCACCATAAGCAAGGTTACGTTGGCCTGCATGAAGTATTGCTCTAACCATTCAATCATCTCGATATCCAAGTGATTGGTCGGTTCATCTAGAATCAAGAAGTCAGGCTGGTCCAGAATGGCGATGGCAATGGCCAATCGCTTGCGCTGTCCACCACTCAGCGTGGCAACGGTTTGATTCAAGTCATAAATACCGAAGCGTCCAAGCATGACTTTTAACCTTCTATCGAAATCCCACGCTTGTCGAGATTCCATAGCAGCTGATGTCCGTTCCAATTCCGTCATCGGACTCTGGGCTGCCATCTTCAGACTTTTTTAAAGCCTCGTTATAAACTCTAATTATCTCTAAAACCTCTGCGCTGGCCTCGTTAACAAAATCTTCAATTGATTGGGCAGGATTATCGGTCAGTAACAGGTTCTTGCTCAAGGAAAGAAACGCGAACGCCATCTCGAAAACTATATTCTCCAGCATCAGGAACATCCTTACCAGAAAGGATTCTCAGCAAGGTCGATTTTCCAGTTCCGTTATTGGCTATCAAGGCGACTTTCTCGCCCCGGCTCAGTCCAAAGCTAATATCTTCAAAAAGGGTTCGATCGCCATAGGTGTTTGGCCAATTTCTCAACGCTCAAGTAATTCATAGCTGCGAAGGTGAGCATTCAATATCCAATTTTATCTGTGGATGAAAAGAAGATTTATAACCTGAGGAAGACAACTTTTAAGAAGGTTGTAAAGTCATGCTAGTCGTGAAGCTTAAATCGATAGCATATTTCTTGTTCTTGAGCATCTTGACCGCTTTTATATCAAGTTGCAACACGTGCATTGGGGTCGATTGTCCGAATGAAAGCCAATGCGATGGCGGACAATGTGTTTGTTCAGACGGGGTTAACCGACTGACATGTAAGCTAGATACTTGTTTTCCGGGAGTGCCATGTGAACATGGAAATTGCGAATACGGGTTCTGCAATTGTGCGGAAAACTGGTCCGGAGCAGCTTGTGATTCACTTCTCTATGAAGATCATGAAGGTGATTATTTCGGACCGTTTATTTGCAACAATTATCAAGAAGTTTCTATGGTTCAGGTCAGAAGGACTTCAGACCAACGCCAATTTAAAATCTTAGAACCAGCATATGATTATGCCTACCTGGCTGATTTTATTGATGCTAACCGATTCCAAGTCGCAAAACAAGTCAACCAAACCACAATGGGACCGCTCTATATTCAAGGCTATGGAAGAATCGAAAAGGGAGTTATGCACTTAAACACTACCTATTCGAATGATTCAATAGCCGTTAATTGTGCATTCGAAGGCGAGCTGCAGTAGGTCATTTAATCCGCTTAAGCTGATATGAGTGTTCTCCACGAAATGGTTCCCCTTTTGCCAAGAGTGAAACAGTTATGGTTGAATCACTTTCCAATTTATAATGAATGGCTGCGGGAAAATCATGATCTTGATTCTCGAAAATCCAATGCGTTTCAGTTTCTTTTCTAGCATTAAATAAGGTTAGGCCATGTTTTGGTAAATAAGCGATGTAGGCATAAGCACCATCGAAGGATTGGAGATATAGCCGCTCAGAAAAGAGGGTGTCGCCCTGATCAATTTCAAAACCTCGGCCTTCAAAACGTGTTTTATTCCATGTCCACTGCTCCATCATGAAGACTGAGCCATTTGTCCCCTGCCATTTTCCCGCTATCCATCGAAAGTCGTTTCTAAATTCAGAAGGTTTTGAATTGCATGCCGTAACAATCGTTGCCAAAGCACAGAAAAAGCCAAAAATCGTTGTACGCATCGATCAAATTTAGAATAAGTGAGCACAAATCAATAGCGTCCTAAATAAAAAAGAGAGAGGCTGAAGTTTTTGCCCAAAACGTATATTTTGGGTTTGCACCAAAAACAACCTCTCTCATGGGTAATATTACAATGTTTTCGCAGATCATCCAAAAGGTTGATCGATCTATTTTCAAAAAATTAGTAACCCAAAAGCAGACGGATAAGGGTTGTAAGGGTTTTGATAGCTGGACACACCTTGTCTCCATGCTTTTCTGCCATTTTGCGAAGAGCACCTCAGTTCGAGATATTTCTAATGGGCTGCGCTCCGCCACCGGTAATCTCAACCATTTGGGCATTATTAAAGCTCCATCGAAGTCGAGTATCAGTTATCAAAATAAGCGAAGGGACGCTGATTTATTCAAAGAACTCTATTATTCTCTCCTACAGAGTTTAGGACAGCAGGCTGCCTTGAAACGAGTCAAACTGAAGATCAAGGTACCTGTCTACTTGTTGGACGCAACGGTCATTAGTTTGTGCCTTTCGATGTTTGATTGGGCTACATTTCGTACTAAAAAAGGAGCTGTTAAAATGCACACCCTGTTAGAATATGATGGTAAACTACCTGTTTATGTGAATATTACAGAAGGAAGTGTGGCCGACAATAAAGGAGCGTATAATATCCCTTTAGAAAAAGGTTCGGTGGTGGTGGCTGACAGATATTACAACGACTTTCCTATGCTCAACGTTTGGGACAGCAACGGGGTGTTCTTTGTCATTAGGCATAAGCATAATTTAAAATACACCGTTCTTAATGAACGGGATTTACCTCAGAATACGGCTCAAAACGTCCTAATCGATCAAGAAATTGAGTTAGTCAACCCGCAAACCAAGGCAAAGTATCAGGGAAGCCTCAGACGAGTGGCTGTATGGGATGAAAAAAATAAGCAGACCATAGAACTGATCACCAACAATTTGGCCTGGGCCGCAAAAACAATCGGAGACCTTTATAAATCAAGATGGGAAATAGAGATGTTTTTCAGAGACATCAAACAGTTGCTACACATTAAAACCTTTATAGGGACGTCTAAAAACGCGGTGATGATCCAAATATGGACAGCTTTGATCACTATTTTACTACTCAAAGTGATGAAAGCAACGGCAAAATATGGTTGGCAGCTATCTAATCTGGTTGCATTTATCAGGCTAAATATTTTCGTCAAAATAGAACTCCAAAAATGGCTTGACAAGCCCTTTGATGACCATTCAAAAGCACCACCAAATTGTATCCAAGGGGTTCTTTTTTAGTACTGGCTACTATATTAGCCCTAATTCAATCAAATAAGGAGGTTAGATCTTCGTTTGAAATTATTTAGGACAGCATTGAGCACAAATCAATCTTTTATCCCATTAACCAATGTTTCAATAAATCACCTGCTGCATAAGCCAGTATGGCCGCGATGAGTCCCAGTGCTAGTGTTTCAACGATTCCTCTAATATGACTTGTTTTTGTAACCACACTTTTTAGCCAGCCAATAACAATGAATACAAGCGCTGTAAGGCAAGCGGAAATGAGAAACTTTTGATCGATTTCAGCGATTGAATAATCGAGCAAATACACAAGGAGTGGGATGAATCCAAAAACAAAAAATGAAATGAAAGTTGTTAATCCAATGGCAAAAGAAGATTTCTTTTCTTCTATCATTTCCAATTCATGTTTCATCATTATGTCAACCCATCGATCGTCATTCTCCGTGATTTTCTGAACCACTTTATCCAGCATTTCGTCTTTAAATCCGAGTTCGGAAAAAATCGTTTGAACTTCCTCTACTTCACTTTCACGCATATGCTCGATTTCCCAATATTCCCGACTTTTTTCTTTTTGAAATCGTTCTTTTTCAGATTTCGAACTCAAAAACGCGCCAACGGACATCGAAAAACCATCGGCAATTAGATTGGCAAACCCGAGGATAATCACCACTGTACTGGGCTGGGCAGTCCAGCGCCTTCTGCTCCGGCCACTACGGCAAATGTGGTCACGCTACCATCTATGCCACCATAAACGAACTCACCAAGGTGATTGTAAAACAACTTCTTAATCGACTTCACGACTTTTTCTTTTCACAATTGCTTCAAATATGTGGTTAAATCATTGTTTGCGTATCAAAAGTTGAATTCGCGGGCAGAATATCCTGCCTCATCGCCATCTTTGTCCCGAAATGAAGGATTTGCGAATAATTTTCTTTGGAACACCCGATTTTGCGGTTGCAAGTTTAAAGGCCATGGTAGAAACTGGCTTCAACATTGTTGCCGTGGTTACCGCCATTGACAAGCCCGCTGGACGAGGTCATAAAATGCAATCGCCACCTGTGAAAATTTATGCAGAAAGCGAAAAAATTCCTTGCTTACAACCTTCAAACCTTAAGGATGCTCAATTCATTCAAGAATTAAAATCGTTTGAAGCCAACATTCAAGTTGTGGTTGCTTTTCGAATGCTTCCAGAAGTCGTTTGGAATATGCCCGAACACGGAACCTATAACGTTCACGCATCCCTTTTGCCCGCCTATCGAGGTGCGGCTCCGATTAATTGGGCGATTATCAATGGTGAAAAAACCACTGGAGTTACAACCTTCAAGCTGAAACATGAGATTGATACCGGAAACATTTTACTCCAAAGGGAAATAAGCATTGACGAAATGGACAATGCAGGCAGTTTACATGACAAGCTTATGTTGGCGGGCGCCAACATTCTGATCGATTCATTGGCCTTACTTTCTGAGGGAAAGGCAGAGCTACAACCACAAATTCGACCGACTGAGGCTAAAGTGGCTCCGAAAATTTTCAAATCCGATTGCGCCATTAATTGGAATTTAACCGTCATTGACGCACATAACTTCGTTCGAGGTATGTCGCCCTTCCCAACCGCTTTTGCAGCCATCAATCTTCCCGATGGACAAACCGAAAATTGGAAAATATATCAATCGAAGCCCAGCTCGATTAAGAGCCAAAATATCGGTCGTTGGTCGGTAATTGATAATGAACTCTTTGTATCGTGCAGTGATTATTTACTGCAAATCACCGAATTGCAATCGCCTGGAAAGCGGAGAATGACAGCCGATGAGTTTATTCGAGGCCTTCGTTTGGATTTGTCGATGATAAGCTAGCTATTGCTTGATAATGCGCATTGTTTTTCCTTTTCCGGCCTGCATGACAGAAATAAAATAGACCCCTGAAGCTTGTTCGCTCAGATCAAATTGCTGATTGTATTTTCCTGAAAATCCGTTTAATTCTTCGTGTACCAAGGTCTGACCTTGAGCGTCAAATATTCGAATTTCAGTATTTCCTTCTTCAGGTAGATTTAAGGACAAGCCAAAAGTTCCGTTGGTAGGATTTGGTTTGAAAGCGCATTCAATTAGATCAAGAGAATTACTTGGATCCAACACACTCCCAGACTTCTCACTTAGCGCAGCAATTTCATCTCGCTTCAAGTCTTCCACCTTAACGTGCATTACTATGGACTTCTCGCGTATCGCCTCGCGTTGATTACCATGGCCACCGATCTGGCTTCTGAATTGCGATCTATTGGTCAATACTCCATCGGAGGTCATCTTTTTTCCTTGTCGCTTATATTCTACTTTTTATTCATTACCAGCTTCTAGCTGATTGAGGTGATCAACCAATTCACCAATACCTTCGATCTTATGGCCATCCAATTTTGTAATCAAGTCACCAACTTGCAATCCCATCGATTCGGCCGTAGTTCCCGTGAAAACCTTTGAAATTATAACCCCGTCCTCAGTTGATTTGCCGACAATTCCTAAAAAGGCCCTATGAGATGATTCTTCCAACTCCGATTCAAATTCGTATTGATAGGAATATGATACGTCATTCAAACGCATAGAATCGCATCCTGCTGCTTCTGGTATCACCGATATAAAACTTCTGTAATGTGGGCTCTCGTCTTCTTCAGACGTCATCCCGTATGTGTTTTTACGGATAATAATTTCTAAATCCGTTTCATCACCATCATTTACGGCATCGTCTAATATCATCTCGATTTCCCGAACCATCTTCTGCAATTCTCCTTGAATACTTGCCTCGTCAAAATGCATTTCCTGAATGGAGGTGGTCGTGGTTCCATTTTCCGTCACCTCTACTTCGACCCGAACCGTTTTCTGTTTCTGGTCGCTATTGTTGTGAGATGTTTGGGCCTGAGTAAAAGCAAATAAACCCAATGTGAGAACTAAAAGAAAGGTGAGTTCGTAAGCGGTTTGTCGAAATTTTGGATGCTTCATAATAGTGGATTGGTTCAAACCAAATGTATTCGAAGCTTAGGCTAATCAAAAGTTAAAAGCCGTTGGAAGTTGTTAAGTCCTGTGAAAAGCTACTGCAAAATAATCTGTTCACTAAAGGTTCTATTCAAGTTCGTTTCAATCCGAACGATGTACATGCCTTTGATGAAACTACCCAATTCCACCAGCTGAATTTCATTTTGAAAAAGAACGAATTTCTTGCTCAGAACGAGTTTACCTGAAACATCGAAAACTTTGATTGCCTGGATAAACTCATCCGTGCCGGAGAGCCGAATATTGAGCTGATCGCTTGTTGGGTTTGGAAATAAGCTTAAAGACGCTGATTTATCCGATAATGTGGTCTCATCTGATAGTGGCATTGGCCAACCGACCACCGTTCGTGGCACAGTGTCATTATATTGACTATCGTGCTCCACCACTAATAATGAACTAAAGTCTGAAAGCAGTTGGTAATTCGTGCTGATTATTTCATAATCCCTCGATGCTAAGTATTGGGAATGAAAGGTGTTTAGGTTGGTTTCTATCATAGCCGCTCCGAGGAGACTTCGAAGGCAGGTATCTACTTGAGCCAAATGAAGGTTGGTGAGTTCGACATTCACCAGTTGGCCATTGGAATAATTCACATCAAATGAGTTAGGAACAAAGGCCGAAGTAGATTCAGCATATAAATGCAGCTCCATATCGTTAGGTGTCCTAAAATAATACCGGTCGGCATAAGCTGAATCTGCTTCGATAGACTCAATGGCCAATCGTGATGAGGCCATCTGGCTAACTGCAAGCGACTCATCTTGAGCGGAGAAGAGTCGGTAATAACCGTTTGTTAATTCGCAGACCTCGTTGAAAAAGGCTTGAGTTAACGAGCGATTTTGACCTGCAATCATCCGGTTTAACGTATTTGGCCCCGAATGAAAATTATAGATGTCGGTCCGTGTCTTTGCAGTAGTGGCTAAAACATTATTCGCCATCAATCGAAGTGATGCATCCGTTTGATTGTTGGAATCAAAATAGTCATTAGTTAGAATGATAATTTGTCCCTCTATTCCTTGCATCAGAAAATGAGCATATTCCACAGCAGCAATTGCATCTGTGTTAAAACCTGCGTGTTCAGCTGCAAACTCACGTGCACTTTCGAATCCTTCTTTTGGCACCCAGGAATTGCTATAGGATTGAAAAAATTCACCATTTACGATAAGATAGAATAGGTCGCCTATCTCCATTTGAGCTTGTATACCATAAAGTGCTCTATCAATAGCTGCAACAAGGACTTCATCTTCTTCTTGATAATGCTTGTTCGCAAAATCAACATCTACCACAAACCATGTATTTACATGATGGCCGATTTAAAACCTGATCGAACGGTATGCTCCACATGGTCTGGATTTGACCATCCGACTCCGCATTACATTGGGATTGTTGATGCGCGTATTGATTGACCATTTCAAATTGTAGATAAGCCGGCAGGCTGGCTTGCGTAAAATGAGCCGTTTTAGAGCCATCGCTATTTACAATCCAGTTCTGATTGGATATACCAGTCATCTGTGTGTTGGTAAAATCAGAAGAGGAGCTCACTGTAATTGACACAGAATCAATTGGCGAAATTGATTCTTGGAACAGCTCTAATGGCAAGCGCGTTTGCTTCGAGACAGAATTAAAAGAATTCAGGGCTAGTACAGCATCCAACTCTATGTATGCAAAGAAATCTTCGCTATTCCCTACCGGAAAGGCTCTAAACTCATACGCATTCCCATCCTTCATTAAAAGACCGGGATCAGATGGAATTGGAGTATTGTCTCCACCGAAGACAATGTTATCGTAAATCACCTCAGCTTTAGATCGCTCAATGATTCTACCATGGCGCATTTCTCCATTCATACGCATGTGTATTCCAGTAAAAATCAACCTTTCGGGCATTGAAAAATTTGAGCGAAGTTCCAAGCTATCATTATCTCCATTGCTATGCGCAGCGTCTGGTATTGCTTCCAATTCGAAGGCGAATTGGACTTTGGCAATTTGCCCCTCAATGTCTATTCTGATTTGGAGATTGTGAACGGCTCCACCCCCTACTTCATCGAGCACGATTCCGTTTGTCCACCAATTAAATATCGCATTTTCAGGATCGTATGCGACAAATTGCGCAATGGATTGAAAGCCAAGTAAAGTCAAAAAGAAGAGCGACACTACATTTTTCATAACGTTTTAGTTTATTACAACAAAGGACTTGGATGTAGTCACACCGAATCCGATAAGGCTCAGAGTATAGACGCCTGAATTTAAATGAGGTAAGTCCAGGAGGATTTTTTTCTCGAATCTGAGTTGCGGTAAATTGTTTCTGTGTATACAACCCTTCCGTCCATTCCTTGTATCGAAAGTTCAACTTTCGAATAAGGATCAATACTTAATTCTGCGTAGAGATAATTCCCAGCCGGATTGGGATATAAAAGGAGAGCTTCTTTGTTTGGTCGAATGGAATAATCGTCCAGTTGATAATAACAAATAACCTGTTCGTATCCAAGGCAAATTTGTTTTTCGGCTGTGACCAATCCATTTTTATAACCTTTCGCATCGAAAGGCATATCTGCGTATGATAAGGTCCGCAGGCTATCCAATGCATAGATGCCCATTTTATCACGATTTTCCCCAACCGCGAATACACGACCGTCCACTTATGAAAATGTGCTTCCCCTGGATTCAAATACCCTTCATCTAAGTAGGTTTTTTATGAATTCCTTAAGGGCCGTCATATAGGAAGTAATCCCAGGATTGATAAATCGGATAATCTTGCATAAAGAAATAGTCTTGAAATGTCGTGATCGTAAAAAGAGATCAACGTATCCATAAAAAAGACCTTCTTCCCTTAAATCACCTTTCGACCAGCGATAAATGTTTCGATCGTGTTTGAAATAAACGTTGCCGCGAATATCATTCTTAACCGTTCCGATTTGCATGCCTTGCACAAACGGGACTTGAAAGAATACGTTCAAAAACGCCCGCTATCATTAAGCACATATAAACCTTGACCTTGCATCAAGAATGCCGGTTTCGTCCCATTCTGGATTAAAAAATGGCTTTATTGAACCTATATTTTTCAGCTGGAATCGGGCTTGCATACAAGGCTTTTTCACACGTTTTCAAGATCAATGCAACCACTTGGGGTGAATGCGTAAGCTTTGTCTGAGCCATTCGTAATGACTTGTCTTGTTCCTTCCAGCCTACTATCGAGAGCCGATAGTTTAAGTCGGTTTAAGAAGTCATCGAAATGGAATAATTGATTTGAATTGACCAGACCCCAAAACCTCACCCTTCCATTCAAATATTTGATCGGTCCTCCAGTTTGTGCTTGTTTGATTGTAGTTGAATAATTGAGTTCCATGCACGATATCTAGACCATCGGCATGATAACCGATGAACAGTTTATCCTCAAAAATGAGTGCATCCGACACCCTTATCCCCTGTTGACCAGCGTCCACAAACCTTTGCCAACCTATACTTTGCGATTGATACAAGCCTTTATTGGTAGCTATCATCGCATCTCCGTTTTTAAAGCAAAATTTGGAAACCACGGCTGATCCGATAAAGTCGTTAGTCAAAACTCGGTTTACTCCATTGGATTCAAAACACATGAATGCCATATTCGGTCGCTACGTAAAGCGCACCTAGTCGGCTTGCCATTCGATAGGGTTGAATCCCGTTCAATCCATTAAGGCTGTCGCGCTTACTTCCGTCAGAAAGATACACTGCGCCAAGTGTGGCTGCCGCTATTAAATCCCCATGCCATGTGACGGCTTTGACCGAATTATTTCCTAAGAAAACTCGTACCCGCGTTGAAATATGACCAAATACCCGATTGATATTTATGCACACCAGAAAACGCTGTGGCCATTATGAGCCCATATTCTGAAATATCGAAAATCATTCACAATTATACCCGAAGGCGACAGCTGTATGACACTGCCAACATCACCGCCCTCATTCAATTGGATTTCCAAAAGTTGCTTAGCTTTTGTCAACACGTAAAGGCTGGACGCATAATATTCCATCTTCATGGCCAGCATGAGTGACAGCGGCTCGGGGCGCTCGAAATTACCCGATGCAGCATCCCAGAATACTATTCCGGGTTCGCCTCCAATCCACACACCTCTTTCACTCTGGGCTAATGTTCGCGTATGATTTGTTGCCAGCTCTGAAAGCTCGCTTATACCATGTGTTTGCCAATTTATTTGTCCAAAAACAGAAAGGCTTAACGCAACCAAACCAAATAAAATGGAAGTTTTAAAGATGCTAATCACAGCTTTTGTTAGGTAAGGGAGAAAGATAAATATATAGACGCAAACTGTTGTTTGAAGGTCTATTTTAGCGGCAAATTCCAACTATGAAACCGCTACTCTTAGCCTTGTTTTTTTCCTTCACCGGTACTTCATTATTCGCGCAATCCTTTGAACTTCAGATTCTCGGCATTACTCAAGATGCAGGTTACCCTCAAGCTGGATGTGATATGGAATGTTGCGGAAGCGTTAAACCTGAATACGTTAGCTCTGTAGCAATTCATGAGGGCAATAAGTTTTGGCTTATAGACGCCACGCCTGACTTTACGGCCCAGATAGCGATGGCTCAATCTTCTTTTCCAGAAAGCGAATTAGCTGGCATCTTTCTAACGCATGCGCATATTGGACACTACACGGGATTGATATACCTGGGTCTAGAAGCTATGAATACTAAAGATTTACCCGTTTATTGCTTGCCACGAATGGCCGATTTCCTTCGGACAAATGGTCCGTGGAAGCAGTTGGTTGAATTGGAAAACATAAAAATTATCGAGCTTCAGGCAAACACTGGAACCAGCCTTGGAAGCTATGTTTCTATTACAGCAATTGAAGTTCCACATCGGGATGAATATTCAGAAACTGCGGCCTTTCTTGTTGCAAGTAAAAAGAAGAAAGCTTTGTATCTACCCGACATCGATAAATGGGAAAAGTGGAATATGACGCTTGAAGGTTATTTATCGATTGTGGACATTGCGTTGGTGGATGGCACCTTTTTTAATGCTGATGAATTGCCAAATAGGAATATAAAGGAAGTGCCGCATCCCCTTGTTTCAGAAACAATGGTTCGTTTGAAGGATGAAAAGCCAGCGAATAAATCGAAAATTTATTTTACGCATTTCAATCACACCAACCCATTATTGAAGGAATCTACAGAAAAGGCTTTGGTCGAAAAAGAAGGTTTTAAAATAGCAAAAACCGGAATGCTACTCTGATGCTCCGTCCTTACTAACTGTGAGTTTACGGCCGTTAAATCGAAGACCATCAAAGGCATCTTTTAATCCTTTAGAACGATCAGAGCTTACATCAAAAAGTGTGTGCGTATCAAACATCTGAATCTTACCAATGTGACGACTTCTTACTCCAGAAGCATCGCAAATAATTTTCAACATATCTGACTTTTGCAGCTCATCTGCCTTTCCAATGCTGATCGAGTAACGCTCCATGTTTTCCTCGTGACTACCAGAAGCGCCTTGTGGTTTTCTGGGTCCACGATCATTTCGCTCGAATCGATCGTTTTTAGATCTCCTATCATCCCTTCCTCGGTCTCTATCGCCTCTATCACTTCTTTTACGATCGTCTCGACCGCCTCGTTCGCTTCTAAAACTATCTCTACGATCACCTCTTCCACCTCTATCTTCTCTTCCACCTCTATCCGATGAACTGGCGTTTAAATCGCCCGCATAACCATCCCTTTGAAGTCCAGACAGCGATTGCGTGAAAAACTTGGCTATGATATCTTCCTTAGAAAGCTCCTCCATTTGATCAGCAAAAGAATGCGCGTGAATTCTAGCGTCCTCAGTAGGTTCCGTTTGAAGTAAATCTTCCAATCTTGATTGAAGCGAGCTGAAAATCACTTCTTCAGCGCTTGGAATAGTCGCTTTAGTAAACTTTATTCCTAACTGACGCTCAAGTTCAAATATTTTACGCTGCTCTGACGGGGTAATCAATGAAACTGCAATTCCCTTATTTCCTGCTCTACCAGTTCGACCACTTCTATGGGTATAAAATGCAAGGTCATCCGGCAGGTCAAAGTGAATAACATGCGTCAAATTATCAACGTCAATACCACGAGCGGCCACATCCGTTGCAGCGAGGATTCGCACACTACCTGCCTTGAATTTCCGCATTACCGTATTTCGCTGCTGTTGTGACAAATCACCATGAATGGCTTCAACGGGGTGTCCTTCATCTGCCATAGCGCTTGCCAACGCTTGAGTCGCTAGCTTCGTTCTGCAAAAGATAAGGCAATACATATCGCCTTCAGCATTGATAATTCGCGCTAGAGCAGCACGCTTATCGCGCCCTTTAACCATGGCGTATCTATGCTCAATGTTTTGATTAACCTTCTCTTCGCTGCTTATGGATACTTCAACAGGATTGTGCATATATCTGCTCACTATCCCTTTGATCTCTTTTGGCATAGTTGCCGAAAACAACCATGTATTCTTGTCTTCTTGAGTGAACGAAAGAATTACATCTATATCTTCCTTAAAGCCCATGTTCAACATCTCGTCCGCCTCATCCAAGACAACGTATCTTACATTACTTAGATTCAGAACCTTGCGGTTCATTAAGTCAATTAATCGTCCAGGGGTAGCGACCAATATTTTAGGCTGCGATCGCTTCAGATCTTTAATTTGATTTGTAATGGATGTTCCTCCATAAACTACATCAACTGAGACCGAAGGAATATATCTTGAAAACTCCGTTAAAGCCTTGGCGATTTGTTGAGCCAATTCTCGGGTTGGAGATAAAATTACCGCTTGAATCGATTTTTGATCTGGATCAATTTGGTCAATTAATGGAAGACCAAAGGCCGCAGTCTTACCCGTTCCTGTTTGAGCTAAACCTAGAAAATCGGTTGCTTTTTCCAACAAAGCAGGAATTGCTTTTTGTTGAATGGCGGTAGGAATTGTAATGCCTTGTTCGGTGAGTGCTTTTACGATGGGCTCGCTTAAGCCGAGTGATTGAAAATCTTGCAATGCTATTGAATTTGCGTAACGCTTAGAAGCCGCGAAGGTAAGGGTATTCATCCACCAACCGTCATATATTAATAAGTTTCGACCGCCTTGGGTCAACTTCCTTCCAAACCAGCCTTTCTTTATGCCAGAAATGATTACAACGCAACAAATAGTCGATACGCCCCTTGGTTGGCTGGTGCTTCAAGGTGACCGAGAGCACTTGTTTAGGTCCAATTGGGTTGATGAACAAGATTTAACGGTGGGTCATGGAACCCAGCCAGCCCACTGGAAAATACTGGCAGCTCAACAAATAGGTGAATATTTTAACGGTAAGCGTTCGTCCTTCTCCCTGCCGATAAAGCCAATCGGAACCAATTTTCAGCAATTGATTTGGGACAAAATTTTACACATTCCATTTGGAAACACATTAGATGTTAAAGAGCTTGCAGGAATTGACCAGGTCACCGCAAGTATGATTGCCGTAGCCGCTAACCCCATGGCTTTAATCATTCCTTGTCATCGAATTGCTCTTGACGCATCCGATGGGCAATCAATCGCTTCAAGTAACAAAATCAAGGATAAACTGCTTTTACACGAAGGCGCCAATCATGCGCAGCAGCTGCGACTTTTCTAAAAATGAAGCTATTATGAAACAAGTGTTCTTATTGGTTTTATTTATGCAGGTTCTTGAAATCAATGCACAACAATCAATTAAATACTTAGCTCTTGGCGATTCCTACACCATTGGTGAATCCGTATCCTCTCACAAGTCATTCCCTCATCAGCTTGCGAAAGAACTGGCTTTGATTTGGGGCGATTCGATTGAAACGACTGTGGCAGCTAAAACGGGATGGCGGACGGATGAACTCATTCAGGCCATTGAAACATTTCCAGACTTGCAGGCCAAGTACGATTTAGTTTCGCTTTTAATTGGAGTTAACAATCAATTTCAGGGCAGGCCATTTCAACAGTATGAATTTGAATTTCAAACGCTGCTTAATCAATCTATTGATTTGGCAGGTGGAGATAATGCCAAGGTCGTTGTGATCAGTATTCCCGACTATTATTACACCCCTTTTGGTGTTGCCAATCGGACTGAGTCTGTCAGTTCTGAGTTAAATAAATACAATTCCTATGCTCAAGAACTTTGCGATTCTCTAGACATTCTATTTGTCAACATCACCGATATTTCACGAAATGGCATAAAATACTCGGCTTATATTGCCGATGACGGCCTTCATCCTTCTGCTGAACAGTACGCTATCTGGGTGGCGAAAATTCTTTATCTGATTAAGGACGAAAAGCGCAATTAGGAAATTTGATTCAACTGTCTTTTATACATATAACCTAGCAATGTAGCCATGCGCAGGCTTCTTGAACTCACGTTCCAAACTTGGTCAATGTGATGTGCATTCATACCCTTATCAAAATGAATCAAGTACTTATCGTAGATTTTACCTTCTCGATTAAACTCAAGGTTAGATTTTTCGACCTTTTCGAGGTATAAGTATGACAAATACTTTTCTGGAAAATCCTCAATGTCACTGCGAACAAATCGATAAGGCCTGAACACATATTTCAGTCGTTCATCTAGATTCTTAGAGCTATATTCTATATTTAAACTTACCCGAGGAACAGCGATTAATTGAACTTGTATTGGGTCTGGCCTTCTTAAAAACTTGATTTGCGCGCAGCCATCTTGAATATGTCCTGTATTTTGAAACAGCGTCATAAAGACACGATTCGGCCCTAAAATATGCTCACCTGTTTTCACGTTTTTAATAGCCCTAATAAACAAAGCCGCAGAATAGGCTTCCGTTCCGAAAGTGATATCAACTCCCCCATCGGAAATATACCAAATCCCCTTTTTATGCTGAAACGGACTTCCGTCAATGAATGGATCAGTATGTTTTCCATTTAAAAATGAACAGAGGTATTCACTCTCTAAAATTTCAAATTGCTCATCTTCCTTTTCAATGATCCAATTGGAACTAAACTCATTTGCAATTCGACTGAACTGCCCGGTCATACTCGATTCGTCTTGTAAAGCGGTAATTTCAACAAATCGATCCATATTGGTGGGTGGGCTTAAAATTTTTAGGTAAGGTGAAGCTTTGACGAATACAGATTCTGAAGGTTGGTATTCTATTCGACCGCTTGACCACTTTTACCGTTTAAATATTCCCATAAATAGACTAAGGTTATTCTGCGTTCATTAAGAGTCGAATAGGTATCGGGTTTTTAATTATGACGAATAACCTTCGCCCTTTTTCTTCACCGTTATATTTGCATTCAACCAGAAAAAGATATTGATGAAAGTTGTTTTATTTGCTGGCGGTAAGGGCACTCGCATTAGTGAGGAATCGCACCTGAAGCCGAAACCCATGATTGAAATTGGCGGAAAACCAATTCTTTGGCATATTATGAAATCCTATGCCGCCTTTGGTCACAATGAATTTATTGTTTGCTGTGGTTACAAAGGCTATGTGATCAAAGAGTACTTCTACCACTATTTCCTCCACAATTCTGACATGACGATGGATTTGAGTAACAACGAAATGACCATCCATAATTCAGATTCTGAGAACTTTAAAGTGACCCTAGTCGATACTGGTTTGGAAACCATGACGGCCGGGAGATTGAAGCGTGTAGAAAAATACATCGGAAATGAGCGTTTTATGCTCACTTATGGGGACGGAGTCTGCGATATTGATATGGCTGCTCAATTAAAATATCATGAAGAAAAAGGTAAGGCTTGCACCATGACCATTGTTCAGCCAGGTAGCCGATTTGGGATGATAGCCTTAGATAATCAAAACGTTGTGAAGGCATTTGCCGAAAAACCAAAAGACGATGGAACTTGGATCAACGCAGGGTTTTTCATTTGCGAACCTTCTGTGTTTAAGTATCTACCTGCATCCAATATTGATGAAGTAATGTGGGAAAGGCATCCGCTTGAACAATTAACAGCCGCTTCTGAGCTTGTGGCCTATCCACATCACGGATTCTGGAAGTGTATGGATACGCTCAGAGACAACACGGAATTAAACGAAATGTGGGAGAATAATCCAAAATGGAAAAACTGGTAGACACATTTAAATAGAATTAGCCATGTTGGATCTGAAGAGATACTATGAAGGAAAACGCGTTTTTTTAACCGGTCACACTGGTTTTAAAGGGGCTTGGCTGACCCTGATTTTATCAAAACTTGGCGCTGATGTCAAGGGATACGCTCTAGCTCCAACCAGTGAAGCGGATCTTTTTGTGCAGTTAAATGGCGATTCTCTATGCAATTCAGTAATCGCGGACATTAGAGATCGGGATCGCGTTAAAAAGGAATTGCTCGATTTTCAACCAGATTTTGTCTATCACATGGCGGCTCAAGCACTTGTTCTCGACTCCTACCATTTTCCGGTTGAGACCTATGAAACAAATGTCATGGGAACTATTTATGTCTTAGATGCCCTAAGGCAGCTCGAAAAACCATGTGCATCCGTGTTAATTACAACGGATAAGGTTTATGAAAATTTGGAAATTGAAGATCCATATCCTGAAACAGCCCGATTTGGCGGCTATGATCCATACAGTAATTCAAAAGCATGCGCTGAGCTAGCTATTAGTTCTTATCGAAACTCCTTCTTAAACCCGAAAGATTATAAAAAGCATCATCAATCCATAGCTTCTGCTCGAAGTGGGAATGTTATTGGCGGAGGAGATTGGAGCGGAAATCGATTAGTTCCGGACATTGCTCGGGCGTTAATTGCATCTGAACCAATTGTGATAAGAAGTCCAAACTCGATTCGACCTTGGCAGCATGTTTTAGACCCACTTCATGGATACCTTCTTTTGGCGGCTAAAATGGCTGAAGATCCGATTCGACACGCAACGGGTTATAATTTTGGTCCAGAACCAAGCGATGTACGGACAGTTTTGGATATGTGCGAACTTGCTATCGAAAACTGGGGTGAAGGTTCGTTTACAACACCAAACCTACAAAACCAACCACACGAGGCTGGCCTGCTCAAACTGGCCATAGACAAAGCAAAAACTGAACTGAACTGGAAACCTAGGTTTGACTCTGCAGAGGCGGTTCAATGGACCATAAACTGGTATCGAGATGGCAGAGACGATGCACTCAATTACACTTCTCGTCAGATCAAAGCGTTTTTTTGATTTATGAAAAACTTCAAGGAACTCAAGATTAAAGGAGTATTCGAAATCGATCTCTTTCATGCTATGGATGATCGAGGCGTTTTTGTGAAGACCTTACATAAGGCCACATTAGAAAAGTCAGGATTAAAAAGCGATTTTCAAGAAAGCTTTTACTCCACCAATAATGCTGGAGTCATTAGGGGAATGCATTTTCAGCACCCACCAATGGATCATGCTAAAATCGTCTATTGCACAAGTGGAAAACTAACAGATGTTATTCTAGACATTCGACTTGGAAGCCCCACTTATGGAAAAAGTATATGTGTGGAATTAACTGGCTCTAATTATAAAGCAGTGTATATGCCATCTGGTGTTGCTCACGGGTTCGAAGTCTTAGAGGATAATACAACCATGGTATATTTAACAAGCACCATGCACGATTCGGAGTCCGATGACGGAATACGTTATGACTCATTTGGATTTGAATGGACTAATTCATCACCTCTTATGTCAGCGCGCGATTTGGATTTCAAATCCTTGGAAGACTTTGAATCGCCTTTCATCTATTGATATGAGATTGTTTATTTTCTACATAGCAACCTTGCTGATTGTGTTCCCCACAATTACCAAAGCCATTCCATCGCCACCACTTACTTCGTCTGCTGAGGTTTCTATATTAACCTGCAGCCCTGGTGGTGATTTGTATTCACTTTTTGGTCACAGTGCTATTCGAGTTCAAGATCAAGAATTAGGAATCGATGATGTTTTCAATTATGGGACTTTTAGTTACGATGAAGATTTTTATTTCAATTTCACCATGGGTCGATTGAATTATCGACTTGGCGTATCTCGTATTGTTCCCTTCTTGCGGGGATATCAAGCCGAAGGTCGCGGAGTGAGTGAACAAATCCTTGATCTTGATTTGAATCAAAAGCAAGCGGTTCTCGATTTTTTAGTCTGGAATAGCCAACCTGAAAACTGCTATTACCTATACGATTTTTTCTATGACAATTGCTCTTCCATTATTCGAGATGTGCTTGACACAACTATGAATGGCGAGGTTGTATTTACTGACCTAACCGAGTCCGATCATTCAACATTTCGAAACATGATTGATCGCTATCTCATCTATGATCCATGGGGTGATTTTGGAATCGATCTTGGATTGGGTTTACCATGTGATAAAGTCGCAACTTATCAGGAATATATGTTTTTGCCCGATAAGCTTTCAGAAGCGATTGATCAAGCCAAATTAAATGGTAAGTCTTTAGTAAAGTCAACGCGCGACATCTTGCCAGCCAAAGGATTGAGTCGTGATTTTTCACTTTTTGACCCTATACCCTTATTTTGGATGCTGTTTGGATTCATCGCTATTTTATCTGCAATTGGTTTTAAGCGAGGATCAAGGTTAGCGGTCTTGGATTATGTCCTTTTGTTAGTTTTAGGATTTGTCGGAGCGTTGCTTTTCTTTCTATGGTTTATTACAGACCATACGGCTACCGCTAATAATTTTAATTTGCTCTGGGCGCTCCCCACCCATCTTTTGGTTTTGCCGTTCTTGTGGAATGTGAAAATTAGGAAGACTTATTTTATGATCGTTGGAGGCTTGATCATCTTAACGCTTGTCCTCTTTCCATTTCTTCCACAAATGCTTCATTTAGCTACAATTCCGCTGATGCTTACCATCTTGGTAAGGTCATTCGTAAACATCAAATTGACATGAGGGCGTTAATTCTTGGAGCATCTGGTTTAGTTGGAGGTAATTGTCTCCATCATTTTAGTCAAATGGGCTGGAATTGCCTTGGGACGCACTTTGGGTTCGAAACATCGAACACTCAATTTTTCAACACCTTGGATTTATTGGATCCAAACAATGCAGATGTGGATGGTTTTAAACCCGAATTGATCGTGCACTGCGGGGCGTTGACCTGGGTAGATTACTGCGAAGAAAACGAATCTGAGAGCTATCAAAAAACAGTCGTATCAACGATAAATGCGCTTAAACTAGCAAGTAAGCACAATGCCAAATTCGTCTATCTCAGTACGGATTATGTATTCGATGGCAAAAAAGGTTTTTATAAGGAAGAAGATCGTGTAAACCCACTAGGCGTCTATGCAAAACACAAACTTGAGGCAGAAAACATAATTCGAAAAGAAACAAACGATTATTTGATTTGTAGAATAACAAACGTTTACGGGGACGAAATCCGAGGAAAAAACTTCATCGCCCGCCTTTCTGAGAATATGCTAAAAGGGGAAGCCATGGAATTAAAAATGCCGCATGACCAATATGCTACACCTGTAAACGCCTCAGATGTAGCTCGGGCCATACATAAACTTGTCTCAAATTCTAAATCCGGAATTTATCATTTAGCCAGCACAGACTATCTAAATCGCGTCCAGCTAGCAGAACGTGTGGCGCATTATTTTGGCCATGAACAAGTTTCCATTATTCCTGTTTCAACCGAGGAATTAAATCAACTTGCAAAACGTCCATTAATTGGAGGAATGAGTGCCGTAAAATTCAATCAAGAATTTCCTGACTTTCGCTGGACAAATGTTGACGAATATTTAACCGAATTAAAAAATAAAATATGAGCGAAACCAAAGACATGATTCGTGTGCCTTATGGCATGACAGTTCATGGTGAAGAAGAAATAGCAGCTGTTGTAAACGTGCTCCGCACGAGCACACAGATGGGATATCATGTAAGAGAAATGGAGAATCGTGTTGCCGCGTTGTTTGACAAGCCTCACGGAATAATGCTCAATAGTGGATCGTCCGCGAATTATTTAGGTGTTGAATTAATGAATCTGCCCGAGGGGAGTGAGGTGATTACTCCCGCCCTCACGTTTTCGACCACCGTGGCACCTCAAGTTAGAAATAAACTGATTCCTGCTTTTGTTGACGTAGAAGAAGGAACATATAACCTTGATGCCGATAAGGTTGAAGAAATGATCACGCCTAAAACAAAGGCGATGATGATCCCGAACCTTATTGGCAATATGCCAGATTGGGCCAAGCTTCGCGCCATAGCCGACAAGCATAATCTAATCGTATTTGAAGACTCAGCTGATACGCTTGGCGGCACCATTAATGGAAAAAGCACGGGGTCATTTACCGACATGAGCATTACCAGCTTTTATGGTTCGCACGTTATTAATTGCGCGGGAAATGGCGGAATGCTATGTGTTAGAGAAAATGAGCATTTCGAAAGAGGAAAGCTCCTTAGGTCTTGGGGGCGATCATCCTCATTATTCATTGAATCTGAAGCGATTGAAAACCGTTTCAATGTTGAAGTGGATGGAATACCTTACGATTCAAAATTCATTTTTGCTGAACCTGGTTACAATCTAGAGCCTTCCGAAATGGGAGCAGCGTTTGGACTTGTTCAGCTGAATAAGCTGGACCATAATATTTCAGAGCGTGAGCGAAATTTTGAAGAAATGAGCACATTTTTCAAGCAATATGAAGAGTGGTTCGTGCTACCAAAACAACTACCAAATAGTAGAACAGGATGGTTGGCAATGGCCTTGACAATAAAGGAAACCGCTCCATTCAAACGTCCAGAAATGCAGATTTTCCTTGAAAAGCGGAACATTCAAACACGAACTGTATTCACAGGAAATATTTTACGACAACCTGGTTTTAAACATGTTACTCGGAAAGAAGCTGCAAACGGCTATCCTGAATCCGATAAGGTAATGAGGGGTGGAATGTTGTTAGCCTGCCATCATGGGTTAACTCGACCGATGATTGACCATGTAAAGGAACAAGTAACGAATTTCCTCAGTCAATACTAAAAATGAAAAAGCCGATCTGTTTCGGCTTTTTTTTTTGTAAAACACCTTCTAGAGTTCTCTTTTTAATATTCCATATATTGCGTAATATTCGCTTACCACTTACCTAAAACAAGCTATAAATGATTTCTACCGCACAGTATAAATAGATTAACGAAACCTGGGAGCACGTCACTGGTCAGGCCGATTCGGCCCAAATCTGTCTGCTTTTTGGATCTCGTCCAACGATAGAAAAGTCTTCTGACTTCTTGAAAAAGATTAAAGTCATTGCTCCCCTGGCCGAAATCGTAACCGTTAGCACAGCAGGAAACATTCAAGGCAATAATTTAATGGATGAGGCCATAATTGCCACATGCATTCATTTCGAAAAAACTAAAATCGTTCCCCTAACTTAGTCACTGAAAGACATTGAAGGTCATGCGCTTGGCGTGCAGATAGCGAAGGATTTGGATAGGATAGATCTAGCGCATGTAATGTTATTCAGTACAACAGGAATTAACGCGGGGCAGCTCTTGAATGGAATAAATGAAGTCATTAAAGGCAGAATTCCGGTTGCCGGAGGAATTGCAGGTGATGATACACGGTTCGAAAAAACATTAGTTGGTCTGAATGATTCCATCCAAAGTGATCAGCTGGTAGCAATTGGGTTTTATGGTGAAAGCTTAAACGTTGCTCACGGCTCTCGGGGCGGTTGGGACACGTTTGGCCCTGAACGAAAGGCAACAAAATGCGATGGCAACATTCTATATGAAATTGATGGCAAACCGGTGCTTGATCTTTATAAGAATTATTTAGGAGAAAAAGCCAATAATCTTCCTGCCTCTGCCCTGCACTTTCCATTTGCCATTATAGATAAGCAAACTGGCGAGCATGTGGTTCGAGGTGTTCAGAACATAAATGAAAAAGATAATTCGCTGATTCTTTTTGGTGATGTGTTCGAAGGAGACACCATGCAATTAATGCGGGCAAACTTCGATCGTATAATAACTGCAGCTGGCGAATCAGCAAAAGAAGCTTTCAGACCAAATAAAAGTGAGCCCGAATTGGCTATTTTAGTCAGTTGCGTGGCACGCAGACTAGTTCTAGATCAACTTACCGAAGAAGAACTTGACGAAGCAAAAAACGCCCTTGGTGACAAAACCGCAATTTGTGGTTTTTACTCCTATTCTGAGCTCTCTCCAATAGTTGGTGACGATGCGTGTCATGTTCACAATCAAACTATGACAATAACGACTATGGTAGAGGTCTAATGGATGGTTATTTACTACCAGATAACGCACATCGATTAACGCGAAGGCAGCTTAAAAAAGCTTTCCCTGATGGAATTTGCACCAAGGATCAGTTGAACGATTTCATTGATTTGGTCAATAATTCCTATCACTATGTTGACGAAGAACGACATCTAAATCAAAGAGCCGAATCCATTAGTTCACGAGAATTAGAAGATATTAATAGTGAGTTGTTTCAGAAAAATGAATTTCTAGATAGCTTTAATCACGGACTTGCACACGATATTAAAAACCATTCTTCCAATCTCGAGGGTCTTGTCCAAATGCTTAAGAAATACTCGGATAAATCTGAGGATAAAAAAATCAAAACCATAGCTCATAAACTTGGAATTTCAATCAATCAGATGAATAGTATTTTGAATGGATTCATCTACTTATCCAAGGCCGAAGGCCGAGTTGACAAGTAGTATATCGTTATCGATCCAGATCGATTAAAAAACGACACACTACTAGAAATTAATTATCTAGTTGAAGAAAATGATAGCGAAATCCAATTTCTGTTCGATATCGATGGCCTTTTTTATTCGCCACATATTTTGAGAATTATTCTTGTTAACCTAATCTCCAATTCAATCAAATTCAAAAAAGCTGATGAAAAAGCCATTGTTAAAGTCAATCTTAAAACAAAGGCTGACTTATTGACTATTTCAGTAAAAGACAACGGACAAGGAATGGACTTAAACGATCCTAACAACCTCGTTTTTAGCTTGTTTAACCGGAGCTCTGAAAATCGCGCCATCAAGGGATATGGGATTGGTTTGTACATGATCAAAAAGGTCATTGAACGAAACCAAGGTCAAATCAAATTGGAAAGTCAACTCGGTGTCGGCACGGATATTCAAATTACTTTTCCACTTAAATAATACTATACTTTATATGCATTTTGAACGCATTTTACTGCTAGACGATAACGAGACAACCATTTTCGTAAACACCGATGTGGTGGAGGAATTATTCCCGAACACGCCAATTATTTCATTTACCAGTTCCGAAAAATTTATTGAGGAAGCATTGAAAACCAGCGAATGGTTTGATACTCCAACTTTGTTGCTATTGGACTTAAATATGCCTGTCAAATTTGGATATGAGGTGTTAGAAGAACTTGAGGAGGAGATACCAGATATGGATGAATTCCATGTTATTATTTTGACATCATCCAATCTTATGCGTGATCTTGAAAGATCTTCCCGTTTTCCCAATGTTATAGGATATGTCGAAAAACCTTTAACTCTAAAAAAACTAAATGATCGACTCAACGGAGAAATCTAAAATACCTTCTGTTGATTTAGAATTCTGTCAGGTTAAAAAACTGAATGAATTAATCGTACATGTTGTTTATGTGCGGAGCATGTTGATAATGCCTGAACATGTGACAAAGGTGTATAATACCTGCGATTCAATCATGCCAGGTAGGTACTTTTTCATGTTAGATCATTTGGAGCACGTTCAAGCTCAATTTCACCCTAAAACCTTAACTATGAGTGCAGATGTCGAACGGGCTGAGCGTGTTTATGCTGATGCCTTCATCCCCCACTCTGCTTCCTTAAAAATGCTCGCAAATTTTTATCTTAAAAATGAAGAAGCCAAAAGTTCCGGCTCGAGCTTTCGATAATGTCAATGACGCTATGGATTGGTTTAAAACATTCGAGATAAATTGAATACTCAATAACCCGTTCAACACATTATTCATCCGTAAGAACCGCGTAACGGGGATCTTCGATGATATTGACATCAATTAAGGTGTCGGCATTTTCCAATAGTCTACGACAATCCTGACTTAAGTGCTTAAGGTGAATCTTTTTACCCGCTTTCAAATAGCGCTCTGTAATGCGGTTTAATGCTTCGATTCCAGACATATCCGCAACTCGACTTTCTTCAAAATCTATGATGACTTCGTCTGGATCATTTTGAACATCAAACTTATCGCCAAAGGCTTGAACTGAGCCGAAAAACAACGGGCCAAATATTTCGTAATGCTTTACCCCTTGCTCATCAACATATTTTCTAGCTCGAATGCGTGTTGCATTCTCCCATGCAAAAACCAACGCTGCGATTACCACACCAATCAAAACAGCCAAGGCAAGGTTGTGTAAAAAGACCGTGATAAGCGCGACTAGAACCATAACCAAAACGTCCATTTTCGGCATGTTTCCAAACGTTCTCAAACTTGCCCACTCAAAGGTACCAATGCTCACCATGATCATTAGTCCAGTAAGAGCTGCCATTGGCACTTGCTCAATAAGTTTAGAGCCAAACATGATAAAAACAAGCAGCATGACAGATGCCACAATGCCAGAGAGTCGCGCTCTCGCTCCTGATGAAATGTTGATTAAACTCTGACCGATCATGGCGCAACCACCCATGCCAGAAAAGAATCCCGTAATTGTATTCGCCATACCTTGAGCAACGGCTTCTTTGTTTCCCCACCCCCTAGTTTCCGTGATTTCATCGATTAGGTTAAGCGTTAATAGGCTCTCAATCAATCCAACTCCAGCAACAATCAAGGCGTAAGGAAAAATAATGGTCAAAGTTTCCCAAGAAATTGGGATTTGAGGAATATGGAATGGAGGAAACCCACCCTCAATACTCGCTATATCGCCAACGGTTTTGGTATCTATATCAAGTCCTAAGACTACGGCAATTACAACCAATATTGAGGTTAGCGATGCGGGAATCTTTTTGGTCAATTTCGGCAACCCCCATATAATCAACATGGTAAGTAACACTAATCCAACCATCAGATAGAGCTGAGTTCCCGTCATCCAATCTAGGATGCCTTGAGCATTTAGACTTTTAAATTGATCTAACTGTGCTAAAAAAATCACAACAGCCAATCCATTTACAAAACCAAACATAACAGGTTGAGGCACCAATCGAATAAACTTTCCCAGTTTGAAAAATCCGGCCGCCATTTGAATCAGTCCGGCCAAAACTACAGTTGCAAAAATGTATTCAACTCCATGGGAAGCAGCCAAACTGACAATAACCACAGCCACAGCTCCAGTTACTCCCGATATCATTCCTGGTCGACCACCAAAAATGGAAGTTATCAATCCCATTGTAAAAGCGGCATAAAGGCCCGTTAACGGTGATAATCCAGCTATTAACGCAAATGCGATTGCCTCTGGCACTAATGCAAGCGCTACGGTTAACCCAGAAAGAATTTCGGTCTTGTAATCTACGGCTTGTCTAAAGTCGAACAGATTGATGTATTTGCGCATAGCTCTCTAAAAAAGGGCGCGAATGTAGCCTTTGTATATCGACTTATTTTTTCCTCATCCAGTTCTTTGATGTTCGTAAGGTTTGAATGTTCTCCACAAACTATCAACATTGCGAATTGACTCTTTTGAGCTTTATAATTTTAGAGCGTAAACTTCACGCTGAAAAAACGCTATGTATTTAATCTTCGACACGGAAACTACTGGAAAAATTGAAAATTGGAAAGCTCCTGTTAGCGAGTTCGAATCATTTCCTCGTGTAGTTCAATTGGCCTGGCAGCTTCATGATTATAAAGGCGCCCTCATTGAAGTTAAAAATTTCATCATCAAGCCCGATGGTTACACCATTCCTTTTAATGCCGAGAAAATTCATGGAATAAGTACGGAACGAGCCATGCGGCAAGGTGTTTCTATGGAGTTTGTGATGGATGAATTCAAGAAAGCCTTGGATGAAACCGACTTTGTAGTTGGTCATAACATCGAATTTGACAATAAAGTTTTGGGAGCAGAATATGCTCGAGCAAACCGGGACGATGGATTGTTGAAGAAAAAGGAACTCGACACCATGCGTGCGAGTACCGACTTCTGTAAATTGCCCGGAGGACGTGGAAAAAGCTTCAAATTCCCTACGCTCAATGAATTAAGCCTAAAGCTCTTCAATCAGGCTGTTGACAATGCGCATAACGCATCTGCGGATGTCGAAGCAACATCAAGATGCTTTCTTGAACTCATTCGCCTTGGCGTTTTTAATGCAAAGGCTCTAAACAGCAATGAAGAGTACATCAAGATATTTCGCGAATCGAACCCTAAACCATTCCAATTGATTGGTTTAAACATTCAACCGTATACCGCTGAGCAGGAGACGACCAAAGAAGTTGATGAAGTCGAACCCTCATTATCCAAACAAGAACTTAAAGAAAATTCGAAGCTATTAGAGGAACAGCCATTTGTTCATCTGCATAACCACACACAGTTTTCCATTTTACAGTCAACATCAAACATCAAATCGATTGTTCATTATGCGGCATCTCTGAACATGCCCGCAATTGCCATCACCGATCTTGGTAATATGATGGGTGTTTTTCACTTTGTGAAGGAATGCGAACTAGCGAATATCAAAGCAATTGTTGGTTGTGAGTTTTACGTGGCCGATGAGTTTCAAAGGCTACAATTCACTAAAGATCAACCCGATAGAAGGTTTAAGCAAGTACTGATCGCTAAGAATCGAAAAGGCTACCATAATCTTTCAAAGCTCTGTTCCGTTGGGTTTATCGAAGGATACTATTCTGGTCTTCCACGTGTTGGAAAGGAAACAATAGAACAATTCAAAGAAAATTTGATTTGCACCACAGGTGGATTAGAAGGCGAAATTCCTCATTTAATTCTAAACATTGGCGAGGCTCAAGCCGAGGAAGCCTTCCAATATTGGCACAAAAGCTTTGGAGATGATTTCTATGTCCAACTCATGCGTCATGGATTGGAAGAAGAAAACCGAGTAAACGAAGTGCTGCTGAGGTTTTGCGCTAAATATGGGGTTAAATATTTTGCTGCAAATGATGTTTATTACCAATCTAAGGAAGATGCCAATGCGCACGATATCCTGCTTTGTGTAAAGGATGGTGAGCAGCAAGAAACGCCAATTGGCCGTGGGCGTGGTTTTAGGTTCGGCATGCCAAATCAGGAGTTTTATTTCAAGTCGGGCGATGAAATGAAGGCCCTCTTTAAGGATTTACCTGAAGCTATTCTCAATGTTAATGAGATAGTCGATAAAGTTGAGTCGTATAAACTTGGCCGCGAAATTCTTTTGCCCAAATTCGATATACCCAATGAATTTGCTGGAGAAAATGAGTTCTTGAAGCACCTTGCCTATGAAGGCGCGAAGAAGAAATATGGTGAAATAACGGATGAAATCAAGGATCGATTAAACTTCGAACTCGATGTGATAAAAAACATGGGATTTCCGGGTTACTTCCTCATTGTTCAGGATTTCACCACGGAGGCCCGAAACAGAGGCGTTTGGGTTGGTCCCGGACGTGGATCGGCCGCTGGGTCAGCCGTAGCTTACGCCATTGGAATCACCAACATAGATCCGATCAAATACAAATTGCTTTTTGAGCGATTCCTCAATCCGGAGCGGGTTACCATGCCCGATATTGACATCGATTTTGACGATGAAGGTCGAGATAAAATCATCGAATATGTCGTAAACAAATACGGTCAAACCCAAGTCGCTCAGATTATCACTTATGGCAGTATGGCCGCCAAATCAAGTATTCGAGACGTAGCTCGTGTTATGGAACTTCCGCTTTCGGATGCAGATCGAATCGCAAAATTGGTTCCTGACTTAAAGAAATTCAAGCACATTTTTGGAAGGACTCCAGAAGAACTCAAAAAAGAATTTAACGGGGACGATCTCATTAATGTTCAACAATTAATTGAGATAAGTGAACGAGATAACGAAGAGGGCCGGATCTTAAATCAAGCTCGAAAACTTGAAGGTTCGGTGCGAAATACGGGGATCCACGCATGTGGAGTGATCATAACACCCGAAGACATTCGCGAATTTATTCCTGTTGCCACCGCCAAAGATTCCGATTTACTCGTGACTCAATTTGACAACAGTGTTGTCGAAAATGCAGGGCTGTTAAAAATGGACTTTCTTGGTCTGAAGACCTTGACCATCATGAAAGATGCGATCAAATTGATCAAGGAGAAACACAACGTGGATATCGATGCAGATGCAATCCCACTGGACGATGAAGCTACGTTCGAACTTTATCAAAAAGGCGAGACGAACGGAACATTTCAGTTTGAGTCTGTTGGCATGCAAAAACATTTGCGCAATCTAAAACCAACGGATATCGAGGATTTGATTGCCATGAACGCTCTGTATCGACCCGGACCATTGCAGTTTATCGACCTCTTTATTAGAAGAAAACAAGGCTTAGAAGAAGTCATTTATCCACACGAAAAACTAATCCCTATCCTGAAGGATACATACGGCATCATGGTCTATCAAGAACAGATCATGCAAACCGCGCAAATTCTTGCGGGATATAGCCTTGGCGCGGCTGATATTCTCAGACGTGCAATGGGAAAGAAGAAAATGGACGTGATGCAGCAGCAAAAAGTCATTTTTAGAGAAGGTTGCGAGAAGCACAATGATATCCCTGCAGAAAAGGCCGATGAGATATTCGACATCATGATGAAGTTCGCTGAATATGGTTTCAATCGATCGCATTCAGCCGCTTATTCACTTGTTGCCTTTCAAACCGCCTATTTAAAAGCCAACTATCCTGCTGAATATATGGCGTCTGTGCTCACGCACAATATGAACGACATTAAAAAGGTGACCTTCTTTATGGAAGAATGTCGAAGAGCGGGGATTCCTGTTCTAGGTCCATCTGTCAATGAGAGTGCATATAAATTCACTGTCAACGCGAAAGGTGAAATACGATTTGGTATGGGCGCTATCAAAGGCGTAGGTGAATCAGCTGTGGAATCAATAGTTACAGAACGAAAAGCCAATGGTGATTACAGTACCATTTTCGAATTCGCGTCCAGACTTGACCTCCGTTCGGTTAACAAGAAGAGTTTTGAAGGATTAGCCCTCGCTGGGGCGTTTGATGCATTTGAAGGAGTTCACCGTGCGCAATATTTTGCCGAAGATGAGAAGGGTCAAAGTCTAATCGAAAAATCAATTCGATATGGAAACGCTATTCAGGAAGCGGCAAACTCTGCTCAGGTATCGCTCTTCGGAGAATCATCAGATGCTGAAATTCCCGAACCTCCTATCCCTCCTTCCCTTGAATGGCGAACACTCGATCAATTGAATCGTGAAAAAGAAGTAGTAGGGATTTACATTTCTGGTCATCCACTTGACGATTTTAAATTCGAAATAGATGAATTTGCCAATGCGTCAGTGATTGATTTGGAAAATATAGAAGAAATTAAAAAACGAAGGGAAACACGAGTTGCAGGAATCATTACTTCCGTTTCTCATCTAACAACTAAAACTGGATCGCCTTTCGGTAAATTTACGCTCGAAGACTACAATGGCTCTTATGAGTTCGCACTATTCAAGGACGATTACCTCCGCTTCAAAAACTACCTTAATGAGTATTGGTTTATTCTAATTACCACCAAACTAGACACATGGTATAATAAGCGTGAACAAAAGGAAATTAACCGACTTTCTGTAGCTAAAATTGATTTGTTGTCCGAATTACGGGATAAAATGATCAAGAAAATTGCGTTAGATATTCCCATCGATCGGCTCGATGATGAGTTAATCAATCGGATATGCCGACTCTGTAATCAGAATAAAGGAAACATTCCAATTCAGGTAAATATTCATGAAAAAGACACCCGAATCGAAATGCCTTCGAGAAGCATAAAGGTCAACTTGTCACGCGAACTGACTTATGAACTGGAACAATTGGACCATATTAAATGGAATGTAGAAAAGGTGTGACATTGTGTCCATTCTACTTGGAGTGGGACATTCTTTGCTTATCAGCACATATCGAGATCATTAAGAATCACACTAAGGAGTACATTTACGTGAATAAATGCTCGACACTGGGCTCGACTCAGAATAAATTTCACGTAGGTTTGCTACAATTATAGTTTTATACAACAATTAAAAACGATGGCATTAGAATTCACAGACAGCAATTTTGAAGAGACAGCTTTGAAATCAGACAAGCCTGTATTGGTCGACTTTTGGGCCGAGTGGTGTGGCCCTTGCCGCATGGTGGGTCCAATCGTTGAAGAAGTAGCCAATGAATATGGCGATAAGGCCGTTGATCGGAAAGCTCAACGTTGACTTGAACAATCCAGACGTGTAGCCACTGAAATACGGCATCCGCAGCATCCCAACCATTCTATGTTCATTAAGAATGGCGAAGTGGTTGATCGTCAAGTGGGTGCAGTGCCAAAAGCTGCGCTCGTAAAAAAGCTGGAAGCTCAGCTTGCTTGAGCCCGGCAACTCTAACTAAGCAGGTGCAAAACGCCTCGACCCTTTCGGGGTCGAGGTTTTTGCCCATTTGTTAAGGTTCCCCTCCTAACCTCGCTCCGTATCCCTCCATTTCGTATCATCGCATCCATGTCCATCGATCACTTTCAAGCCCAGCGATTCTGGTCGGCTTGGAATTACTTGCTAAAGCAAGCAGTGGAAGGCTTTCATTACGGGCCTGCACAAAAGTCCCTTATCATGGCTTTAGCGTTGAGTTTGCGGAACATCGCGCTTACAACTCCGGTCGAAAGCACCACGACACATTGACTGGAAACTCTATGGAAGGACCGATAAAATGTTCGTCAAGCGGTTTGAAGAAGAAACGAATCTTCGAGGTGCAACGTTATTCTCATTGACCGAAGCGCTTCTATGTTTTACCCTCAATACGACCTGAAAAGCAGACGAGTCTGAGCAAGATTCAATTCGCTATTCAGAGTCGGCCGCCTCGCTCATCTATTTGATGCGTTCTCAGCGTGATGCTGTTGGTTTCACGCTTTTTGGAAAAGGAATTGAACTGAGTACGCCAGCCAAAAGGCTCATTGGACTCATCAGGGATATTTGTTTAACGAACTAGAGAAAATTTACGACCTCGAAAACGGGTCGGAATCGAGTGATATTGTGAATGCGCTTCACATGATGGCCGAAAAAAACACATAAGCGCTCGTTGATCGTAGTTATTTCAGATTTCATGGATACCCTTTTTCGAATACAATGAGGATCAGAGTAAACTATTTGAAGCCTTGCAGCATTTGAGATATAATAAGCAATGAAGTGATTCTTTTTCACCTTTTCGATCATAAAACCGAATTGGACCTTGACTTAGAAAACCGACCTTATACTTTCGTTGATTTGGAAACTGGCGAAAAAATTAAAGTCCAACCCATCGAAATCAAAGAGCAGTATAAAGCACTTAAGCAAAAACGGATTCAGGAAGTAAAACTCACGTGTCGGCAATACGGTATTGACTGGAATGAAATCGACATTCAAGAAGGTGTCTCTAAAGTGCTGGATCGAATTTTTAGCTAAAAGGAGCCGACTGGGTTAATGCTCAACTGCTTTAAGTATAGCAAGCACCCCTAGATCATAACTTCCTAACCCAAAGCCACTTATTGATCCGATAGCAGCCCGACCAATGTAGCTCTTGTGCCTGAATTCTTCCCTTGCAAAAATGTTGCTTATGTGGATTTCAACTACAGGTTTATCAATGCCAGCAACAGCATCTCCCATAGCAACGGATGTGTGTGTATAGCCTCCAGCATTCAGCAAAATACCTTGCAATTCCAAATCTTCATTCATTGCATGAAGAAAATTTATCAGTTCACCTTCCACATTGCTTTGACAAAATTGAAACTCAACACCTGGAAATGACAAGGCGAGTTTTTCCTGATAATCTTTAAAAGATCGGTTTCCGTAAAGATCTACCTCACGTTTACCCAATAGGTTCAAATTTGGTCCGTTTACAATACCGATTTTCATTGTGCTAAAATATGAACCATTCAGATTGTAGAAACAATTGACCAAGAGCTATTTCAGTGCTTGAAATTGAAGAAATTCACAGCGTAATGTGGGATTCATACACCAAAGGATTTAAGGGCCTATCTCAGGCTAGAGCGCACGCTAAGCGAAAATAGTGTTGATGCTTACCTTTCTGATGTTGAGAAGCTTGCCTCTTTTTTTCGAGTTTAAAGGTGAAAAGAAGACGCCTGAACATATTAATTATAAGGAACTTCAGGAGTTTACAAAATGGATTGTAGAGTTGGGACTAGCACCATACACTCAGGCTAGAATTATAAGCGGAATAAAGGCCTTTTACAATTATTTAGAACTGGGAGGAAATGATTTCGGACAATCCAACAGCGCTGTTAGAAGCTCCAAAACTCGGCCGAAAACTACCTGAAACGCTAAAAAATCAAGAGATCGAAATAATGCTTAATGGAATCGATCGAAGTAAGCCGGAAGGTGAACGAAATAGAGCGATTATTGAAACCATGTACGCTTGCGGCCTTCGAGTTTCTGAATTGGTAAACCTGAAAATTTCCAATTTGTATTTGAACGAATCATTCATAAAGGTCGTTGGTAAGGGGAATAAGGAACGATTGATTCCAATTCATGATCAAGCTAATAAGCTGTATTGAACTTTACTTGAAATCTATTCGAAGTCACCTATCCATTAAGCCAGGGTAACGAAGATGTGGTCTTTTTGAACAGACGAGGCGCAAAGTTGAGTCGAGTCATGATCTTTTACATTATTAAAGAATTGGCCGCTTCAGTAGGGATTCGGAAATCAATTAGCCCACACACACTGCGGCATAGTTTCGCCACGGAATTGGTAGAAAACGGTGCTGATTTACGAGCCGTTCAAGAAATGTTAGGCCATGCATCGATAACCACAACTGAGATTTACACACACCTTGACCGGAAATTTCTGAAAGAAACCATCATGAAATTTCATCCGCTTTACAACGGAAAATTTGAATAATGTGGGTAAAAACAACGGTCATCTGAAAAGATGGCATTTTTTGCTCTTGCGTGTTGCGAGGGATTTGGCTGCATTAGACCTTCGATGATTTGGAAAGAAGAGGATAATTAGATAATTAGACAATTAGCTAATGAGATGATGAGTCAATTGGATAATGCCATAATGAGTCAATGATTTTCCCTACCGCACCACCGTCACCGTCCCGTCAAACACATTGTGCTGGGCAAAGTCTCCGCCTCGTGTTGAAAACGCGCGCGAATGGGAGTTTTTTCATTTTTTGAGCAGGGACAAAAGGAAAATAAGAATCCAGAAAAAGGTATCGTTGTCACATCGTTCTCGATACATTCCGAATCTTGAAAAGGATTCGGAACACTCGAACTGACAGAGCGGTTGAAGTATTATAGTTCATAAGAACACACCCCGTCATGCCTCATGCCTCAGCATGCCACCCCTCTCCCGATAGCTATCGGGAAGAGGGGATGAAACCTCGGCCAAATGGAAGTCCAGGAGGCCTTGAAGAAAATTCATTGCCTAGATGGAAGTAGCGACTTAGTGAAACTGGGAAAGCGCTGAGGGACGAAGCGATCACCCAGCTGAACTTAGTTGCTACAACTGATTGCAAGGAATTTACTTTACAGCCTTGCCCTTTTGTTCCTTTTGTGGCAAGACAAAAGGAAAATAAGAATCCAGAAAAAGTATCGTTGTCATATCGTTCTCGATACATTCCGAACCTTCAAAGAAGGATTCGGAACACTCGAACTGACAAAGTGGTGCGGTTCATTCGAAGTCCAAAAGGCCTTGAAGAAAAATCGAAGCTGAATTTGAAGCTGAGCCATAAGCGGATTCGGAGGGGTCCGTCAAACCATGAATTCAAATCTGATTCCCCCGCAAATTACCACAACGTAAATAGATTACATTCTGATATGGTTGATTCGTGCTTCTAAATAAACGAAAGCCCGATGAACATCTTAGAATTCACCAAACAATTTCCCACAGAAACAAGCTGTAAAGAACATTTTCGTGCTCAGCGCGAAACCGAAGGTGTTAAGTGTAAACACTGCTCGAGTGAGCGCCATTATTGGCTTCGGGCCAAATGGCAATGGCAGTGCATTGAATGTGGCTTCCGCACCACATTGAAAAGTGGTAGTATTATGGAAGGCTCGAAAGTCAGCGTGCGCACCTGGTATCTAGCCATGGCCTTTATGACCTTCAGTAAAAAGAGTATCTCAGCATCGGAATTACAACGTCAGTTAGATCATCCAAAATACGATACAGTATGGCGTCTGATGCATAAAATTCGCCATGCGATGGGAAAGCGCGATGCCCTCTACCAGTTGGATGGTGCAGTGGAATTTGATGAAGGTTACTTTGAAAAGGCCACTTCAAAACATGTGAAGATCAAGCGAGGAAGGGGAAGTCAACGACAGGCTCAGGTGGCCGTAATGGCAGAGTCTACCCCGTTGGAAGACATAGAAACTGGTGTACGTTCGAGACAGTGCCGGTACTTCAAAATGAAGGTTATTGAAGACCACAACTCAGATACTCTCACTGAGTTGGTGAAAGAGAACTTTAATCAGAAAAACATCGTCTTCTCAGATAAAAGCACCAGTTATGTAGACATTGCAAAGCACGTGGAGATGCACATTACACAGAAATCGGATGCAAACACTACCAAAACAACATTGCAATGGGTACATATTGCTATAAGCAACGCTAAACGCACTTTACTGGGTATATTCCACAAGATAAAAGGGAAGTACTTGCAAAACTATCTAAATGAGTTTTGTTACAAACTCAACCGTAGACGTTTCGGTGAAAGGATTTTCGATAGACTTACTCTGGCGGTTGCTAAATCTTACTGGTAAGTTCTGGGGGAATCAGATTCAAATAATAAGGATAAAAAAAAGCGCATTGAACTTGATCAATGCGCTTTCGAAGGATACGATTGGTCTATTTAGCCTCGTAAAAATTCCCTGATGTAACTTCTGTACCGTTGTCGGTAGTAACAGTAACAGTTCCGGTTAGTCCTACTCCAGTTGGATCCCAAGTAGTCACTTCAAGCGTTCCAGAAGCTCCTTCCTCTACTCCATTTGTTGCATGGTAATACTCAAAATCAGCAGTACCGTTCGCACCAGAATTACTGATGGTGTAAGTCCCAACAGCCGATCCATAAATATCCAACTCTACTTGCTCATAATCATTCCCCGTTCCTGTTGTCCAGTAAACTCGGTATCTTCCTGTTAAATCGGTGACTTCCGCCCCACCTGATTTTGTAGTGCCTCCAAAGGACATGCAAAATTCGACTCCCGCTCCGCAAGGATTGGATGCTACAGGATAAGTGCAACTGCCGTCATCAATGGTCGCCAGCGCATTATAATTGGTAGCCGTACTGTCAGTGCAGCCTTCGATTTCTTCTGGATATTCGCAGGATCCATCGTCCTCCTCTGCGTCTGCATCGTAATTTAGAGCTGTTGAATCCGTGCATCCTTCTTTTTTACAGGATGACATGCCGAAGGCGAAAAAAGTTGATAATAGAACGAGTGAAATTGTCTTTGATATATTCATAATAAAGGTTTGAAACAAAGTCAGCATTTAATTTCGAATCTTTCAGTACGTACATTGCCGTATTTTGACCATTGAAGCTTATAATCCTAAAATGCCTTCAAATTCGATGAAGAAACAATCCATATCATTTTATAGCGGTCCTTTCGCTCGCTATCTTCCTGCAATAATTGCTGCCCTACTCTATTTCACGGCTGTTAATCATGGTTTTGTATTGGATGATAATTTGGTAATTACAACCAACGATCATGTTCAGGAAGGAATCGCTGGTATTCCTGATTTGTTTAAGTACAATTACGGGCACGGACATCAGGGGTTTAACGATGGGCTTTATCGACCTTTATCCTTGGCGACATTTGCTTTGGAAAAAAGCATGTTCGACCTAAGTGCGCCACTCTCCCATCTGCTTCAAGCACTTCTTTATGGTTTGTGTGTTTTGATGTTATCGCTTTGGCTTGGCAAGTTGTTTCAATCAAAGCTGGAATGGGTCTTTTGGATCGCGCTTCTATTTGCCGTCCATCCTATTCATACGGAAGTCGCAGCCAACCTCAAAAGCCGCGATGAAATTTTAGCCTTGTTGTTCTTTCTCGCTTCTGCCTTCTACTATGTAAAATGGATGCAAAAATCTTCGAATGGTGACTTGACTATCAGCGCAATGCTTTTTATCGGAGCCTTATTTAGTAAAGAAAGCGCAGTAACCTTTATTGTATTATTTCCTTTAATGGCGTGGTTTAGTGAAATGAATTGGCGTAATATCATCAGCTCTACGCTTGTTATGTCCATTCCAGTTGGATGCTTCCTTTTAGTCCGATTCTTGGTCTTAAACTCAATTGGCCCAGTGGATACGGGTGTGAGCAGTCTTTTGCAAAACACCTTAATTGAAAATGACGGCCTGAGCGCCCGAATTGCAACAGCATCAGCCATTCAAGGTTTGTATTTAACGAAACTTTTCATCCCAATTAACCTCTCTCACGATTATTCCTTCAACGCCATTCCATTGACTCACTTGATCGATTTAGCTGGAATTGCTTGGCTCACAATTAACTTGGGCCTCATAGGAATTGGTTTTTACGGCCTGTCAAAAAGAAAATGGTGGTCGTTTGGAGTCTTGTTCTATTATTTAACCATCGCTGTGGTTGCTAACTTGTTGATTCTAATTGGAGCGATGGCAGCCGAACGATTTCTATTTACGCCTTCCCTAGGCTGGTGTATAACAGCAGTCGTATTGATTTTTACGTTTATAAAATCGAACCGAATAGCCAATGTAACCATGGGCTCAATCGTTGTAATTTTCGCACTCCTAACGTTGAACCGGATTCCTGATTGGAAGAGCAATTTCACGCTTTTTACTGCGGATGTTGAGGTTGTTCCAAATAGTGCACGCGCTCATTACAATGCCGGTTCGGTGCTGATCGATGAAGCCAAGATTAATCCTAGGATGTCAAGTCAGTATATCAACGATGCACGGGCCCATCTCCAGGAATCCATCAACATTTGGCCAGATTATCAAGATGCGTATAACAACTTGGGAATATCATATATGAATTCTAATGAATTTGAAAAGGCATATGCGCTGTTCGATAAGTTCATAAAGAAGTTTCCCGATTATGATAAAGCGCGATATAACATGGGGGTTACTTGTAAAAAACTGCAGCGTGCATCTGAAGCAGAAACTCATTTTGAAAAATTTTTGATAGCGAATCCGAAGAATGCTAGCGCGTTATTTGAGCTTGCCGATGTTGAGGGAATCCAGAATAAATTTCCCGAGGCAATGGAGCATTTGAATATGTACAACGAACTTGAGCCGCGGAAAGAAGGTGGTCGCCTCAAGTTGGCCATGGCATACGCTATCACGGGAAATGAAACTAAAGCGGAATCGGAATTAATTCAAGCCCGCGAGATTAATCCAAAAAATGTTGACGTACATACAAACCTTGGACTCATCTACTTAAATACAAACCGATTGGCTGAAGCAAAAATCAGCTTTGAAAAGGCGCTTGAAATTGATCCAAACTCAGAAAGAGCGCGAAATCTTTTGAACCAAATCAATCCATAATTATTTATTCATTGGCTTCTACTGTGTCAAAAAACAATCAACATTTGCTTAATTATTTGACATGCACAAACTGATCGTTACAAATCAACCAGAAATGATCCCGGAGAACATTCCAGGGGTTGAAATCATAAGTCCCCGCAAGTATTTCAGCAACGAAATTTTTGCCACTCAGCGAAACACGCGGGTTTTTAACTTGTGCAGTGACTATCGATATCAATCGAAAGGATATTACGTCTCGTTATTGGCAGAAGCCCGCGGCCATAAGCCTATTCCAAACGTTAAGAATATTCAGGATTTAAAAACGACATCAATTATCCGCAGTATGACGGATGATTTGGATGAAATGCTTCAAAAAACCCTGAAACAAATCAAGTCCAGAGAATTTGTTCTTTCGGTCTATTTCGGGCAAAACATATCGAAGCAATACGACAAAATTTGTTTTGAACTGCACAAGCTTTTCCCCGTCCCGCTCTTTCGAGTCAAGTTTGTTTTCACGGATAAATGGGTCATCCAGGGAGTTCGAACCATAGGATTAAATGAAGTGCCTGCCCATCATGTCGATTTTGTAAAAAGCGCAGCGGCACAATTCTTTGATAAAAAGCGCTATTCGGCAGCGAAGGAAGAGACATCTAAATATGATTTAGCCATACTTATTCAACCCGAAGAGGTGGAAGCTCCATCGAATAAAAAGGCACTTCAAAAATTTAAAGAGGCTGCGGAGCGCGCTGGTTTTTTCGTAGAATTCATCACCAAGGATGACGCACCGCGAATTACGGAGTTTGACGCACTATTTATACGAACTACCACAAGTGTCAATCATTATACCTATCGAATGGCTAGAAAAGCCGAAAGTGAGGGCTTAGCAGTGATTGACGATCCATCATCCATTTTAAAATGTGCGAATAAGGTTTACCTGGCAGAGCTGTTGCGATTGGCTAAGATAAGCACGCCAAAAACGATGATTATACACAGTGATAACAGGAAAGAAGTTGCACAAAATTTAGGCTTGCCTTGTATTCTAAAACTACCCGATTCGAGTTTTTCTCAAGGTGTAATCAAGGTTTCCGATGAAGAAGAACTCAAAACAGAATTGAAAAAGATGTTGGATTTGAGCGATTTGGTTATTGGTCAAGCCTACACACCTACCGATTTTGATTGGCGAATTGGTGTTTTAGATGGTGAAGTCATTTTTGCCTGTAAATATTTTATGGCGAAGGGCCATTGGCAGATCTATAATTGGAAAAGCGATGATAAGGAAGAAATTGAAGGCAACTTCGAATCGGTTATGATCGATGAAGTCCCGAATTACATCATCGATGCTGCAGAAAAATCAACTCGATTAATTGGTAACGGACTTTATGGTGTTGACGTTAAGGAATACAATGGAACAGCTATGGTTATTGAAATAAACGACAATCCGAATATTGATGCAGGTATTGAAGATTGTGTTTTAGGTGATGCGTTGTATTCAAAAGTGATTGACGCTTTGACTAAGAAAATTCACGTAAGATTGGGAATTGCCCATTAATCAAATAGCTATGCGAACATTTCATTTGTTTGAAGTATTTGGGGTTGAACTTGAATACATGGTGGTCGATAAGGACACGCTAAAGGTCAGGCCGATTGTTGACCTCATTATTAAGGAAATGACAGGCGAATTCACGAGTGATGTTGAACGAGGAGACATCGCTTGGAGCAATGAACTGGTCGCACATGTACTAGAATTAAAAACGAATGGACCTTCACCTTCGCTCAAAGGATTAGAAAGTCGCTTTCATGAGGAAGTTGTTTTTCTTAATCGGCTTTTGGAAAAACACAATTGTATGTTATTGCCAACGGGTGCTCACCCTTTCTTTCATCCGAATCAATCCGTGATATGGCCGCATGAGTATAATGAGGTTTACGCTCTTTATGATCGCATTTTTGGTTGCAAGGGTCATGGCTGGAGTAATTTGCAAAGCACACACCTAAACCTACCTTTTGCCAATGACGCAGAATTCGCACTTCTCCACGCTGCAATTCGGGTCATTTTACCAATTATCCCAGCTTTAGCTGCTTCTACTCCTATTATTGAGTCCAAAATCACCGGTACAATCGACACTCGATTGGCATATTACAGTAAAAACCAGCACAAGATTCCAGAAATTGCGGGAGCCATAATTCCAGAAGCGGCCTTTTCGAAGGCTGAGTATGAACGTCTAATTTTCAATCCAATTGCCAACGCTATTGCCCCCTACGACACCGAAAAAGTATTGGACAAGCATTTTCTAAATTCACGTGGAGCCATCGCTCGATTTGACCGAGGAGCAATTGAAATTCGATTGATCGATATTCAAGAATGTCCTAAGGCGGATTTAGGCATTGTAGAGTTAGTCGTTTTAGCAGTGAAGTGGTTAATAAGCAAGCATGAACATAATTTTTCAGCATTGGCCGAGTCGTGCTCAACTTTAGAGCTTGCCGGAATGTTGCATGAAATAATCCAAAATGGTTCTCGACAACCCGTTTCAAACGCGGCTTATTTAAGTCTGTTTGACCTAAAAACTCCGCAAACAGCCATAAATATTTGGGGAAGTATTTTCAAAAGCATTGAAACTGAATTGTCAGACTCGGCTAAGAAAGTTTGTGTCGACATTCTTAAACATGGAAATTTAAGCGAGCGACTGCTGAAGCGAATACACAATGACAGCGCAGAAGCTGATATTAAGGATGTTTATATTGAGCTCGCTGCCTGTCTAGCTGAGAATAGAATGTTCCAAGCGTGAATTGGCTTTTGACATGCGAACATTACGCTAATACTGTTCCGCTGCAATACCAGTCGTTGTTCAATAATGCGAAAGATGTATTGGATAGTCATCGAGGATATGATAAGTACATAGCCCCACTTTACGAATCACTCAAAGATCGGTTTGATGCGAGTTTTCACTATCCATATACACGGTTATTAATCGAACCAAATCGATCGTTGCATCATCGCCATTTATTCTCTCCTTTTTCAATCCAACTTTCAAAGAATGAAAGAATGGATTTGATTACCGATTATTATCAACCCTATCGTAATCAAGTGATTGAGCAAATAAAACAATTCAATCAAGATCAAACTATTCACATAAGCGTTCATAGCTTTACAGCTAGCCTTGGCAATCAGAATCGCACGGCCCCCATTGGATTGTTGTTCGATTCAAGGAAAAAACCCGAACGGGCCATAGCGGATATTTGGAAGCAATTAATTCGCAAAGAGTCGGATGCTCAGGTGAGATTTAATTATCCATATCGGGGTGCTGCCGATGGATTCACCACCTTTTTACGCAAGGAATTCAAAGAGCATTATCTCGGATTTGAATTGGAGGTCAGGAATGATTGTGTCGCAACGCTTTCTGAACAAATCATTTCCAGCATCACTGAACTACGCCTGACTTTAAGCTAGAATCGCTCCGCTTTTTCTTTATCATTTCTCAAGCCACTCAAGAGCGATTTGACGATGGTCAAGACGAAGCTAAACAATAGCGCAAACCAAAATCCATCCAGCCTAAAGCCATCTATCAACCAATCGGCCAGAAGAATGATGAGCGCATTGATAACCAACAAAAACAACCCTAGGGTGAAAATCGTTGCTGGAATTGTCAAGAGTATAAGAATAGGCTTAACGAATGAATTCAAAAATGCCAAGGCAAGAGCTACCAATATTGCGGTTCCGACTCCATCTACTTCCACACCCGGTAAAACATAGGCACAGATTAAAACAGAAAGTGTTACAATTAGGGTGTTGACGATAAAATTTTGCATAATTATATAGGAAATATTTGTAGTGCCGAGAATAAAGCAATGGTCATTAATACCGAAACGAATAGCGTTAAAGCACTAATTATAATCGATGCTATTCCCAAAATTCGGGAGGTTTTTGAATCAATTTCTGTTGCTTTTAACGCAATGACAACGGCCATAATACCAAATAAGACGCCCAAAACAGGAATCCACATAAAGAGCGCGAGGTTTAGAAGCGCAATGCCTAAAGCGATGATTGAAACTACCCCACGAGAAACTGTGGGACTATTCGGCTCTGGTTCTTCTTGCTTCAAAATCGTATCATTTTGGATGTTAGTACGCTCCGAAATCTGATGCGACTCCCAAGTAATATTCGAGGGCAATGTAGATCGAGTGAATTGGCCTTTTTCAATAAGAGTGGGTTGAGCGAATGAAAAATTTGAGCGCTGCTTTACGATTGACTTCCCAATGGAATGATGAAATGTATTTCTTGTCGATTTGATAATATCGGGGCTTGCGTTGTTCATACTTACCAACCTAGCATTATTCAATTGGGACATCGTAGCAGTATTATCGCCTTGCTTGAATTTAATATCCACATGAACCCCACGTCTATAAATGCGTTTCTCAAATCCGCTGCTTAATTGACGCTCTGAAGAGCATGCAGAAGAAATTAAGATCAAAAGAAATATGACCGCGAACCTCACTTATTTCATTTATTAAAATGCAAAGAAAGGAGTTATCTCCGCTTAAATCCATCCCTTTTAGAAACGAGATTACATGCTACATTATATTTGACGTTAGTTTAAACCTTTACTCATGAATCGAATTTTACCTGTAATCGTTTTGTTTCTGATCATAGCATTGACCGGAACGGCCAAACAGTCTGCCTACCATTTAAACCAGACTAAAATCGATTATGTATTTGACCAATCCATTGATTTAGGATCGTCCCTCATGGATCTAAGTACAAATACATCTGCCGATGAAACCGAGGGAATGAATAACACAACGGCCGCCATTATTGCCTTTGGCACAGTGGTAGTTCCTTATTTTATTTATGGAGGATGGTGGATTTTCACCGCCATTACGGGAGGTATTGGTATAATTTTTCTACCGATCGCCATTGTATTTGCCGGAGCTGCAAGCTTACCCTGGCATCGGTACTTCTTGGGCACGAATAATGAAACAGCCAAAATTATGGCACTCTATTGCGTGACCTTCAATTGGTTTGGCTGGCTACCCATAGCAGATGGGGTCTTCTTGTTATTGGATGAAGAAGACAGTTATAAGAATAATCCAAATTACATTATGTGGATTGATCAAATCTGATTGTTTTTATGGTGTATTCTGAATTACAAAAGATTTTTTCCATTAAAGATTATATTCGAATCATTCAGTATTATTGGGTCATCAAAAATCAATTTAAAACAACGCTACTTATGAAAAAATTCACCCTAGTTTTCGCCATTATTCTTGGCTTCGCTGTAGGTGCTAATGCATCTTCGTTCAAATTAAATCAAGATAAATTTGAAGCCGCTTTTGAGCAAAGCGAAGATTTGACCAATCAACTTTTCGTTTCTTCAGGAAGTGCTCTCGCAGAAACATTTGCTAGCTCAGCATCTGAAGACAGTATGGATAAGCAAACTTTGGCTGCAATTATTTGTGTAGTTGAGTACTTTACTGGTGTTGGAATTTTAATTCCAATTCATAGAATTATCCTAGGTTGCGATGGTCAAACAGTAAAAGTCGTAGCACTTTATTGCATCACCCTTGGAGGTCTAGGTTGGTTACCATTGATTGATGCTATCTTTCTATTCATGGACGACACAAAGAGCAAGTATATTGAGAACGGTAAGTTCCTTATGTTTCTTTAGAACATGAAATTCATAATTAAAAAAGCCCTTCTCTTGAAGGGCTTTTTTTTTTGCCTATTCTTCGTCAAGCAGCGAAATAAAGTGTTGCTTTTGCTCCGTTGAAAGTTGTGGGGAACCATGTGTCATTTGGATGTACTTCAACCGTTCTGCGGCATATAACTCACTTTGCCCCAATTCCTCAATAATTTTCAGGTAATAAATTCGATAAATGAGGTTATCAGGGCTATACTTTAATAAATAGCGCGCATGCATTTCAGCTCGCTTATAATCCTTTTCAAGGTCATAGTAGATGCGCATTAAGAAGTAATTCGATTCATTCTTAAGAAATACGTCCGAACTGGTCGTGAGCTTATACAAATACGACAAGCCTTTTTTGGAGTCTCCCTTTGGGTAAAGAAGCAAATATGGACGAAGCCATTTGTAATCATCATAAGCTTTTGCTATGAAGTAGTAATACAACCCTGATGTGAGATACAATGGCTCATATTCTTCCTCTTTTCCAAAAGAATCAGATATCTGACCAATGCATGTATTCAAATCCGAAGCGGCATTTAAATAATTGTTATTCAATAACTCATGTCGGGTTTTAAATGCATGAATAATGATGAAGTAAAACAGTTCTTCATCTGATAAATCCTCCTTTTTATCCAAGAGCTTTTTCGATTCTTTTAATCCCGTTCTAAACTGTTCATTCCATTGATCGTTTTCAAGGTGACCGGCTAGAATTTCCGACCAGGCAACATTTGCAGATAATAATGGCCATACAGCATCATTTAGATTCTTCTCCGCTTTTACTAGGCTATCAGCGGTAAGCATTCTATAGGAATATATGTTTTTAAAAACCGCGTTTTCCTTTTCCGTAAAATAGGTCTGACCCTGTACTTGCGTTGGCTTAAGCATGGTCAACATCCATAGGATGAATAGTCCTTTAACCGATGTATTCAAAATCTTTGGAAACGGCATTACTATTGCCTCTAGCTGGAAAAAATAACTGTAAATTCGCACGCTTTATGGAAAGAACGAAACTAATTAAATTAACCACTTTCATTGGTGTTTTGGTGACTATAAGTGTTGTACTTGGCGCTTTCACCTTTCCTCAATCGAACGTGCAAAAACTGAGCATGCAACTCACAGCACGAACCCTTTTTCAAGGGAAATCTATCACGGGAAAAGGAGCTGTTTATTATAAAACACAGAATGGCCTAATGGTGACCAAAATGGATTCACCACTAGATCAAGTTGTTATAACAACCTCTACGGGTGAATACAAAAGCTACGACAGACAGTTAAACACAATTACGCAAACGCAGGGTACAGAATTCAGCTCAAAAAATAGTTTTATCTATAGCTTTCTAAGCGGCAAAACGAATGATATGGGTCTTAGCGCCATGGGATATAAATTGACAGACGTTCGCAATGAAAATGGTGTTGTTGTCAATACTTGGATGGCTCCGATAGACAAACAACTTGAGGCGCAAAAAATAGAAGTGGCTTATGAAAATTACCTACCGATATTCCTAGGTTTTTCAAATGGTTCAGGCAAAGTCTTCCAAAAAACATATTACTCGAACTATCAAGCCATTTCCTATCTTCAAATGCCAATGACAATCACGGAGATTAGCTTTTTTAATGACAGTGACTCATCCATCACTCAGCGTAGTTACAGCGATTTAAAGGTAAATGCACAAGTCGATAATACTTGGCTCGATTTTCAAGTTCCGAAGGACGCTAAGGTGATCGATCAAGCGAGTTATAATTCCCCGATAAAATGAGGTTTACGCTTTTGTTAATCCCATTTTTATTCATCCCTTTTATCGGGCTGACGCAATTGACCCAGACAGAAATCCAAGAAATTCGAGCGGTAAACTTTCACGATGCCAAATTCGACCCAAGACGGCCCAAATTTCTTAAAGTCGGGAACAACGCCTTGGTTAATTACAATCCCATTTCATTGATTTTTGGAGGCGCACTTTATGTTTATCAAAAAGCCATTTCCCCACAGCTTCAATCGCATTGTCCCTATGAAATAAGTTGCTCTGCATTCAGTATGGCTACGATTCAAGAATTTGGATTGGTTAAAGGAGTTGCCCTTTCTGCGGATCGCCTCACACGCTGTACTCAATTCTCTACCTTAGACTTAATGCCGAGTCAAATCAATCAAAAAACAGGATCAATAATCGATGATCCCTCGAAGTATAGGGTGAAAGACAAAAGCCACCTTCACCTGCATTGATGCATAGATTCAAACAGTTTTCAACGCTTTTCCTTGCTTGCGTCTTTTGTGCGATAACCGTAGCTCAAACAGACTCTACTGCAGTAAGTTTCTCGAATCCCATTGATTCTACCACAGACTCTGTTGAACAAATCGTTGCTATCCAAATTCCAGACTCAAAGGAGTCAACACGAATCAAAATATCGGAGGAATTGAATTTTGCCTTGTATCTGATAACTAACGAGCAATACGATAACGCTTCCTACTTACTGAACGATTTGAGCCAATTGAAGGATGACGTTTCACAAATACAGGCTGATAGCATCCACTATTTAAGTGGTTGGTTAAAGTATTTCAGTCAAGATTTTTATGGTGCCATCGATGATTTCTCAAAAATCGAATCAAACGAAAAAATTGGAACACCTGCAAAATTCTACGAATCCATTTGCTATGTCCATTCCAATGAATACGATGCAGCAAAAACTATTTTACAAGCATTGAAATGTGACACTGCAAGTCTCGAAGAGGAGTTCAGAAATTTCCAACTAGCTTCAATCGCCTTGCTAGAGCGTGATTACAATGGATATGATTCCATTATCGCAAATTATTCGTACAAATTCTTTCAATTCTCTTCTGAACAAAAAGGAATGGAGCTTTATTACAATGACCTTGTTTCTTATAAAAGGAAGTCCCCATTAATAGCCGGGTTCTTATCTGCCCTTTTCCCCGGATTAGGCAAATTATATGCAGGCTATCGAGGGATGCCTTTCGGAACGATGTATTTGACCTTACCATTGGCGGCAGTGGCCATTGAAGTTGCGTTGATCGCGGGAATTCTAAGCCCTCCATTCTTAGTATTTGGCTCCTTATTTGGCATTTTTTATATCGGAAACATTTGGGGCAGCGCGGTGAGCGTATATGCCATTGAAAAAGAACTTTATGCAGAAATCGATCACAATATTTTGTTTGATATGCATATTCCCCTTCGCAGGATTTTCTGGCAATAAAAGCCCGGAATTCTTTAAGGCCGACAGTCTTCAGTCGGCCGGCCAATTGGAATTAGCATCGCTTGAATACGAGCGAATATGTTATGGAACGTTCGATAATTACGTTCGTACCCAAGCACTGAACGAAAAAGCAAAATGCCTTTTATTGTCAAACAAAGCTGATGCTGCCGAGGCAAATATGCTTCGCGTAAACTATTTCGGTCTAAGCGACTCTCTTGTTTTTGAATCTAGGTATCGCACTGCATATTGTTCCTACTTAGCGAAGGATTTTGAACAAGCGGTTTCCCAATGTTTCATGATTGATCAATTCTTACCGATTGACTATCAAATGCAATCGGCCGTATTACATGCCTTGGCATTAAACGAAACCAGGGAATGGGATAAGGCAAAACTGAAGTTGTCAGCATGGGCAGAATACTCAATTCATAACGAGTTGAAACGAGATAGTGTTCTGTCTGAGATTGACGCTATGTATGATCCCAAACAGTACCCAAAATTTAAAGATCCCAATCGAGCTAATTCACTTTCAACCTTCGTTCCTGGCCTTGGTCAATTGTATTCAGGATACATATTCGATGCCGCTTTTACCACAATTTTGATGGCAACTGGTCTAGGGGTTGCAGCAGTAGGAATATTTGTTGTTAAATACTATGTCACGGGAATCGTTTTGGGATACGGTATCTATCAGCGTTTCTATATGGCTGGCATTAAGCGTTCGGAGTATTTAGCCAACAAGCGAACTTATCTTTCATTAAGGAAATTCAACGACCCTCTAATTGAAACACTTACTAGACTTTCATCAATCGAATAAAAAATTTAAACATAAAAAAAGCCATCCGTTTGCATGGCTTTTTTTATAGATTTTAAAATCTTAGTTGTTCCAAGCAAAGAACTTTGGATTGTCCTTGTACTTCATCCAGAACTCATCACCTTTAATGATTGTTCCCCAGAAATCAACCATAATGGCAACATAATTTGCAACCGGAATACATAGATAGTAGATCAATAAGCTCTTACCACCAGTTCCCATGTAGCTTCTGTGAAGTGCAATAGCACCACAGAAAATAGCACGAATTAAGAATTGAGTTTTGCTTAGTTCAGCATCAGCCAAATTAGCGAAAGTAGCTTGCTCAGAAGCGATGTAAGTTACGTCTTCAGAAGCGTCAAAAGCAGACTCGATAGCTGCATCATTTAATTTGTAGCCATCTGCAAAAGATGCTCCAGCCACTCCCAATACTAGGGCACATGCTAAGAATAGTTTTTTCATAATAGATTGTTTTTGTTTTTGATTGAAGCAAATCTACTCGGTTTTTTCTATTGACGGTTCTTATGAGATAAAAAAACATGAACAATTAATGGCTGAAACATTAATCTACTCCAGTCCAGCCATCGAATAATTAAATCAAAGAGGGTACAGCCTTGAGAAAATCAATACAATAAGTTTCTCAATCCGAATACTTTGCAAGTAATACTGGAAGTAGAATAAGATCGGCTATAACGGCTGAGGCTAACGTTAAACTAATTAGTGCGCCAACATAAAATGTACTGGTAAAGTCGGATGTAGATAACGCTATAAATCCCATACAGAGGATAAGCGTTGTTAAAATAATAGCCTTTCCCGTTGAAATGGATGTTCGCTTTAAGGCATATAACTTGGACTTGCCTTTCTTTCGTTCTTGTCGGTATTTTACCAGATAATGGATGGAATCATCCACAGCAATTCCAAAGGCAATACCAAAAATCACGGATGTAGATATTTTCAAATCTATCCCAAAGAATCCCATAATGCCACCTATAACAAGTAGAGGAATGATGTTAGGAATTAGCGACAAGAGTGCCAATCGGAGTGATTTAAACAAGAAGCCCATAATAATAGCTACCACTAATAGCGCGAATAATAAACCCGACATCATATTGGCCGAAAGGGTTTCATTGTTACGGTCTATGAGCAAAGACATTCCTGTTAGGCTAATCTTAGAATAGCTCAAGGTCCTATCTTCAGAAAAGTGCTGAATTAATTCCGCATTCATCTCTTTTGTCACTTTCCCTCCAAGATCATGAATCTTTCCTGTGAATCGAGCATTTTTCAAATCTGACGTCATTAAAGCTGCAAACTCAGGTCGCTTTGAAAGCCTGCTTATAAGACTAATGGCACTTGCTAACTCCTTGTCCGAACCAGGAATGGCATAGGCTGTGTCGTGCCCGCCATGAAGGGCTTGGTTGGCCGATCGAATAATATTTAATGGTGACCCAACAAACCCAACTCCATAAATTTCCTTTATGTAGCTCTCAACTTCAACCATTTCTGCGATTACCGCTTTGTCGAGCAAGACTTTATCCTCGTCTATCACCGTTAATTGAAGCTCAAACGGTCGGACACCTGCAAAGTTTTCTTCAAAAAACATGAAACTTACTCGAATCGGATCATCTTCTCCGACATCTTCTAGCAAGTAATTATCTATTTCGATGCGTGAAATTCCAATGACAGAAAAAACACAAATTATTACGGTGCCCCAAAGAATCTTTTTACTGTTCGAGAGCGAAAAGCCAAATAATCGAGTAACCAAAATATTCCATCCAACAGTTGATGGTTCCTTATAAGCAAGTTTGGGAACCTTGCTTAACGATAAGATGGCTGGCAACAGAGAGAAGGCGAGAAAAAATGCAATAAAAACACCAATGCCGGCAAATACTCCTAATTCGCGTACCGGTTTTACGCCAGACGTTAAGAGTGTCAAGAAACCCAATGCTGTTGTTAGAGATGTTAAAAATGTAGCAGCCCCTACTCGCTTGTATGCGATCTTTATGGCGTCTAATTTTTCGTTACCCGCCCTTATTTCTTCGAAATACCTTGATAACAAATGAATCACATCACTTATTCCAACTACAAAAATCACCAATGGCAGCAAAGTGGTCATGATGTCGATGCTCTTGCCAAGCAAACTCATCATTCCCAACAACCAAACCACTGAAAGTAGCACTACAAGAAGCGGAACAAAAACACCCCAAACTGATCTGTAAATGAGAAATAAGACCAACGTAATTAGCCCTATAGCTATCAATATAAACAGAGTAAATTCATATTGAATTTGAGTGATATAGTAAGCCTGCCCAATAGCCTTACCCGCAGCATGAAACTCATCAAATTGGTATTTATTAAATACTTCAACTAAGTCTTGATAGACCGTATCCGTTTCAACTTTCGAAAGCGTATCGTCCAAAACCAAGAACATAGAAATGCTTTTTGCATCCTCTGAAAACAATCCGCCTATCTGCTTTTGATATTTATAAATCCGAGCGCTGTCCGCATTATATCGTCCAGGTTCATTTACGTGTAAGTATGGAATAGGTATTGGTCCAAAAGGTCCGATAGCGTAATCAGAAGCATCAAATGGGGAAAGAATGCGCTTAACATGAGGAATTTGGCTCATTTCGGACTTCATCTCTGAAGCCTTAACCAAAAAGCCTTCATCAAATATTCCAGCTTCATTTTTAATACCCAATAAAACGAAATCAATATCTGTATCGAACTTCTCTTTGAAGTCTTGATAAAATTCTAATTCTGGATCATCGGTGGGAAAAAAATGTTCGAATTCGTAGTCGAAGGTGAGTTTTGTAATCTCGAAACCAGCCCCAATTGTTAGGAGCACAACGATAAAAATGGTAAACCTTGCGAAGCGTTTTGACATGAATTGGCCGCAAAGAAAGCGGCTGTGTTTGACATATTTCCATGATTTTGGAAATAAAAAAAGGGCAACCATTTGATTGCCCTTCATCTGTTTCAGGAGAATCTACTTACTTCTCTTCCTTCACCTCTTCAAAGTCAACATCAGTCACCTCTGAATCTTCTGTAGATCCCTCGCTACTTTCTCCTGCCTCAGTACCTTGAGCTTGAGATGCATTATACATCTCTTGTGATGCTGCTTGGAAAACTGTATTAAGCTTTTCCATTGACGCATCAATTGCTGCAAAATCCTTTGCTTCATGCGCAACCTTCAATTCGGCTAATGCCGCCTCGATTGGCTCTTTCTTGTCTGCTGGAAGCTTGTCTCCAAATTCAGTCAATTGCTTTTCAGTTTGAAAAATCAAATTGTCAGCCGCATTTAGTTTATCAACTTCTTCCTTGGCCTTTTTATCGGCATCAGCATTAGCTTCAGCCTCTTTCTTCATTCGATCGATTTCTTCAGAACTTAATCCAGAAGAAGCTTCGATTCGAATGCTTTGTTCTTTATTAGTCGCCTTATCCTTGGCTGACACATTCATGATTCCGTTTGCATCAACATCAAAGGACACTTCAACTTGAGGAACTCCTCTAGGTGCAGGTGGCAATCCATCCAAATGGAATTTACCAATGGTCCTATTGTCTTTCGCCATTGATCTTTCTCCTTGAAGAACATGTATTTCAACAGAAGGTTGATTGTCGCTAGCAGTAGAAAAGGTTTCCGTCTTTTTAGTTGGAATGGTTGTGTTGCCTTCAATTAACTTCGTGAATACACCACCATAGGTTTCAATACCTAGGGACAAAGGCGTTACATCTAAAAGTAAGACGTCTTTCACATCCCCGCTCAATACACCACCTTGAATCGCAGCTCCGATGGCTACAACTTCATCTGGATTCACTCCTTTGCTCGGCTCTTTTCCAAAGAATTTCTTAACTGCATCTTGAACCGCAGGAATTCGAGTTGAACCACCTACAAGAATTACTTCATCAATATCACTCGCCTTCATGTTGGCACCTTTCAGAGCGGCCTTACATGGTTCGATTGTACGCTGAATCAATGAATCAGCAAGTTGCTCAAACTTAGCTCGACTTAAGGTTCTAACTAAGTGCTTTGGCACACCGTCAACTGGCATGATGTATGGCAAATTGATTTCTGTGCTTGTTGAGCTTGAAAGCTCAATTTTCGCTTTTTCTGCCGCTTCTTTCAATCGTTGCAGTGCCATTGGATCTTTGCTCAAATCTGGACCTTCATCCGATTTGAACTCATCTACCAACCATTCAATGATGACTTGATCGAAATCATCGCCTCCTAAATGCGTATCACCGTCTGTCGATTTAACTTCAAAAACGCCATCACCTAACTCAAGGATTGAAACGTCATGCGTTCCGCCACCGCAGTCAAAAACTACGATCTTCATGTCTTGCGACTTCTTGTCTAATCCATAAGCTAAAGAAGCTGCCGTAGGTTCGTTGATAATTCTTCGAACTTTTAAACCTGCAATTTCTCCCGCTTCTTTAGTTGCTTGACGTTGCGAGTCATTAAAATAAGCAGGTACCGTAATAACCGCTTCTGTTACTTCCTGACCTAGGTAATCTTCAGCCGTTTTCTTCATTTTCTGAAGAATCATAGCACTAATTTCCTGAGGAGTATATTGACGATCGTCAATTTTTACTCGAGGAGTGCTATTGTCGCCCTTTACAATTTCGTAAGGCACGCGTGTCGATTCTTTCGCTGCTTCCTCATAGCTCATTCCAATAAAACGCTTAATACTGTAAACCGTTTTTGTTGGATTCGTGATCGCTTGACGTTTTGCAGGATCCCCAATTTTACGCTCACCACCACTGGTAAAACCTACTACGGATGGAGTCGTTCTTTTTCCTTCGCTATTTGGAATTACCACTGGCTCGTTTCCTTCCATTACCGCTACACAGCTGTTGGTTGTTCCGAGGTCTATTCCGATAATTTTTCCCATTCTATATAAATTTCAGTTATTCTTAATTTTCATCGGTTTAGTCAATAGCTATGCCATTGGCCCGATCTAAAAAGTTGAGGCAGGAATGTCATAAAAATCAGAAAAGCTAGCGTGGAATTGTCACCAAATGTGACATCATGTCACAATCTATTGACATCTAGGTCCTGTTGCTGGATCTACCAAACAACGACCTGGAATAGTAAATGACTTAGAAGCCGTATACATTGGATCTACGTTACCACTTATGGGATCTGGAATGCGCGGTAAATTCGAATATAAAAGCTCTTCACAGCTTCGATTATCTAGAATTCTACCCGTTTCGTAAATACTATTGGAACGAGTACTTACAACCAAACGACTGGCGAAAATTCCGATGCCATTTTCCACGTTTGTGTATTCTGGTCGTTCTTGTACGACTCCAGTTGTGGGTTGATTGACTTCGATGTATGTTGTTAATTCTTTATTTCCAATTTCTAAAAAGAACTGAAGTGTGTCTGAAACGACTCGTTTGATGTTTCGGACAACAGCTGTATCAAGATCCTCAACTCGCCTACCAAGCGAAGAATAATAGTCTTTTGTATTTACCCCCGGGAAGGTCACTTGACCTTGCTTACCTTCAAAATTCTTTGAGCCAACGCTTAAGGTTACACTGTCCAAACTCACCGTATTTGTGTTTAAGTCATAGTCCCGATAATAGAGTCTGAAGTAGCTTGTATATAAAGCCCCACCATCTGTAGCTGTCCATGCCACCTCAAATCCAGGGGCAAAATCTGTGTTGTTCACGAATGCTACTTCATCGTTGGTTCGATCAGAACCTCCATTTGTTGAGCTATTACCTGACAATCGTGGTTTATTCAATCTAATTTGTTCGATGCCGCCATCGGCCGATTTATTTCCCAATAAATTGGTCACTGCTGTAACGGTTTTTGGCTCTTCACCTTCTATATTCACTAAACACTCAATCTTATAGGTTTTATCTACATCGAGATTTGCATCGAAATAATAGACCTTATTGCTGTCGTTATTGAAGTCCCCTTCTTCTTTTGAATAAATCTTGGTCGCGATTAACGGCCACGTTTTGCCTGTTGGAGTCAGTTCATCAGCCTCAAGTTCGATGATTTGCGCTGCCATTTCAGAATCACTGTATTCATTAATTCCATTTTGCATTGCCATTTCAGCTGCCGCTTCTTCCCCTACAAATGCTTTATTTATCCTTATGTAATGTCTGAATTGGTTTGCCTCAAGTAAACCATAGATAATCGTCACATCGCGCTTAGGCGCAATTACAGCAATGTCAGTTTCACAGCTACCTAAACAAAATGAAGTAATAACTAGACCAATAAGGATGCGCGATCGAAGTGATGACATAAATTCTTTTACGTTTGCGTTAAGGACACCAAAAATACATTCCTTGGCTGGTCAAGAACTTAAAAATTGTTTTAAGGTCAATTATTAAAGGTCAACGGTAGAATAACCTATGAAAGAGATGGATTCCCAGCTTTCTCCTGTCGGATCGACAGTGAAAAAGATTACTACAAAGGTGCTGGAGCAAATGAAAGCTCATGGCGAAAAAATCAGTATGATTACTGCTTATGACTACAGTTTAGCAAGGCTCGTTGATATTGCCGGAGTAGACGTCATATTAGTTGGTGATTCGGCTTCAAACGTAATGGCAGGTCATGAGACAACGCTTCCAATTACTTTAGATCAAATGATCTACCATGCGGCTTCAGTGATTCGCGCTGTGAACCATGCTTTGGTGGTAGTTGACTTACCTTTTGGAAGTTATCAAGGCAATTCTAAAGAAGCGCTTACTTCCTCCATTCGAATCATGAAAGAAGCTGGGGCACACGCAGTAAAACTTGAAGGAGGCCGGGAAGTAAAAGAATCCATTGACCGAATTCTTACGGCTGGTATTCCGGTAATGGGACATCTAGGCCTGACTCCGCAATCGATTTACAAGTTCGGTACTTATGCCGTGCGAGCGCGAGAAATTGAAGAATCAAATCGGCTTATCGAGGATGCGAAAATTCTTGAAGAAACTGGGGTTTTTGGAATTGTATTGGAAAAAATTCCAGCAAAGCTTGCGGGCGAAGTCGCTCGATCCGTTTCCATTCCCGTTATCGGAATAGGTGCCGGACATGAAGTTGATGGTCAGGTTTTAGTGCTGCACGATATGCTTGGCATCAACAACGAGTTCTCCCCAAGGTTTTTAAGGCGATACGCGGATTTACACACAGTAATTACAGGCGCTGTCGGGCAATATATTCAAGATGTAAAAGCTAAGGACTTTCCGAATGAGCAAGAGCAGTACTAGCCTTCAGTCAAGAATATTATTTGAAGATAATCACCTGATTATCATAAATAAACTTGCTGGCGAACTGGTTCAGGGCGATCGAACAAACGATGAAACCTTAGCAGATAAAGTAAAAGCATACATCAAGCTAAATGAAAATAAACCCGGTGCCGTATATCTTGGAATTCCGCATCGATTAGACCGGCCCGTAAGTGGCGTTGTTATTTATACTAAAACTAGCAAAGCGTTAAGTCGGATGAGCGAACTTTTCCGACTTAGGAACATCCAAAAAATCTATTGGGCAATTTCTGATAGTGAGCCTAAGACTAAACAAGGACAGCTCACTCATTTTATGGGTAAAAATGACAAGCAAAACAAAAGCTATACGTCAGACATTGAAAAACCAGGTTACAAGGAAGCCGTTTTGAATTATCGAGTTCTTTCGAGCAGTGATCGGTATCATTTGCTTGAAGTTGAATTAGAAACGGGCCGGCATCATCAAATTCGGGCGCAACTTGCGAGCATAAATTGCATTATTAAGGGTGATTTGAAGTATGGAGCAAAACGAAGTAATTCGGATGCCAGCATTCATCTACATAGCAGGAAAACGAGTTTTACCCACCCGATTAAAAAGACCGAAATTGCGGTGACTGCTCCTTGTCCTGAGGATTCACTTTGGAATTATTTCGAATCTGAGCTTGAGGGTTCGATTATTTAATCGCGCTCATATTGAACGCCAAGTGCGGTTCTTTTTTAGTTCAGATCTCTGCTGTTTCATTTCTCTTCTTCGCTTTTTCGATCCCTTCGTTGGTTTGGTCGCTAAACGTGGTCGATGAACTTTCAATGCATCTTGAATTAGGGAATGAATCCGATTTATGGCCAATTGCTTATTAGCCAATTGCGAACGATGATCCGAGGCCACTACGACCAATTCATCGGCCTGATTGATGCGGTTGGCTAGTTTGATTCGAATTTTATCCTTCTGCTCTGTCGAAAAAAAGTTTGAACGATCGATATTCCAAATGGCCTCTACTCGAGTTTCTGTCTTGTTTACGCCCTGTCCACCAGGCCCACTGCTCCTACTCGTTCGGAATTCCAGCTCCTTGATTAAGTTTTCCTTAGAAATCATCATATCGGATCCACGTCTATATGAAGTCTAACTTTTCTGAAGTCTATATGCCCTTCCAAATCATCCACACAACTCCAAATCGCATCTCGCGACTTTTGTGACGAAAGCGATATCTCGAGCTTTATAAACATTTGACGTAAATACCGATTTCTGATTCGTGCAATAGGAGGCTCTTCGGGGCCTAATAACCGCTCGCCAAAAAAGCTTCTTAATTTATTGCCTAGAAATATGGACGCCTCTTTGGTCAATTTGGCATCTGGATGGCCAAGTTGAACTCGAATCATCCGTGAAAAAGGAGGGTAATCAAATTCCCTTCTTTCCATAATTTGTGTTTCGAACATGGCTTTGTAATCATTGCGCATGACAAAATCTAAAACAGTGTGTTCAAGGTTATATGCCTGAATCAACACTTTCCCTTGTGCTGTTTTCCGGCCAGCTCTTCCAGCAACTTGAGTCAATAGTTGAAACGCCCTTTCAAACGCTCTAAAATCTGGACGGCTCCATAGCGCATCGGCTGTCATAACCACTACCATAGCGACATTTTCAAAATCCAAACCTTTGGTAACCATTTGAGTTCCCACCAAAATATCGTGGGAACCTTCTTGAAATGCAGTGATGATATTTTCCAGTGCCATCTTTTTTCGAGTGGTATCTAAGTCCATTCGGGCGATGCGCGCATCAGGAAACAATATTTCTAAATCGTCTTCAATCTTTTCTGTCCCATACCCCTTTACCACCAATTTTGCAGATCCGCATTGCGGGCAATGTTTCGGCTGTTTCAGGCTGTATCCGCAATAATGACACAAAAGCTTTTCGAAGAATTTGTGATATGTTAAATTGACATCACAATTATTACATTCTGCACTCCATCCGCAGGACTGACAGATTTGATATGGGGCATAACCTCTTCTGTTTTGAAAAACAATTACTTGCTTCTTGTTGTTAAGTGTTTGTTGAATTTGCGCCATGGTCTCTGGCGTAAAATCTCCCTTCATCTTCTTGTCGGCCAAGGCCTTACGCAAATCCGATAACTCAATTTTAGGCATCTTCAACTGACCGAAACGTTCATTTAATTCTACCAAGCCAAATTTGCCCTGTTTTGCTAGATAATAAGACTGAACAGTCGGAGTAGCCGATCCAAGTAGAACTTTTGCGCCAAAATGATGGGCGAGCCAGATGGCTGAATCTTTCGCATTGTAGAATGGGGCAGACTCAGCTTGCTTATACGATACTTCATGCTCTTCATCAACTATAACCAAGTCCAATTTCTGAAAAGGAAGAAAAACCGAAGATCGTGCACCAATAATAATCCGAGGTGGTGTTGAAGACCTCAATTGCATCCACATGGTAAGTCGCTCCTTGTTCGAAAACCGAGAATGATAAACGAGCACTTCCTCATTTAACATTCGTTTAAGCCGTTCTACAAGTTGGGTTGTAAGTGCAATTTCAGGAACCAAGAACAACACCTGACCAGTTGTAGATCGAACCCGCTTCATGATGTCAGCGTAAACCAAGGTTTTTCCCGAACCAGTTACCCCATGAAGCAAAACGGTAGAATTCGTATTCCAGGCCTTTAAAATCGAATCGGCACATTCCTTTTGTTTACCACTCAATTGATATCCTTCATCCATTCCTGTTAAGCTGGGATCATAGGCTAGCTCCTCATGCAAATAGAAGACTTCCTTCTTTAAAAGGGCGTTAAGAATTGATGCGTTCGAATTGGAAAGATTCAACAATTTATTCCGCTCAACCGGCTGTAAGTTAGCTCTAAAAAAGCCACTGATTTCCAAATAACGCATTACAACTTCCAGTTGCTTTGGAGCTTTGACTAGCATATCAAGGAGTTCAGATAGCTTGACCTCATCCTTGAGGGTATCTTCTAAAACCACAAATGTTTGAGTTTTAGGCTTTATTTGCTCAACAACAGATTCTTCGACCTCTACCAGCCCCAATCTCAACAAATGGTCCAACGATCGCTGGATAGAAGCCTTATTGCCGATTTTTTCGAGGTTAACAACGGGTGTTCCACCCTTTGTAGAAAGGTTGGCTAAAATGGATTTATCTAAAGAAGTAAGCAGTTCAACATCAACATTCGATTCACTTAAAACCACCAAGGTCTGAGAGCTCAACCTCATCGCATCAGGCATAGCCGCGATCATAATCGAACCCAATCCACACATATAATAGTTTGCCAACCACTCCCAAAACCGAAACTGGTCATCGGTAATTATGGGCTCGTTATCCAAAACATAAGAGACGTTACGAATCTTCGCACCCTTAACCGGTTGAACTTCTAGTTTATAAACTATAGCCGAAATCAATCGCTTCGGACCAAACGGAACGACCACGCGCTTTCCAGGAATTATTTCTTCTAATAACTCCTCAGAAACCGCATATGTAAAGACACCGCGAAGCGCCAGCGGAACAATTACCTGAATGAAATGCGGAGTCATAAACGCGAAAGTAGCTTTCAAGCAAGCTACACTCATAAACATGTTTAAAACTCCCAAAGACGTATATCCGATTCGTTCCAACTTCGACTTAATGTTGTAGGCATGCTTCACTGGATCGACTGGCTCATAATTGTTTCCTTCTTAATCCTATCACTTGGCATTGGCCTTTATTTTCGAAAAGGGGCAGGAAAGAGTTTAACGGATTTCTTCCTAGGTGGGCGTAATTTACCTTGGTATGTCGCAGGGCTCAGCATGGTCGCAACAACATTCGCGGCAGATACTCCCCTAGCTGTTTCGGAACTTGTTTCACAAGGCGGAATTGCGAAAAACTGGCTTTGGTGGTCCTTCCTTTTGGGAGGAGCCTTAACCACATTCTTTTTTGCAACCCTGTGGAGGCGATCTGGATTAATGACGGAGTTAGAGTTCATTACGCTCCGATATGGTGGCAAACCAGCGCATTTACTTCGAATGATCAAAGCCGTTTACCTCGGTCTGTTAATCAATGCGGTTATTATCGCTTGGGTGAACTTGGCCATGATGACTTTGTTGGAAGTCTTCTTTGATTTGAGTCATTTCGATGCCATGCTGTACACATTTGGGTTAATGGTGGTTGCAGTAATCTATGCGGCACTTTCAGGACTAAAAGGCGTTGCGATTACGGATATGGTGCAGTTTGTTATTGCCATGATAGGATGTATTGTTTTGGCCGTTTTGGTGGTCAATAGCGACCGAATAGGTGGAATGACAAACCTCAGAACGACTTTACCTTCCAGCACGTTCAATTTTTTACCTTCCATGCAAAACGCGCCCACTGGTGTTGGAGTAGCACAGGGTTTTGGATTGACCATTGGCGCATTCTTGGCCTTTGTTGCGGTTCAATGGTGGTCGAGTTGGTATCCAGGCGCTGAACCAGGTGGTGGCGGATATGTTGCTCAGAGAATGATGAGTACACGAAGCGAAAAAGAGTCTGTTTGGGCCACATTGCTCTTCCAAATTGGACATTATTGCATTCGACCTTGGCCGTGGATTGTCGTTGGTTTATGCGCCATAGCCCTTTATTCGCCTGAATACAACAACCAAGTTCTTAATGAGCAATTAATCGAAGCATCGTCTTCACACATTAATTTCGAAACCTTTACAGATCCTGCAGCAACGTTTCTTGCCCAAAACTCCAATATCACTCTACCGCAAGAAATTGATCAAGTCCAATATTTCTATAGCCCGAGATTAGGATTTGTTTTTGCCATGCGGGATTTTCTTCCCATTGGATTAGTCGGCTTATTACTTACTGCATTTATGGCCGCATATTTAAGCACGATCAGTACGCAGGTAAATTGGGGCGCGAGCTACTTGATTAATGATTTACTTATTCCTGCATTTCCAAATTCAGATCCATCACAGCTAGTAGATAAGAGTCGATATGTATCCATTCTTGTAATGATTGCTGGTGCAATTGTTACTCCTTTTGTGACCAGTATCGCAGGAGTATGGGAATTTATCATGCAGTGTGGTGCGGGACTTGGCTTAGTCTTAATTCTACGTTGGTATTGGTGGCGAATAAATGTATGGAGTGAAATTTCGGCCACTATTACGCCCTTGGTTGCCTACGCTTTTTGCCAATTTTATTTCAACGAAAAAATAGGTGAGACTTTCACGAACAACTATGGTCCGTTTTATTTCACAGTCGCGACAACTACAATCGTATGGTTGGTGATAACTTTTGTAACTAAACCCGAAACGAACGAAACAATTAATAATTTTTGCAGGCAAGTAAGACCTATGGGCAGTTGGCCTTTGTATGCAAAAAACCTAACCACTTGCAATTCAGGATTAAAATGGATGTTTGGTGGTTGGATTAGCATGTCTCTGACCATTGTCTTTTTACTTTTCACTATTGGGAGTTTTGTAATTCTCGACATCCAATTAGGGTTAGTTTATGCTGTTCTTTCAATTTTAACTATCCTTGCTTTGAAGCTATTTCTGAAAAAGACCAATATCTTCGACCGCAATTCTGAATCTACATGAATTTACTACGATTTTCCTCCTTATTAATCGCCCTTAGCGTTTCCGTTTTTATAACGGCCTGTGGCGATGGAACAGAAAAGCCTGACACAAGTGGTGAGGTTTCTAATAATAATGGCGCCAACAACGGTGGCAATTCGAATATTCTAAAGGTGGGCGATAAACTGTTCAATCTTCCAAGTCCGTTGGAAACTGCCTTTTTAATTGAAGAAGTTGGAGGGCACTTTACGGAGGCCTTACTTAACCCAGATGTGGACCCAACAAAGTATACCACTAAGAATGCGCAAGCAATGAATTTAGGAGTATATGGGGCGGATCTAGGCTATTCCCTTATTTATAATCAATCGCAAAATGCATGGAACTTGCTTGAAACATGTAAGAAATTAGGAGGAGAAATAGGAATTTCACCTTCGCTTTACACGAGCCTAATGAAGCGTTTTCAAGGCAATATGGAAAATCGAGATTCACTTCTCATTATGGTTTCCCAACTCAATAGTTTAAGCGATGAATACTTAAAAGAAAATGAAAGTGAAGACGTTAGCGCATTGATTCTTTATGGCGGATGGGTTGAGTCACTATACTTCACCACGCAACTAACAGCTCAAATACCAAATCCTAAATTAAGGGCTCGAGTTGGAGAACAAAAAAACAGTCTGGAAAACTTAATCGGTCTAATGCAGCAAGTAAATACTGGACAGCTCGATGATGTTGTTAGCGAATTAGAATCATTAAAAACAATTTTTGATCAGGTTGAATACACCTATGAATGGGTAGAACCAGAAACCAATGAGGGCAAGCATCTTACGATTATTAAGAGTAAGAGCAATGTCAAAATATCCGATGCCGTCTTAAAAGAGATATCGCTTAAAATCACAGAAATCAGAAATACGATAATTGCGACAACGACATAAACATGAAGCAACTATTAACCTTTGCTATAGCAGCCTTTTCATTTGGCGTTTCTTTCGGTCAATGCGACATTACAGCTGACGTTTGTGGGAAACACATAACAGATGACTTCCTATCGGATGGTCAACACTATCGTGCACTTTTATTAACCGATCAAGTTGCAGAGTTCAACGCCACGCTATACGGTGGAACAACTTATAGAATTTCGGCTTGTAGCGGAACTCAAGATGGCAATTTGCTTTTTAGAGTTTATGATAAGGAGCGCAATCTAATCTTCAGAAATCAAGTACACTCGAACGCCCCATACTGGGATTTTCAGCTCGAGTCGTCAATGGATGTTATCATCGAAGCTGAGCTAGATCCAATTGCAGGAGGCAGTGGTTGCGCAGTCATGTTGATAGGATTTAAACGATAATCGCCATCAAGTGAAAGTAGGCGAACTCCTACCCCATTTCAATTTACCGGATCAGGATTGGAATAACCTTTCTTCTGATGATTTAATTGGAAAGCCAAGTGTTATTTATTTCTATCCGAAAGATGACACTCCCGGCTGCGTGCGCCAAGCTTGTAGTTTTAGAGATCAATACGAGGTATTTAAAGAAATTGGAGCCGAAGTTGTTGGTATAAGCTCCGATACGCCAGAAATCCACCGAAACTTTCAATCGAAACACAATTTACCCTATCGCTTATTGAGTGACAAGGATGATTTGATTCGAAAGAAGTTTAAGGTCCCAACTAACCTATTCGGCCTAATTCCAGGTAGAGTGACGTTTATTTTTGATGAATCAGGATGTCTCATCCATCGATTTAATTCGCAGATGCAAGCTGAGCGTCATATTGAAGAAGCACTCAATGCTTTGAAGGCGATTCATTAATCATTTTACCAGTCGAAACGCATGTGTCCATTGATTATTGATAAATCCTGGTATACACCAAAGCATACAAAGAGGCTCAATTGCTCGAGCGGCTTCCACTTTTCCTAAATCACAAATTTCCCATCCTAGCTCCTTTAGCAAAGATTTAACCTCGTCTTTACTTTTCGTTTCATTTCCGCAAATGAACATGGTTAGCGTTTCACTTAACCCTGGATTAACCATCAGGCCAGAACCGACTGAATTGAAAGCTTTTACAAAGTGTGATGCAGGGAAACTCGATTGAAGCATTTCCATGAGCGATTGATCGTGTGAAGTGAAATAATGTAACACACCATTAATTGGAGGACGGCTTGAGTCAATCGGATTTGTCGTATCGATAATAGTTTTTTGATCGATTGAATTCTTAGGAAGATTTTCTAACAGTTTTAAAGCGATTTCACCCTTGACGCATAAAATGAGTAAATCACCGAATTCAGCCACTTCATCAAAACTTCCGACTTTAATTCCAAATCCCGGCCCTTTTGCCCAATCATCCAATTTACCACGATCCCGAGGGCCAATCATAACCGAATAGTCTAGCTTGAATAAGCCATGGGCCAAAGTTTTACCCACAATCCCAGATCCTAATATTCCTATTTTCATTGTCATTATTTTCGGACTAATATCGGATGGAATCTTGAATCAATCAACAACTATGACTGATAGACGCATTGTTTTGAACACGCAGAGAACGTATTTATATAAATTAGATATAGATGATGCATCTTCATTATTTATCTTAAACTCAGATCCTGAGGTAATCAAATACACAGGTGATCCAGCATTTAGCAATGAAAAGGAAGCCGAAAAATTCCTTGCAGCTTATTCCGATTATACCCAAAATGGAATTGGTAGATGGGGCGTTCGGCAGCGTTTAAACGATGAGTTTATCGGATGGTGTGGACTAAAACTTCACCAAAATGGTGAAGTAGATCTGGGTTTTAGATTCTTAAAACGGTATTGGGGCCATGGTTTTGCCACCGAGGCGAGCTTAGCTTGTGTTGCCTACGGTTTCTCCAAACTAAACTTGGATTATATAATTGGTCGGGTAATGCACAAAAACTTAGCTTCGATTCGGGTTTTAGAAAAAGTAGGTATGTCCTATTTGAAGGATATTATTTGTGACGAACACCCGGCAAAATGTTACCGTATAAATCGCCCTGAGAACCAATGAAAACACGATTTAATGATCTTCTTAAAGTCGACTATCCGATTATAGTTGCACCGATGTTCCTTGTGTCAAATGTGGCCATGATAACTGCTGCTCAAGACTCAGGTATTTCTGCTGCAATTCCAGCGTTAAATTACCGCACGGATGCTGAATTGCGAGCCGCCATAGATGCCATTCGCGCGCACTCCACAAAGCCTTTTGGTATAAATCTTATTGTCAACAAATCGAATGTCAAATACAAAAGTCAATTGCGCACCTGCGTTGAGAAAAAAGTAGATTTCATCATCACATCGCTTGGCAGTCCACGGGAATGCATTGAACTTGCTAAACCCGCAGGAATAAAAGTGTTTTGCGATGTGGTAGATTTAAAATATGCCAAAATCGTTGAAGAGCTAGGTGCAGATGCTGTTATTGCCGTGAGCAGTGTGGCAGGTGGGCATGCTGGAAACTTAACCCCAGAAGAGTTCTTGCCCCTATTGCGAAAAGAGCTAAAAATTCCGATAATTTCTGCTGGTGGCATTGCTTCGAGTACGGATGTTAAAAAGCATTTAGCCTTGGGAGCTGATGCTGTATCCGTGGGAACCATTTTTATTGCGTCAAACGAAGCAGGAGTTTCAAACGAGTATAAACAAGCTCTAGTCGATTATGGCAAGGATGATATTGTTCGGACCACAAAAATGTCAGGTAGCGCCCTTACGGTAATAAATACCCCATATGTAAAGACCATAGGTACAGACGCCACTTTTTTAGAAAAATTAATGCACCGCAATAAATTTTTAAAAAAATACATCAAGATGCTCATTGCCTTTCGGGGTTTAAAGGCAATTGAAAAAGCCGCGAATCAAGCGACCTATAAAACCGTATGGGTTGCCGGACCAGTAATAGAGCATGTACATGCTATAAGGCCTCTGTCTGAAATTGCTTCAGACCTCACCAATGAATTATGAGCTTTTGGTCTTTTCATCAAATAGGCATAGTATCCTTAAAATTGATTTCCTTTGCAATGAAATTGAGCCAATTTAGAGTCCATATTATCCTCTCCATTTTTATAATGATTCCATTTGCTCTATTGAGCCAAAAAGGGATCAATGAAGTAGATATGGAAAGCATTCCCTATAAAAAGGTACGCTCCTATATTCTTAAACAACAAACAGATAGCCACGTCAACACATTTGCAGACATTCAACCAACATGTCAAAATCAAAGCGAATTTGAAGGGTTCTCCACCTTTTCAAGAACATTTGTGATTAAGGCCAATTTAGCAGACGTTTGGACTACATACATATCTTCCAGCCCTATTACTTTGTGGAAAACAAGAAAGTCAGCCGTTGGAATGGTTTACAATCGGGTAACCGATGAACTATCTTATTCGAATGACACTTGCTCTGGTTCTGAACTTGGACAAGTAATGTATCTCAATTTAAAATTGGTGAAGGGGCTTTATAAACTTGCAACAGCGCTTGAAATCACCGATATTCAAGATGAAAAATGGCGTGATTGAAATTAGTTATTTAGAATTTGGCAAGAATGAAGGCAAACAACTCATTTCCATGAACGATAATGGTTATGGATACACGGTAATTACGCACACATCGATTATTAAAAGTGGTTCCGCTTTAAGAGACAAATTGCTCTATCCATATTTTCATAATAGGTTAATCAATTCGTTTCATAAGAATATGAAACAACGGGTATATGCCCTTAGCCAAGCCAAAAGTTCCGTAGCTAGTGCTTACGAGAATTAAAGCTTCATAAACACTTCTATGACAAAAACTGTCTTTATTACTGGCGCTACCTCTGGTTTTTGGTGAGGCGTCCGCACGAATTTTCGCAGAAAACCATCATAGACTTATTCTTTCAGGTCGCAGAGCAAATCGATTAAAACTACTAGCCGAAGAATTGGAAAAGCAATTTCAAGTTGAAATCAAAACTCTTTGTTTTGATGTGAGAAACAATAGCGAAGTAGAACAATCGATTAACAGCTTAGAATTAGATTGGAAAAAGATTGATGTTTTAGTTAATAACGCTGGACTAGCTAGTGGCTTCGATCACATAGACTCTGGAAATGTAGATGATTGGGATAAGATGATCGACACGAATTTAAAAGGGCTCCTTTATGTCTCGAAGTGTGTTATCCCGTTGATGATTGCTCGGGAAGAAGGTCATATTATAAACATTGGTTCGACAGCGGGAAAGGAAGTGTATGAACGCGGAAACGTTTATTGTGCCACAAAGCATGCCGTTGACGCCATTACAAAAGGAATGAGAATTGATTTACTTGGACGCGGAATTAAGGTGACACAAATATCTCCGGGAGCGGCTGAAACGGAGTTTAGCGAAGTTCGGTTTCATGGAGATAAGGCTCGTGCAAAAGCGGCCTACAACGGATACGAACCCATGACAGCTGAAGATGTTGCATCTTTAATTTATTATTCCACCACCCTTCCTCCCAATCTGTGTATTAATGATCTTGTTGTAACAAGTATTTCACAGGCGAACAGCTTTTACACCAATCGGACGTAGGTTCTCAAATCATTTCGCAATGATTCATGTTTTCCTGCTCATGCATTGCAAGGATTTCGACAAATATTCCCCTACCCTTTTCATTACCAATTTTGCGCCCATCTGCTTCGACTATTGGAGTTAACTGCCCCATTGTCCCAGAAGCAAATACTAAGTCAGCATTGTACAATTCGGTAAGCGAAATTTGCCGTTCTATACATAGCATTTCACGCCTTGAAAGCGCTATGATAATAGATTGCCTTGTAATACCTGGAAGACAAGCAGAAGCATTAGGCGTTAGGATTTGATTATCCTTGATTAGAAATATATTGGTATCGTTAAGTTCAGCCACAAAACCATCATTATCCAGCATGACGGCCGCATCTACGTTCGCGAAATTAGCCTGTATCTTCGCTAAGATATTATTCAACAGATTAGCATGATGAATCTTTGAATCTAGATATTGAGGTCCATTCCTTCGTATGCTAGAACTTATAACACGAATTCCATTAGCATTATCGTATACAAGGGGTTTCCATTCGGCAAGAACGATTAAACACGAACCATTTTGATTTAATCTTGGATCCATTCCTGAAGTTACCTTCTCTCCTCGGGTTAAAGTCAATCGGATATGAACGTCTTTACTCATTTCATTTGCCAGCAAGGTTTTAGAGATTGCGTTCTTAATGAAATTGGTTTCAGGAATATCTACGAAGGCTAAAGCATGAGCGGATTCCCGCAACCTTCTTAAATGAGCCGTGAGATGTAGAATTCCATTTTCGTATAGTCTTAATCCTTCCCAAACCGCATCTCCACCCTGCACCGAAGAATCGAAGACGCTCACTTTTGCATCCTTTCGATCGTAAAGTTGGTCACCTATGAATACTTTAATGTGCTCGTTTCTTGGATTATACGATTGAAGCATGCGTTAAATTTTAAATTGCGATAAGTTCGAATAATATTTCATGGCCTCATTATAAGTGCTAGAATGCTCTTGAATCATTTGCTCACCAGTAGAAATTGAAGGTCGCTTAAAACCAGTGGAACGATGCACACTATCATACCAAAACTGCGCCCAAACGCCATCAAAGATTCTAGGTCCTGCAGCCCATTCAAGCATACTTGGTTGAAACTCGATATCTAGTTTCCTACATAGCTTTTCTAACGTCCTTTTTGGATCTTTTAAGATATCATCCGAATCAACAACAGCAACTTGATTGTTTCGCAAAACTTCAAACAACTCGAATTGCTGCTTTATTCCGATGTCATCGAGGATTGGATTTTCCAATACTTTGGAATACGATCTAAGAATAAGGGCTGGATTTCTAACCAAAAAAATAGTTCGATAACCTAAAAACTTTAAGGGATCAAGATCCTTAATATGATGTGCCATATTCTTGACAAAACACTCAGAGCAAAGCTGGGGCACTTCAACGATAGATTTCCATATTTCATCAGGATCCGTTGACATAGACGCTATTATTCCATCTCTTCCAGGATGATTCAACCCATTGTTGAGTAAATAATAACCATAAAAAGGCTCATCTATCGCCTTACAATCAGTCCTTTGAGCGAATGAATACATCATGGCCGTGCTGATATTCCGAGGTCCAGAAATTAGATGTATCACTTCCATTGGTTGTGAAACTAATACGAATTATCTCAACTTTACCGCGGTTTATGAATAATGTCTTCGAGTTCAAACAGTTTTCGATCGAACAAACATCTTCTGTCTTTAAAGTTGGCACTGACGCTTGCCTTCTTGGGGCTTGGGTTGAAGTTTCGAATGCCGCTCTTATTTTAGACGTTGGTACAGGAACAGGGGTCATTGCACTTATCTGCGCTCAACGAAACAAAACAGCTCAGATATTAGCAATCGACATCAACTCAGAAGCGACTGACCTTGCCGCAAAAAACTTCCTAAATAGCCCTTGGAAAAGCCGCTTAAAGACTCAATGCGTACGATTTCAGGATTTACAATTAAGCGAGCTATTTCATTTCGATTTGATTGTTTGTAATCCCCCCTTTTTTAAAGACTCGATTCACAATTCAACACAAAGTCAGTCACTAGCTCGGCACGAAATTGCCTTGAATCTTGCCGAAATGCTTGAAAAGGCCGTGAACGTCCTGTCGCCAGATGGAAATATCGCGCTTATTATTCCATATGCGCGTGCGTCTGAGCTTTTACAGATTTCTAGCCAAGTAGGTTTGCACATCCAAAGGCTTTTTTCGGTGGCTCCTTTTGGTCATAAACCCGCGAATCGATTAATGGTTAGTCTGGCAAAAAACAAAGTCGATTATCATGAATCGCATTTAGTATTGCGTTCGTCTGCTAAATCCTACTCAGCTGAATTTCAACAACTCATGCAGCCATATTACAAGAATTTTTAGCGGATATGACGTTTGGCACGTTCATTGAAAATAAGCGTACGAATCAATAAACCTGAAATCATGAAAAAAATAAGTTTTCTCTTTGCCATAATAATGAGTGTATCGCTATTTAGCTTTTCCCAAGGAACACCAGCTCCAAATCAATTTGATGAAAAAGTTGAAGTTAAATCAAAAAAAATGAACCGATTCAAGACAGAATTGGATTTAACTGACGCACAAAACGAAGAAATAAGAAACATTAAATCAAAATATCGTCCACATCATGAAGCCATTGATTTATTGGACGATGAAGAAATGAAAAAGATTGAGCATCGAAACTTACGGAAAGCCGAACGAGATGAGATCACTGCTGTTCTTTCTCCAGAACAACGCATCAAATTTGAAGAAATGCATGCTGAGAAAAAACAGTTAAAGGCTGCAAAACAAGTGGAGTCGGTTAAAGAAATGCCGCTGCAAGACGCTAAATAAAATATCCTTTCAATATAAAAAAGGGCAGTTTGTACTGCCCTTTTTTTATTCCTTTGAACCATGCCAAAACATGAGCTCTTTCCCGAAACTTGGATCGATAAATATGCTGATCAGATGCTTGGTTTTGCCATCAATCGGTTAAGGGATAGAGATCTTGCCAAAGACTTAGTTCAAGAATCATTTTTTGTTGCGCTAAGGACTAAGGACAGTTTTAGAGGTGAACTTTCTGAAAAGAATTGGCTGTATTTGATACTTCGAAGCCGGATATTGGACTTTTATAAAAAGAAAAAGGAAATTACCGAATCACAATTACAGCCTGATAATTCTGAACCAGATGATCGATACTTCATGGAGTCTGGAGCATGGAACAAAGAAGAATCGCCTAAAGAATGGGCCCCAGATCATGTCTTAGAATCGAAAGAATTCATGGAAGTTCTCAATAAATGCCTAGGTAACCTTAATGTCACTCAGCAAGCGGTTTTCACCATGAAATACATGGATGGTGAAGAGTCAGAGGTCATTTGTAAGTAGCTAGAGTTGAGTTCTTCAAATTATTGGGTTTTGGTACATCGAGCCAAGCTTCAGCTTAGAAAATGTTTAGAAATTAATTGGATGTCATGATTAGTTGTAAAGAGGCAAGCGAATTATCGATTCGTAAACGTGAAAATGCCATTTCTTTAAATCAAAGATTTCAGTTATTTGTTCATCTAGTAATGTGTGGATTGTGCAAATCATTCGATCGACAGTCAAAATGGATTGAAAAGGCTGTTGCCAATCTAAAATTGAATGCCACATTTTCGGAAACTGAAAAAACCGAGCTTCGTCAGAAAATCTCCAAATCTGATCCTTCGAATAGTTAATTGGATTCGACATTCTATCCGCGTATATTTTGGAAAAGAATCGTTTATATTCATTCTGAATATAGCAACGATGAAATAATGTCTTTTTCGATTGCCATTTTAAGCAACCTTTTTAATCTCTCCGTTTGAGCGCTCGAATTAAAAACCATTTCCAGAAATTAAGAATACTTTATAGTGATGTACATGCTGCTTTCAAAGGAAAGCAACATGATTTCACAAAAGGTTCAATCAACAAGGCAATTATTCTACTTGCATTGCCCATGGTTGCTGAAATGTTGATGGAATCGCTTTTCGCTGTGGTCGATGTTTACTTCGTTTCAAAAGTTGGAGTCAATGCGGTTGCAACAGTTGGATTGACCGAGTCTATTCTATTCATCATTTATGCTGTTGCCGTTGGATTAAGTATGGCTGTCACAGCCATTGTAGCCAGGCGAATAGGTGAGAAGAATCCGACAAAAGCAGCCGATAGCGCTTTTCAGGCCATTCTAATAGCCGCAGCCATTGGAGTGCCTTTAGGAATATGTGGATTCCTCTTCGCGGTTGACGTTTTAAGTCTCATGGGTGGAGAGCAGACACTAGTGGCTGAAGGAGTCGGATACGCTCAAGTCATGTATGCGGGGAACATCAGTATCATTCTTATCTTTTTAATTAACGCCATATTTAGAGGAGCTGGAGATGCCGCAATAGCGATGCGCACTTTATGGATTGCCAATGGACTTAACATTATTCTCGATCCAATCTTAATTTTTGGGCTTGGTCCGATTCCAGAATTTGGCGTAATGGGAGCAGCTATAGCAACAACAGTTGGAAGATCCATTGGCGTCATTTACCAACTATATTATTTGTTTAATGGTAAGTCTGTTATTAAACTAGGTGTGGAAAATCTAGTTATACGAATAAAGACCATTATCGAAATGCTTCGCATAGCATCTGGCGGTTTGGCTCAATTCCTAATCGAGTCGGCAAGTTGGATATTTTTGGTTAGGGTCATCTCCATTTTTGGATCAGAGGCCTTGGCTGGATATACCATTGCATTTAGAATTGTACTCTTCACTTTGTTACCTTCATGGGGGATGTCCAATGCTGCCTCTACCCTTGTCGGACAAAACCTAGGTGCCAACCAACCTGAGCGTGCTGAACAGTCTGTTTGGCGAACAGCACTGATTAATACCATATTCTTAGGTTTTGTTTCTATTATCTTCTTTGTCTTCGCAGATAATGTGCTTCAATTCTTTACCACCGAACCAATGGTGCAAGAAATTGGTCGTTCGGCCCTACAGATTATTTGTGTGGGTTACATTTTTTTCGCCTATGGAATGGTTGTTAGTCAAGGGTTTAATGGAGCGGGGGACACACGCACACCGATGTGGATTAGTTTGGTTGTGTTTTGGGTTATTCAAATACCATTGGCGTATTTGCTTTCTGTTGTTTTTGACTGGCAATCCAAT